>JBGAHE010000170.1:0-8151 GCA_044226365.1 Bryobacteraceae bacterium
GCGTTGGGAGAACTGGTGGAGACGTGGATGAAGCCCGCCCTGGGCAGCGTCGCGTTGGGGGTGCTGGGACCCAAAAACTGTACCCCGGCGTTTGAGCGGTTGGCCGCGGAGGTGTGCCGCTACCGCGGCCGCTTCGGCGCGCCGGCCTTAGCCCACGTGACGAGCGAAAGGAACTGAGATCCATGGCGATTAACGAAGCAATCAAAAAATCCTGGATTGAATTGCAGAAAAAGTACGAGTATCCGGTAAACGCCATTGGGCTCAAGATCGCCGATCGCGATCAGCAGACCCTGCGGGTGTGGCGCGATGAAGGCATCGACCGGTTCGTGAAGAAGTAACCACGCATGGCGGCATTACTAACCAAGCACAACATTCTCTTTCGCGAAGCGGTAACCGCGGCGAAAGCCGGCGACAAGATCGTGGCGCGCGCGCTGTTTCGCGAAGTGAGCGAATCGGAGCCCAAAAGCGAGCAAGCCTGGCTGTGGCGGGCGGCGCTGGCGGAAACGGCCGAAGAGGCAATTACCCATCTGGAACGGGTGCTGGCGCTCAATCCCGGCAACAAGACGGCACTCGATCAATTGGGCGGCTTGCGGCTGGCGCAGCGGTCAAAGCCGAAGGTGGCGCCGGAGCCGGAGAGCGACACGTCCCCCTGCCCGTTCTGCGCGCAGCAGGTCCATGCGATTTCCGCGCAATGCGGACGCTGCGGGGCTTATCTGAAGTTATCGGCGTTTGAGACCTATTTGCCCAATCGGGGCGCCGATGAAGGCGCGCTGAAGAACGCGATCGTCCGCTACGAAGCGGCGGCGAAGCGTCAGCCGACCTTCGAAAGCCACTTCAACATCGGGTTGGCTCATTTGAACCTGGGCGACTTGGGCGAAGCGGCGCTTTCCTTTGAACGGGCCTTTCGTTTGAAGCCGGACGAACGCGATGTGGCCTTCGTACTGAAGGAAATCGCTGATCAGCCGATTATCCTTGCGGTGGACGATAGCCTCACCGTAAGAAGGGTGGTATCCAGTGCCCTGAAGAAGGCTGGGTATCGCGTGATGCTGGCCGAAGACGGCATGCAGGCGCTGGCGAAGCTGGACGAGATTACGCCGGCGCTGATTCTGCTCGATATCACGATGCCGCGCATGGACGGGTATCAGGTCTGCAAGATCGTGCGGCAGAACGCGCTGATGCAGAACATCCCCGTCGTGATGTTGTCGGGCAAGGACGGGTTTTTCGACAAGGTGAAGGGCAAGATGGCCGGCTGCTCCGACTATCTGACGAAACCCTTTGACGCCGCCGCGCTGACCCGCAGCGTACAGAAGCATTTGGCTCCCGCGCAACGGAACGCGGCAAGGAAGACAAGCTCATGGAAACAACGGTTCTCGTAGTCGACGACAGTCCGACGGAATTGCGGGCCATGCAGGCGGCGCTGAAGGGCCGCGGCTATACGGTGGTGACCGCGGTGGACGGCGAGCAGGCCTTGGAAAAGGCGATCCAGTTCAAGCCCCGCGTCATGCTGCTGGACATCGTCCTGCCGAAGAAGAATGGCTTCCAGGTGTGCCGGCAACTGAAGACCACGCCGCAAACGCAGGACATCAAGATTGTTCTGGTGAGCAGCAAGACGCAGGATAGCGACCGCTTCTGGGGGATGAAGCAGGGCGCCGACGAGTACATCACCAAGCCGTACGACGCCGCGGCGCTGGCGGCGAGCGTGGAGCGGTTTCTCTAAGGCACCACCATGTCCACCGAATTCAATCCCATGGACGGGCTGCTGGCGGATCTGCTGAGCACCTGGGACGAAGAGCCAATCGACGGCGCCGAGCCAGCGGCGGAGGCGTTAACTTCGTCTTCTCCGGAGTTGCCGGGGGAAGCACCGGTAGTGGCGGAGGCGCGGGCCCTGCCAGCGATCTCGGCGCTGCCCTTGATTTCGGCTTTGCCGAAGCGGGCGCCTGTGGCTGAACAGGTGGTAGCCGATCTTCCTGTCGCCGAGCCGGCCGTTGCCGAAGTACCAGGATCGGAGCGCCCCGTCACGGACCTTCCGTTGGTTGAGGTACCCGTGACCGATCCCGACGGGGTTGAGGTGGCGGCGGTGGCTCCCGAGGCGCCCACCACGGCTGGCGAGGGAGCCAAGGAAGATTCGATTTCTCCAGTTCCGGTGGTCGAGGTTCCGCTGGCAGCCGCGCCGTTAGAGATCGCGGCCCCGGCGGGACCACCGCCGGGGGAATGGACGGGCGATCCGGGAGCGGCCGCGGCCTGTGCCGCGATTCTCGAGCGGATGGAGCTCGAGTTCGCCGCGCATGAGCCGGTGGCGTATCCGGCGCGCCGCATGCGCCTGGCGACCGATGTGCCGCGCTACGTGCTCTTCTCGGTGCGCGAGATGCTCTTTGCCGTGCCCATCGGGCGCGTGCTCGAGACCGATCGCATGACGCCGGTGACGCCGCTACCGGGTGCAGCGGCGGGCATCAAGGGACTGACCAATTTACGCGGCGAAGTGGTGCCGGTGATCGATCTGCGCGAGGTGCTTGGCTGGACTTCGGCCGAGAAGCCGACGGCGCGCCGCATGCTGGTGATTCAGGACGGAAATCGTCAACCGCTGGCCGCGCTGCTGGTGGATCAGGTGAACGGGTTGGCGGCCTTTCCGGCCACCGCCTGGAAGTCAGCGGAGATTGCCGGCGCGCATGCCGCTGAAGGATTTGTGGAAGCCGTCGCGGAACGAGACCGCGAATGGGTAAGCCGATTTAATCTCGACCGGGTGTTGAACGAAACCCATTTGCCGTCGCTGGCGGCGTGAACGTGAGGAAGAGGACAAGATGTTCGCGAAATTGAAGAATCTGGGTATCTCGCACAAGTTAGTGGTGATCTTTTTTCTGATGGCGCTGCCCATCGGCGTGTTGCTGTCGCTGTTCGTTTCGAACCTGGGCGGGCGCGTGATTGCCACGCGGAACGAGCAGAAGGGCCTCGAGTATATTCGCGAACTGCGTCAACTGGCGGATCATGTGTCGCAGCATCAGGCTGCGGCGTACGCGGCGCTGCAGGGCGCCGAAGGTTTCCGCGCTCAGGTGACCGCGCTGCAGACGCGCATTGATGCCGATCTGGCGACGCTCGAAGGGCTCGACCAGAAGAGTGGCGCGGAGTTGAAGACCACCGAAGGTTTGGCGCGCCTCAAGAACACGTGGCAGGAACTGCGCATGCAGGTGCTAACCTGGACGCCGGCGGAAGGCCTGGAGCGCCAGGGACGGCTGATCGCCGAGACGAACGCGCTCGCGCGTCACGCGGCTGATCAATCGACGATGACGACCGATAGCGAGCTCGACGCGCACTATCTGGCCGATGCGCTGGCGGTGCAGATTGCGGCGGCTTCGGAAACCGCCGGCCAACTGCGCGCGTATGGCGCGGGCCTGGCGGCGCGCGGCAAGCGCACGCCGGCCGAAGCGACACAACTGGCGTTCCTGACGCGGCAGACGAACCTTGCCTCTGAGCGCGTGGCCGGCAGCATTGCCAAGGCGATCGAGAACAATCCGCAACTGGAGCCGCGCCTCGGCAAGGCCCTGGCAGCGACGACGGCGGCGACGCGGGCTTTCAGCCAGCACGCCACTGACGAAGTGGGCACGGCGCAAGAGTTTTTCGACAAGGGTTCGGCGGCGGCGGATGCTTACAGCCGGCTGCAGGAACAGACGGCAGCGGAACTGGGCGGTATTCTCGCGACTCGCATTGAGCGCCTGGACCTGGACCGCATGATTCAGGTGGGCCTGACGCTGGGCCTACTCGGTCTGGCCGGTTTGGCGGTGTATCGCATCTCGCGCGGCATTGCGCGTCAGGTGCGGTCGATCGACGCGCTGGTGGCGGCGATCGGCATGGGCGACTTTGCGGCCCGCGCTGAAGTGACGACCAATGACGAGTTGGGCACGACGGCGACCGCGCTGAACGCGATGCTCGACAACACCGTGAACCTGCTGCAATCGCAGGAAGAGCGCGACAACATGCAGGCGAGCATCCTGAAACTGCTCGATGACGTGGCCGGCGTGGCGCATGGCGACCTCACCAAGGAAGCCGAAGTGACGGCTGAGATGACGGGCGCGATTGCCGATTCGTTCAACTACATGATCGTGGAGTTGCGCGGCATCATCGGTTCGGTGCAGGAAACGACGTCGCGCGTGGCGACTTCGACGCGCACGATTAAGGCGACGGCGGAGCGGCTGGCCGAAGGTTCGGTACAGCAGAGCCAGCGCGTCACCGAAGTGTCGGCGGCCATCGGAACGATGACCGATTCGATTCAGCAGGTGGCCAACACGGCGAACACGGCAAGCACGGTGGCGACGCAAGCCCTGGCTGCGGCGCGCGGCGGCAATGAGTCCGTGCAGAAGACGGTGGAAGGCATGGACGCCATCCGGACGCACGTGCAGGAAACGGCCAAGCGCATCAAGCGCCTGGGCGAGAGCTCGCAGGAGATCGGCGAGATCGTGCAGTTGATCGAAGACGTGGCCGATCGCACCAGTATCCTGGCGCTGAACGCTTCGATTCAAGCCGCCATGGCCGGCGAAGCGGGCAAGGGCTTCGCGGTGGTCGCCGAGGAAGTGGAACGGCTGGCGGAACGGGCAACCGGTTCGGCGAAGAAGATCTCGACGCTGATCAAGTCGATTCAGACGGACACCAAGGAAGCCATTACGGCCATGGAAGAGACGACGCGCGAAGTGGTGGGCGGATCGAGCCTGGCCAGCGCGGCAGGTTCACGCCTCGCGGAAATCGAAGCCGTGTCGCAACGGTTGGCCGTGCTGATTGAATCGATCTCGCAGGCTTCGAAGCAACAGGCGCTCGGCTCCGAAGCCGTATCCCGCAACGTGGCGGTGATCTCCGGTGTGGCGGCGGAAACGGCCAATGGTGCGCGTTCGGCTTCCGAAAGCATCCAGTCGCTGGCGGAACAAGCCGAGCAACTGCGCGCCTCGCTGCGTCACTTCCGGTTGCCGGAAGAAAGCCGCAAGACCACCGACCGCGACGTGGTGGCCGCCTAAGGTAGCTCATGGCCACCATCCATGATCGGGAGGTGGTGGACGGCTTCACTGTGGAAGTGGCCGGCTACTTTCCTCAAATCGAGAGTGCGCTGGCGAGCTTGTTGCAATCGCCAGTGAATCCGACCGCGCTCGAGCAGTCGCATCGTCTGTTTCATTCCATCCGCGGCGCCAGCCGCGTGGTGGGTTGTACCGAACTCGCCGTGCTGGCCGACGAAAGCGAGCGCCTGCTGGAAGCCGTGGCGGCGGGCGAACGGGAGTTCGACGCCGAAGTGGCGGAGCAGTGCCGGACGTCGCTGGCCGCGATGCGCGAGGCGTTGGCTCGCTTCGAGCCTCCCCAAGCGACGACGGGCTATCAGGCGCGCGCGGCGCGTCCCGAGCCGGAGATCGACCCGGAACTGGTGGAAGGCTTCCTGCTCGAAGCGGAAGAGCATTTCGCCCGCATTGAACAGCATTTGCGCGGTCTGGACCGGGCGGCGGAGAGGTCGGTGCCGCTGGGCGAAGTCCGGCGGTCCGTGCATACGCTCAAGGGTTCGGCCGGCATGGTGGGCTTTCCGGAGATTAGCCAACTGGCGCATCGCATGGAAGACTTGCTTGACTCGCTGGTGGAGCGCGGGCAGGAATACACGCCCGATGTGCATGATCTGCTGATCACCACTTATGACGTGCTCGTCGACTTGGCCGGTCTGGGAACGGGCGCGGTGGAGAATCGCGATGCGGCGCTCGAGGTGCTCTACACGGCCTACGCGGAACTGCTACCCGAACGCGACGAAGAGCAGGAGCTCGAACACTTCCATCGCCACTCGGCAGTGGCGCATGAGCCCGAGGCCCGGACATCGGAATCACCGGTGCCCGAGCAGGTGGACCCCAACAAATACGTCCGGGTGCCCCTCGATCGCTTGCGCGAACTGGTGCGGCTGGTGGGCGAACTGCTGGTGAACCGGTCCACTTTCGAGCGCAGCTATGCGCGCTTTCAGCATGAAACGTCAGAAGTGAACTTAGTGCTGAAGCGGCTGCGGCGCTTGTCGCAGCGTTTGGATTCTGAATACGCGACTCCCGCGCTGCTGCGACCGAGCCTGTTGCGACAGGGCCAGGAACTGGTGGATCCGCGCGCGGACTTCGACCCCCTGGAGATGGATCGCTACACCGAATTTCACTTACTGGCCCGCGACTTGAACGAGACGGCGAGCGATATCGGCGCGGCGGGACATCAGTTGGGTGGCTTGCTCGGCGACTTCGACGGCTATCTGACTCGTTTAGGCCGGCTGACGACTGAGCTACAGGATAAACTCCTGGCGCTGAGCATGGTGCCGTTCCAGACGCAGGCCTCGCGACTGCACCGCACGGTGCGCATCACGGGCGGCAAAGAGGGCAAGCCGGCGGAACTGACGATTGAAGGCGCGAACGTCGAGTTCGATAAGCAGGTGCTCGAGCAGATCTGCGGTCCGCTCGAACATTTGCTGCGCAATGCCGTGAGCCACGGCATTGAAGATGCCGACCGGCGCGTGGCGATCGGCAAGCCCGAGACCGGCAACATCGTATTGCGCATTGCGCGCGAAGGCACGGAAATTGTGCTGCGCCTCTCCGACGACGGGGCGGGCATCGACGTCGCCAAAGTCCGTGATGCCGCGGTGCGGCACGGATTCCTCACCGCTGATCAGGCGTCGCAGGCGACGCAAGCGACGCTCTACGCCCTGTTGTTCGAACCAGGCTTTACGACGGCCAAGGAAGTGACCGACGTGTCGGGACGCGGCATCGGCCTGGACGTGCTGCGGTCGACCATTGAAAGTCTGAGCGGCTCGATGTCGGTGGACTCGAACCTCGGGCAGGGCACCAGCTTCACGATCCGGCTGCCCCTTTCAATGGCGATCACGAAGGTGCTGCTGGTGGAGGCGCAGGGTTCGGTATTCGGCTTACCGCTCGCGCCGGTGCAGCGCATCACGCGGGTGGAGATGGAAGAACTCAGCCGGCTGGGCAACACGTGGACGCTGAAGGACGGTCAGGTGCCGCTGCGGCTGGTGGAACTCGGCAACGAGCTCGGTTTGGCCGCGGCTCCCACCGAAGACGAGATGCGGCACCGGCCGGTACTGGTGTTGCGGCGCGGCGAACAGCGCTACGCCCTGATGGTGGATCGGATTCTTGAAGCGCGCGATGTGGTGCTGAAGCCACTGGGCAAGCTGACGAAGAAAATTCCAGGCATCGCCGCTTCCACGTTGCTCGGTGACGGCAGCGTGGTGTTGATTCTCGAACCGGGCGAACTGGGTGCGGCGACGATGGGCACCGTGACGCAACGGCGGTTGACTCCGGCGGCGCGCCGGCCGATCGAAGTGCTGATCGTCGACGATTCGCTCAGCGTGCGCCGCGTGATGGCCAATCTGTTCCGCGGAGAGGGCTGGCAGCCGCGCGAAGCCAAGGATGGGGTGGAAGCGCTCGAATGGCTGGGCAAGGCGACCGAGCTTCCCGACGTCGTGCTGATGGACGTGGAGATGCCGCGCATGGACGGCTTCGAATTGTTGGCGAGCCTGCGGGCGCAGGACGCCTACCAGAACCTGCCGGTGATCATGGTGACGTCGCGTTCCGGCGACAAGCATCGCCAAAAGGCCATCAGCCTGGGCGTGAACGACTATCTGGTCAAGCCGTTTGTGGAAGACGCGCTCATCGGGCTGGTGCGCCAGTGGGCGAGGAGAACATCTTGAGCCAACAATTCTTTCTCGTCGAACGCGGTGGCGTGGTGTACGCGCTGCCCCAGGAATTGGTGACCGGCGTGGAGCGGTTTACGAACTCTTTGGTGCGGTTGGATTTGGCGTTGGGAGCGTCGCTCGAAGTGGAGCGCATCTCGATGCCGATCGAGGCGCCGGGGGAGTCGGCACGGCGTTTGTCGCCGGGGGCGGAGCGCGCGTTGCCCGGAGCGCTCGGCGTGTTGCGCTTGCCGCAAGGTCTGGTGCTGGCGGTAGAGCCATCTTTCTTCCAGGATGCGCCGCCACCCAAGCGGACACCTCGGCTGGAGGCGTTGACTGAATTGCGCGGCGGTGGTACCGGAGCGAATGGCGAAGCGATGATCTTGCGCTTAGCTGGTACCGATGCCCGTCTGCTGCTTCCCGCGGCGCAGGTGCTCGAAGTGGTGCCGCGGCCCGAAGCCATGCGTCTGGAGAAGGAT
>JBGAHE010000171.1:0-8181 GCA_044226365.1 Bryobacteraceae bacterium
GGACAGTCGAAGCCGGCGCTGGTGGATTGGGATGGCGATGGCGATCTGGATGTGATCGCGGGCAATAACAGCAATCGGCTGGCGTATTTCGAAAACGTGGGAACGCGGCGGGCACCGCGCTATGCGCCGTTGCGTAAGTTGCTGCACGACGGCGGCGAGCACTTCTCGTTTCGGGCGCAGCCAGCGCCGGTGGATTGGAATGGCGACGGTCCGCCGGACTTGGTGGCGGGGTCATCGGCGGGGCGGGATCGCAACGACGGGCGCGAGATTGCGGTGTGTTTGTATGTCCGTTACCGGGCGGCGGACGGCAGTTGGCGGTTGCGAGCGGGAGTGCCGTTTCGCTTGGCGAACGGCGCGGAGTTGCGCACGCCGATCCCGTATCATCATGGCTTCGCGGTGGCGGATTGGGATGGCGATGGACGGCTCGATTTGTTCTCGAATGAGCGGTCGCACGTGGTGTGGTATCGCAATGTCGGGACGATGGCGCAGCCGCGGTTCGAACGGCAGATGATGCGTTACTACGGAATGCCGCTGACGGTGAGCCATCACGAGACCAGCGTGCGGGCGGTGGATTGGGATGGCGATGGGCGATTGGATCTGGTGCTGGGCGGGGAGAGTGGTTGGGTGTACTTTTTCCGGCGGGCGGGTCTGATGGCGACGGCGGGTCCGGTGGTGAAGGTGGGGGTGGTGGAGCGGCGTCGGTAAGGGTTTGGCGTCGCGGTGCTGGCGGGGTTGGCTCCAGGGCACCGGGCGGAGTCCATCCGCGGTGGGTGCCCACTCGGGATCAATCTCGAACCGCGACGTCTGGTGTTTCTAAACTTCGGAGCAGCCAGCGGTCCGCTCGCAGCGAAGGAAGATGGTAAGCTTGCTTGGAACATGAGCCTCAGAGTCGCCCTGTTGGTTGGGCTGTACATGTTCGTTGTGGTAGTGAGCGGACAGGATTTCCGGCCGGAAATCCCAAAGGTGTGGGACGATGCAGCGGTGGCTGGGTTTGAGGTTCCGCTAGCGCACCCGGATCGCTCGCCCCGGCACTTGAGTTCCACCGAATATTACGCACTAAAGGTGCGTCCGATTTACAAGACCTACCCGATGTATGAACCGGGCAAGGAGCCGGCCGGGTATCTCGAATGGTTGAAGCAACAGGAGCCGGAGGTCGTGTTCGATCCGGCGAAGCTGAAGACCAAAGCGGACTGGATTGCAGCCGGAAAACTGGTTTTTGAGTCGGAAGTGCTGCTGTTTCCTCTTCCGCCGCAATGGCCCCCTACCCGTGGAGTGCTTCCCGCGTCAAAGGAAGGGATTCTGCCGTCCTTTCCCGACAGGAGCAGGTACATCATTCGCAAGAAGGGAGTGCTGGAAGTCGGAGAGAATTCCTGTGCTTCTTGTCACACGCGGGTGATGCCCGATGGCAGCTATTTGCCTGGCGCCCAGGGGGGCGGCCAACGAAGAGACCCACAAAAGGTGAAGGCGGAGCTGAGGGGTTTGAGTTCCGAGGCCTTGGCTCAGATGCGAGAGGAGTTCTGGATCCTTTGGGGAGTGCCCTGGGTGCAGAGTAAGGAAGAATTCTTTGAACAGATGTCCTTCGAAGAGTTGGTGCAAGTGCGCCTTCGAGAGCACCCCGGAGTCGTGGAACGGCAGGGGACGAGTGGGAGGCATCCTCCGCATGTTCCCTCGTTGATTGGTTTGCAGGATCAAAAGTATCTCGATTCTACGGGATTTGTGCGGCATCGCTCGATTGGCGATTTGGCTCGTTATGCAGTGACCAATCAAGGGTTGGATACGATGGCTCACTACGGTGATTTTCAGCCCAGCCCCGAGCCGACCCCGTTTGGCTCAGATAAGGGGACGCGCTATAGCGATGAGCAGTTGTATGCGTTGGCGCTGTACATTTATTCGTTGGAGGCGCCGAAGAATCCGAACCAGATCAATGATCTGACCAGGCGTGGACAGAAGGTGTTCTCCGAGCAGGGCTGCGGGAGCTGCCATACGCCTCCGCTGTATACGAACAACAAGTTGACCCCCGCCAAGGGGTTCACCGTGCCGCCAGAGTTGCGCAAGACCGATGACATTCTGAATGTGAGTGTCGGCACCGAAACGACACTGGCCCTGATGTCGCGGCGGGGGACGGGCTTTTATAAGGTGCCTTCCTTGCGCGGGGTTTGGTATCGCAATGCATTTGGCCACGGAGGGTGGGTGGACACCCTTGAGGAGTGGTTTGACCCTGCGCGAGTGAAGAACGACTACGTGCCGAACGGTTACTGGATGCAGAAGGGGCCGATCCAGGGCCATGAGTTTGGCCTGAAGCTGTCCGTGGAGGACCGGAAGGCGTTAATCGCGTTTTTGAAGACGCTGTAGCGCCCGTGGACAAGCAGGGAGTCTCCCCCCTCATTTCACATCATTACCAATTTTCGGATGGTTCCTGGATGACGCGCGATCCGCACGTTGGCACGAGTTAGGTTTCGGGAAGCTGAGAAACAGCTTGAGAATTGGCTCCCCGACATGGATTCGAACCACGATTCACGGCGTCAAAGACCGCTGTCCTACCGTTAGACGATCGGGGAGTACTGTTCTTCAGTTTACCAAAGGCTCGGCCGCCGGGTACTCCCAATAGTTCAAATTCACTTCGGTGAGGGTGGCTTGGGCGAGGGTGACGACTTCGAAGCGGAAGCGGCTTTGGCGATCGTTGGCCAGAAGGGAACGGCGGCCTTCGCCTTCGCTTTCGCCAAGAATCTCGAGATCGTTGTGGCGGGCGACGCGGCGGTAGAAGTCGAGGACGGCTTCCATGGGGGCGTCAGTCTTGACGTGGAGGTCGACGTAGCGGGCGTGGGTGACGGGCATGAGGCCGCGGCGAATGGTGGGGCGCTCGCCGGGGTAGGCGGGGAGCCATTCCGGGAGGCGGATGGAGGTGGCGAGTTCGGCGCCGATGGCGCTGGTTTCGTCCTGCGAGCAAAGTTCGATCAGGTAGCGCGAGAGGGCGAAGTACTGATTGTCGGCCGGGTGGTGAAGGTAAAGGATCTCGCACTCTTCGTCGTAGTGGTCGATGTGGAGGTCGAGCAGGGGCGGCGGCTCGTAATGGTAATGGCCGGCGGTGAAGACGGTGTAGCGCGAGTGAATCAGCGTGGTGGGGCCGAAGTTGTTGACGAAGATCTCGAACTGCTCGGTGTGGTCTGCGGACTCGGCGACGAGGCGATGGGTTTGGTCCGGATGATGGAGCCAGCCGTCTTCGGTGATGTGCAAGCCGAGGTGAGGCATGCGGTCGCGGTAGTGGCTGATGACATTGAAGACGGCGTCGGGCGTGGTGTGGTCGAACTCAAGCCAGGCGGAGGCTTCGGTGCCGGAAGTCGGCTGCAAGCCGCGGGTGCGCGCCCCGATGAGGCGAGAGCACGGGTAAGGGCGCATGCATTCGGGCTCGACGGGCG
This sequence comes from Bryobacteraceae bacterium, assembly GCA_044226365.1. Taxonomy (GTDB): domain Bacteria; phylum Acidobacteriota; class Terriglobia; order Bryobacterales; family Bryobacteraceae; genus JALHNI01. The sequence goes on from JBGAHE010000171.1 coordinate 3,417, forward strand.
GCGGAGCGAGCCAGGTGCGCTGGCGGCGGTCCGCATGGGGGTTGGAGCCGTCGGGGCGGGGAATGGGTTCGATGAGCGCCTGGAGGGCGGCGCCGTGGAGGTCCGCGAGGTAGATGCGATGACGCACTTCATCCCGCAGTTCGATCCATTTCGACTGCAGTGGTGAGCGCAACTCCCCGGAGGCTCCCGTCATGAGGTGGTGTTTAGTGGCCGCCGGAGCCGGCGTTGGCCTGCGAATCGTAAGCGAGCGACGTCTGGCCGGCGGGCGGAGCCTCGAGCATTTTCTCTTTGCGATAGATCAGCGTGGAGGTGTCGTAGCTGGCGACTTCGAATTTGTGGCCATGGGTGATGGCATCGGTGGGGCAGGCTTCGACGCAATAGCCGCAGAAGATGCAGCGGTTGTAATCGATGTTGTAGACCTTGGCGAAGCGTTCGCCGCCGGAGATGCGGAGTTTGTCGCTATTTTCCGCCGCTTCGATGTAGATGCAATCCGAGGGGCAGGCGGCAGCGCAAAGGAAACAGGCGACGCACTTCTCGAGACCGTTCTCATCGCGCTTGAGGACGTGCGCGCCGCGGTAACGTTCCTGCAACTGCGGCGGGCCGTCCGGATAAGGCTCCGTCAGCGCCGGCTGCAGCATTTCCCCGAAGGTGATGCCCATGCCTTTGGTGATGGCTTTCGCCGCGCTCAGAATTTCCGTCAGATTTGCCATTCTTTTCTATTATTCACGGTTTAGGACCCGGTGCGGGGATTAGTTGTTGGCGCCGCAGCCGGGGCGCCAGGCGGGGACGTCGTCGCCGGGCTCGAACAGGTCCGGACCGCCGAGGGCGGCGAAGTCGGCTTTGACGAAACCGCTGGTGGCGGCATCGATAACGTCGTCGTCGCCGACCAGGAAGATGGAGGGAACACTCTCGATGCCGTAGGCGTTCGAGACGGGGTAGCCGGCGGCTTCGTCGTCGATCAGGGTGGGGGACTGGACGGCGAACTGGCGAAGGAAGTACGGGGTGAGTTCGGCATCGTCCTGGGAGATCAGCACGACGGGTAGACCGCCCGCGGCCAGGCGGTTCAGAAACGGCTGGGCGAGTTGGCAGACGGGACAACTGATTTTGAAGAAGACTAACAGCCGTCGCCCGGCCGGGGAGACGGGAGTGCCATTCACGTCGGGCAAGGTGAAGATGGGCGCTGGATCGCCGGGGCCGAGCACGTTAGGACTTCCGCGCGATGACGATCAGTGAGAGTCCGTTCCATGGCAGGACGGGGTCGAGCAGGCGCCACAGCCAGACCGTCTTGTCGAAGAGCTTGAGGAAGACTTTGCCCAAGCGTTCCAGGCGCAGCACCTTGCCGGCGACCCACCAGAAGAACGTGCCCATCTTGTTCAACTGCACGACGCGTTCGATGGTGAAGCCGGCTTGGCGAGCCTGCTGCTCGATGCCGGCGCGGGTGAAGCGCTGGCGGACGCCGAGCGTGCGGTCCAGCGAGCCGGCGAGACCGGGGCCCTGCGGCACCAGCAGAATGAGCTTGCCTTGCGGCACCAGGCAATCGTGCAGGCGGCGAAGAACGAGGTCCGGGTTCTCCTGGCTTTCGAGGACGTTGACGCAGAGCACGGACTCAAAGCCATTGCGCAGGTCTTCGAACTCGTGGGGCTTGGCCGGGTCGAGCTTCATCACCTCGACGTTCGGCGTGCGCAGGAAGCGATTCCAGAGGGCGTGCAGATAGAGTGGTTCGTTCTCGCCGACGACGTAGCGTTTCCGCTTACCCATCAACTGGCCGGCGAGCGCGCCGATACCGGCGCCCACTTCGAGGACGGTGTCGCCGAGTTCAGGCCGGATGACGCGGGTGAGCCAGTTGAGATACTGCGGCGTGCCGGCGAGATTGTTGAGGAACATGCGACCGTAGGGCTGCTGATACAGGTCGTCGATGATCCAGAATTTGAAGATCACCAGCAGGGCTTTCACGCCGTCCTTCCAGCCGATCTTCTTGCCTTCCTCAAAGGTGCGGCCGTGATAGGAGATGGGGACTTCGTAAATGCGCAGACGCCGCTTGGCGCACTTCATGGTGATCTCGGGCTCGAAGCCAAAACGATCCGAACGCACGGGAATCGACTTGAGCAGATCGGTGCGGAAGACCTTATAGCAGGTTTCCATATCGGTGAGGTTCAGGTTCGAGAACATGTTCGAGATCAACGTGAGGTACTTGTTGATCCGCGAGTGCCAGAAGGGCAGGACGCGCGTTTGATCGCCGACCAGGTAACGGGAGCCGAAGACAGCGTCGGCGTGGCCGGAGAGCAAGGGGCGCAGCAGGATGGGGTATTCGTTGGGGTCGTATTCGAGGTCCGCATCCTGGACGATGCAGAAGTCGCCGGTGGCTTGTTCAATGGCGGAGCGGACGGCGGCGCCTTTGCCGCGATTGACGGCATGGCGAAAGAGGCGGATGCGCGGGTCATCGGCGGCGAGACGTTCGAGGATGGCGGAGGTGCCGTCGGTGGAGCAGTCGTCCACGATGATCAACTCCCGATCCATATTCTCCGGCAGGGGAGCGGCTAAAACTTGTCGTAAACTGCGCTCCGCCACCGCCCGTTCGTTGTAAACGGGTATCAGAATCGAAAGCTTCATTGGTCCCCATCAGTATAGTAGGATTCGGTTTGAAAACCCGTAAAGGAGTTTACATGTCCTCACCGACCGACCGCCGCCAGTTCCTGAGCCGGAGCACCGCCGGGGCGTTTACGATCATGGCACCGCACCTGGTGCGCGGCAGCCAAGCCAACTCTGCATTGTCCGTGGGACTGATTGGCTGCGGCAATCGCGGCATGTATGTGAGCGGTTATTTCGCGAAGAACGAGTTCGCGAAAGTCACCGCGTTGTGCGACATCTACGAGGATCGGCTGGCGGTGGGGGAGAAGCAGTACGCGGGAGCGCGCAAGTTCAAGGCGCACCAGGATCTGCTGGCCAGCGACGTGGATGCAGTCTACATTGCGACGCCGATCGTGTTTCATCCGGAGCATTTTGAAGCGGCGGTGAAGGCGCGCAAGCACATCTTTATGGAGAAGGCCGCGGCGGTGGATGTGAAGGGCTGCAACCGCGTGCTGGCGGCGGCGCGCAAGGCGGATCCGAATAAGCGGATCAGCATGGACTTTCAGCAGCGTTATGGAACCGAGTATCGGCGGGCGCACCAGATGGTGACGTCGGGCGAGTTGGGGCCGCTGCGGATGGTGCGGGCGGCGTGGCTGGGGACGGGGGCGCCGGTGAAGTCCGGACACGCGGCGAGCGAAGAGAAGATTCGCAATTGGTTTTTCTACAAGGAAATGTCCGGTGACATGTTGATTGAGCAGAACTGTCACAACGTGGATGTGATTCATTGGTTCACGAATATGAAGCCGGTGAAGGCGTGTGGCTATGGCAGCCGTTGGCGGACGGACCTGGGCGACATCCTCGATAACCTCGCCTTCACGTTGCAGTATGCCAATGGGCTGGTGGTGAGCTTCAGTGCGAATCAGTTCGGCCGCGGAACCGGTTGGAGCGAAGTGGGCGAGACGTTCATTTGCCTACAACGGGACGGTGCGGTGCATGTGTCGCGTCAGGGGTATCGGCTGCATTTGCCCGGCAAGCCGGTGGAAGAAGTGAAGACGACTTACGACATCACCAAGGACGCGGTGGATCAGTTCATTGACGGGGCGCGCACGGGCAAGATGGAGAACGCCGCCATCTGGGGCGCCGAGAGCACGCTGATGGCGATTCTGGCGCGCGAGGCCATTTACTCAGGCAAAGAAATGACCTGGGAGAAGTTGCTGAAGGGCTAGCCATGGCGGTGCACTTCGAGAACAGCCAGCCGATTCTGCGTGTGGAGGACATGGCGCGAGCCGTCGCCTTCTACGTGGAGAAGCTGGGATTCGTGAACGCGCCGTGGGGCGACGATGAGTTCACGAGCGTGAATCGCGATGAAGCCGGAATTTATCTCTCGCATGGCGATCAGGGCGAGGGGAAGGCTTGGCTGTGGATCGGCGTGGAGGATGTGGCCAAGCTGCACGAGGAGTATGTCGCGCTGGGGGTGGCCATCCGGATGCCGCCGACGAATTATCCGTGGGCGCTCGAGATGCACGTGGAGGATCCGGACGGAAACGTGATCCGCTTTGGGTCGGAACCAATATAGGCCGGGCCCGTATAATAGCCGCGATGACCCGTCGTAGCTTCGCTCGCACGGCCGCCTTTACGGCGGCCTCCTATCAACGCATTCTGGGCGCCAATAATCGCATTCGGTTGGGCGCGATCGGCACCGGCGGACGCGGACAACTGCTGATGCGGATGGCGAATCAGGCGGGCGAGAACGACATCGTCGCCGTGTGCGACGTCTATCCCCTGCATCGCACCAAGGCGAAGACGACGCTGGCCCCGGGGGCGCGCGAAGAGGCGGACTTCCGGCGGGTGCTGGACGATCGCAACATCGATGCGGTGCTGATCGGCTCGCCGGATCATTGGCATGTGCCGATGCTGTTGGCGACGGTGGCGGCGGGCAAAGACACTTACATCGAAAAGCCGCTGACGCACGCGGTGGAAGAAGGCGCCGCGGCGATCGAGGCAGTGAAGAAGTCCGCGCGCGTGGTGCAGGTGGGCTACCAGCAGCGCAGCTATCCACACATCATCGAGGCGCGCGAGATGATGCGGCGCGGCGAGCTAGGACATGTGCCGCTGGTGCAATCGTATTGGTATCAGAACTACAACCGGCCGCTGCACGCGACCGAGTCCGGGTTAGAGGGCATCGACTGGAAGGCGT
>JBGAHE010000020.1:0-74238 GCA_044226365.1 Bryobacteraceae bacterium
CCGCTCGAGCCACGTTTTCAGCTTCTCCGGACCCCAGCTCGGATGCCGGTTCCGCAGTTCCACCACCGCTTCCTCAATCTCTCGCGCCGTGCGCCCTGGCTGGCTCAAGGGCCGCCGTGATCGCTCGTTCAGCCCTTCCATCCCCAACTCTTCATGCCGCCCAATCCACTTGTAGATCGTCTTGCGGCTCACCCCCTCCCGCCGCGCCAACTCCGCTACCGACTCGCCTTCCTGCCAGTCCGCTATGCACCGATATCGCTGCTCCATCACATCGCTCACTTTCCAGGGCATCCCCCATTTTTGTTACCGATGTGCTTGGATTGTTCTGTTACCTATGTAGTCGGTCTATACCTGGAACCTGCTTTATGAAAGGGATGATGGGATTGAACTTCCCCCCCCACAGACATGTGTTGATCGAGATGACCTTCCTAAGCGCTGACCCATCGTCCGGACGAACGAGGAAAGCAAATCTGATAGGACGCAGGCGAATATGGGTATTGAGCTTAGCCATCGTGACTGTCAGCCAACGCGTAGCACTACGGCTGGTTGTTATCCTGTCATTCGTACCACATCAGGCACATCTCTGCACGCTGCGGGATCCATCCGTCGCAGTTAGTGTCTCCGGGTATCCCTGAACACTGACCCGAAACACTTGCGGTTGTTCCAGGGGTGGACTAGTACCCATCATAAAGGACGTTATGCCGCATTTCACTACACTTGACCTGTACCGGAGAAACTGAACCAAACTAAACTGGAAATCCCAAGAGGCGGAGAGGCCAGAAAGGGAGGAGAAGGTGAAGAAGAGTCGGTTTAGTGAAGAGCAGATCCTTGGGATCTTGAAGCAGGCGGAAGCGGGGCGGAAGACGGAGGACTTGTGCCGGGAGCACGGGATCAGTCCGGCGACGTTCTACACGTGGCGATCGAAGTACGGGGGACTGGAAGTGAGCGAAGCCAAGCGGCTGAAAGCGCTGGAGGAAGAGAACGGCCGGCTGAAGGCATTGGTGGCGGAGTTATCGCTCGATAACAAGATACTCAAGGATCTGGCCACAAAAAAATGGTGAAGCCTGCGGAGCAACGAGCGGCAGTGACGCACGTGATGGCCGAACACGGCACGAGCGAACGTCACGCCTGCAGGCTAGTCGAAGTGCCGCGCGGAACGCATCGGTATCAACCGTGTCCGGATCGCCACGCATCGCTGCGTCAGCTGGTGCGGAGCCTGGCGGCGGAGCATCCCCGCTGGGGTTTGCGCCGCATCTGGGGCTTGGTCAGAAAAGAGCACCCGCGGCTGGGGAGACACCGCGTGAGCCGCATCTGGCGCGAGGAGAAGTTGCAAGTGAAGCGGCGCTTGCGAAAGCGCCTGGTGCGACCGAAGCTGGCCGAAAACCCAGCAAAACGGCGGAATCAGAGGTGGGCCATGGACTTCGTGGCTGATCGACTCGCGGACGGACGCGCACTGCGCATCTTCACTTTGGTGGATGTCTATACTCGCAAGTGTCTAGCGTTGGAGGTGGACCTCAGTCTCTCCGGCGAGCGCGTCAAGCGGGTCCTCGAAAGGGTCGTGCAGGAGCGGCCGGAAGAGATTGTCGTCGATAACGGTCCGGAGTTTGTATCCAGCGCACTCACCAAATGGTGCGCGGAACAGCAGATCAAACTGAGTTATATTCAGCCTGGCCGTCCGATGCAGAATGGCCACGTGGAAAGCTTCAATGGTAAGTTACGCGACGAATGTTTGAACTTACATTGGTTCGTCACGCTGGTGCAGGCGCGCGCGATCCTGGCGGCCTGGCGTCGACATTACAACGAGGAGCGGCCGCATAGTTCGCTCGGAAATCGGACACCCCGAGACTTTGTCGCGGGGCTGCCCTTCGCCCCCAAGAGGATGGATCGCGCAGAACGCCCGGCGGGTCAAGGCGACCCTACGGGCTCGCTGGCGCTCGGCCTTGACCCGCCGACCGTTCCGCGCACCCCAGCTGAGATATAGGGCGAAGGACAGGCTTGAAGGTATGCTGGAATTTCTAGTTTAGGTGGACGGATTTTCCGGTCAGGTCAGGCGAAGATGGACACCTACTTCTGGCAAAAAGTCTTGGCTCTGGCGGCTTTCAAACCGATCGAGAAGCGAGTAAGAAAATTACAGACTGGCTCAAGGAGTGCCTAAAATAATGAAGCGAAGACTGATTCGAGTTCTAATCGTTGCGGTGTCAATGGCGCTTGGTTGGCCTCAGGGAATCGACTGGTATCTGAAGAGAATAAAGCTAGTAAACATAGATCCCCAAACAATTCGCCAATACTTTGAAACTCCGGGAAATCGACTAGGAGGCTATTCGTTCATAGTTGTGACACACCTGGATCATGACTTCGCTGTACGACCCGGTGTGGGATATAGTTATGACTTGTTTCTTAAGCAGTACGAGGAAGCTCGAGGTGCGGTTGGGAATGTCGCGCTTTTATGCAAGTTAATGGCCGAAGTACGGTCGCCTACCATCGCCGCGGCGAGTTAGTCTATTTTGGACGGGAGAATCTCTTTGCGATTCCTGGCCACGAAGGAATTCTGCTTGGCCGGACAGGGGACGGTAGAATGATGGTGCGGACCTTGAGTTTGCCCACCGAGACGGAGGCCTGCGAGTTGACCGAGCGCATTCGGAAGAATTTAGATGACCCTGGTTTGGGGGTTGTGTTCCGGGCAGATCCGTGGTTCGCCGGACTACTGCCGAATGAAGTGATCGCATTTTGGGCACTCGATGCCCCGGCCCCGACTCCTGAAGAACACCGCGCGTTAGGACGGATGTATTGCCCCTCCCCGCCTCCGTCGTGCAATTGCAAACTTATGCAAAGCACTCTTATCTATAGGACTAGGCCATAGGCCGTGTCCGGAACCAGAAAACGGACGCCGTACGGATCCGTCAATGTCGCCCGTCACCCTGGTCGGCCAGATGACATATCTATGATTGTGTCAACTGGAAAAACGTAAGCGGGGTCCGAAGGCCGTCTGGACATGAGGTTCAAGGTGCGGTAGGGGGCAGTTGGATGTTCAGGGGAGACAGTGCCGGTTAGGCCGACGTTGCGGGCGAGCCGGTTGGCGCGAGCCAATGTCCTGCATGAGGCGCTTCATTTGTGGTATACCGACACTCAGTTGCAAGATAAGTTTGCGATTGGCCGTAGCCTGAGAACCGACAATATTACCGAGAAGCTGGGGGAACAATGTTTCAAGTAAAAATGTGTGTTGCACTCTTGGTTGTAAATGCCGACCTGTTCGTTTGTTTAGGACAAGAGGCTACGAAGATGTGCGCAGTTACAATGAGAGTTGTCGATGCGTCTGGGATCCCGCAGCACTACGCGGTGAAATCGTTTACGAATGACGGCGGCGCTGAAGAGTCAAGCCGATTTGAGGGTGGCCTTCGTGGGACGGTTCCTTGTCGTGTCGGTCTCTACTCCTATACGCTAGAACGCATCGGGGCTTCACCGCGTGTGGTTGCCATGACCAAAATTGAGGGTAAGATCAGCGCGCGCGATCCTGCTACTTGGCGAACCGTCGCTACTGATCCTACGGCGATAGTTAGTTTAGACGGTCGTCGAGTGGGATCGGTGAATCGATCTGGTCCAGTGAATTATGTGTGGACTGGAAAAGTGCGCGGAGGCGGCGGAGGACGCTTGTGGATAACCTTTCGTTCGATAGTTCCCACCGAAAGCGCTGAGGCTGTGCTTGAGTCCGAGGTGCTTGAAGACGGAACTTTCCGGATCTTCACAAATTTTCGACCTGGCGACTACATTGTACACGTCACTGATCAAAATAGTCGTGTCTTATATTACAGTCTTGTAAACGTGAGGCGGGCGTTTCCGGAGAAGGCGATAGAGATCACTCTTTCGGGCGGATCGCCTGCATCTATCACTGTCGATTGACGTGTGGAATGGACGGGGCATAGGCAGTGTCCGGGGCATAGGCCGTGTCCGGCACCAGGAAAGAAGACGCCAACGCGGGGACCGTGGGCATAGGCCCCCACTCCCAGTGGACCTTCTCAGACTTATGCACTTACTCCGCCGGACCAGCACAATGCAGCCCAGAAGCTCGTCTTTTGGCGTCCAGGAGCGTATTCACGCACCGGCAGCCCTGACTGGCTGAGTGCCGCTATACTTCATGAATCGCTTCATTTCTTCAAAGAATACGAAGGGGCCGAGGGCGACCAAATGCTTATAGGCGGCATAGGCCATGTCCGGCGGCATAGGCCATGTCCGGCATAGGCCATGTCCGGCACCAGAAAAAAGACGCCAACGCGGGGACCGCCGGCGCAAACGAGGGCACTGACCGCCCGCACGGCCCACCCGCCGCCAATTGTCCACCGACCGCAACCCTAGCTCGCCATCACCACATCAACCCGGCCACGCCTCCAGGGCATAGGCCGTGTCAGGGCATAGGCCGTGTCCGGCACCAGTGTCAGGGCATAGGCCGTGTCGGGGGCATAGGCCGTGTCCGGGGGCATAGGCCGTGTCCGGAAAGGCACCATAGGCCGTGTCCGGCACCAGAAAAAAGGCGCCAATGCGGGGACCGTCGGCGCAAGGCATCGTCATCGACGTCATCCGCTGGAACGCGTCGTAGGACCGCGTCTCCGTTTGATTCTGAATCGTCTTGCGCATCTGCGCCAACGCTCCGAGTGTAGTATATGGTCACTTGGTCGACCAGGGTGACGGGCGACATTGTTGCGGACGGTTCATGTTCATCGCCTAGGCCGGCGCCTCCGCGCGCGCCTTGAGCGCCCGGTTCATCGCCAGAAAGCCGCTTTTCGTACCCGTCTCCAGGCGCGGGCGAAACAGCGAGACGAGCAGTCCGGAGAAGCGCTCGCCATGGACCAGCCGGCAGGCGCCGGGTTCGAACGGCTCCAGCAGAAAGTAGTGTTCGCCGTCGAAGAGCCCGGGCAGGAGAAGTCGGCCGAGCCAACGAAGTTCGCGGGGCGGCGAGAGGGCCAGCAGCATGGGCCGAAAGGTCATGTCCTGGCCGCCTTCGGGATGCACGGTGAAGGTGAGGGTGGCGCCGGCGCGCAGTTCGCCTTCCAGGCGCTTCACAAAAGGGTTCCAGCGGGAATGGGCAGGAAAGTCGGTGAGGATCGACCAGATACGCTCGGGCGTGGCCCGGATCTCGATCTCAGTACGGATTTCGTGCTGCCCCACAGCGACTCTCATTGGCGAGTCTAACATGGGATCTGGCTAGGGCCAGTTGGCGTGACGCCGTCGGCACACACGGGCGACTCGCGCACGTGGGGAACCCGCCAAACCTCGACTTTTCTTCATCCGGCGAGGATGGTGGAGGCCGTGCAACGCCAGCAGGCATGCGTTGTATTGCCTTCTTTTCTCTCGCCCTCGGTGGACTCCTCGCGCAGGACTATCGCCCGGGTTCTTTCTCCTATGGCTTTAAGCTCGGCTCGCCGATTAATGACCCGCAGAGCCAGGTCAACTACCGCACGACATATCAGCAAGGTCGCTGGACGGGTGGCCCCACCCTCGAGCTCCATCTCCCGTATCGCTTCTCGATTGAGGTCGACGCCCTTTATCGGCAGGAACGCACGAATCAGAACTACACTCTTCGCTACGATCAGAACCTGCCACCCTACGTCGCCAGCATCGTCACCAAGACGCGTTCATGGGATTTTCCGCTGCTGTTGAAGTACCGGTTCGCGATCGGGAACCTGCGTCCTTTCGTGAGTGGCGGTTGGCAGTTGACGCACGAGAATCGCCAGAACACCGCGCTCTACGAGTGCACCGGCCCGAACCAAGCCGCTTGCGCTCCCCCCTCGCTGCTCACTCTGCCGCCCGTTTATGCGAACGAATCGTCAGTGGTGCGGGGAGGCCCGGCCGCGGGCGCTGGCCTGGAGTTCAAGACCCGTTACGTGACGATCACGCCGGAGTTGCGCTTCAGCCGCGCGATCCACACCTATCCGCGGGACAACCGGTTCACTGGCATGGTGGGCTTTACGTTCGGAGGGCGGCGCTAGCCGCCCCGCGAAGGTCTAACGGATCGCCAGGGTGGGCACAGCCGCCAGCGGCCCCGGATACTCCGCGCCCAACAACGACTCGTCGTGGCTGGCCAGCGAAGACACCAGTTCCACGTGCAGGTAGTCGTACATTTCCTTGCTGCTATCGGCGAGGAACTGCGTGCGATAGGCGTCGCGGGCCGAGTCGATATCGGCGCGCAGGGCCGGATACAGCGCCGCATTCTCGCGGCCGGCTTTCACCAGATTCGACTTATAGAGCCGCATTTCCGCTACTTGGACGCGGGCAAACCGCTGCGCCCGGCCATGCAGTTCCTGATCCTCGCGGCTCAGCGACGCCATCAGGTTCACGAGGCTCTTGCCCTGGTCGGCCGCGGCCGCGGGCTGTTCGATGCGCACCAGACCCGCCGGGGCCTTCGCTTCGTTCGCGCGCCGCAGGCTCAGCGCCATGCCCGCCACGTTGGTGAGCAGTTCGAGCGCACTCGGTTCGAGCGGAGCTTCGCCGGGCTCGGTGTAGAGGATAGCGACCACCTTATCCTGCACCACCACCGGGAACAGATAGACTTTCGCGCCCGTGGTCTCCGGGTTCAGATTGGCGATGGTTTCGGAGAATTCGCTGCTGGTGCGGACCGCCACCACCGTGTCCTTCGACTCGATGGCATTGGCCAGCGCCGGCGCCGACTGCAATTCCACTTCGAAAGGCGTGGCTTCGATGCCGCGCGCCGTTTCGAGCACGGCGGTGCGGCCGGCAATGCGAAACACCATGGCGACTTGCGAGAACGGCAGGGCGCCGTCGAGCAACGCGGACTGCCACTGCTCGAGCGACTCCGCCTGGTGCAAGCGGCGCGCCGCCTGGTTCACCCGTTCGCTCAGTTCGCGGCTCGCGCTGCGGCCGGCCGCGGTAATCGAATCCCGCGCGCGCAACGCCACCTGCTCATAGCGATGGCTGAACTCGGACTCTTTGGCGCCCAGCGCCTCTTCGAGTTCCTTGCCCTTGGCTTCCAGCGCGGCCTGATACTCGGCCTCGCGAGCCTGGAGCGCCGCTACCAGTTCCTGCCGGCGCTCGGTGAGCGTTTGTTCGAGATAGGCGTCCTTATCGGCCAGGGCCGCCGTCGCCGCGGCGAACTGCGAGCCTAATTCCTCAATCTGTTTGAGCTGCGCTTCATACTGCTTTGCCAGATCCTCGTGTGCATCGAGGGCGTTGCGGCGGTCCGACAAAGCGGCGTCGAGCGACGACTCGAGTTCCGCAACGCGGGCGCGCCAAACCTCCAGCGTCTCGCCCTCCAGACGATGCTCCTGCTCCAGCTTCTCCAGGTCCAGCCGAACCTGCTTGCCGATGTCAGCAAAACGTTCGTCAAAAATCCGTTCGAGATTCTCCAGCCAGCCCTTGGCCAGGGCATCCTGGACCCGGTCCACTTGCAGTTGCCAGGCCGCCTGAATCTGGTCGCGAGCGGCAGTCTTAGCCTCGGCGAGAGTTCGAAAGAGAGGATCTTGCACAGACATCGCTATGTATATCGTACGAGAGGCTGTCGCGGTACAGGCCTAAGGTGAATTATTTAGTCTTCCCGAGGAAGATTCCCCGACATTTCATAAGCGGGCGCGCCTGAGGTGAGGTTCACTTTGAGACTGCCCCGCCCCGGACCGATTTCCACGCTATCGAACTCCACCAGCGGCCCGACCCAACGCACCCGCGCCCGGACGTTCGGATACTTCTTGCCGTTCCAAATCAATGTCGTCGCCCGCAGCGTCCCCTCAGCGCGGCGCGATTCCAACCAGTCCGGGACGCTGCCGGAGAGGCCAAAGGTGCGCGCCACGGCACTTTGGCGATTGAGGGTGGGAGCAAATAGGCGCTGGAGCTCCGCCACGTCCAGGGTCGGCACCGCGAGACCGAAAACGTGGGGAATTGCGACACCGGGCTCATACCGGTAGCTGGCCTCAAAGTCCACCCCGCCCACTTTGCCCTTGAACGGCGCCACCGTCATGCGGCCGGCCGCCAATTCCACTGTTACCGGCTGCATCTCCACTGGCGCCGCCAGCCCTTCGACATTCAAAATGGGTGTCGACCGGAAGCTGCCGGACCAAGCCCCTTGCTCGCCGCGGAGGTCAAACCGCAGATTGCCGGTCAGGTCGCCTTTGGAGATATCGGACACAAAGCCGGGCGCCCATTCGCCAAAAACGCTGTTGAACGCACCGCGGACATTTTCGACGCGCAATTCCCGGAAGCTGGTGTCGAAGGTCAAATGCGACCCGTCCACCAGCACATTCGCGCTCGTCACCGCCGGACCGGCCGCGTCGCCCGCCCGCTCGTACGCCGCAATCCCCTGATAACCCAGGCGCGAGAGCCCGAAGGTTCCGGACACCGTGCCACCAAAGTGCATGGGCTCCGGAAGGTCGTAGCCGAAGCTCCGCAGGAACGCCACCACCGGCTGAATCTCCTGTTGCCGCAGGGTCAGCAGCGTCGCCCAACGCGGATCCCGGAGAATCTCGGAAGACCGGAAGCGCAGGGAGAGCGCCGGAAGGTGAGGATTGTCCTTCGGGAGCGAATCGAGCGCCAGTTTCTCGTGCCGGAGGTCCAATTGGCCGCGATAGGCGAGCGGTAAGCCGGCGTCGCGGAGAGGGTTCAGATCCCGCCGCGACGGCTCAAACGTCAGTTTGCCTTCGATCGCGATGGCCGAGATCGGCCCGCGGAGGCGGGCCTCGGTGCTGATGCGGCCCGCCAGGTTGTTCGCCCGCCGCTCGAACAGCGTGGCGACCTCGGCCGCCGACGTCCGGTCCAGATCCAGACTCAAGTCCACCTCGGGATCGGACCCGCCGGGGAAGCGGATGCTACCGGTGGATTGGAAGCGCCCGAAGCCGAGCGCCCGCCGGTCCGTCCGGGCCGGTTCGCCCTCGAACCGCACGCGGAACGCCTGGCGGTCCACCGGCGTAAAGTCCAGATCGACGCCGTTCAGATAGAACACGCTCTTCCGCCGGTTGAAGACGAAATTCACCCGGCCGTTGCGGACCTCGACGTCCGGCATCGCGGTATCGGACCGCGGCGTCAGCGCCCGCACGATCAGCGGCGAAAGATTCGCCCCGGCATCGGTCTGGCGCGACAGATTCACGCTCGGCTCATCGAGCCGCAGCGTCCCGAACTCAATGCGCCCCGTCAGCAGCCGCAGCACGCTGAGCCGCGCCTCCAGGCTGGTGACGTAGGCCAGCGGCTCCAGTCCGTAGGCGGGGTCCTCATGCACGATGACCTTTTCCACGACGAAGCCCGGGCCTTTCAAAAGGCTGTACGAGAGGTCACCCTGAATCTCCACCTTGCGGCCGAGCGCGCGTTCGAGCGCCGCGCGGATCGGCTCGCGGAACTGATTCGCCTGCCAGAACTCGGCTTCGTAGAGGCGCCAGAGCACGACGCCCAGGGCGAGCCACAGCAGCGCCTTGCGCCAACTCTTCAGGCGATCCATCGGGCAAAGTCCTCCGGCGTATCGATGTCGGTGACAATCCCGGGGTCAGCGATGTCTACAAATGTCGCCGTCGGATAGTGCGAACGGATCACGTCGCGAGCCTGGCCGGTGGCGGGCAGCGCCAGCAGTTCCTGGATGAGCGGGGGCGAGAGCCGTACGGGGTGGCCGCGCGTGCCGTCGTGCCGGGGAATGACGAGTTCGCCTTCGGTCCGGGCGAGCCGCGCGACGGTCTCCGCCGCCACCGCCGGATAGTCGATGGGTTGAAACAGGCAGTCGGTCGCGGGCGGCAGCGCGCTGAGGCCCGTTTGCAGCGAACTGAACTGGCCGCGTTCGGGCGCCGGATTGGTGACCCATTGCACGCCCTCCTCAGAGACGCCCGCCCGAATCGCTTCGGCGGCGTGACCCAGCACCACGATCACCGGCTCGCAATGCGGACGGTAGAGGGTGATCAGGCGGCCCAGAAACGTCTGACCTGCGATCGGAAGCAGAGCTTTCGGCTGGCCCATGCGCGTGGATGCGCCGCCAGCCAGCAGGATGGCCGCCGGTTTCACTTCAGTAGCGCCCGGGTGTGCTCTTGGGCGAACAACGACTTCGACACCGACTTCCAATCCGACGCCGGTTGCCGACGAATCGCAATCATCTCCGCCACCACGGAAACCGCGATCTCCTCGGGCGTCACCGCGCCGATCTCGAGTCCCATGGGCGCATAGATCCGTTCGAACAAATCGCGGGAGAAGCCTTCGCGTTCCAGCTCCTTTACAATGGCGATGGTCTTGCGCTTGGAGCCGATCATCGCAATGTACTTCGCGTTGGTCCCCACCGCCCAGCGCAGCACGCGCATGTCATCCCGATGCC
Source organism: Bryobacteraceae bacterium (assembly GCA_044226365.1). Taxonomy (GTDB): domain Bacteria; phylum Acidobacteriota; class Terriglobia; order Bryobacterales; family Bryobacteraceae; genus JALHNI01. The sequence goes on from JBGAHE010000020.1 coordinate 10,283, forward strand.
CGCGCGTCACGATGATCACGTAGCTGTTGGCGTTCACGCGCAGTTGCGGAAACAGCGTTTCGTACTCGTCGGCGAGCACCTCTTCGGCCTGCGGAAAGCGTTCGCGATTCGCAAACTGCTCGCGATCGTCAATCACGCTGACGCGGAAGCCCGCCAGTTGCGCCACTTGCGCCAGACTCTTCGAGACGTGACCCGCGCCAAAGATCAGGGCGTGGGGCTGCGGCACGATCGGCTCCACGAAGACGTTCAGTTGCCCGCCGCAAATCAGCCCGTTGTCGTAAGCCGCATCCTGGCCGAGCGAGAAGGTCAAATGCCGTGGCTTTTCCGTCTCGATCACTTCGCGAGCGGCGTTCCATACTTCCGCCTCAACGCAACCGCCGCCGACGGTGCCGACCATCGACCCGTCCTCGCGCACCAGCAGTTTGGCGCTTTCATAGCTCGGAATCGAGCCATTCACCTGCACAATGGTCGCGAGGGCGCATTTTTGCCCGTCGCGCCGGAGCCGGACAATTTCGTCGAAGAGATCCATGGATGGACTAGATGAATTATCGCACAGAGCCCGCAAAATTAGCCTTTTGTTAGACTTGAGGTTTGGTACCTCAGCACACGCACTCCGGGCGCGCCGTTGCCCACCCTTCTTTGGCTCTTTTGTTCGATATGGATGGCGTCATCGTCGATTCCATGCCTCTGCACACCAAGGCTTGGGAGGCGCATCTGAGCGCGCATGGACTGCCGCCCGATGCCGCCGCCAAGCGGATGCAAGGGAAGCGCAATGACGAACTCGTCCGCGACCTGTTCGGCCGCCACCTCGACGACGATACCGTCTTTGCCCACGGCGCGCGGAAGGAAGAGCTCTTTCGCGAGTTGATGACCGGCCGCCTCCACGAGTTCATGATTTCCGGCGTGGAGGACTTCATCCGCCGCCACGCGGCGAATCCACTGGGCGTGGGCTCCAACGCCGAACGCGCCAACATCGAGTTCGTCCTCACCGGCTCCGGCCTGAAGGATGCCTTTCGCATCATCGTGGATGGCCATCAGGTGGAGCGACCCAAACCCCATCCGGACATGTATCTGAAGGCCGCGGATCTGCTCGAGACCGCGCCGGCGGACTGTATCGTTTTTGAAGACTCGCCCACCGGCCTCGCGGCCGCGCGGGCGGCTGGTATGCGCGTCGTCGCCATCAACAGCGCGGGCCTCGCCGATCTGGGCGGCCCCGTCGATCTCGAGGTTCCCCACTTCTCTGATCCGAGGCTTGATTCATGGCTCCTGACGCAACAGCCTGGTACGCGGTAGTTCTGCTCGCCGTGGGCGCGGTCTTCTGGGTATGGAGATCGGGCACCCGGCAACTGGAAGCGCTCCGCGACCTCACCCGCAAACTGGACCGTATTGGCTCGCGGGTTCTCGCCGCGGAATCCCGGCGCGCCGTCGCCGACGTCCTGGAGCAGGACCTGCCCGGCGCGCTCGGGCCGGTCAACTGGCGGCTGTATGTCTACGAACGCGCGCGCCGCACGCTCGAGGCCGGCGTGGAGGTCATTCCCGTTCACGCGCCCGCCGAAGGTGAACCGGCCATGATTGCCCTGGCGTTCCGCCATCGGGTCCCCTCCCGCCTGCGTCGCCCGGGAACCGCCGAGACCATCCACTATCTCCCCTGCGGCTTGAACGACGATACGCACGGCGTGCTGGTGGTGCGCGGCGAAAGTCTCGGCGAAGCCGACGCCGAAGCCCTCAGCCATCTGGCCAATCAGGTGGGCGCCGCGCTAGCGCACCTGGAAGCTCGCGTGGGGCGCGAGCTCGATGCGCGCACGGAAAAGCGGCAAGCCGTCGGCGAAGTCCTGAACCGCGTCATCGGCGAGATTGAGCAACAGGGCCAGTTCCCCGCCCTCGTCGACCGTCTCCGCGCGATGATGCGCGAAGAGGACCGCCAACTCGTCACCCACGTTGACGCGCCGCCGGTCGGCCCCATCCGCACGACGCTGCTGCTCGAACCCGACCTCAATCTGCGCCGCGGCTACCTGGCCGCTCTTGGCGACCGTGGCATTCGCACGCTTCCCGCCACCACCGTCGACGAAGCGGCCGACCGCCTCGAGCGCGTCCCGTTCGACCTGGTTTTCTGCTCGGCCAGCCTCGCCCAAAGCGGCTGGCTCGATATCGCCAATCGCCTCGGCCGCCGCGGACGTCTGGTGTGGCTGGCGGACTCGCGCAGCGCCCAATGGGTGGATGGCTCCGGCCTGCCGGTAATTACCGACGTCGATGGACTCGCCGCCGTCGTCGCCGGCTGAAACGTTTCTCATCCCTCCCACGTCAAAATCAGTGGGACCATAGTCAACATGAAGAAGAGTTTGCTCGCGCTGGCCCTCGTCGGCGCGTTGTTTGCGCAGGATCGTTATAAGGGCCCCCGCCCTCCCAAGACCGACATTCCTTATCTGCTCCACGCCAACAACCTCGTCGAAACCGACGCGGGCGAAGCGCAGGAAAGCAAGGCCAAGAACGACACCGTCTACACGGTCAGCGGGACCGCCGCGCGAGCGCGTACGCCGCTCTCCGAACCCATCTTCTTAATCGCCGTGGATAAGCTCTCCGCCGAAAAGTTCAGCTGTTATCGCATGGAAATCAAGGGCGGCAGCCGGCAGTTGGTGCTGCCCGCCAAACCCGGCAAGAACTCGCCTCGCCCCATGCGGATGAACGTAACGCGCGTGCAGGACAATCTCTACCGCATGGAACTGGCCGAAACGCTGCAGAACGGCGAGTACACACTTTCGCCGGATGGTTCGAATCAGGCGTTCTCCTTCTCGGTTTACTAAGCCCGAATCGCGTCCAGCTGCCGCTTCAGATACGCGAGTAATTCGCTCGGCTGGCTAAAGGCCGGCGCCACAATCCGCAACACCCCCGCCGGAGTGAACTGCGCCTGCGGCGTCCGCTTCACATACTCCATCAACCGCATCGGCTCGATTTGCGCACGCTCGTGCAGCTTGATGTTGAAGAAGCCATGCCGGCGGTCCACCGCCTCCACGCCGACTTGCTGCGCCAGGCACTTAAGCAGGGCGAACTCGATCAGCGTGGTGAGGCCGGGCGGCGTGGGACCATAACGGTCCGCCAACTCCGCCAGCAGCTTCTCGCCCGCCGCCGCATCCTTCACATCGGCGATCTTCTTGTAAGCCCGCAGCCGCTGGTTTTCGTCGCTGATGTACTCCGGCGGAATGCGCACGTCGATGCCCAGGTTCAGCGTCGAATGAATCTCGAGCGGTACCTCTTCGCCCTTCAACTCGCGCACGCTCTCCTCCAGCAGCTTCAGATACGTCTCAAAGCCTACGGCCGCAATCTGGCCATGCTGTTCGCCGCCCAGCAAATTGCCGGCGCCACGCAATTCGAGATCGAGCGCGGCAATCTTGAAGCCGGCGCCTAAGTCACTAAACTCCTTCAGCGCCGCCAGTCGCTTGCGGGCCACTTCGGTCAGTTCCGTGTCTTCGGGCACAAGCAAGTACGCATAAGCCCGCCGATTGGACCGGCCCACGCGGCCTCGCAGCTGATACAGTTCGGACAACCCGTACCGTTCCGCATTCTCGATGAAGATCGTGTTCGCTTTCGGAATGTCCAGGCCGTTCTCCGCAATCGTCGTGCAGACGAACACGTCGAACTCATGCCGCATGAAGCCGAGCAGCACTTTCTCGAGTTCGGCCTCGCCCATCTGCCCATGGCCGACGCCAATGCGGACGTTCGGCAAGACTTCCTGGATAGAAGCCGCCCGCATGAAAATCGTGTCCACCCGATTGTGGATGAAGTACACCTGCCCGCCGCGGCTCAACTCCTGCTCAATGCCTTCCTTCACGCGCTTCAAATCGAAGTGCGCCACCACCGTATGAATCGCGAGGCGATCCTTCGGCGGCGTCTCGATCACCGACATATCGCGAATCCCGAGCAGTGACATGTGCAGCGTGCGCGGAATCGGCGTCGCGCTCATGGCGAGCACATCGACGTTATGCCGGATCTGCTTCAACGCTTCTTTGTGCCGCACGCCGAAGCGCTGCTCTTCGTCCACAATGAGCAAGCCCAAGTCGGCGAACTTCACGTCCTTCGAGAGGATGCGCTGCGTGCCGATTACGATGTCGACTTTGCCGGACTCGAGGTCCGCGAGCACTTCCTTGACCTCTTTGGCCGAACGAAAGCGCGACAGATGTTCGATGCGCGCGGGGAAGGCCGCGAAACGCCGCTTGAAGGTTTCGAAGTGCTGGAATGCAAGCACCGTGGTGGGCGCGAGCAGGGCCACCTGCTTGCCGTCACCCAGGGCCTTGAATGCGGTCCGCATGGCGACTTCGGTTTTGCCGAAGCCGACATCGCCGCACAAGAGGCGATCCATCGGCTGCTCACCTTCCATGTCGCGTTTGATGTCGCGCACGGCGTTCAACTGGTCCTTGGTCGCCGTATATTCGAACGAGTCTTCAAACTCTCGCTGCCAGTTCGAATCCGGCGAGAATGCGAAGCCTCCCGCCATTTTCCGGGCGGCGTAGAGCTTGAGTAACTCGTCGGCCATATCGACCATGCGCGCCTTCACCCGCGCCTTGGTCTTGGTCCAGGTGACGCCGCCCATGCGATCGAGCGGCGGCGCCGCATCGCCGGCGCCGCGATACTTCGAGATCAGGTCGAGCCGCGTGAGCGGCACATAGAGCTTGGCCTCGCCCGCGTATTCAAGCAGCATGAAGTCGCCCGGCTGATCGCCCTGTTTGATCTCGCGGACACCCACAAACTTACCCACGCCGTGCGTCACATGCACCACGTAGTCGCCGGGCTTCAAGTCCGCCACATCCATGGCGAACGCCCCCAGGTTGGTCCGCACCTGCGGGGCGGCCACGATGCCGCTCGAATCGAAAACGTCGTCGATGCCGTAGAGCGCCAGCCGCGCATCCATCAGCGTGACGCCTCGGCGAATGGCTCCTCGCACCAGATAGGTGGAGGCCATCTCGCCCTGATACGCCCGGTCGGCGAGCATGGCCGGCGTTGTTTCGTTCGAGACGATGCCCAACTGATAGGGCATTTCATACTGCTTGAAGATGTCGGCCAGACGCTCCACTTCGCCCGAAGCGGGGGCGAAGAACATGCTTCGTCCACCTTCATGCGCCCAGGTGCGCGCCTCGCTGATGGCCTGCGTCACGTTGCCGCGAAAGGTCAGCGCCGGCCGCGTGGGAATCGTCAGCGCATCTTCGCCCGAGCCGAGCCCGAGTTCGCGCAACGTCAGTTGGGGCAGCCCTTCGGCCTGGCCATGAAACTCGCCCCATTGGAAGAAGTTCGCTTCGGCTAAATCGGGATCCTCGGCCAGCCGCTTCGCATAACGCTCCGCGGCGCCCTTGGTCTGCTCCGGCTCATCCCAAACGATCAGCGGCTTGGCGAGCAGTTGAAACAACGCGCGCGAGCGCGGATGCTCCAGCGCCCGGCGAAACTCCCAGCCGGACCGCTGCGCCGCAATCTCCACTGGCCGCGGAAACTCCGTCAGCGGCAGCACCAGCACGCTATCGACCTTCGTCACCGAACGCTGCGTCGCAATGTCGAACCGCCGCAGCGAATCGATCGTGTCGCCGAAGAACTCGATGCGAATCGGGCGCCCGGCCTCTGGCGGAAAAATATCCACAATGCCGCCGCGCACCGAATACTCGCCCACCATCTCCACCGGCTCGCGCGGCTCGTAGCCGATCGATTGCAGATGCTGCACCAGCGTCTCGATCGGCACCTCGTCATCCACCTTCAGGTGCAACGCCAGTTGCCGGTAGGCCTCCGCCTCTTCCACCCGAAAGAGCGCGCTCGCCACGGGCGCAATCACGATCGGCACCCGCTGGCTCGCCTGCCGCCACAGCCCCACGGCGCGCTGTTCACTGATCTCGTCGTGCGGCGAAAGACCCTGATGCGGCAGGACGTCGAAAGCCGGCAGCACCATCGGCACCGGCTCGCCCTCGGGCGCCAGCATGTCGAAGAAAGTCTTGAGCGGATCGAACAGCGCCTCGGCCTGCTGATTGCCGTCCACCACCACCAGCAACTGCCGCCCGGTGACCTGCCACAGGTGCACCAGATAGAGCGCCTTGGCCGTCAGCGTCAGCCCATTCAGTTCCACCTGCGCCCCGGCGTTCTGCAGGAAACGGTGGATCAGTTCCTCGAAATGAGGATGCCGTGCGGCGGACTGCAACAAATCTCGAACGGCGGGATGGGTCATGCCGGACGCGAGTTAATCAATTCCACGATATTGGTGGTCGAGTAGCCCGGCTCCAGGGGCAGCGCCATCACTCGCCCGCCCGCGGCTTCCACTTCTTCACGCCCCGCGATGAAGTGCGACCAGTCCGCCCCCTTCACCAGAAAGTCCGGCAGCACTTCGGCAATCAGTTCCCGCGGCGTATCTTCATCGAACAACGTCACCGCATCCACCGCCGCCAAGCCCAACGCCATGCCCGCGCGCGATTGCTCCGGCAGCATCGGGCGCATGGGCCCCTTCAAACGCTGCACGCTCGCGTCCGTATTCAGCGCCAGAATCAGCACATCGCCCAGCGCCCGCGCGCTTTCGAGCAACCGGATGTGCCCCGGATGCAGGATGTCGTAGCAGCCGTTGGTGAACACCACGCGCCGCCCTTCGGCCCGCCAGCGTTCACGTTGCGCCACTAAATCCGCGCGCTCATAAAACACACCCATATACTGCAATTATGAATCGTCTTCTCCCGCTGATGGGCGTTGTGTTGCTCCAGGCGGCTTCTCCGGAGCGCGACGCCCGCATTGCGCAGGCCGCCCAATCGATGAAGCCCAGGCTCATCGACACCCGCCGCGACTTCCACATGCACCCCGAGCTCTCGAATCACGAAGCGCGTACCGGCAAGGTTGTGGCCGAGCGTCTCCGCGCGCTCGGCTTTGACGAAGTCCGCACCGGCATCGCGCACCATGGGGTCGTCGGCATTCTGAAAGGCAAGCTTCCTGGCGGCGTCGTCGCCTGGCGAACGGACATGGACGCGCTCCCCATCAACGAGACGATGAACATCCCGTACAAGAGCCAGAACCCCGGCGCGAAGCACGCCTGCGGGCACGATGGCCACCTGTCGGTCGCTCTCGGCACGGCCGAGATCCTCAGCAGCCTGCGCGATCAGATCCGCGGCACTATCGTCTTCATTTTCCAGCCGGCCGAAGAAGGCCCCCCGCCGGGTGAAGAGGGCGGCGCCCCGCTGATGATCAAGCAAGGCGTCCTCGATCGGCCCAAGGTCCAGGCCATCTTCGGACTGCATATGTCTATGGGCGGCCGCGCCGGCACCGCCGGCTACACCAGCGGACCCTCCCAGGCTTCATCGGACACCTACGAAATCGTCCTGCGAGGCAAACGCAGCCACGGCGCCAATCCCCACGAAGGCATTGACGCCATCGCCATGGCCGCGCAGTGTTATCAAGGGCTGCAGCTCATCAAAAGCCGCCGCATCGACGCGCAGCAGCCCATGGTCCTCACCATCGGCAAGATCGCCGGCGGCGACCGTCACAATGTTCTCGCCCAGGAAGTCCGCATGGATGGCACACTCCGCACTTTTAGCGAGAAGACGCGGGAAGAAGTCCGCACCATGATGAAACAGACGCTCGCCAACTGCACCGGCATGCTGGGCGGCACCTACGAACTCAACTTCATCGGCGTGGGCAATCCGCCCGTGGTCAATGACCCGCCGCTCGTCGCCAGGTCTGTCCCTTCGCTCGAGCGGGTGCTCGGCAAAGACAACGTCAAGTCCGGCCCGCCGGCCATGGTCTCCGAAGACTTCTCCTATTACCAGCTCAAGATCCCGGGCTTCTTCTGGTGGTTGGGCATCGCGAACCCCGAGCGCGGCATCACCGGCGGCTTGCACACCGCCGACATGGACATGGACGAAGACGCGCTCGTCTCCGGAGTAAAGGCAGCCTCGGCGATGTTACTCGACTTTCTGGATCAGCAGCGCTGACCAGCCTTCTAAGTCGAACTGCCGGCCGGGGCCGAATACGCCCTCTAATCGCGCCACGCTCGACGGGCGAAAGCCAGACAAAATCACTGCCCGTCGCGCGACGCGGAGTAAGTCGTCTGCCAGAGTCACTAACACCTCGGCATTGATGTTTGCCGTCACGACGTCGACGCTCGCCTCTTTCACCGCCCGCGCCGAACCCACGAAGTAATCGACGGGGATGTGCTCGCGCGCCACCCGCACATCGGCCTCCTCGATGTCGCAGCCCATCGCGCGCGCTTCCAGCAGGCCCGCCGCCGCACAGAGAATCCCGGAGCCGCAACCCACATCAAGGACGCGATCGCCCGCGCGCACGGCCGCTTCGAGCCCCATCATCGCCAGTCGAGTTCCCGGATGCTCGCCCGTGCCGCACGCCATGCCTGGCTGATACTCCAGCCGCAGACGTCCCTCGGGCGTCGGCTCAGTGGCCCACGCGGGAGTCAGATAGAAGCGCTCGCCCACCAGCCGTGGCGTCCAGTTCTCTTGCCACGCCGTGCTCCAATCCTCGCTGGGCGCCGCCTCCGGCGTTCCGAACTGAGCCGCCGTCTCGCGATCGGCGAACCAGGCGACTAACTCGCCGTCTTCTTCCAGGACTCCCAACGTACCAGCCTCGTGTAAGTCGGCCACTAAGGCGTCCTGCTGTTCCGTCTCACACGCAATACGGACGGTGAACACTAACCCTGCACTCGCTTTTCTTTCCCCGCCCAATACTTCTCCCGCAGCACGATCTTCTTGATCTTGCCCGTTCCCGTCTTGACCAGCGGCTCCGTCGAAAACTCGATCAGACGCGGCATCTTGAACCGGCCCAGGCGCGTGCTCAGATACTCGATCAGTTCCTCGGCCGTCAGCGCCGCATCCTGCTTCAACACCACGATGGCCGCCGGCACTTCGCCCCACCGCTCATCCGGGGCCGCCACCACCGCGCACTCGAACACCGCCGGATGCGAGAAGATCGCCTTCTCCACTTCGATCGACGAGATGTTCTCGCCGCCCGAAATGATGATCTCTTTCTTCCGGTCGACGATATGAATGTGGCTATGCTCATCCCACACGGCCATGTCGCCCGTGTGGAACCACCCACCCTCCATCACGGCGCGGGTGGCCTCGGCTTCGCGGTAGTAGCCTTCCATCACATGATCGCCGCGCGCCACCACCTCGCCGATGGCCTCCATGTCGCGCGCGACGTCGTTCATCTCGCCGTCCACCACGCGCACCTCCACCCCGGGAGAAGCCCAGCCCGCCATCGCCTGACGCCGCAAGCGCTCGGAGTTGTCGGAGTAGTCCACGCCTTCTTTCCAGCGCGAGGTCGTCAAGAGCGGCGCCGTCTCGGTGAGCCCGTAGCCGCAGATGCACTCGCAGCCCATCGCCTGCTCCAGCCGGTCAATCAATTCCGGAGACGAAGCCGCTCCGCCCAGAATGATCTGCTTCAGGCTGCTGAGGTCATAGTCCTTCACGCCCGGATGATTGATCAGCGCATTGGCCATCGTCGGCACCAGACACATGTAGGTCGCCTGATGCTGCTGCGTCAGCCCCAGCACAAACGCCGGATCGAACCGCCGCACCATCACCTGCTTCCAGCCCATCATCGTGCTCACCTGCGGACGTCCCCAGCCGTTCGCGTGGAACAACGGGATCGTATGCAGGTCCACCACATCGCGTCGATGCTCCAACAGCACGGCCATATCGATTGCATGCAGATACAACGTCCGGTGCGTCAGCATCACGCCCTTCGGCGTCCCCGTGCTGCCGCTCGTGTAGAATAGCTCCGCCACCGAGTCCTCATCCACTGAGCCGATATCCGCGCGCTCTGGTTGGCCCGTCGCGAGAAACTCTTCGTACACCAGATCGGCGCACGCCGGTTTCTCCGCGTCCAGCGTCATGAAGAATTCGATGCCGCCGCACATCGCCCGCAGCTTCTCCACCAGCGGCGCAAAATCATTCTCAAACGCCAGCATCCGTGCGCCCGAATGATTCAGAATCGTCGCCAGTTCGTGCAGCGAGAGACGCACGTTCAACGGCATCACGATCGCCCGCGCCTGCACCACCCCGTAATAGGCTTCGAGCAACTGATTCGTATTGAAGCTGAGATAGGCCACGCGATCGCCGGCCAGAATGCCAATCTTCTTGAGCGCCGTGGCCAGGCATCCCACCCGGTCGCCGAACTCGCGATACGTGAACTGCCGGTCTCCAGACACCACCCCGACACGATCGCCAAAGAGATCCACTGCCCGGTTCAGGCAGCGCAAAGGAGTAAGCGGTACGAACATGGTGCCTCGAGTCTTAGTAATAGTCGCTGCAAGAAAGATAATAGCCGCATCTTTCGCAAAAGAGCTTACACTTGCGCTGCTGCAGGCGTAAACTGCACACCGGGCAATGCAACATGGGCTCTCGTTCAGCCGGCGAGGGCTGGGCGGCAGGAGGCGCGGGTTGGGGCTTGCTGACGATTGTCACAGTATAAACTGAGGTATGCGATCTCGCGGAAGGTTTTGCACGTTTCTCGCGATTCTGGCGGCGGGCGCCTGGCTGACATTCGGCCAGAAAGCTCCGCCCGAGCAACCGGCGCGCTACGCGGTTCGCGGCTTGCGCGGTGCCGTGGCCGGCGGAAGTGAACCCGCCACCGAAGCCGGCATGCGCCTCTATCACCAGGGCGGCAACGCCGTCGACGCCGGGGTCGCCGCGATGTTCGCCGCCTCCATCGTCGAGTACTCGCACTTCGGATTTGGCGGCGAAGCCCCCATCCTGATCCGCACCAAGGAAGGCAAGGTGGTTTCCATCGCCGGCGTCGGCACCATGCCGAAGGCCGCCACCGCGGACCTGTTCCGCAAGCGACGCTTCCTGCCGGGCGAAGTTCAATACCTCGAGCCCGGCGGCGTGGCCCAGTTCGTCCCCGGCGCCGGCATCATGCCCGCGCTGGTGCCCGGCATGGTGGATGCCGGCCTCCTCGCTCTGCGCGAATACGGGACCAAGAGCTTTGCGGAAGTGATCGCCCCGGCCATCGACCTCGCGGACGGCGCCCCGCTCGACGAGACGCGCGCCATGACCATCAACAGCGGCCGCCGTTTCTTCAAACTCTGGCCGACCTCCGAGGCCCATTGGATCGGTGGCGCGGACCGCATCGCTCCCGGCTCCGTTTTCCGCCAACCCGACCTCGCCAAGACTCTCCGCGCCATGGCCGACGCCGAGAAACGAGCCGGCGGCAACCGCGTCGCCAGGATCGACGCCGTCCGCAATTACTTCTACCGCGGCGACGTAGCCCGCCGGATCGACGCCTTCGTCAAACAGAACAACGGCCTCCTCCGCTACGAGGACATGGCCGCCTTCAAGCTCACCGTCGAGGAGCCCGTCTCCTCCACTTACCACGGCTACACCGTTTACAAGCCCGGCTTCTGGAGCCAGGGCCCTTCGATGATCGAAGCGTTAAATATGCTCGAAGCCGGCAACCATTCTTCCCTGCCCTATCAGTCCGCCGAGAGCGTTCACCAGATCACGGAAGTGCTGAAGCTGGCCTACGCCGACCGCGACACTTACTACGGCGACCCTAAGTTCTCGAACGTCCCCGCCGCGGTGCTGCTCTCGAAGGAGTACGCAGCGGAGCGGCGCAAGGCCATCGGTCCGCGGGCCTCGCTCGAATTCCGCCCCGGTACCGTCAACGGCAAGATCGGCAAGCATCCCGCGGAAATCGAGATGGCCCACATCAAGATTGACGACTCGCTGATGGCCCGCGACACCACCTGCCTCAACGCCGTGGACGCCAGCGGCATGATGTTCGTCGCCACGCCTTCCGGCGCCTGGCTGCCTTCGGTGATCGCCGGCGACACCGGCATTCCGCTCACGCAGCGCGCCCAAAGCTTCTTCCTGATTCCCGGCCATCCCAATGAACTCGCCCCCGGCAAGCGCCCGCGCGTCACGCTCAGCCCCACGCTCGTCACCAAGGACGGCAAGGCGTTCCTGACGCTCTCCACACCCGGCGGCGACAATCAGGATCAGGCCCTGTTGCAACTGCTGCTCGACGTCATCGACCAGGGCATGAACGTCCAGCAAGCTGTGGAATCGCCGCGCCTCCAGACCCGCCATCTGGTCTCGAGCTTCGACAACCACGCCATGAACCCCGGCGACCTGCTGCTCGACGACCGCCTGCCGTCGAAGACCATCCTCGAGCTTCGCCAGCGCGGCCATCGCGTTGCCACGCGCTCCAAGTGGACCTACGACGCCGCTCCCGTCATGATTCGCGTCACGCCCAATGGCATCATCGAAGCCGGCGCCGACCCCTACGCTTACCGCACCGCCCGCGCCTGGTAGCCATGGATCTGCCAGCCTTCGCCCAAAGCTACACCGTCGCTTGGGGTAGTCAGGACCCAGCCCGCGTAGCCGCCCATTTTTCAGCCGACGGCTCGCTGGCGATCAACGGCGGCGCACCCGCCATCGGCCGGGAAGCCATCGCCGCGGTCGCCCAATCCTTCATGACCGCCATTCCCAATCTGGCGCTCACCCTGGATGACCTGCGACCCGACGGCGACCGCTTCGCTTACCACTGGACCTTCACCGGTACCTACGCCGCCACCGGGCGGCCTGTCCGCGTCAGTGGCTACGAGTCCTGGCTCCTGTCGCCCGAGGGCCTCATCGCTGCATCCTTCGGCCACTTCGACGCCGAAGACTACGCCCGGCAGACGGGCTAAACGGCGATTCCCCAGTAGAAAATCCTGTGTGGCCCCTTGGTCACTCGCTGGAAGTGCTCCGCCCCCGGCGGCACGATCAGAAAATCGCCCGGCGCTACCGCATGATGCTCACCGGCCACGTGATACACCGCCTCGCCTTCCAGCACGTAGTAGATCTCGTACATTGTCTCGTGCCGATGCGGCTCCATCACATCGCTTTCCTGCAGCGTCGCCACGGCCACCTGCGTCACATTCGGCAGCACGCCGCCCCGCACAATCACCGCCTTGGGCGTGCCGTGACGGCTCGGCTCTTCGATTCGCTCATTCACCCGGACCAGCATGGCGCTAAGCTACCATGAATGCTCATGTCCCCTCGTCTTCTGCTGTCGTTGCTCGCCTCGGCCTGCTTCACGACGGCGCAAGATTGGCGCCCGGTTCGCGGCGGTATCACGGGCGGCATCAGCGACCTCGCCCTGGTTGAGCACTCTCCTGAAAAAAGCTCCTTTCTCGTCGTTCATGACAACAAGGCGCCCTCCGAACCTCGCATCGGCCTGATCACCGTCTCCGGCCCCAAGCCGGTCGTCTACCAGCCCGTCGAGTGGAAGTGGGAGAAGGAAGTCATCGACCTTGAATCAATCGCCGCCTTCCCTGGCGGCCCCGGCGAGTACGTCGCCCTCATTAGCCGCGGCACCGCCTTCCATCTCAAGCTCTCCCCCGATCATCTCCACCTCGAAACCCTCGGCCATTTCAAACTCCCGGACCCGCCCCCCAACCAGAACTTCGAAGGCTTGTCTCTGCAGATGGTGGACGGCCGGTTCCTGATCGCCTGGGCCGACCGTGGCGACGGGCCCCGCCCCGCCCGCATCTACTTCGGCGAGTTCCAACCCCAGCCCTACGCCGTCAAGCACGTCCGCAGCATCACGATGCAGGTCCCGTGGCCCACGCAGTACGTGCGCCACGTCTCGGAGATGAAGGTGGACGAAACCGGCGTCCTGTTCATCGCCGCCGCGTCGGACCCCGGCGACGACGGCCCCTTCGCCTCGGCCATCTACCTCGGCGGCATCTTTCGCCCCAGCCCCAAAGGCGGCTTCGACTTCCGCCCGCACCCGCGCCTTCTCCGCCTCCGCACCATTCCCGACCACAAGATCGAAGCGCTTGAACTGGTCCCCGGACTGGGCGGCATCATCCTCGGCACCGACGATGAGAATTTTGGGGGCTGGGTGATGTTTAACTGGTAGGCATGCAATTTGCCGCCCTGGCCCTGGTTGGCCTTTCCGTCGTCCCCGCCTTCTCTGTTGATTCGCTCGTCCTGATCGGCACTTACTCCCGGGGCAAGAGCGAAGGCATCTACGCCTACCGCTTCAGTTCCGACACCGGCAAGCTGACCTCCCTGGGTCTCGCGGCCAAGGCCAGCAACCCCTCCTATCTCGTCATCCACCCAAACCGCAAATGGGTCTTTGCCGTTGGCGAAGATGCGCAGTACAAGGGCGAACGCGCCGGCAGCCTGACCGCCTTTAACCTCGACGAAGCCACCGGCAAGCTGACACCCATCAACACTGTCTCGTCGCATGGCGCCGCCCCCTGCCACCTGTCCATCGATAAGACGGGCAAGTTCCTCCTCGTTGCCAATTACACCGGCGGCAACGTCGGCATCTTCCCCATTGGCGCCGACGGCAGCCTGCAGGAAGCCACCAACGTGGTGCAGCATCGCGGTAAAGGCACTACCCCGCGCCAGGACCAGCCACATGCTCACTCCATCAACATCGCCAGGGGCAACAAGTTCGCCGTCGCCGCCGACCTGGGCACCGACGAAGTGATCACCTATCGCCTCACCACCAAGGGTGGTCTGCTCTCGCCCATCTCGCGCACCAAGCTCAAGGACGGCTCCGGCCCCCGCCACTTCGCCTTCCACCCCTCGAACAAGTACGCCTACTCCATCAATGAGCTCGCCTCCACCGTCACCGGTTACACCTGGAACGCTTCCACCGGCGAGTTGAAGGAGTTCCAGACGCTCTCCACCTTGCCGGACGGCTATCGTGGCGAGAGCTACACAGCGGAAGTCGTCGTCCATCCGAATGGTAAGTTTCTCTATGGCTCAAACCGCGGCCACCAGTCCATCACCGCGTTCGCGATCGCGGCGGATGGCCGACTCACCTCGCTCGGACAAACGCCCACCGGCGGCGAATGGCCCCGCAACTTCAACATCGACCCGAGCGCTAAGTTCCTGATTGCGGCTAACGAGCGCTCGGACTCCCTCACGATCTTCGCGATCGATCAGACCACCGGAAAGCTCACCGCCACCGGCGAAAAAGTGGAAGTCGGCGTCCCGGTCTGCGTCAAGTTCCTCGCCAAAAAGTAGGCCCCCAGCGGGGGCATGATAGCCTTTCTCTCATATGAAGTTTTTGGTTTACAGCCACAATGGAGGCGCGCCTCAGGCCGGCGTGCTCGTCAACGATCATGTCATTTCGATTGCCGGCTGCGGCTATCCCTCGCTGCTGCCGGTGATCGAAGGCGGCGCGGCCGCCGCGGCAACCATCCAGGCTCATCTGGCGCAGCACCCCGGCGGCATCCCGGTCTCGCAGGTCAAGTTGCACGCCCCGATCCCGAACCCGCCCAAGTTGTTCATGATCGGCCTGAACTACCGCGACCACGCGATAGAATCCGGCATGGCGATCCCCACCACGCCCACCGTCTTCAACAAGTTCGACAACTCGATCATCGGCCCCGGCGACACCATCGTCCTGCCCAAGGCCACCGCTCAGCCCGACTATGAGGCGGAATTCGCCTTCGTCATCGGCAAGAAGGCCAAGCACGTCAAAGGCGCCGACTGGAAAGAGTACGTCTTCGGCTACACCATCATCAACGACGTCTCCGCGCGCGATCTGCAGCTCGCTTCGCCGCAGTGGTTGATGGGCAAAGCCTGCGACACCTTCTGCCCCATGGGCCCCACGCTGGTCACCGCCGACGAGATTGCCAACCCGCACAACCTCCGCATCGGCCTCCGCATCGGCGACGAAGTCCTCCAGGACTCCAGCACCAAGGAACTGATCTTCGACATCCCCGCCCTGCTCGAATACATGACCAAGGTCATCACGCTCGAACCCGGCGACATCATTTCGACCGGCACGCCTCCCGGCGTCGGCTTCGCGCGGAAGCCCCCGCGCTACCTCCGCGCTGGCGACGTCTGCACCGTCTTCGTCGAAGGGCTGGGCGAGCTCACCAACCCGGTCACCGTCGAAGCCTGATCTAACCCGCTTGTTGCGACGGCAGGGGGCCTTCGGCTTCCTGCCGTTGTAGTTTCAGCACCAGTTCCACCTGGGCCAGCGGCAAGTGCAGCACACTGGCGATGTGCGCCGGCGATTCTCCCCGGCGGTTCAGCCGGAGAATCTGCACCCGCTTGTTCAGGTTCATTCCCGTCTCAATCGTCAGATTGATCGGCATCGCCGGCGGCGCCGCTTCGGCCGGGGGAACCGGCGGCAGTAAATCCATCCGCTGATGCAGCGTCCGGCATTCGAGCGCCAGCGTCCGATTCTGCTTTTCCAGCGCCGTCACCCGTTCGGACAGGCGCGTCACCAGCCAACCCACCACTCCGGCGCCGGCCAGGGCCAACAACGCCACAAAACCAAAAATTCCGAGCGTCAGCATGATCTAGCTCAGCGTCCGCAGCCTTTCTCGAGGGCTGATGATCTGTTGAATCCGCACCCCGTAGTTCCCCTCCACCACCACCACTTCGCCGCGCGCAATCACGCAGTTGTTCACGATGAGTTCCACCGGCTCCGCGACGCCGCGGTTGAGTTCTACCACGGAACCCGACGTCAGCTTGATCACGTCCTTCAGCGGTACGCTGGCCCGGCCGAAGCTCACGCTCACCGGCAACTCGACGTCCATGAGTAGCCCGAGCGTCTTCGAATTCTCGACGTGTTCGGTCGGGTCGTCGGCAGCGGCTGGCGCCGGAGGCGGCGCCGGTGGCGCGTCCGCGGCCGCCAGCAGCGCCACCAGGGCCGCCTCCACCCCGGCAAACAGCAACACCGGCTCGCCGTTCACCACCACGCGAATCGCTTGCGACACCTGCCCGGACTTCTCCGCACCGTTGGTCGCCGAAATGTTCTTGCCCAGCAGCGCGCCGATCTCCGACGCCACCCCCGACAAGCCTTGGCTCAGCAGTTCGAGATACGTGCCGCGGACGCTGTCCCGATCGAGTTCGTCGACGCCCGCCGCCTTCAGCGCCTCGCCGCCAATCCGCTCCCAACTGACCTCCGGAGCGGCGATTGTCAGGCGCCCTTCGCCGGCGTCGAAGCTTTGCTCCCAACTCAGCAGGTCCGCTCCGACTTGGGCCGACTGCGAGTCGAGCGTCGCCGTCACCTCCGAGCCCAGCATGGACCCGGTCACTGCAGCGAACTTCGCCGCGAATTGTTCGAATAACCAGCGTTGCCGATCCACCATCCGTTAGACCTGCCCGCGCTTCATCGGCCAGCACTTCTCCAGGTGCGTCCGCAGCCGCAACAAGGCCTGCGACTTCAATTGCGAGATCCGCGACTCGTGCAACCCCACCACTTTCGCGATCTCCCGCAGCGTCAGTTCCTCCTGGTAGTACAGGCTCAGCACCATCTTCTCCACCGGCGGCATCCGGTCAATCGCTTCCACCAGCAGCCGCTCCAGTTCCGCGCGCTCCACCACGCGCGAAGGCCAGTTCTCTTCCTTGTCCGAGATGTACTTGAGCAGGTCGCGCCCGTCGTCATCGCCGGAACTCGCCTCCAGGCTTCCCAGGTTCACGCCGCGAATGTCCACCAGCCACTCGTGATACTCCGCCATCGACACGCCCAACTGCGCCGCAATCTCTTCCTCGGACGGAGCCCGGTGCAGCCGCTGTTCGGCCGCCGCAATGGCCGCTTCAATCTGCTTAGCGCGCTTCCGCTGCTGTCGCGGTGCCCAGTCGAGCCCGCGCAGGCTATCCAGGATCGCTCCCCGGATTTTGTACTCGGCATAGGTCTTCAACTTCACCTGGTGCATCGGATCGAAGCGGTCGATGGCCGAGATCAGGCCCACGATGCCCGTCGAGATCAGGTCATCGATGCTGACGCTTTCCGGCAGCCGTTCATGAATGCGCCGCGCAATCAGACGGACTTGCGGCAAATGCTCAAGAATCCGCTGCTCCCGTTCCGCGGGCGTCAGCGTCCATTTTGTGCCGGTCTCGCCCGGCTCATCCGCCGCTGCCGGTTCGATCACCGCCAGCGTATCCAGGTCCAACTCTTCCGTATATCGCCCCAAGCCTCTCGCCATTCCTCTCACTTCCTTGTGCCCTTACGAAGCCGTCGCCGTTTGCCGGCGCCGCGCGCTCTCGAGAAACGCGCCCATCGGCGGGTCGCCTACCATCAGGTCCAGCAGCCGCGGCACGGTGGCCGGTTCGAGATCCTCGGGGATCGTCTGCCCCATCGCCAGATAGGACACCCTGGCCTCGGCTTCGTCCAGCGCCAGCAAAAGGCCGCCGATCGCCTCCGTCTCGTCCAGCCGCGTCAGGATTACCTTCGTCGCCCCGTACTCATGAAAACGATCCAGCAGTCGCGCCACGTCCGTGCCCTTCTGGTAAGCCGGCACCACCAAGTGGCAATCCACCCGCGGATCGCTGCTGAAGAACCGCGCCAGCGACGCACCGTCCGCCATCTGTCCCGGGCCCAGCCCGGGCGTATCGATCAAGATCAGTTCCTTGTTGGCGTGTTCGTTCAGCAGTTGCCCGAGTGCCGAAGCCGTTTCCGCCAAGTCGAAACCCACGCCCAAAATCGCGGCATAGGAGCGCAATTGCTCGGCGGCACCCACCCGCAGGTTATCCGTCGAGATGATGTGCGCCGGCCGGCGCGTCCGCAAGCCGTAATGCGCCGCCAGCTTCACCAGCGTCGTCGTTTTGCCGACGCCCGGCGCGCCCACCAGCGCCACCACTTTGCTGGTCGCCTTCGGACGGCCCAGGCTCGCATCGATCCGCAGTACCCGCGCCAGTTGATCGAGCACCGCGGCCGCCAGCGGACTCGTCTCCGCGAACGTCTCCGCCAGCACGCCCGGCTGCGCCGGAAACACGCCGCTTCCCTGCCCGAAAAGGCCGCCCGCTGGCTGCGCACTCACACGGGGAAACGGACGAATCGGTACGCCTGCCCGGCACTGCTCCTGCCCGCGCCGCACCAGTTCCCGGGCTGCCCGCTCGGGCAGGTCGCGGCGAATCAGAAATTCGGTCAGTTCCTGTTCGTCCTGACGACGGCTAGCCGAGTTCGCCGCTGCATCGTCGCCGCGCCACAAAGCTGGCGCCAGCGCGCCCCGCGAGATCTTGCGCAACTCCTGCCGCAGCGCGACAATCTCACCCTCTAAGATCTCAAAGCGATGGCCGCGGTCCTCCGCCGGCGCGCTCGGCCCGGCCGGCGGCGTCGACGCGGCCGTAGCCGGCCGGTCATCGATCCCGAATACCACCTCATAGTTCCCCAGATGCCTCGCCTCGGCGGGCGTCGGACGCGAGTTCAGAATCACCGCGTCTTCGCCTAACTCGCGGCGGGCCAACTCCATCGCCGCTTCCACCGTGCCTGAAAAGTAGGATTTGATCCGCATCTGTCTCCTAGAGCGTTCCCAAAGTGATCACATTCACACCCGACGGAATCTCGGCATGCGACAGAAAGACGAACTGGCCGGGCAGCGCCTCGGTCATCTGCCGCAGGAAGAACCGCACCTGCGCACTCACCAGCACCACCACCGGCACGTCCGGACTCGGCGACACCCGCGTCAGCCGGTCCAGTAAGTCGCGAATCCGCGCTGGCGCCAGATTCAGATGGCTGGTCTGCTCGCCATGCTCCACCGCCCCTTCGAGCGCCTGTTCCGTTCCCGGATCGAACATCCAAACCGGTAACTCGTTCTTCGGAGTTACATAAGGCTTCACGACCGCGCGCCGCAAAGTCTGACGAACGTACTCGGTCAGTAACACCATGTTCCGAGTTGCATTCGCGGCCTCGCCCAGCGCCTCCATAATGGAACTCGCGTCCCGAATCGAAACACGCTCGCGCAGTAAGTTCTGTAACACCTTTTGCACCGTCGACATGGGGAGCAATTTGGGGACCAAATCCTCCACCGCCTTCGGGTTATCGAGTGACACGCGATCGAGCAGCGCCTTCACGTCCTGCCGCGACAGTAACTCGTGCGCGTAACGGCGAATCAGTTCGCCTAAGTGCGTACCGAGCACGCTCACCGCGTCCACCACGGTGAAGCCGGCCGCGCGCGCGGCCTCCGCCTGCGCCGTTGGAATCCACCAGGCCGCCATGCCGAATGCCGGGTCACGCGTGGGCTGCCCACCGGCCGGCCCCGGCACTGGTCCGGCGTCGGAACTGCGGCCCAGGGCGCTCGAGATCGCCAGATCCATTCCCGCCGGCAGATCGAAGCGTGCAATCTCCGTCCCCTTCAGCAGTACCACGTACTCCCGCGAACGCAGGCTCAAGTTATCGGTAACCCGAACCGGAGGCAACAAGTAACCCAGATCCCCGGCCAACTGCCGCCGGATGCCCGCAATGCGACGCAGCAGCGGGGAGTTCGCGCCACCCTCCACCAGCCGCACCAGGCCCAAGCCAACCTCGACGGCGAGCGGCTCCACTTTGAGTAACTGCTCGACATTCTCCTTCGCCGGTGCCGAGGAAGCGGCTGGCTTCGCTGCCAATTCTTCGGCAGCGCCATTTTTCTGTCGCAACTTCCAGGCCATCGCGCCCAAACCGCCGCTCAGCAGAAAGAAGGGTATCTTCGGCAATCCGGGAAACGCCGCCAGCGCCAGCAGGATGCCGCTCGCCAACCATAGCGGTTGTTCGTTCGCCAGTAACTGCTGCTCAAACTGTTCCCCTAACTCGAGTTCACCCGAGGCGCGGGTCACAATCAGGCCGCCGGAGACCGACACCATCAACGCCGGAATCACTGTCACCAGACCATCCCCAATCGTCAGTACCGTATAGGTCTTGAGCGCCCGCACCAGGTCCATATCCAGTTGCAGGACACCGATCAAGAATCCCGCCACGATGTTGATCAGAGTGATCAGAATGCTCGCGACCGCATCGCGCTGGGTGAAGCGCGAGGCACCGTCCATTGATCCGTAAAACTCCGCTTCGGCCGTCAGTTGCTTCCGTCGCTGCTTGGCCTCCGTCTCATCGATCAGGCCGGCGCTCAAGTCCGAGTCGATCGACATCTGCTTGCCCGGCAAGGCGTCCAACGTAAAGCGCGCCGTCACTTCGGAAATGCGCACCGCGCCGTGATTGATCACCACGTATTGAATGGCAATCAGCACCAGGAAAATCACCAGTCCGATCACGAAGTTGCCGCCCACGACGAAGTTGCCGAAAGCTTCGATCACACCGCCCGCCGCGGCCGTGCCCCGATTCCCGTTCATCAAGATCAAGCGCGACGAGGAGACGTTCAGCGCGAGACGAAACAGCGTCAACAGCAGCAGCGTGGTCGGAAACAGACTAAACTCCGCCGGTCGGCGAATGTACATCGCCACCATCAGCACCACGACCGAGATCGAGATGTTGGCACTGATCAACAGATCCACCACCAGCGCAGGCAGCGGTACGATCATCGCCAGGACGATCCCCAGCACCGCGAGCGGAATCGCGGCTTCGCGCCAGCGCAGCGGCTGCCAGCCCGGGGAGGCGAGTTTGAGAGTTGCTTCAGCCATCGATTAGTTCGGTAACTTTCCGCCCATCAGGCGATAGATATAGGCCAGGATCTCGGCCACCGCGCGATAAAGGTGAGCCGGAATCTCCTGACCCACCGCCACCGAGGCATACAAAGCGCGCGCCAGCGGAGGATTCTCGACAATCGGGATTCCCTTCGCCGCGGCCCGCTCGCGAATGCGGCGCGCCAGGAAGTTCTTGCCTTTCCCCACTACCTTCGGCGCCGCCATCGTCGCCAAGTCGAACCGGATCGCCACCGCGTAGTGCGTCGGATTCGTAATGATGGCCGAGGCGCGTTCGACGTCCGCCATCATCCGGCGGCGCGAGCGGTCGCGCTGCATCCGCCGCAGTTTGCGCTTGACCTCCGGACTGCCCTCGGCGTCCTTCATCTCTTCCTTGCTCTCTTGCTTGGTCATCATCAGTTCGTTCTGATAACGCCGATAGACCCGCACCAGATCCACCGCCCCCAACATCGCAAACAGGTATGCCCCCTTCTGGAGTAGGTCGCCCGCGGTCGCCGCAAAGCCACTTAAGCCAGAAGCCACGCCGCCCCGTCCCCAACTCAGCATCAGCGGGTACTTGTGCATCGCGACTAAGTACAGCGCGAGTCCCGCCAGCCCCAGCACCAACAGCGCCTGTCCGAGTTGCCGCGCCGCCTGCGCCGGATACTCCTTCAGCCGGCTCATCGGATTCAGTCGGTTCAGTTGCGGCGCCAGATTTGCCGTCGCGAGGCCGAACTGCGTGGTCGCCATCTGAGCGGCCAAGGCCACCAAGACCAGTCCCAAACCCGACACCCACACCGGACCCAAGTCCTGCACGATCAAGTCGCGACCGAGCCGGGTGAAGTCATTCGCCGTGAGTTCCGGCGAACGAAAGGCCAGTTCGATCCAAGCACCCATGCGCGCGCGCAAGCCGAGAAACCAATCCGGTCCAAAGTGGGTCAGCACATAGATCGCGGCCAGAAACTCGAGCGAGGAAATCAACTCGCGGCTCGCAACATAACGGCCCTGCTCGCGTGCCTTCTTCAGGCGTTGAGGAGTCGGTTTCTCGGTACGGCCTTGCTCTGCCATGGCTCAAACGGCGCCTACGGCCAGCGCAGCACGCCTCCCAAGGCTTCCCCGGCCATCTCCATCAGTCGCGCGTAGTTCCCGGGCACGAGCCCGATCGTCGCCCCCAACGATAGCGCTGCGAGCCCCGTCTTCAAGGGAAACGCCATGTTCAATAGCGGGAATTGAGCATTCAGTCGCCCGACCACCGCCAACGTCAGATCCACTAAGAGCAGAAACCCCGCCACCGGCAAGGCCAGTCTTACTCCCAACGCCAACGCGTCCGAGAGCAGCCGCGTCACCATCTCAAACGAACCGCCACTCAACTGCCAGGCGCCCGGCGGAATACGGTCCAGGCTGGTCACCATCGCCCGCATCAGCCAGCGGTCGAATCCGCCCACAAAGAAAAGTACATTTCCCAGCCACTGAATCATCACCGGGATGATGGCCGAGTCGGCCTCGGTCGTCGGATCGATCGAAGAGGCGTAGCTGAAGCCGGCCTGCATCCCAATCATGTGGCCCGCAAAGCCCAGCGCCTCCATCATGAACAGCAACACCAGGCCGGCGCTAAAGCCCAACGCCGCTTCTCCCAGCAGCACCTGTGTCATTGTCCCGGCATTCGCGAGTAACGGGCCGGCCTCAATCCGAGGCGCCAACGACGCCGACACCGCTACCGTCAGGAACACCCGCGGCACCGCCGACGTCGCCTTCCCGCCCGGCCAAGGAAAGAACACAAAGAGCCCGCCCAACCGTACCAAGCAGATGAGGAACGCGCTCGCCAGCGGCCACGCCGCCGTTGCCTCGCCCGGCAGTCGCAACGCGAACGAAGCGTCAACGGGCATAGCGAGCCAGATCGGAAAATAGCTTCGTCGTGTAGCTCATCAACTCGACAAACATCCAGGGCAGAAATACGACCATGGCGCCCAGAAATGCGCCCAGCCGTGGCACCGTACCAAAGCCCGGGTCCTGGATCGAGGTCACCAGTTGCACCAGGCCGATCACGATGCCCGCCACCAGCGCCACGCCCAACAGCGGCAAACTCACCCACATCGCCGTCCACAATGCTTGCCGAATCAACTCGGCTCCCATCTGTGCAGTCATCCCTGAAAACTCCTGACCAGTGAACCAATCACCAGATTCCAGCCATCGACTAACACGAAGAGTAAGATCTTGAAGGGCGCGGCCACCATCACCGGCGGCAACTGCACCATGCCGATCGAGAGCGTCACCGAAGCCACAATCAGATCGATCACCAGAAACGGCAGGAACAACACCGCGCCAATCTGAAAGCCGGCTCGCAATTCCGACAGTACGTAAGCCGGCATCAGAACCCGTAACTCCACTTCCTGCGGTCGCTTCGGCGCTGGCGTCTTGGTGAGCTCAAGAAACAACTGGATGTCTTTCTCCCGGGCAAAGCGCAGCAGAAACTGATGGAGCGGATCATGCGCCGCTTCAAGCGCCTGCGTCAGCGTCATCTCATTCCGGCTGTACGGACCTAGCGCTTTCACTTGTAACTCGCGAGTGGTCGGCTGCACGACCAGCATCGTCAGAAAGACCGCCAGTCCCAGCAGCACCGGGTTCGATGGCGCCGTCTGTGTACCCAACGCCTGCCGGAGAAAATGCAGAACCAGGGTAATGCGCAGAAATGGTGTGAGGCTTGCGATCGCCGCGGGCAACAAAGCGAGCAGCGAGAGGACGACGACAATTTCGAGCGGCGTGGTGAGCCGCAGTTCGGACGCCGCCAGAACTAGCATGCCTTCTCCGGCGTCGACAACCGCAGCAACGCACAACCCGACTTCTGTTCGGCCAACAGATAGCGCTCGCCCGAACACTCGATCACATGGACCACCAGGTTTGCTGAGAGGCGAACCTGCGAAAGCGACCGCAACGCCTGGCCTTCCGGCCCACGCGGCACGCGATAGCGTCGAAGTAATTGCAAGGACGCCACCAGCAGCCCCAGCACCAGGACTACGGCCGCGATCTCGCGCGTCAGTTCCAAATTCACTCTCCTCAGTAAGTCTCTTGGCGGAAGTCGGTGATGCGCACGCCCATCATCTCTTGCAGGACCACAATTTCGCCCACGGCCACCAGCGAGCCACCGATCAGCAAATCGATGTTCTCGCCGGCGGAGCGTTTAAGCTTGATCACCGAACCAGCCTCCAATTCCAGAATCTGGCTGACGGTGAGTGTCTTGCGGTCGAGCTCCGCTTCCACATCCATCGGGATCTCCGCGAAATGCTCGATTTCCTTCAGATGATCCATCGCTTCCGCCACCTGTCTATCGGCTTACATCGAGAAGAGGATTAGCGCTTGAGGTTGATCGTCTCCTGACTCATTTCATCTACCGTCGTCACCACCCGTGTATTCGCCTGGTAACCGCGTTGTAAGACGATCAAGTTAGTAAATTCCCGCGCAATGTCGGTCGTCGAGCTTTCCAGTGCGCCGCCTAAGATCTGACCTCGGCTACCCGTATTCGGTTCACCGATCGCCGGCAGTGCCGTCCGCGCACTCAACTGGAAGTTGTTATCGCCCACCGCGAGTAAGCTCTCCGGATTCCGGATCGAAGCCATCGCTAACTGACCCACCACTTGCTGCTGACCATTCGAATAAATGGCCACCACCCGCCCACCATCCGCCAGGCGAACTTGCGTGAGCTGCGACGCGGCCGCGCCATTCTGCGAGTTCGCCGCCACCGCCGAGTTCGCCGCATATTGCGTGACACGCGGCGTCGCACCGTCAAATAGGTTCCAGGTCAGATTCAGAGGCTCCGCGCCCGACACCAGGCCCGTAATCGAAATCGCCGGCTGCGGATCGGTCACCGAAGGCGACGTGAGACGGCCGGCCGTGTCAAACGTCAACGTCCCGGTCACTGGAGTCACCGGTGTCGTCACGGCCGAGTCGGGCACCGAGATCGAATAGTCCCACGAGTTCGCCGTTGTACTCTTCGTCAGGTTCACCGTCGCCACCACCGGACTGCCCAGCGAGTCATACACCTGAATCGATTGCGAGAACGTATCAGGCGGCGGGCCAGCGCTCGCCGCCGCATTCAGATTCATGTCGAAGTCAAAACTCGTCGTCGCCTTCGGAGGCCGGATCGTACCCACCGGCACCACAATCGAGCCGATCGGCCCGTTGGTCGACAGCACGCCGTTCTGCTCGGCCCAGCCCTGCACCTTCTCGCCCTTGCCCGTCAACAGATTGCCGGCGCTATCCACCGTCAGCCGGCCGCCGCGCGTGTACAACAACCCGTCAGCCGCCGTGCGGATGATCATGAAGCCGTCGCCTTGGATAGCCGCGTCCAGCGGACCATTCGACGCCTGGATCGCTCCTTGCGTGAACTGGCGCACCGTCACCGGGCGAGCCACACCGAAACCAATCTGGGTATCGCCCTGACCGAAGGACTCTGACACTAGGTCATAGAAGGAAAGGGCGCTCGCCTTGAAGCCGGAAGTATTCAGGTTCGCCAAGTTATTGGCCACCACATCGACTGCGGTCGAATGGGAGCCTAAGGCGGAAAGGGCAGTAGAAAAGGAAGTAAACATCAGTCTCTCTTTCGTTAGTAAATAGAAGATGAAAGCACTTACAGGACTTACGAGCGAGTCGTGGGACCCAACGCTTCGATGGCGGACTTAATTGCCTTCAAGTCCTCGCGAATTCCCAGCGTCTGTTCAGTCTGAGTAAATTGCGATAGCTGCGTCAGGAACTGCACGCTGTCCGTCGGATTCATCGGGTCCTGGTTCTTGATTTGTGCCACCAGCAAACTCAGAAAAACTTCTTTGTTCGCCAGTGGATCTTTCGTAATCGTGTTCGATTGCGAAGAGGAGGACGAGCCCTCATTGCGGCCCGTGCCATCGGTGGCCAATGGGTTGATCATCGAGTTCCTTTCGTTATTCCTAAACCGAAGCAGTCGCGCCCAGCGCGGCCTGCCAACGAGCGCGCCGCTCCTGCTGACGTTGCCGAGGCTGCCCGCGCCGTTCCTCCTGCGAGGGGCGGTCGCGTTCCTGCGCCCCGCTCCAGTCGGTCGGTTGATGGTCGCCTGGATCCCCCCGGGAGGCGCTTGCGTCAAAGCCCGGAGTCTCCAGGCGGCTCACCAGATCCGGCAGCCCCTCCTGCAGCGAGTTCGACAACTGGCTATCCGGCGTGCGCACCGCAATCTCCACGGCGCCATTGGCGTCCTTCACATGTACGCTCGCCACCAAGCCGTCGTTGTCGCCCGACGGAATCGTCAGCACCAGTTCGCGTGGCGGAGCGGTGAGCCGTTCCGCCGGAAGATCGGGTAGCACCACCTCCGCGGCGGTCGGCACCGGAGACGGGTCGGCCGCCGGTCCCGAGCTGATGTCAGCCGCGGAAGGGACAGTTGACGGGACTACCCAGTTCGGTTCCCTCACCTCCGCCGCTGCGGTTGCCGCATTCTCGCGCCGCCCGTCGGCAAGCTCCCGGCGCCAGTCCGTCAAACGGTCATACCGATTCTCCGGCAGCCCAGCCTGACCGGTTGGCGGAGTCACCGCCCCTCGGGCCTGCGCGGTCTCTCGCGCAAACTCATGGGGCGTCTGATGCTCCGCCGGAGACCCGCCGGATTCATTTCCCACCTCGCGCCCGCCTTCGGATGGCGCTGGGGCCCGAACGGGCGCCGTTTCCGCGGCGAGTAGTTCTCCGGATGGCTCGCGGTCATTCGCCGTCAGCCGCGCCACAAAGGACACCGGGTGCTCCGGCACCGCCTGGCGAGTGACGCGCGCCCCCTCAAAGCCCACCGCAGTTGGCACCACAGCACTTGGCGGCCCGGCGTTCGCTTGATGGCGACTCTCTGACGGTAAGCTCGGGGCAGGATTCCCGATCGTCCGCGGCCCGGTGTCGAGCGACGGATGTCCCCGCACGCCTGCCGCGTGGGCGGGCGGCCCGGGCTCCTCCAACCGCGCCGCGAGCCCGACCGTCAGATCCTCCTTCCCGTCCGTCGCCTCCCATTCTTCCGGGTCCAGCTCGAGGCCCTTGCCCTCTCCTGCCTCGGTCGAGGCCTTCGCCACGTGGAGCGCCTCGAGATTCATTGAAGAAGCGCCCGTCTCGGGCGATGAGGGATTGGAGGGCAGCGAAGTGAGCTCCTTTCGGTTTGCGATCGCCCCGGTTGCCATCGCGGGCGGGGCTGGCAAGCTGGCGGCAACGCCAGCGACCTCAGTAGCGCTCGATCCCGGCACCGGCCCAATCTTGGCAAGGACTGGCCCACTAAGCACTGGCCCACCGGACAAAGGGTCCATAGCCCCTGAGTCACTGGCCCCTGAGTCACTGGCCCCTGAGTCACTGGCCCCTGACCCACTGGCCAAGCGCTGGCGAATGCCTTCCATTGCCGTTCCGCGCCCTAACCCACTCGAGGCCGTCGCCGCCCATGGCGCAGCCGCCAACATCTTGCCATCTGCCATCGGTCCGTCACCGGTGAGTGGAACCGCATCGGCTTTCCCGGCCGAGATCGTGTTCCAATTCGGAACCCAAAACGGATACGCGGTTGCGGATTGGGAATCCCCTTTCTTGTTTTCGGGCTTTTCCTTGGCCCCCGCGGCGGGCGCAGACTCGTCCGACGCAGTCAAAAACTTCTTGAATTCGCCCGTAAATCGGCCGGCGGCGCCGCGTTTGCCTTGGTCCTTGGACGCCGGAAGCGCCGCCATTGCATCAGCGGGCCGGGCGAGGGTGTTTACATCAGGCACGGCGCCGATGATGCAGTTTCGTGGCCAAAGTGCGCGCGACCTTCGGCACGACAATTGCATAGAGCCTCGCGTATGGATGCGCTCACTTCGACGGCCGCCGCCGGCATTCGGTCTCGCGTAGAAGCCCTCGATCTCCTGGCCAATAACTTGGCGAACGCCAATTCCACCGGCTACAAAGCCGATCGCGAGCTCTACCGCCGTTACGCCGCCGACGCCGCCTACGACTCTTCCACCGGCGAGTTCGATCCCACCCAACAGCCCGACATCGACTCCCGCTGGACCGACTTCACGCAAGGCGCTTTCACCGCCACCGGGCAGCCGCTCGACGTCGCCCTCGAAGGCCCCGGCTTCTTCACCGTCGGCGACGGCGCCGCGCCGCTCTATACCCGCGACGGCCACTTCCGTCTCGTCCCCGCCTCGAACGGCCAGTCGCGGCTCGAAACCGAGGATGGCCAAGTCGTTCGCGGCAACGAAGGCAAACCGATTGAACTCGACCCGCGCCGGCCCATTGAGATCGGCCGTGACGGCACCGTTCGGCAGGACGGCGCCGTCGTCAACCGCCTCTTCATCGCCGAACCCGCCGCGCCTCAGCAGTTACAAAAGCGTTCCGGCAACTACTTCGCACTCGACCAGCCGGTCGTCGCTCCACGCTCCACGCGGGCCATGGTCCAGCAAGGCAAACTCGAAGCGGCCAACGTCACCCCAGCCGAGTCCGCCGTGCGCCTGATCAACGTGATGCGCCAGTTCGAAGGTCTGCAGAAGGCTCTGCAGATCGGCGGCGAGATGAATCGCCGCAGCGTCGACGAAGTCGCCAAAGTCAGTTAAGTCCCGTTACCCAAGGAATTCATGATCCGAGCACTTTATAGCGCTGGCAGCGGCATGGTCGCCCAGCAGATCAACATCGACAACATCGCCCACAATCTGGCGAACGCGAATACCGTCGGCTTCAAGATGCGGCGCACGCAGTTTCAGGACCTGCTTTACCAAACCCTCGCCCAGCCCGGTGCCGCCGCAACGGCGCAAACGGTCATCCCTACCGGCTTGCAATTGGGCTTGGGTGCGCGCGCCTCATCCAACTCGATCATCTTTGAGCAGGGCAGCTTCCAGCTCACCGGCAACTCGCTCGACCTGGTCGTGCAGGGCAAAGGCTTCTTCCAGATTCGCCGTCCGACGGGTGAGGTCGCCTTCACGCGCGGCGGACAATTCCACCTGGATCGCGACGGGAACATCGTCACCCAGGACGGCGACCCGCTCGAGCCGCAGATCACCGTGCCTCCCGAAGCCCAGTCGATCACGATCGCCGCCGACGGCACCGTCAGCTATAACCTGCCCGGTCAAGCCGCCTCGCAAGTCGCCGGACAGATTCAGTTGGCCAACTTCGTCAACCCCGCCGGCTTGAACAGCCTCGGCCGCAATCTCTATGCGCCCACCGACGCCAGCGGCGAGGCTGTCGTCGGCAACCCCGCTGGCCAGGAGGGGCTCGGCGCGCTGCTCCAGGGCTACGTCGAGAACTCGAACGTGAACGTGGTGGAAGAGTTCATCAGCATGATCGTCAGCCAACGCGCGTACGAAGCGAACACCAAGGTCGTGAAGGCCGCCGACGAAATGTATCAACAGGTGAACAATGTGGCTCGCTAGCCTCCTGATCGCCGGACCATTGGCCAGCGCATTGTTGGCCGCCTCCTGCGTCCAGGTTCGCGGCGAACAAATCACCCCGCAGGACCTCGCCCCCGTCATTCCGGCCTTCGGCAGCCTCTCGCCCGGCCTCCGCTTGGGCTGGGCTCCCGTGCCCGGCGTCACCCGCTGGCTCAGCGCGGGCGATCTGACCCGCTTGGCCCGGCAACACGGCGTCGACGTCACCCCGGCGGCCGTCCCCGCCAGCGGACTCTGTCTCACCCGCCTCGTCACGGCCCTGCCCCGCGAGGCCGTCCTGACCGCCCTGGCCGCCGCGCTCCCTCAAGCCCAGATTGAGCTACTCGGCTACGGCCCGAATGAAGCGCCACCCGGTCAGCTTGAGTTCGCCGCCAAGACCTTGCCACCGCTGCCGCGTCAGCCCGGCGTCCCCATCGTCGTCTGGCGCGGACGTCTGCGCACGGAGTTCGGCCGATCGCTTCCCGTATGGGTGCGCGCCCGGATCGCCGTCACGCGACCCGTCGTCATGGCACGGCGCGACCTCGAAGCCGGCCAACTGCTCACGCCTGACGACCTCGAACAAAAAGAGGTCGCCGAGTACGCCGGCTGGATCCCCCCGCTCGCAGACTCCGCCCCTCTACTCGGCCGCCGCCTCCGGCGCGCCCTGCCCGCGCACCTGCCCGTCCTTCCCCATTTGCTAGCGCCCCAGCGCGACATCGAGCGCGGGGACGAAGTCGCCGTCGCGCTGCCCGGCGAAGCCACCCTCACCGCCCGCGCGGAATCGCCCGGGCGCGTGGGTGACACCGTCCTGCTCAAGAACCCGCTTAACGGCCGACGCTTCCCGTCCAAAGTCACCGCGCCCGGGCGCGCCGTTCTGCTTCCACCCCTCGAACATCCTCCGGAGGATCCCGCTGTTGCGCATTAGTCTGATTTTGCTCCTCACTCTGAGCGTCGCCTTCGCGAAGAAGAAGCGCGAGCCCGTGCCCACGCCGCTCGAAGCCCACATCGCCGCCGCCCGACAGGTGGATCCGCCCGCCCCGCTCTCGCCCGGCTCGAGCTTCGTCCCGGGCAGCCGCCTGGGCGACCTGGCGCGCGACTTTCGCGCCAGCCGGCCCGGCGACATCGTCACCATCGTCGTGCAGGATAGCGCCTCCGCCGTTAACAAGGGCGTTACCACGGCCACGCGCAAAAGCTCGGCGAATGCGAGCATCTCGTCGCTCGCCGGCCCCACCAAGGCCGCCGGGGCCCTGGCCAGTCTGGCCGGCATGAACGGCCAGTCGCAGCTTCAGGGACAAGGGGAAACCAGCCGAACCAACACCCTCTCCACGTCGCTCTCCGCCCGCGTCACGGAAGTGCTGCCCAATGGCGACCTCGTGGTCGAAGGTACCAAGCAGGTCGCCGTCAACTCGGAACGTCAAACGGTCACCGTGCGCGGCGTCGTTCGATGGAACGATCTCTCGCCCACCAACCTGATCCGTTCAGACCGCATCGCCCAACTCGAAATCCGCGTCGCCGGCAAGGGCGTGGTCGAAGACGTCGTGCGGCGGCCGAACATTCTCTATCGCCTCTTACTCGGAGTGTTGCCATTCTGACCACCGCCCTGTTGGTGTGGCTGGCGGCGTCGCCCGCCCCCACCGCCACGCGCATCAAAGAACTGATCGCCGTCGAAGGAGTCCGCGAGAATCAGTTGATCGGCTATGGCTTAGTCGTGGGCTTGCAAGGCACAGGCGACAAACGCCAGACCTTCTTCTCGACGCAGACGCTCGCCAACATGCTGGATCGCATGGGCGTCCAGGTCAGCCCCACCGCCGTGCTGGTGCGGAACATGGCCGCCGTCATGATTACGGCGAACCTGCCCCCCTTCGCGCAGCCGGGCCAGCGCATCGACCTCACCGCCGCCGCCATCGGCGACGCCACCAATCTCCAGGGCGGCATTCTGCTCGCCACGCCGCTGCGCGGACTCGACGGACAGATTTATGCGGTTGCCCAGGGCTCGGTCGTCACCGGCGGCTTCGTCGCCAAAGGCGCCGGGGCCAGCGCCTCGCTCAATCACCCCACGGCCGGACGCGTTCCTGGTGGAGCGCTCGTCGAGCGGCCCGCCCCCAC
The DNA here is from genome assembly GCA_044226365.1 of Bryobacteraceae bacterium. Taxonomy (GTDB): domain Bacteria; phylum Acidobacteriota; class Terriglobia; order Bryobacterales; family Bryobacteraceae; genus JALHNI01. The sequence goes on from JBGAHE010000020.1 coordinate 42,075, forward strand.
CGTTGCTCTCGGACCCACGGTCAGGCTCCAGCTGCGCCAAGCCGACTTCACCACCTCGGCCCGCATCGCCGCCACCATCAACGAACGCTTCGGCGCCGGCCGCGCCACGCCCGAAAGCTCCGGCTCCATCCGGGTGGAAACTCCGCCCGACTACGCCGGCCGCCCCGTCGAGTTCATGGCCGCCATCGAGAGTCTCACCGTGCTCGCCGATCGCACCGCGCGCATCGTCGTCAACGAACGCACCGGCACCATCGTGATGGGCAAGGAGGTCAAGATCTCGCCGGTCGCGATCATGCACGGCGCGCTCAGCATCGAGATCCAAACTACCTACGACGTCAGTCAGCCGGCGCCGCTTAGCCAGGGCGCGACCACCGTCGTTCCCAACACCACCGTTCAGGTGAAGGAGGAAAAGGCCAAGTCGCTCGTGCTCAAACGCGGAGCCACGGTCGAAGAACTCGTCCGCGCGCTCCAATCGATCGGCGCCACCGCACGCGACGTGATCGCCATCCTGCAAAACCTGCGCGCCGCCTCGGCTCTCGAAGCCGACCTCGAGGTGATCTAAGTGGCTCTCAATCCCGTCATGTCCGGCTTTGCCTCGAACGACCTGGCGAGCAAGAACACGCCAGAACGCATTGCCGCCGCGGCCACTGAGTTTGAAGCCGTGCTCATTGAACAGATGTTGAAGGAAGCCCGCGCCACAGGCGGCTTAGGCGGGGAGGAGGATCAGGCCAGCGGCACCTTGCGGGAAATGGCGGACCAGCAATTCGCCCGTCTCATCGCAGGCCAGGGCGGCCTGGGGATCACCAAGGATCTGGTCGCCAGCCTGAAGAAGAAAGCCTAGAACTCGGGCTCGCTGCCCACCGCGCGCACCACCATGCGCGAGCGCGGCATCACCGCGCCCTGTTCTTCGTCTTCGAGCGTCACCGTGACGGTCATCTCGCGCTTGTCGCGCACCACCGTCAAGGTCACGGTCTTCTTATCGCCGCGTTCGCGCATCGTCATCGCGACGTCGGCTGGCGTCTCAACCGGCTTCTCATTCACCCGCACAATCACGTCGCCCGCTCGCAGGCCCGCCTTCTCCGCCGGCGTCCCCTTGCTCACCGAACGCACCAGCACGCCCTGCTTCACGCCGAAGAAGTCCGCCAGACCGCCCTTGAGCCCTTCGGCCTCCACGCCCAGCACTCCGCTTTTCCAAGACGTATACGTCCGCGGCATGTCCGGCATCGTCACCCGCGGCGCCGAAGCGCCGTTCGGCGGCAGCGGCGGCAACGACGGCAGCACGATCGCCCGTTCGCCGTTAATCGTCCAGCTCTTGCGCGCGGCCACCTTCGCCCCCACCGCCTGGATGTCCCCGCCCCGGCTCACCGTCAGCTTCACTTCGCGCCCCACCGGCGTCTCACGCACCATGCGCACAAACTGTTCCACGCCTTCTACGCGCTGCCCATTCATTTCAAGCACCACGTCGCTCTTGCGTAAGCCGGCCCGCGAGGCCGGCGAATCGTCTTCCACCGCCGTGATCTCCACGCCGCGCTCTTCTTTCAGCTTCAGTTCCTTGGCCCGCGAAGCATCGACATCCTGGACGCCGATCCCCAGGTAGCTCCCGCCGCCCGGCGAAAACTGCACCACGCGCGGGGGCGTGGGCGGATTCTGCTGTGCGTGCGCCGGGAGACCGGCCAGCCCCAATACCGTGCCCCACAGGAGTAAGTTCGCCGCCGGCCGAGTAAGTTGACGTTGCATCGTAGAAGACCCTCAGTTAGTAAGTTGGACAGTTCCCGAGCTTGAGTTACTTGAGCCTGCGTAAGTGAATCGTGCCACCGACCGCTGCCAGTTCCAGCACCGGCCCGCCGCCGTTCAAGCGACCCTCGGCCATCACGTAACGATACCGGTCCCGCCGGCCTTGAACCGCTTCAAACTCCGAAACAATTCGCCCCGCGCTCGTCCCGTTTGGCTCCGTCCGCGCCCTCACTGTCACTGCTAAATTCGACGGCAGGTACACGATAATGTCACCCTTGGTCGCCGAGAGGAACGAGTGGTTCAACTGTGCCCCGGCGGGAATCTCCGCCAGGATCATCCCGTCCGCCGTCGTCGCGCGCACCGTTCCGGACACGCCCTTCAACCGGATCGTGCCCTGCCCGGATTCGCACTGTACATTCTGCCCAGCGCCCACTTCAATCGAGCCGCCCGTCGTCGTCGCCGATACCGGCCCGCCCGCGCGCGCCACCTCGATCAAGCCACCGCCTGAGTTTGCCACCACCTCGCCGCCGGCCTTTTCCACGTGAATGCTGCCACCCGCCGTCGACGCATGCAGCGTCCCGCGCACCTCACGCACCCAGATCTCGCCGCCACCAGTCGCAAACTCCGCCCGCCCGCCAATCGTGTCCACGCGAATCGTCCCGCCACCGGTCGCGCCATTCAAGGACCCGCCAATCCGCCCCAGCCGCATCTCGCCGCCGGCCGTTCGGGCAATCGCGTCCTGCCCGATGCCGTCCAAACGCACCGCACCGCCACCGCTCTCGACAAACACGGCGCCGTCAAGGTCGGTCGCTTCCACATCGCCCCAGCGCGTCTGAATCGCCGTCTGGCGCGTGGATTTGGGAATGGTAATTTCGAGGATCAGTTCAGGAGAGTCCAGCCACTGGCCGCTCACTTCGAGCATCACCACGCTGCCTTGGTTCTGCACCACTACGGCCACCGGATCAAAGCGGGACTTAGCCGCGGTCGCGCTGGGCGCCTTCACGCGCTTGGTGAGGGTACCCGTGATCCGGTTCAACCCGCGTTCGCCGCGCACGCGCACTTGCCCGCGCGTCACAATGTGGAGGCGAGTCACCCCTTCACTGGCCGCCTGGAAGCCGGAAACCTGCTTCCACCATCCGCCTTCCGCGACAATGCCGTCCGTACCTGCGGCCAATCGGGTCGCCACTAGCAACGGGACCCACCACCAGCCGCGCATCGTCTTTAGAAAATCTCCGCGGAAGCGTTCGCCATCCGCAACGCCTTCTCACAGCGCTGACGGATATAGCCGTTCTCTTCGCGACGCATCAATTGCTGCAGCGTACCCACCGTTTGCTGATCGAGCATCCGCGGCGCGCTATCGGTCAACAGGTCGATCGCCTGCGTCCGCACTCCCGGATTCTCGTCCGCATTCAGCACGCGCAACAGCGTCTGCCGGATCGCTTCGTTCCCCGCATGCCGCCGCAAGCCTTCAATGGCCTTCAAACGCACCCCGGCGTTCGGATCGCTTTCGAGCGCCGTCATCAGCACCCGCCGCACGTCATCCGCATCGGCGCCGTTCTGTAACAACGCCACCGTCTCGGCTCGCAGACCCGGGTCGTTTGCTTCCCGCGCCGCCGACAGCAGCCAACGCTGCACACTCGGGTCGTCCGCGCGTCCGGACACCACTCGCGGCCGCGTCTCGTCCACCACAATTCGCACGTTGCCCGACGGGTCGGCTTCCACATAGCGCACGCGCGCCGTACCGCCGGCCGCCAGATTGGCGCCCCCGTCGCTCTGCCCGTTAAAGAGCGGCGCCCGCGCCGCGAAGAACCCAATCGCCACCAGCCCCATGGCCAGCGCCGGCTTCGCCACCATGCCCCAGTTCAGACCGCTGAAGAAACGTGCGATCGGCCCCGGAGGCGGCGTCGAAGGCAGCGCCGCCCGCAATTCCTGACGGCACTTCACCAACAGATCCGCCGGCGGTTCCACCGCGCTCAGTTCTTCATGCCAATGCTGTTCGGACGCTAACGCCGCCTGGCATTCCGCACACTCCGACAGGTGGCTTTGCAGCGCTTCCTCTTCGGTGAACGACAACTCGCCATACAGCATCAGCGAGAGATTCTCTCGAACCTGTTCGCACTTCATACGAAATCTCCCAGCGCAGCCCGCATCTTCTGCGTGACGCGGAACAGACAATTCTTTGCTGCTTCTTCCGAGGTGCCCAGCACCTCGCCGATGGCCCGCAGGCGCATTCCTTCAAAATGACGCATCTCGAAAACCATGCGCTCGCGCGGCGTTAAGTCGCCCAGCACGGCGTCGATTCTTTGCCGGAGTTGCCCGCTCACCAGCGCGCGCTGCGGGTCCATGCTCGCTCGCGCGTCACCCGTCAGTTCCGCCCGGTCGCGGGGCCCTTCGGCCGTCTCCACCACGCTCGATTCTTCCTTGCGAACCTTGCGCTTGCGCAGCAGGTCCAGGCACAGATTCGTCACGATGCGATAGAGCCAGGTATGGAAGCTGCAGTCGAAGCGGAATTGATGGAGGTTCTTGTGAACCCGCAGAAACGCTTCCTGGTAAATGTCTTGGGCGTCATCGGCCGATCGAAGCAGGCTGTAAGCCAGTTTCAACACACTTTGGTCGTACCCTCGAACGAGACGTTCGAAGGCGTCCTGGTCGCCAGCCTGTGCCGCCCGGATGAGCGAGGCTTCATCCATGTTCACGGCCAGCCGGGTTTGGCCGGTGAGCGCTACGCGGGTTTCTCCATTCAACACTTCTATTCGACGTTTGGTGTGAAAAAACGTCACGCCGAGGGTGTGCGCCCTTTCCCACATCTGGGACAAGTCCCATCTATTCTTTCCGTCGGACGCCAATTCTGATCTTAACTCATCCTCATTCAGACACTTACGAAATTTCTCTTGAATTGTACAGAGTATGCATACAATATACAGACAGTGCCGCCCGTCCTCACCATCGATCTCGCCTCCTCCACTCCCGCCTACCGTCAGATCGCCGACGGGCTCCGCACCGCGCTCTGCGAGAACCGGCTCCAGCCTGGCGACTCGCTCCCTCCCGTCCGCCAACTCGCCACCGACCTCGGCGTCCACTTCAACACCGTTGCCGAAGCCTACCGCACCCTCGCCGCCGAGGGCTGGCTCGACCTCCGCCGTGGCCGCGGTGCCGTCGTCACGCCCCGTCACACCCCGCCCGCTCCCGAGCCCGCCGAACGCGACCGCCTCCTGCGCGGCTTGCGCGACTGGGTCAACAAACTCCGCGCCGCCGGTCTCGCCCCCGACGAGATCGCCCGCGAACTCCACCGCTCGCTTGAGGTCTCCGGATGAACCCGAACCAGCTCGTCCTGCTCGCCACCACCTTCGTCATCAGCTTGGCGCTCTGGCTCACGCCGCGCCTCTCGCGCCGCGGTATCTTCTTCGGCTATACAGTCGACCCCGCCTTTCCCGCCACCGCCACCGGCCGACGCATCACCCGGCGCTATGGCCTCTTCATCGGCTCGGCTACCGCTCTAGCGCTCCTCCTCGGGGCCACCGCGCCCAAGCTCAGCCTTCTCGGCTTCCTGGTCATGCTCCTCGCCCACTTCATGGGTCTCTGGTGGGCACGCGAAGAAGTGCGTCCACATCATGTCCCTGCCTCCCCGGTCCGCTCCGCCGCGCTCACCACCCGCTCCACCCGCCTGCCCGGCGGCTGGCTCGTTTGGCTCCTCCCCGCCGTTCTGCCGCTCGTCTCCCTCTACCTGCTCAATGACCGCCTGCCCGACCTCCCCGACCGCGTCCCCGTTCACTGGGGCTTCGACGGCCAACCCGACCGCTGGACCGCCAAGTCCTTCCGCAGCGTCGCCGCCCTGCCCATCCTCGGGCTCTCGCTCACCGCCGCCTTCATCCTCATAAGCGCCGCCCTCGCTCGCTCCCGCCAAGTGAGCCCAGCGGGCGACTCCGCCGCCCACGAATCGCGCCGCCGCTACTTCTCCCTGCGCACCCTCCTCATCGTTCTCTACTTCGTGAACACGCTCTTGTTCCTGTTGTCCCTCCAGTTGCTCGGGCTCACCGGCGGCCTGCCCATCCGCCTCATGCTCATCGGCCTCACCCTTGGCACGTTCGTTCTGATCGGACTCAGTTGGCACTACGCCCAGCGCCGCTCCGACGACGAGCCGCCCTCCGACGGCACGCGCGACGAATGCTGGTACCTCGGCCTTTTCTACGCCAACCCCGCCGATCCCGCCATCATGGTGGAGCAACGTCTCGGTTTCGGCTACACTCTCAACCTGGCCCGGCCCGCCGCGTGGCTCATCCTCGCCTGCGCCCTCGCCCCGGCTTTCCTCGCCCCCTGGCTCCGTTAACTTTTGGCCACTTACTTGCTCATTCCCACGCATGGCCAAGCCCGACATGCCAAATTTTCCGCTCCCCCTCCGCCTCATCTTCGGAGTGATTGCCATTTTCATGATTGCCGCCCTACTTCGTTACACCGGCGTCATGTAGCCCTTGGGGACGTTACCCCTCTGTCCCCCAGCGTCTGTTTGCTATCATTTAGCCCGCTCTCCCGGCAAATTTCCCCCGGACGCGGAAACTTCGCGCGCCCTCGTCCGCCCCGCCACCGGACTCTGACTAGCGCAAACCCTTTCGAATGCGCTACACTAAAAGGGTTCGCGGAGTCGTGTGTCTTGACCCTGAACCCGTGCGTTCATGGCGCGAACCCCAACCCAGGCTCTGGCCTTTCGGCCGGGCGGGAAAACCAGAGGATTCTGTTATGTACGCAGTGATTGAGACCGGCGGGAAGCAGTTCCGCGTCGAAGCCGGCCAGACGTTGAATGTAGAAACGGTTCCCGGCGATGCCGGTAGCCAGATCGAATTGGGACGCGTGCTCGCCATTGGCGACAACGGCGGCGTTCGCGCCGGCGATGAAGTGAAGGGTGCGAAGGTCACCGCCACCATCCAGGGCGCCGGCCGCGCCGACAAGATCATCGTTTTCAAGTTCAAGCGCAAGAAGCAGTACAAGCGCACCATTGGCCACCGTCAAAACTTCACGACGGTGAAAGTCGACGCGATCGTCGGCTAAGCAGAAGAGGATTCCACCATGGCAAGTAAAAAAGGCGCAGGTAGTTCTAGAAACGGACGCGACTCTCAGGGTCAGCGTCTTGGTGTGAAGCGGTTCAGTGGCCAGTTGGTCACCGGCGGCTCGATCCTCGTCCGGCAGCGCGGCACGAAGATTAAGGCCGGCGAAAACGTCGGTGTTGGTTCGGACGATACGCTCTACGCGCGCGTCGCCGGTGTCGTGGAATTCCGCGACCGCGGCCGCATGGGCAAGTTCGTCAGCATCGTTGTCCCCGCTTAAGTTTTTTCTCGATATTTTTGCTCAGTCATTTCGTTTTCAGGGCCGCTGACCCCAGCGGCCCTTTTTCTTTATGTTCATTGATGAAGTCAAAATCTACGTGAAGGCCGGCGACGGCGGCAATGGCTGCATGGCGTTCCGCCGTGAGAAGTTCGTCCCCCGGGGCGGTCCCAGCGGCGGCGACGGCGGCCGTGGCGGCGACGTCATCATGGTCGCTTCCCCCCACCACAATACCCTGCTCCACTTTCGCTTCAACCCCGAACATAAGGCGGAGCGCGGCGCCCACGGCGAAGGCTCTCAGCGCACCGGCAAAGAGGGGAAGTCCATCAAACTGCCGGTCCCGGTCGGCACTGTCGTCTACGACTTCGAAACCGGCGAAACTCTCCACGACTTCGCGTTCCTCGGCGACACCTTCACCATCGCCAAAGGCGGCCGCGGCGGACGGGGCAACCAGCACTTCGCCACCCCCACCCACCAGGCGCCCACCGAACACGAACAAGGCTTTGCCGGCGAAGAACGCCGCCTCCGCCTCGAGCTCAAACTCCTCGCGGACGTCGGCCTCGTCGGCTTCCCGAACGCCGGCAAGTCCACGCTCATCTCGCGTCTGTCAGCCGCCCGCCCCAAGATCGCTGACTACCCGTTCACCACGCTTGAGCCCAACCTCGGTGTCGTCCGCCTCAACGAAGAGGACCCGCGCACGCTCGTCATCGCCGACATCCCCGGCATCATCGAAGGCGCCCACGAAGGCAAAGGGCTCGGCCTGCGCTTCCTCAAGCACATCGAACGCACCAAGCTGCTCCTGCACCTGGTCGACGTCTCCGAGGGCAGCCACCGCGATCCCGTCGACGACTTCCGCGCCATTCTCGCCGAGCTCGCCACCTTCAGCGAGGACATGCTCGCCAAGCCCATGATCGTCGTCGCCACCAAGCTCGACGCCGCCCAGGACCCCGAACGCCTCGCAAGTCTCCGGAAAGAAGCCGAAGGCCGGAACATGGAGTTCTTCACGATCTCCAGTGTCACCGGCCAGGGTTTGAATGAATTGAAGTACGCGTTGTTTGACCGCGTGAAGGCGCTCGAACCTATTCCGAGCCCGGAATCCGCGCCAGCATTTCGGCCGTGGGAGTAAAGGGCACGATCGGCGCCCGCGAGAAGTACTTCGCCTTCGACAGGTTCCGGTAGACTTCGCCGGCCACGCCGGACGCCACCGGACCGTTAATCGGCCGGCCGCCCGTCAGCAGCACCACCACCACCAGCTTGCGTCCGTCCACTTCCTGGAACGAACCGAACCAGCCCAGGTGCGTCTGATTGTCGGAATGCGTGCAGGTCCCCGTCTTGCCGAAGATCGGCTCGGACGGATCATAGCCGGCGCGCCGCGCCGTCCCGTATTCCACCGCCCCGGCCAAACCCGGTCGAATCTCGCTCAGCACCGGCTGCACATTGATCGTGCGCTTGATGCGCGGGCGCATCGAATCCACTTCCACCTGCGACTTCGGATACTGCAGCCAATACAGTGTCCCTCCGTTGGCAATCGCCGAAAGCGCGCCCGCTAACTGGAACGGCGTCAGGTTGATGCCCGAACCGAAGCTCGTCATCATGCCCAAACCTTCCGGCGGAATCGACACCGGCAGCGTGCCCGGGTGTTCGTCCTCGAGGCCATAGACCGCCTTCTCGCCCAAACCGAACAAGCGCGAGTAGTAGCTCACCTTCTCGAAACCCAGTTCCGTGCCGAGCTTCGCGAAGTACGGATTATTCGAGCGCGCCAGCGCCGTCGTCAGGTTCAGATTGTACCGGCGCGAATCCCGGTCGACGTTGCCTTCCATCAGGCTGCCCATCGCCGCCACCACCTTGATGGTTGAGCAGGGCGTAAAGCCGTCCTTGTTCGCGAGCTTCTGATTCACCACCGTCAGCAAGCGGCCCGTGTAGGGGTCCGCCACCACGATCGTGCCGTTGTAGTTGCCCAGGGCATCCACGGCTGCCTGCCGCACGATCGGATCGTCGCCTGCCGCCTCGTCTCCTACCGTCGGCTCACCGAAGGTCGGAGCCGCCCACGTCTGCGTCCACACGCGCCGGTGAGCGCGCTTGGAGACCGTGGTTCTGGCCAGGGGGGCTTTGCTCTTCGCATAAAGCGAAGTGCGAACAGTGCGTGTAGTTCTGGCTTTCGCCGTGGGACGGGTATAACGTGCGCCGAAGATCGGGAATACAAATACGAAAAGGACAAACGCCGCGATGGGGAGGTGCATCCTGAAGGTTTTCTCCTTGACCGTCAAGGTTCTAATCGGCCTGTGAGTCAGGGATCTACACGGCCGTTTTTCTATTCTACCCGGGATGGGCCTTAGGTCAAGAGCTAAACCTATGATTTTCCAAGTTTTGTGAATCTAATCGCCGAGTAGCCGTCCGTACACTTCCAGCCCGGAAACGTTGTCGAAAACCGCCTTCATCCCCGCCGTAATCGGAATCGCCAACACCAGCCCCGCCCCGCCCCACAGCAGGCCCCAGAACATCAGCGCCACCGTCACCGCCAACGGATTCAGATGCACCCGGCTCCCCACCATCTTGGGGTACAGCAGGTTCAAACCCACCAGATGCAGGAAACCCACCGTCGACCCGATAATCAGATACGCCCCCAGGTTCGAGTACACCGGCAGCGCCGCCAGCACCGGTGGCAGCAGCGCCATCGGCAAACCCAGGTACGGCACGATACTCAAAAAGCCGCTCAGCGGTCCGATCAAAAACGGATACGGCAGTTGCACCAGGATGAAAAAAACCGTGCTGAACACCGCCAGCACCAATCCCAGCATGAAATTTCCCGCCATGTAGGCGCGCGCCATCCCCGCTATCGCATGCCAACTCCGCGTCGCCACGTCCTTACTCTCGCCGTGGAACAGACCCAGAAACGCCCGCCGCATATGATCGCGCCAGCTCAGCATGAAGTACACCAGGAACGGCACGAACGAAAACATCAGCAGCGGATTGTAATAGCTGGAAAGCGAACTGTAGAGCACCAGCAGAATGTTCGGCCGCGGCTGATAGACCCGCACCTCCGGAATCGGCGGCACCGTCGGCGCGGGATCCGTCGTGCGCCGCCGCCGCGCATTCGCCGCTGCCTGCGGACTCGCCGGCGGCACCACCGCCGCAGTCCCCGGCGTTCCCGCGATCGCTCCTGGCGCCGGACTGTTCGCACTCGGCTCTTGCAGCCGCCGCGGCATGATCTGCGCGATCGAGCGCTCCATGCTCTCCATCCGATCGCTCACCCGGTCCACCAGTTCATTCATCCGCCGGCTATACTGCGGCAGATCCTCTACCAGCTGCGAGATCTGCGTGAACACCGCCAGCGCCAATAAATACACGCCCAGCAACGCAATGCTGCAAGCCAGAAAGCTCGCAAAGCCGCGCCCGATGCGCAGCTTCATGATCAGGATCACAAACGGCTCGAGAATGAACGCGATGATCACCGAACTGATCATCGTAATCAGGAACAATTGACCGTAGTAAAGCAGCGCAATCAGCATCGCCAGGGCGATGATGCGCAAGCTCACACTCCGCGCCCCACCTTTGGGTTCCCGGATTACAGTCTCGATGGGGGTTAGGATCTCCAAATTGTTCCGCCGATTTGTTTCGACTCTAACACGCGGAACTCTATAATGTAATCAGTTTCCCTCGGAGTGGCATAACGCGGTGATGAACAGTCGGATTTTGGCCCTGGACCTCGGGAAACGCCGCATTGGCTGCGCCGTGAGCGACCCGTTGGGAATCACCGCACAAGGCCTTCCCACCTACACCCGCGGCAACATTCGCGAGGACCGCGCCTTCATGCAGCAACTCGCCACCGAATGGGACGTCGGCTTGTTCCTCCTCGGGAATCCGCTGCACATGAGCGGCAACGAAGGACGCGGCTCGAAGCACGCCCGCGAGTTCGGCGAACGCCTCACCGAATGGACCGGCATCCCCGTCGAGTACTGGGACGAACGCTGGACCTCCAAAGTCGCCGGACGAGTTCTCCGCGAAAGCGGCATGGGCATTGAGAAGCGAGCCGCTCAAGTCGACAAACTCTCCGCCGTCCTGATTCTCGAAAGCTACTTGGACTCGCTCGCCTTTGCGAGCCAGGAACAAGATCCCACCGCATGAAGCGTCTCTTCCTCGGCCTGGTTCTGCTCGCCGCCTGCGCCAGCGCCTTCCTCTGGCTCGAACTGAACGCCGTCATTGCCCCGCCCCCCGGCGCGCGGCTCGAGATCGCCCGCGGCACCTCGGCTCGCCAAATCGGCAACCAACTGCACGACGCCGGCGTCGTCCGCGATGCCAATCTCTTCCTTCTCGCCCGCTCGCTCAAGCAAGCTAAGCTGCAAGCCGGCGAGTATGTTTTCGAAAAGCCCGCCACCGTCTGGGAAGTCATCGACCGTCTCCGCCGCGGCGATGTCTTCCAACTCGAAGCCACCATCCCTGAAGGCAGTAACCGCTACGACATCGCCCGCATTCTGGCCGCCGCCGGCGTCGTCGACGCCCAAAGCTTCATCGCCGAATCCGGCGACCCCAAACTGATCGAGGACCTCGCGCCGCAAGCGCCCACGCTCGAAGGCTTCCTCTTCCCCGCCACGTACCGCTTCGGCCGCCGCACCACCGCCAGGATGGTCTGCCAGGATATGGTCGCCAGTTTCCGCCGCGCCTGGAAGCAAGCCGGCGGCACCACCGACGCGCTGAAGTACGTCACCATGGCCTCGCTCGTCGAAAAAGAAACCGGCGTCGCCGAAGAACGTCCCCTCGTCTCTTCCGTCTTCTGGAATCGCCTGCAAAAAGGCATGAAGCTCGATTGCGACCCCACCGTCGCCTACGCCGCCCTCATCGAAGGGCGCTGGCGCGGCACCATCCACCGCTCCGACCTCGATCGCCTGACCCCCTACAACACTTACCGCGTCGCCGGACTCCCCCCCGGCCCGATCGCCAACCCTGGCGTCAAATCCATGGAAGCGGCTCTCCGGCCGGCTCAAACCGACTACCTCTACTTTGTCGCCCGCGCCGACGGCAGCGGCGGCCACCAATTCTCCAGCGACATCGCCGCGCATCAAAAGGCGGTGGAGAGTTACCGTCGTGCGGTCAAAAAAAGCCCGGCTGAATGACTTACTCGCCGGCCTCGCCCTGGTCGACGAAGCCCAGTGGCGACGCCTGCTCACCACCCTCGCGCCGATCTCGCCCACTTACCTCCGCCGCCTGCTCCGCTCGAGCGGCGTCCCGCTCACTCCCGAAGTCGAAGGCGTCCGTCAAGAGAACTTCGCCGAACTCGAGCGCACGCTCCTCACCGCCACCCGCGCCGCCGTTCTCGAAGCCCGGCGTCACGCCCAATTCGCCCTCCGCTCACCGAATGTCGATCGCCCCGTCAAACAGGAAATGCTGGAATGGATGCGCGTTTGGCTCGAAACGCCGGAAGCGTTCGAAGTGTGGGTAAACCTGCGTAAAGCCACACCGGCGTTCCGCGCTCTCCCACGGCGTCCCTAACCCTCGTCCGAAAAAAGAATCAAAGAACGCATACGGAACTTCGCGCATCAAACCGATATTGATCCCAAGGCGATGGGCGCCGGTCCGGAGGCAGGTTCTTTGGCTACAAAGTTGCCTCTTGCCGAAATCCGTCTCCGCTATTTATACTACGGTTTTTCAGAGCCTCCACGATGGCCATGACGCTTCAAGACGAATTCGACCCGCAGGCGCCGATGCGCGAAGCGGCTCTCTTCTACGGCCTGTTCCTCCGCGGACAATCCGTTGACTCAATCCGTCGCGACATCGACATCCCCAAAGCCGTCGTCAAGAAGGTCTTGAAGACCCAGGCTTACGAGGAAAATCTCCGCAAAGCCATGCGCCGCACCTACGTCTACCGTCAGGAAGTCCTACGCATCTTCAACGAACTCGTCCTCAACGAAAAGAACCGCAACCGCCTCCAATAGCGCGACAATCCCCGATACACTAGGGCATGCGCCTGCCGATCTATCAGGTCGATGCTTTCACGTCCCACTTATTCCGCGGTAATCCGGCCGCCGTCTGCCTCCTCGACGAGTTTCTGCCCGACGCCACACTCCAGGCGATCGCCGCCGAAAACAACCTCGCCGAAACCGCCTTCCTCGTCAAAATCGAGCCCGGCAACTACCATCTCCGCTGGTTCACCCCCGCCGTGGAAGTGCCCCTCTGTGGCCACGCCACCCTCGCCTCGGCCTTCGCCCTCGCTCATCGCGTCGAGCCCGACGGCGTCGTCCTCCGCTTCCAGACCCTGAGCGGCGAGCTCACCGTCGCCCGCGACGGCGACCGCTACACCCTCGACTTCCCCGTCCGCCGTCCCCAGCCATCCCCGCCCCGTCCCGACCTCGCCGCCGCCCTCGGCGCCACTCCGCTCGAACAATACACCGGCGCCTTCGAACTCGCCGTCTTCGCCTCCGAAGCCGACCTCCGCGCCCTCCAACCCGACTTCCGCGCCCTCGCCGCCATCCCGCACTTCGCCCTCCTCGCCACCGCCCCCGGCGACTCCGTCGATTTCGTCTCCCGCTTCTTCGCCCCCGGCGCCGGCATCGACGAAGACCCCGTCACCGGCAGCGCCCACTGCATGCTCACCCCCTACTGGTCCCAGCGCCTCGGCAAACCCCAACTCACCGCGCGCCAGATCAGCCCACGCGGCGGCGAGCTCTGGTGCGAAGCCCAAGGCGACCGCGTCCTGATCGCCGGCCACGGCGTGCTCTATCTCGAAGGCTTCATCGAGGTCCCCGCTTGATCCATGCCCGCGGCGGGCGCATCCTCGAGCGCGAGCTCCTGGACGACGCCCCCGACGGGGAAGCCCACCAAAACCTCCGCCAGCTCGCCTGGCTCAACCGCTGGTTCGGCGGCCACCGCGTCCTCCGCCACAGCCTCTCGCAGCTCTACACGCCCCAGGACGCCTTCACCCTGCTCGACGTCGGCGCCGCCTCCGGCGACCACGCCGGCGCCATTCACCGCCGCTTCCCGCACGCCCGCGTCACCTGCCTCGATTGGAAACTGCGCAACCTGCGCCAGGCCCCGCCCCCGCGCGTCCAGGCCGATGCCTTCGCGCTCCCCTTTTCTCCCGCCGCCTTCGACGTCGTTCACTGCGCGCTCTTCCTGCATCACTTCACCAATCCGCAAATCGTCCAGTTGCTCCGCAACATGGCCCACTGCGCGCGCCGCGCGGTCGTCGTGCAGGACCTCGAGCGCCACCCCCTCGCCTACTACTTCCTGCCCGCCACGCAATGGCTCTTCGGCTGGAATCGCCTCATGGTCCACGACGGCGCCATCTCCGTCGAAGCCGCCTTCCATCCTTCGGAGCTCGCGGCGCTCGCCACCCAGGCCGGGCTCACTCCGGAGGTCCGCCGGCACCTGCCCTGGTTTCGCCTATCGCTGATCGCCGAGCCGCGCTGAAAACACCCGTCCGATCCCCGCCAGGTCCGCCGTCACCTGCACGTCTTTCCACTCTGCGCCGCACATCGCCCGCACCGCCGATTCGCTGTCATGCCCCAACTCCAGCACCAGCCATCCCCCCGGCCGCAGCACCCGCCCCGCCTCCCGCACCAAACGCCGGTAGACCTCGCTCCCGTCTTCGCCCCCAAACAACGCCAGGTGCGGCTCAAACTCCCGCACCTCCCGCTGCAACGTCAGTTCGTCGCGCTGCGGAATATACGGCGGATTCGACACCAGCAAACTCACGGACCCGGCCGCTAGCGCCTCCGTCAAGTCGCCTTCCACCAGGTCCACCTGCGCGCCCAGCCGCTCCCCATTCCCCCGCGCCACCTCCAGCGCCCCCCGCGAGACATCCATCAGCACCACCGGCCGCCCCAATTCCAACGACAACGTCACCCCGATCGCCCCGCTCCCGGTGCCGACATCCACCAGCGTCCCCGGCCCGGCTACCTCCAGCGCCCGCTCCACCACGTGCTCCGTTTCCGGCCGCGGAATCAGCACCGCCGGGCTCACGCGAAACTCGCGCCCGTAGAACTCCTGTTTGTGCGTGATGTATTGCGTCGGCTTGCCCCGCAGCCGCTGATGCAGATAGCGCCCGTAGTGAATCCAGGCGAGTTCGCTCAGCAGTTCTTCGGGGTGCGCAAAAAGATAAACCCGCTCCCGCCCCAGCGCATGGCACAGCAGCACTTCGGCATTCAGGCGCGGCGCCATCACGCCGGCCTCTTCCAGCATCCGGGCGCCGCTGGCCAACGCGGCATCAATGCGGATCTGGGGCGTCAACTTAGTTCAGCTGTTGTTTCAGCTTCTCGGCGTTGAAGTACGCATTCACCGCATCGATCAGCGGACCCACTTCGCCCTGAATAATCTGGTCCAACTGATACAGCGTCAGGCCCGGCACGCGATGGTCGGTGACGCGATTGTCTTTGAAGTTGTAAGTGCGGATCTTCTCGCTGCGATCGCCCGTGCCCACCATCGTGCGGCGCTCCGCGCCGGAGGCGGCCAATTGCTTCTCGAGCTCGATTTCGTAAAGGCGCGAACGCATCACGCGCATCGCCTTTTCCCGATTCTTGATCTGCGACTTTTCGTCCTGGCAGGACACCACCACGCCGGTCGGCAAGTGCGTCAGGCGCACCGCCGAATACGTCGTGTTCACGCTCTGGCCGCCGGGGCCCGACGAACAGAACGTATCCACGCGCAAGTCCTTCGCCTCGATATGGACTTCCACGTCGTCCATTTCGGGCAGCACCGCCACCGTGATCGTCGACGTATGCACGCGGCCCTGCGTCTCGGTCGCCGGCACCCGCTGCACGCGATGCACGCCGCCTTCATACTTCAACTTCGCAAAGACTTTCTTACCGGAAATCAGCGCCATGATTTCCTTCATGCCGCCCGCGCCCGATTCGCTCGTCGAGGTGACTTCCACCTTCCAACCCTGCAATTCGGCATAGCGCGTGTACATGCGGAACATCTCCGCCGCAAACAGCGACGCTTCGTCGCCGCCGGCGCCCGCGCGAATTTCGAGCACGATGTCCTTCTCGTCGTTCGGATCCTTGGGCAGCATCAGCAGCTTCAGTTGCTCTTCGAACTGCGCCACCTTCGGTTCCAGCGCCGAAATCTCCTCGAGCGCCATATCCGCCAGGTCCGGATCGTTCACCATCTGCTTGGCTTCCGCCAGGTTCTTGTTCGCCGCTTTCCACTCGCCGTACTTGGCCACGATCTCTTCCAGATCCGACCGCAGCTTGGTCACCTTCCGGTACTCCGCCGGATCGCTGATCACCGCCGGATCAGCCATGCTCGTCTCGAGCGCAGCGTATTTCTTCTCGATATCGTCGAGTTTTTGCGCGTACTGCATTAAGCGATCACCAACTCTCCACCCTGCTTCGATTCCAACGCCATTGCGCCATCGAGCGCATGAATCGCCACGGCCACCGCCTCGTCGTCCGGCGGCTGCGTCGTAATGCGCTGCAGCCACAATCCCGGCGCGGTCAATAACGCCAGCGCGCTGCCGCGGCGCTTGGCCGCGAAGCGAATAATTTCGTAGCTCAAGCCGGCAATCACCGGGATCAGCACGATCCGCGACAGCAGCTTGGGCATAAACCCGTCAAACGGCAGGAACATGTAGACCACCATTGAGACGATCATCACCACCAGCAAAAAGCTGGTCCCGCAGCGCGGGTGCCACGTCACGAACTTCTGCGCATTCTCCACCGTCACCGGCGTGCGCGCTTCGAAGTTGAACACCACCTTGTGCTCCGCTCCATGGAACTGGAACACGCGGTGAATGTCCTTGAACCGCGACAGCACAAACAGAAAGCCCAGGAAGATTACGATGCGGATAATGCCGTCGACGCCATTGAACAGAATGCGATTCTCCAGCACGGGATACTGCTGCTTCAGGAACTCGGTCAACTGCAGCGGCACGTACTTGTACATGAACGCGAAGAACAGAAACGAGAAGATCATCTGCAGGGTCATCGCCCAGCCGGAGATCTGCTGCTGTTCTTCCTTCGGCTTGCCCTCTTCTTCGAGTGAAACGTTCGCCGAAAACTGCAGAGCCTTCACGCCCAGGCCCAATGCCTGCACCAGCGTTCCTACGCCGCGGAAAACCGGCAGCTTGAAGATCG
The DNA here is from genome assembly GCA_044226365.1 of Bryobacteraceae bacterium. Taxonomy (GTDB): domain Bacteria; phylum Acidobacteriota; class Terriglobia; order Bryobacterales; family Bryobacteraceae; genus JALHNI01. Next base: position 59,192 of record JBGAHE010000020.1, read on the forward strand.
GATACTTCTCCGACATCCGGTGCACGGGCGCTTCCTCGGTGACAATTTCGCCGTTCTTTTTACGCACCGCCACACAATAGGAGTGCGGTGCGCGCATCATCACGCCTTCCATCACCGCCTGGCCGCCCACCAGGGTTTCCTCACCGCTCTCGAGGACGGGGAGCAGTTGAATATGCCCGAAAAGACGCAAAGATTCCCGCAAGTAGGCCAACATATATGCTTTCTCTTAATTATAGACGCGGGTCCGGCTCCGGCGGATTCATTCCACCCGACCGATTCACTCGGGCGATGGTACCGGCGAAGGCACCGCATTCCAACTGCGGATCACCCGTGTCTCCCGCTCGTAGCCCAACACGCTGATGCTTCCCGTACTCAGCGCAAAGTACCGCGCCCCTCGCGGCTCCAGGCCCAGCCAGGTCGCCGTCAGCACCCGCAGGATGTGCCCGTGCGCAAACAGCGCCACCCGGCCTTCCCGCTCCGCCCCCGGCTCCAACACCGCTTCGATCACCCGGGTCGCCCGCGCCGCCACTTCTTCAATCGTCTCCCCGCCCGCCGGTCCCTCATCCCAAATCGACCAGCCGGGGCGCTCCCGCTGAATGTCCTCGGACGTCAGACCTTCATACCGCCCGTAATTCCACTCCCGCAAGTCCGCCGTCAGCACCGCCTCCGCGGCAAATCCCGCCAGTTCGCACGTCCGTTGTGCCCGCCGCAAGGGGCTCGAAAATACGCGCTCGAATTTTTGCCCCTTCAGCGCTGCGCCCAGCGCTCGCGCCTGCTGCTCTCCTTCCGGCGTCAGCGCGATATCCGCGCCCCCGGTGTGTTGGCCGGTGCGGCTCCACGCGGTTTCGCCGTGGCGCATCAACCAGATTTCGAGTTTTGGCATGCACTCTCCAGGTTAGTCATAATCGGAGAGTTTGACCAGCTTTTGTCACTATCCGGCCTGGCCCGTGCCCTTCGCGCTCGAACTCCCCGTGGAGCCGGAAGTGCCCTGTCCTTACCTGCCCGATCAACTCGCCCGCTATCGGGCTCTCGCCATGGACGCCATGCCTCCCGCGGCCTACCAGCGCTTCATGGATGCCGGCTTCCGCCGCTCCGGCCACGTCGTCTATCAGCCGGCCTGCCGCTCCTGCCGCGCCTGTCTTCCCCTGCGTGTTCCCGTCGCGGATTTCATCCCCCGCGACAGCCAACGCCGCGTCTGGCGTCGCAACCGGGACCTCCAGGTCGCCGTCGGCCGTCCCCACGCCACCGACGAAAAGCTCGCGCTCTACAATCGCTACAACACCGAATGGCACGGCGGCGAAGAGCTCACGCTCGCCGCCTTCGCCGAGACCTTTTACGCCTCCTGCGTTGAAACCCTCGAATTCACCTATCGCACCTCGGACGGCACGCTCATCGCCGCCGGCCTTTGCGACCTCACTCCCCAGGCCCTCAGCAGCGTCTACTTTTACTTCCACCCCGCCCTCGCCGCCCGCGGCCTCGGCACCTATGGCGCTCTCTGCGAAATTGACTTCGCCCGCGGCCACGGCCTCCCCTTCTACTACCTCGGCTTCTGGATCGAACGCTGCCCCTCGATGGTCTACAAAGCCAACTACCGTCCCCACGAACTCCTCGGCCTCGACGGCCAGTGGAAGCCCGCCGCTTCCTCCGCAGCGGGCTCCCTTCTGCCTACAGACCCAGCTTCGCCGCAATCGAACGCAACAGCGAACGATCCTCGGACGTAAAGCCCGTCTGCGTCGTCTCGTAGTACTGCTTATCGCGCACCACGATCGTCCCGCCGAAGCGGAAGAACAGCTCCTCGTAATCGAGCAGCGGCCGCAGCGGCATCGGCACCTCCGGCTTGTCCGCATTCGGAATGTTGCCCGCCAAAGGTCCCTTCGGCGGGATATTCACCACGGCGGCGTCTTCCTTGGTCAGCACCAACATGTCCAGTTGCGGAGCGTTGGTGGTCTCATCGCGCAGGATGGTGCCGTTCTCCGAGATCGCGAGAACCGTGTCGTAAACGACGAGCTTGCGCGGAGCCTCCAGCGCCTTCGGGTCAAACCAGTATTTGGGCGGCTTCGTCTCGTTCCACGGCGGGGCGGGACGGCCAGTTGCCTTCTCGTACTCTTCCCGAGTCGAATAGTACGGAAACAGAAAAAGCGTATCGAAAGGATAGAAGGGTTGTCGTTGAGTGGGCATAGTGCCTCCGATTTGAGGCTCGCAGGGCCGCCCAACCCTCCAACCGGACCCCGCCCGTAACCGCTTTCCTTTCAACAAGATAAAAAATAGAAAAAGCCGTGAACGTCCCGCCGGGGCGCCGTCCACGGCTCATTCACAACCTTGTAAGCAGCTGATTCAGCGAGACTTACGCCCCTCACGCCGTCCGCTGCTTTTCCGCCGCGTGCTACGCTCGTAAGAGGCCAAAAGGACTAGGCGGTGCCACCCGCAAAGTCCCTTTGCCCAATCAAATCAACAACTCCCGGGTTCGTTTCGTCACCTACCCGATCGCCGAGGCAAAGGCTTCCGCCAGCACCGCGCAACTCTCGTCGATCGCTTCAGCCGTAATCACCAGCGGCGGACAGATCTTCACCGTCGCCCCGCCGAAGCCCACCGGATTGAACATCAGCACGCCCGCTTCCCAGCAGCGCTTCACCACTTCGAAGGCCAGGTCCGCGTCCGGCTCGATGCCGCCCGCCTGGATGCAATGCACGCCCGCCACCAGACCCTTGCCGTTCACCTCGCCGATCCGCGTCGGGTACTTCGCCTTCAGCGCCAGCAGATGGCCGTGCAAACGGTCGCCCATCACGCGCGAGTTCGCCACCAGGTTCTCGTTTAGGATGACGTCGATGTTCGCCAGGCTCGCCGCGCAGCACACCGGATTGCCCGTGTGCGTCGACGACATGCTGCCCGGGGCGAACATGTCCAGCAGTTCGGCGGAGCCCGACACGAAAGCCAGCGGCAGCGAACTGGTCACGCCCTTGCCCCAGGTGGCCAGGTCCGGCACGATGCCGTAGTGCTCGAAGCCCCACAGCGTGCCCGTGCGGCCAAAGCCGGCCTGCACCTCGTCGCACACCAGGAGCGCTTGGTGCTGCGTACACCATTCGCGCATCCGTTGCATGTACGCCGGCGGAGCGAACGCGCCGCTGCCGCCCTGGTAAGTCTCGAGGATCACGCCCGCCACCTGCTCCGGCTTCACGCCGCGCTCGGCGAGCGCTTTCTCAAAGCCTTCGAAGCTGGTGTCCGTCGTCCGGAAACCATCCGGAAACGGCACCTGCACGAAGCCGGGATCCAGGTTGCCGATCCACTCCTTCAGCACGGGGATACCGCCCGCCTGCTGCGAACCGAGCGTCCGTCCGTGGAAGGCCTTCTCGTAGGAAACGATCACGTTCTTTGCCTTGCCACCGACCTTCGCGCCATGCGCGCGCGACAGCTTGATGGCGCACTCGACGGTCTCCGAGCCCACCGTCAGCAGGAAGACTTTCTTCATCGGCGCGGGCAACAGGTCGCTCAACCGCTTGGTGAGCTTCGCGCGCATCTCGGTCGGGAAGGCGTAGTTCGTCAGCAAGCCGGACTGCGCCTGCTCGACGATCGCCTTCACGATCGCCGGATGGCTGTGCCCGGCATTGGTCACCAGCACGCCGCTCGACCAATCGATCCACGTGTTGCCGAAACGGTCCGACACCTGGAAGCCCTGGGCATGATCCCAGAGCGTCGGCGGTTGGCCGGTCATGGCGATCGGCTCGGTCTCGAGCAGCGATTGCAGCACCGGGATCGAGTCCGGCGCCGGCAGCGCCGTCTTGATCGAACGCAAAGAAGTCTGGACGTGGGGAACCACGCGGGGAGTCAAGGGAAATTCGCGGGCCATGAAACTACTTATTCTACGGGAGGCGTCGGGCGTTCGGCGCCGGTGAGTCCCTGGTCGGCTTTGGCCGCGTCGAATTGCGGATTGCGTTGGGGCTCCGCGGCATCCACGCCGCGCCGCCAGTTGTCGAGCAGTGCGCGCAGTTGCTTCACCTTCTTCGGTTCACGCCGCGCCAGGTTGCGCGTCTCGCTGAGGTCCTCTCGCAGGTGATACAGTTCCACGCGATCGTCATCGTAGAAGTGAATCAGCTTGTAGTCACCCAGGCGCACAGCCGAGCCGGGCGTGCCGCCCTGGTTCGAGTAATGCGGATAGTGCCAGAACAGCGGGCGCGCGCTCAGCGCCTTGCCCGTCAGAGCCGGCCGCAAATCCACGCCGTCGACCTTCGCGGGAGCCTTGACGCCGGCGGCGGCAGCGATCGTCGGCAGGATGTCCACCGAACAGACCGGCACGTCGCTCACTCGGCCCGCGGGCGTCACCCCGGGCCACGAGACCACGAACGGCACGCGGATGCCGCCCTCGTAGAGATGCCCTTTGCCGGCCCGCAATGGCGCGTTCGAAGTCACCGGCGTCGGGCTTTTGCCCTCAAAGCGCAAGCCGCCGTTGTCGGCCAGGAAGATGAAGATGGTGTCGCGCGTGAGGTTGCGTTCCGCCAGCGCGGCGCGCAGACGCCCGATGCTCGCGTCCATGGTCTCCACCATCGCGGCATAGCGTGGCTCGCCTTGCGGATTCGCCTTGCGGCGGTACTTCTCGATCAGGTGCGGCTTGCCCCCGAACGGCAGGTGCACCGAGTAGTGCGGCAGGTAGAGAAAGAACGGGCGGCCCTTGGCTTCGTCGATGAAGCGAATCGCACGCTCGGTGAGGTTCTCGTCAAGGTACTCGTCCGGCTTGCTCGCTTCCACTCCGGGGATCTTGTAGGGCGGAAAGTACGACGGCGGCGAGCCCTTCTCATTGCCGCCGTAGTTCAAGCCGAAACCCTGCTGCGGCGGCAGAAAACCTTCGCCGCCCAGATGCCACTTGCCGACGCTGGCCGACGCGTAACCGGCCGCGCCCAGCAGTTCGGCGAGCGTCTGCTCGGCCAGCGGCAAATGCTGCTCGAAGTTCGGCGTCAGCGACGCCGCCGTCGGCCATTGCCTGCGCCCGGGGATCCAATCGGTGAGGTGCAGCCGAGCCGGGTACTTGCCCGTGAGGATGCTGGCCCGGGTCGGCGAACAGACCGGGCAAGCCGCATAGGCATTGGTGAAGCGCACCCCATCGCGCGCCAAAGCATCCAGGTGGGGTGTCTCGTAGTAGCTGCTGCCGTAGCAACTCGAGTCCCGCCAGCCGTAGTCGTCAATCAGCATGACGACCACGTTCGGCTTCGGACGCAGTTGGAAAGCACTCAGCAGGAGGTCGCGACGGCGCATGTTCAGTTCTCCAGAGAACGCAGGACCGGGCGGTCCGCGGTCGGCAATTCGGTGGGTACGGGGAGGGTCACTTTGCCGGTCGCCACCCATTCAGCCGCCCGCGCAATCAAAGTCTGAAAGGCGACATCCTCGAAGTTGGGGTTGGGCTCGCCCAGCCACGTATGGCCCAGCATGGTGACATACACGCGGCCGCGGCCATAACGGCGCACCCAGTCCAGGGGCTCGTTGCGACGGGAGTCCTTGGAATAGGCGAAGGTGAGCACCTTCAAGCCCTCGGCCGGACCATGCTGGCCGTGGGTGAGTTGTTCGCTCGGATGCAACCATTTGTCAGGAAGGCCGCGCGTGATCGGGTGCTGCGGATCGAGCACCTCCATCACGAAGTCGTGCCGGGGCCCGTGGCCCGGCCTGGGCCCTTCCCCGGCCGGCACGGTTTCCACACGCCGCCGCCCGTTGACGATTAAACCTGGACCAAATTTTGGCTCTCGCCACAGCAGACCCACGATCTCCTGGTAATCTGGCCATTGCAGGAACGCATTGTTTCCGGCATGAAACACGATCAGTCCACCGCCGCCGCGCAGGTACTTCACAAGCGCCGCTTCCACCGGAGCCGGCCAGCGCAGGCCATCTGCCAGATGGCCGCCGTTGAAGTTGTTGACGACGACGTCGTAAGCCGCAAAGTTCGGACGCCAGGCATCCCAGGCGGCCGGCGGCGCGTTCCGGTCCGGACTGGTGGAAACATCGACCGTGAACTTGCCACTGGCTTGCAAAATTTGGCGGAGGCCCCGAGTGCCGGCCTGCCAATCGTGATTGTTCACCCCGTCGATGATCAGGACCCGCAGCCGCGGCGTTTCGGCTGCCGCGGAGGTCGTGACCAACGCGGCCAGCCACCAGCTGAGCGCCATCGTTACGGTACGCACAAGTCGATTGTATGCCCCCAGACGGCTCCACCCGCGCTCGACAGGGATACAATACTCATTCAAAGGGAGTCGAGAGGATTTCATGGATCGTCGCACGTTTCAACTGACTGGTATCTATGGTCTGTGGGCCCTGATGGGCGCCGCGATGGCCACTCCAGCGCTGATCTACCTGCTGTTCCCACCGAAGGCGCGCAAGAAGACGGACTTCGTGGAAGTGGTAGACCTGAAGCAGCTCACCGTCAACGCGCCCGAAGAAATCGTCTTTCGCCGGGACCGCGCCGATGGCTGGAAGGTCACCAGCGAGAAGACCAGCGCCTGGGTCGTGAAGACGGCCCCCAATCAGGCGATCGCGTTTGCCCCCAGTTGCACGCACCTCGGTTGCGCCTTCCATTGGGAAGAGACCAAGAAAGAGTTTGTTTGCCCCTGCCACACGTCCGGCTTTTCGATTGACGGCAAGGTGCTCTCGGGTCCCGCGCCCCGGGCGCTCGACCGTTATCACATCAAGCTGGAAGGCACCAAGCTATTGGTCGGCGACGTGGTGAAAGGGTAGGCCATGATTCGACAAATTGTTGCTTGGCTCGAAGAGAGAACGGGCCTTGAAACGACCGTCAAAGAGTTTTTGTACGAAGAAATCCCCGGTTCCAGCGGCTGGCACCAGGTGTTCGGCAGCATTGCGGCGTTCCTGTTCATGCTGCAAGCCTTCACCGGCATCATGCTGGCGTTCAACTACGCGCCCACACCGGGCGAGGCCTACAACAGCCTGAAGTACATCATGGCCGAGCTCACAGGCGGGTCGCTCATTCGCGGCCTGCATCATTGGGGCGCCAGCATGATGATCGTCATCGTGGTGCTGCACATGTGCCAGGTCTTTCTGTGGGGCGCTTATAAGAAGCCTCGGGAAGCCACCTGGATGCTGGGCGTAGTGCTCTTGCTGATCACGCTCGCCTTCGGCTTGACCGGCTACCTGCTGCCGTGGGACAACCGGGCCTATTGGGGCACGGTGGTGACCACCAAGATCGCCGCCTCCGCGCCGGTGATGGGCCAGTACATGGAGCGTCTGATGGGTGCTTCCGACGGCTCCATCGGCGTGGTGACCTTTACGCGCTTCTATGCGGCGCACGTGCTGCTGCTGCCGCCGATCACCATCATCCTGATTGCGCTGCACATTTACCTGGTGCGCAAGCACGGCGTGGCTCCGGCCGCGATCGAGACCCTGCCGCCGAAGAAGTTCTACCCCGGCCAGGTGTTCAAAGACACAGTAGCGATCTTCGCCTGCTTCGTCGGGCTGTTTGTGCTGGCGGCCGCGGCCAAGGTGCCGCTGGAACGCCTGGCTGACCCGACCGACACCAGCTACGTCCCCAAGCCCGACTGGTACTTCCTGTTCCTCTACGAACTGCTGAAGTACTTCCCGGGCTCGATGGAGGTGGTGGGTTCAGTGATTCTGCCCGGCCTCGCCGTAGCCGGGCTGTTCCTGATTCCCTTCATCGATCGCGCCAAGCTCGTGCGCTTGCGGCAACGGACGTTCGCCATGGGCGTGCTGCTGCTCTCGGCCGTGCTGTGGACCGGCCTCACTGTGAAGGCCGTGGTGAACACGCCCAAGCACGAAGAGCTGAACACCGAACTGCTGGATGCGGCGCCGATGCCCTGGCAGGAGCTGACGCCCGAGGAAGTGGCCGTGATCGGCACCTTCCGCAAGGACAATTGCAAGACGTGCCATGGCAAGGGCAAGCCAGGGCCGGACCTTTCGCGTCCGCCTTTCCGCCGCACCGCCAGTTGGATGGTGGAGCACTTCAAGGTGCCGCATGATTCGGTGCCCGGCACGACGGTGGAACCCACGAAGATGAACGAGGCGCAGTTGAACACTCTGGCCACCGTGATGGTGCGGATGAACTCGCAGACTTCGACGCTGCTCGAAGCGACGCCTGATTTCGCCGTCGATGGCGCCACCATCTATCAGCGCCAGCAATGCGGCGCCTGCCATGTGGTGAACGGAGCCGGCGAAAAGGTGGGGCCGGCGCTTAATGGCATTGCCCTGCGGCGCCCGAAGAAGTGGATCCAGGAGCATTTCCTGGCGCCCGATAAGTTCTCACCGGATACGTCGATGCCGCCCTATCGCTTCAAGCCGAAGGACATGGAAGCGATCACGTCCTATCTATTGGCGCTGCCCAAATCGACGAATTAATCGGGCCGACATCAGGCGCGCGGGTTCATCGGGTTAAACTCGAACTCGATGTACCTTTCGCGCCTCACCGTTGCCACCAGCCTGATCCTGGTGCCGGCTCTTTTTGCCCAGTTTCCCAAGCCCCGGGCCAAAGCCAAGAACGTAATTGTGTTCCTGGCGGATGCGGGCGGCATTCCGACGCTGAGCGCCGCTTCGCTGCATGGCTATGGCGAGCCGCAGAAGCTGTTCGTGCAGAGCTGGCCGCATCTGGGCCTCTCCGACACCTCGCCGGCTCTCGCCTACGTCACCGATTCGGCGGCCGGCATGACGGCCATCGTGACGGGTAAGAAGACGCATAACGGCATCATCTCGATGGGGCCGGAAACGGTGCGCGGTAAGTCCGATGGCGGTGCGCTGAAGACGGTACTAGAGTACGCCGAGGAGCATGGGCTTTCCACCGGCGTGGTGTCGAACGTCTCGATCGCCGATGCGACACCGGCCGCCTGCTACGGGCACGCGAACGATCGCGCCAAGCAGGGCGACCTCTATCTGCAGATCTTCGAGCCCAGGTTCGGCGACGGCGTGGACGTAGTGATCGGCGGCGGGCGCAAGCGCATCTACGAGGACGTGACGAAGGTCGGCAAGAATCTGGACACGGTCGCGGCGGACCACAAACGGCCGATCTACAAGTCACTCGGCGAGGTACCCGCGGATAATGCGCGTCCGCTGGTACTGCTCGACAATGCGTCGGATGTGCCCGCGATGGCGAAGCTCGCGCTCGACCGGCTCTCGAAGAATCGTAAGGGTTACTTCCTGATGGTGGAGTGGGACGCGCACACGGATAACCCGGAACGCGGGCTGAGCAATCTGGTGAACTTCGACAAGCTGATCCGTGAGCTCTCCCAGCAGGTGGATCTGCGCGAGACGCTGCTGGTATTCACGGCGGATCACTCCTTCGAGCTCCGCAACGTGGGCGGCAAGCGCGGCGAGCCGTTGCTGAAGGGCTTCGAGGAGTGGCAGAAGTCGCATGACGCCAAGGAAGTGGTGGCGATTCCGGCGCTGCGGGTGGGGCATTCGCACACCGGCGAAGAAGTGCTGGCGACCGCGGTGGGCCCGGGCGCCGAACGCGTGAAGGGCTTCTTCCCGAACACTCACTTATTCGAGGTGATCCTGGGCGCGTGGGGCTGGCCCAAGTAAGCGCTTTAGGCTAAGCCAGTGAGGCGCCCAGTGCTGCTGCCGAAGGCCTCGGTTTCGAGGCCAAGGCGTTGGAGCATGCTAACGAAGAGGTTGCAGAGCGGCGCGTTTTGATCGCGGCGGAAGGTGAGGTGCTGACCGTGCTGGAAGCCGCCGCCGGCGAGGAGGATGGGCAGGTTGGTGTTGTCATGCACGTTGGCGTCGCCGAGGTTGCTGCCGTAGAGGACCATGGTGCGGTCCAGGAGGCGGTCGCCGGCTTCTTTCCTGGCGGCGAGGCTGGCGAGTAACTTGCGGAGTAACTCCATCTGCTGACGGTCCGCCTCTTCGAGCTGCTTCACCTTTTCCGGGTTCTGGCCGTGATGGCTGAGGTTGTGATAGCCCTCGGTGGTGAGGCGCTGCTCGTGAAGGCGGAAGACGGGGGTGACGAAGGCGTCGGCCATGAGGGTGACGATGCGCGTGGAATCCGACTCGAAGGCGAGTTGCGCCATCGAGAGGAGCAGGTCGAGCTTCTCGAAGAAAAGCTTCTTATCCTGGAGTTCGTCGGGCGGCGGCTGAGTGGCGGTGGGCTTGGGACGCACTTCCCATTCGCGCGCCGATTGGAGGCGTTGTTCCACTTCCTGGACGGAAGTGAGGTACTGGTCGAGGCGGGCTTTGTCGGCCGAACCCAGTTGGCGGCTGAAGCGCCTGGTTTCATCAAGCAGGCTATCGAGGATGCTGCCGCGGACTTCGAGTTTGTGTAACTGACGCTGGACGTCAGCGGGGTCGCCTTGGACGAACATGCGCCGGTAGAGGGCGGCGGCGCTGTCTTCAGCGGGCAGCAAGACGCCATCGCGCGTCCAGGAGAGGCTGCGGTTGGCCTTATCGATGTTGACGCCGAGGTTGATGGTGGGAAAGCGCGTGACTTGGCCGAGTTTGTCGGCGGCGAACTGGTCGAGCGAGATCTGGTTGCGGAAGCCAGCCTTAAAGCCGCCGCGCGCGGCCGTGAGGAAGCAGTTATCGGTGCTGTGGCCGCCCGTGACGCCGGGGTGAGAGAGGCCGCTGAAGACGGTGAAGTCCTGGCGGAAGTCGGCGAGGGCGGAGAGATAGGGCGAGAGTTCATAGTCGCGGCCGGCGGCTTGCGGAAAGAAGAGCTTGGGGAGCACGCCGAGGTTGTTGGCGATGATCAGCATCCGCCGGGGCGGCGGGGGCGTGGCGGCGCGCGCAGCCGTGGCGGTCATACATTCGAGCGCCGGGAGGGCGAGCGAGACGCCAAGTCCGCGCAGGACGGCACGCCGGGAGATGGGGTTGCGAGGAATGAGTGGCATTAGCGGGTCCCTGCCGTTCCTAAGAATATTTTGCTCTGAACGAGGGCGACGAGCAGGTCGCGGGTGCGGTAGCCGGTGGGGGCGCAGGCATCGAGCAGATGTTCGATCTCCGCGCGGTCCGCAAAGCGGACGGGCGTGCCGGTGGCGTAGATGGTGAGTTGCTGAAGCAGGTTGCGGGCGAGTTGGCGCGGGTTAGCGGCGAGCAGCGTCTTGAGGTCGCGCACGTCACGGAAGGTGCGTCCGTCGAGGAGGCGGCCGCTGGCATCGATGGTGCCGGCGAGGGTATAGGAATAGTCGTGGCCGGAGGGGTCGATGCCGGTGCGGCGTTCGCCTTGCTCAAGGCCGCGATAGCGCGTGCGCCAGTGGCCCATAATGTCGAAGTTCTCGAGCGCGAGGCCCACGGGGTCGAACTTGGCGTGGCAGGAGGCGCAGGTCTGGGACTTCGTATGGAGGGCGAGTTGCTCGCGAATGGTCTTGGCGCCGCGGATGTCGGGTTCGACCGCGGGGACGCCGGGAGGCGGAGGCGGGGGCGGCTCGCCGATGAGGCGGTCCATGACCCAGGCGCCGCGCAGTACGGGCGAGGTGGTGCTGCCGTTGGCGGTGACTTTCAGAATGGCGGCCTGGGTAAGGAGTCCGCCAAGGTGGCTGCCCGCCGGGACGGCGACGCGGCGCAAGGCTGAGCCGGTGAGCGGCGGTAGGCCGTAATGCCGGGACAGGCGATCGTTGACGAAGACGAAGTCGGCATTGACGAGGGTATGGATCGGCAGATTGTCGCGCAGGAGAGTGGAGATGAAGGTGCGCGTTTCGCGTTCCATGGAGTCGACCAGATACTCGTCGAGGCGGTACTCGGGATAGAGACGAAGGTCGGGATCATCGCGGCGGAGCTGCTTGAGGTTGAGCCAGGAATCGGTGAAGGTGCGCAGGAAACGGTCGAAGCCGGGGGTGGCCATCAGGCGGACGGTTTCCTGACGCAAGGTGGCGGGGTCGCGCAAGCGATGTTGGCGGGCCAGACCGGCGAGCGGTTCGTCGGGCCGCGAGTTGGTGAGGAAGTGCGACAGGCGGGAGGCAATGGCGGTGTGGTCGGCGGCGGGCTCGGGAAGGTATAAGAACAGGTCCGAACAGAGGACCGCCTGATAGCCGGCGAGCATGGCTTCGGCGAAGGGCTCGCGTTGGTCGAGGCGGGCGACGATGAGCCGTTCGAACCGTTGGATGGCTTCTTCGGGGACGGGTCCGCGGGCGGCGAGGTGGATGAAGCGGCGGAGCAGGCGGCGGGCATCCTCGCGGGGATGGTCGCTGGTGGGGTGAGGTCCGAGGTTATCGAAGAGGACGCGGTGCGAAGCGGGCGGCCACGCAGGGGGCGCGACCGGCCCTTCCATCTCGATCCACTGGAAGGCGACGCCGGGTTGGCCATCGGGCGGAAAAGGCGGATAGCGATAGCTGGCGGGGACGTTGGGGATGGCGTCGACTTGCGGGGTGGGCAAGCCCAGTAAGCCATATTCGATGGTTTGGCCGGCGTTGAGCCAGACCGAGGTTTCATGGACGCGCTGTTGCGGCTCGATGTCCAGGATGCCGCCGACGGCCCGGACGTCTTCGGCGATGTCCTGGTTGGTGGGCTTGCGGGCGCGGAAGGTCATGGGGACGGGCTGCCGGGCAGGCCGCAAGAGGGGCGTAGCGTCCTGGAGGACGGCGCGGGCTGAAAAGCGGATGCGGTATTCGCCGGTGGCAGGAGCGACGAGTCCCTGTGGGTAGGCGGCGTAGGGCCAACCGGCGGAGCGGAAGAAGGCCAGTTCGAGCGTGGGGTCGTGCTGGCCGGACTGGCGAGCGGCGTCGAACTGGGCGCGGGTGACTTCGACGCGCCTGGAATCGCGGGCAAAGAACATCGCTTCGCGGATGGCAAGCGAGGTGAGGGAGAGGAACAAGGCGGTGCCAACGGCGCGGAGCCTGGTGGTGGGGGGAGGCGCGGCGGCAGTGACCATCGCGGCGCGCAACGCGGCTTCGGTGGCGTCGAGATAGGCGTCGAGTTGGACGCGCGACATGTCGAGCGTTTCGGAGGTCTTGGTGTAGTGGTGGGCCTCGCGGTCCTCGGGGAGCATGTCGCGAAGGTCGAGGTGCGGAAGGTGGAGGACGTCGCGGAGGTTCTGTTCGTATTCGTCGCGATTCAGGCGGCGGAGGGGTCCGCGGCCGTGGGCGGCAATGTCGGCCTGGTCGGCGGCGCGGAGCGCGGCGGCGAGCGGTTTGAGAAGGGCGGCGCGCTGGGCCGCGGGAAGGTCGATGCCGGGCGGCGGCATCTCGCGTTTCTCGACGCGGTCATGCAGGCGGATCCAGCGGTCGCGCGTGGAGCGGTCGGTGAGTTGGAAGCCAACGGTGGCGAGGTCGAGACCGCCTTTGGCGGCGCGGCCAGTATGGCAGCCGGCGCAATGGCGATTCAGGAGGGCGGCAAGGTCAGGAGGTGGGCCGGGCGTGGCGGCGAACGCCGGGAGCAGGCCCATCAGAACGAGGATCGGGCAGCGGACTCGCACGGAGCAAGTTTACACCCGCCCAGAGGTATTAGAGGCCGTTGACCTTGCTGAGGAGCTTCTGCGCGTCTTCGCGAGGACGATCGTCGGGTGTGAGCTTGGCCTTGAGGTAGCGCTCGAGGAGGCGCTTGGCTTCGGGCAGATTCTGGCCTTGCTCGACATAGGTCTCGGCACGTTCGATCAGGAGCTTGGGGCTTTCGGGGTTGATCTTGGCGGCGCGGGCGAAGGCGGCTTCGCTTTCGGTCTGCTTGCCGCGGCGGGCGAAGAATTTGGCGAGGTCGATGAGACGGCCGATTTGATTGGGGGCGATTTCGGCGGCGCGGCGAAGTTGGGCTTCGGCCTGATTCCAGTCCTTGCGCTCTTCGGCGAGGCGAGCTTCGGCGAAGTGGCGTTCGGCGGGGTCGAGGGCGGCGATCTTTTCGATGAGGGCCTGAGCCCGGTCGTGTCCACCACCGAGGAAGCCGGGAGCCTGGAGGTAATACTCGAAGAGGTCGTTGAGGGCTTCCTGATTCTTCGGATTGAGCTGAACGGCGCGTTCGAAGTTCTGGCGCGCTTTGGAAGCATAGCCTGGAGCGGTGAGGAAGCTGGAGGTTTCGGCCCGGCGGCCAAAGGCGCGGCCGAGCCACAGATAATATTCGGAGGTGCCGGGCGAGGCGGCGATGGCCTGCTCGAAGTGGTCGCCTGCACGCTTGAAGTCGTTCTTCATGAAGAAGTTACGGCCACGGAGGGCGAGCACGGCAGGGCTAGCCGGTTGCGCGGCGAGCGCCTTGAGCGAGTCGTCGTAGAGAGTTTGATCGTAGAGTAGTTTTGCGCGGTCAAAGGCGGGATCAGCCGCCAAAACCCCGAGGACGATGAGAGTCCCAACCCAAGCCCGTAACATCACGTTTGCTTATATGATGGCAGCAAAGCGGATTCGGTTGCGAACTTCTCGTAACGCGGAAGGGCCCGACTTTCGTCGAAAAGATTGAATCGGTGTAGTATCCTGAGAAAGTTTGCGTAGAGGTCCGTCTCCAGAGAGGTAAGACTCCATGTCTAGATTGATGCAAAGAATCACAGTGTTAGCGGGTATGCTCGCGGGGCTCGCCCTCGCGCAGACGGGTGCGATTGAAGGCGTGGTGAAGGGTCCGGACGGCAAGCCGCTGGTGGGCGCCTGGGTGCGCATCGAACGCACGGACATCAAGGGTGAGTATCTCTGCGATACGAAAAAGAAGGGCGACTTCTTCCACGCGGGTCTGCCGCTGGGCACCTACAACGTGTACCTGGTAACGAACGCGAAGAAGGTGAAGGGCAAGCTCGAAGGCGGCGAAGTGGTGGATCAGGTACAGGGCGTGAAGACGCGCCTGGGCGATCCGATCCCGGTGAACTTCGATCTGGCGGCCCGAGTGGCCAAGCAAGAAGCAATGCAGAAGGCCGCGGAATCGGGCAAGGTGACCGAAGAAGTGGCGCGTGATATGTCGCCGGAGCAGAAGGCCGCGCTCGAAAAAGCCATGAAGGAACGCTCGGCGGCCATGGCGAAAAACAAGGAACTGAACGATGCCTTCAACGGCGGTATGGAAGCGCTGAAGTCGCTGAACTATCCGACGGCGGTGGAGCAGTTTTCGAAGGCCTCGACGCTCGATCCGAAGCAGCATGTGATCTGGGCGCAGTTGGCCGAGAGCTACAGCGGTTTGGCGAAGTCGCAGAAGGGTCCGGAAGCGGACGCTTCGATGGC
>JBGAHE010000021.1:0-74037 GCA_044226365.1 Bryobacteraceae bacterium
CACGTAAACCGATTGCGGACCACCGTTCATCGGCAGCCGGAGATTGATCTGGAAGACTCCGGCGGGCAGTCCCGGCGCGGCGCCCGCGAAGAGGTTCGCGCCATTCGGCGTGAGGCGATTGACGGCCGCTTCCAAAGGGAGCGGGATCAGTCGGTCAGTCGGATTCGCCGTTCCTTCGCGGGTGCCGGCCGGCCATCCGGAGGCGCCGGTGCCCCAAATGGAGATGATGCTGCCCGCCCTAGCCGGATTGCTTTCGGAATTCACGGTGCCATCCTGATTCAACGCGGCCGCCGAGCCGGTGGCCGTTCGGAAGACTTCGGGTAGCGCCGGGGTGAGCGCCATGATTGCCCGCGCCACTTCGGTGCCGGCGCGCCGCACCGTGAGTACCACTCGCCCACGATCCCCGGTCGCGAAAGGTACGACGGCGTTGATCTGCGTGGCCGACGCGTAGAGCAACGGCACCGGCAACTCATCGAGAAACACCTGATCGCCGAGGCCCCAGCCGTAAATCGAAACTAACTCACCGGGCGCGATGCGTCCGTTAATGGGTCCGGCTGCGGCGTTGGCCACGCCGGCCATTCCGGAGGGCGGCGTTGACTGCTCGATGTTCGTCACAATACCCAGTGGGCCTGCCGCATGCAGCACGCCTTTCGAATCGATGGCGATGGCCGCCCCGCGCGCTCCCAGGGGATAGGTGATGTCGGAAACCAGCGCGGTGCCGGCCGTATTCAGCGTGGTGAGGAAGTCCTCCGTGCCCCCGACAGTAGCGATGCCGACGTTGTTCACTGTGATCGCATTGGCGGCGCCGAAGGGGTGGCCGAGAAATGTGGAGTACATGAGCGCCGTGCCCGAAGAGTTTATCTTGGCGGCGTAGGGGATCGGTCGCCCCTCCGAGCCGTTGTAAGGGGGTTGGTAGGCTCCCGGGGTGGTCTTCCAGTTTCCGCGGGCATTGCCGGTGAAGTAAGCGCCACCGTCCGGCCCCACGAACAGACCGGTGAGCGTGTCAGAAGGGAACGCAAGTGTCCCGACTCCCTCGCGACTGTTGCTCAGGTAAGTCGACCAGAGCAGCGTGCCATTCGGTGAGAACTTGCGAAGGTACGGCCCGTAGCCGGACGTGAGATAGGCGCCAGTGGTGGTGGGGAAGTCGATCGTGTTCGTGTTGCCCCCGGCGTACACGTTCCCCACGGCATCGAGCGCGATTCGCGTGTCGCTGCCGCGCGCCGAGAGGAAACAACTGCTTCCGCCGGAGCAGGCCACTTGTGTCCCGGTAAAGCGTTGCTCCCAAATGACGCGGCCCGCGGCCACATCGATCTTGGTGACAAAGGCCGTTTGCAACGCCGAGGGACCGTTGGTTGCCGTCGAGCCGCCGACAACTAAAGCGCCATCCGGCGCCGCTGCCACTGAAGTCAGCAGGGTCGATGCCCCACCGTAGTAGCTGTTCCACAGGACCTCGCCGTTCGCGGCGAGCTTGCTGAGGAACCCTCCGCCTGGTGTCGATTGCAGCGGACTGCGCAACACTAGGTTCGTCGATGTCGTGGCGCCTCCGATGTAGACGCTACCGTCGCGGTCCGTCGCCACCGCCGTGCCGGTACCCGTGCCGTTTCCCGGAAAGTATCGAATCCAGAGGCGATTGTTAACGGGGTCAAGTTTCGCCGCGAAAGGCTCCGCAGCGCCATGACTCACAGCGCGGCTGCCGGTGACGTAGGTATTGCCGGCGGCGTCCGTCGCGATGGCCTGGATGCGATGTTCCGCGAGGTCACCGACGTAGACGGTGGGTCCTTCGGCAGCCCAAGCTGTGAGACTGGAAACAATGAAAAGCGCGGTCCGAGCCAGCATGAAATTCCTCGCGGAGAAAAAGGCGGACGCGTTTGCGCTTCGATTTTAGCATCGGTCTGCGCCACGAGAGCCCAAGCCAAGTCGCACAAGTAACACCGGCCGCTGAACGCGCCAACGTATACTGGGCTCGTGGATTGGGCGAAACGCTCGCTTGGCCTCCTCTGTGTGGCTCTGTCGGCTCCCACGAGCTTGGCCCATCCTTCGATCACGCTGGCGCCGGCCGGACCCTACCGTGTCGCCGGACCCCGGCTTCTGGACCGTCAGGACCGGCACTACCTGATTCGCGGCACTCGCCTTCCCCCGCTACCGCTCACTCCGTCGCCCTCTCCCGGTGAGTTCAGCCCTTTCTCTGGCACCACGCTGGTCACCCTCCGCCAGAGGCTCAATCTCAATGCCGTCCGGCTCCCCATTCACGCGACTCTTTACGAAACCAACGCCGCTTACCGCCAACTCGTCCAGGACACCGTCGCCCGTTTTCATACCTTTGAACTGCTGGCGATCCTCGAGCCGGCCGAGACTCCCGCGCCTTCCTCCTTCTGGGCTCTCTGCGCCGGCCACTTCCGCGACGATCCCCATGTCGTCTTCGCCGTTGGTGCTCAGTCCGCTGCCGTCGCCTCGGTCCGCCAGGCCGGCGCCTCGCAGCCCATCCTCCTCTCTCCGGACTCTCCGCCCGTGTCGGATGCCCAACTGGTCTACGAACTCCGGCCCTCCTACGCCACGCTGGCCGCCGACCGAACTCGCCTCACCTTGCTCGCCGCTCAGCACCCCGTCCTGGTCGACGGCCTCGATCCGGACTTCGCCCACGACGGGCCTGAGTGCGCCGCCGTTCCCCCGGACCCCGAACAAGCCGCTGAGCTCCTCGCGCAACTTCTCCGCTTCTTTGACGACCATCATCTCTCCTGGACGATCTCCACCCTTGATCGCGGCTTCCTCATCGATCACTTCGGTGGCTATAACTGGTCCAAGCTCGATCCCGGCTGGACCTGTGGCCAACCCGCGGCCAACTCTGGCATCGGCCTCAGCCTCCTTTCGCATCTCTGGGACGCGAACCCCCTCGGCGTCTTCACCGTCAATCAGCCTGGCGGAGGCTTGGTGATTGCTCGCGGCGCCAACTTCAGCACCTACGGACGCATCCTCGCCGAACAGGAACTCACCGCTCACGGCACTCCCCGTCCCACCCGCCTCGGCAATATCTCCCTGCGGGTCACGGACTCTCGCGGCGTCGCCCGCCTCGCTCCGCTCTTCTGGACGGGCGCCGGTTGGGCCAGCGTTAACGGCCTCATTCCCCCGGATTCCGCCCTCGGGCCCGCTGAAGTCGCCGTCCTTCGCACCGACGGTTCTCTCAGCCGCAGCCGCATCTTCATCACCGACGTGGCTCCCGCGCTCTGGACCTTGCCCGCCGATGGTCGTGGCCCCGCCATTGCCCAGGTCCATCAACGGTTCTCTGACGGCCATACCGCCCGTCTCCCGGCGGGTGCGTGCACCAAAGCTGGCTGCCGCACCCTTCCCATTCCTCTCACGCCTCAAGCCGTCACCACGCTTCGCCTGGAAGGCTCCGGCTTCCGCTTCACCAGCGCGAAGACCGCGCTTCACGTGACCGTTGATGGTCTTACCGTGCCTGTTGAGAGCTACGGCCCCCTGCCCGAGGACGGCCGGGATCAGGTCACGGTCCGCCTGCCCGACTCGCTGATCGGCCGGGGCGAGGTAGAGGTCTTTCTCACTGCCCACGGCGTCCTCTCGAATGTCGTGCAGATTTATTGCGGGCGCCATGACTAAGCTCCTCCTTCTTGCCGCCGCTCTGCTCGCTGCCGCTCCTCTCCCCCGACCGTTGCCCCCTCCCGGACCGCCGCCAAACCAAGCGCTCGTCCAACTCGGCCGACACCTCTTCTACGACCAACGCCTTTCGGTCAACGGCACCACGTCCTGCGCCACCTGTCACCGTCAGGAACTCGCCTTCACGGACGGCCGCGCCATGGCCCAGGGCGCCACCGGCCAGTCGCATCCCCGCGGCTCAATGAGTCTGGTGAACCTCGCCTATAACAGCGCCTTCAACTGGGCGGATCCGACCGTCCATTCGCTCGAAGAGCAGGCCCTCAAGCCCCTCCTGTCTACCCACCCGGTCGAACTCGGCTTTGGCTCCGTGCAGGCTTCCTTCCTGCGCTTGCTCCGCACCGATCCCACCTACCGCCCACTGGTTCTCCGCGCCTTCCCCGGCGATACCCACCCCTTCACCCTCGCTCACCTCACCCGCGCCCTCGCCGCCTTCGAGCGCACGCTCCTTTCGGCGAATTCCCCCTACGATCGCTTCCACTATGAGGGTGACGAGGCGGCCATCTCTGCCTCTGCCAAGCGTGGCGAGATCCTTTTCTTTCTCGACGGCGGCCCTTCCTGTTTTCGCTGTCACGGCGGCTTCAACTTCAGCGACACCACCGCCTCAGTTGCGGGCCGCCCGTCACCCGTCTTTCACAACACCGGTCTCTACAACCTCATCAACGGACCCTCATACCCGGCCCCCAATCGCGGCCTTTACGAACACACCCGTCGCCCCTCCGACATGGGCAAGTTCCGTGCTCCCACGCTCCGCAATATCGCCGTCACTGCCCCCTACATGCACGACGGCAGCGTCGCCACGCTCGAAGAAGTCATCGACCATTACGCCGCCGGTGGCCGCACCATTTCCACCGGTTCATTGGCGGGCAATGGTCGCCTCCATCCCGCGAAAGACCCCCTGGTCCGAGGCTTTCCCCTCACGCCTCAGAACCGCGCCGACCTCGTCGCCTTTCTTCGCAGCCTCACCGACGAAGACTTCCTTCAGAACCCTCGCTTCGCCAACCCCTGGCCCACTAGTCGTACTTCTCGCTGATGATCTGTTTCCGGTCAAACCCGCGCGCCTTCAGCAGAGCTCGGACTTCATCCACCATGACCTTCATGCCGCAGATGTAGACGTCCAGGTCGAGCCGCTCGCCCACTGCTTCCAGAACTAACGCCTGCACCCGGCCCGTCCGGCCCTGCCATTCCGGCCCCGGCCGCGTCAGCGTCGGCCAAAATCGGAAATTCCGATGATGCTCAGCCAAGGCCCGGAACTCGTCGGCGTACACCAGTCCCGCCTCGTAGCGCGCGCCGAAGATCAGGGTGAACCGCCGGTCGGGGTAGCGGCTTAAGGCCTCGGCCAGGATTCCCCGCATGGGCGCAATGCCGGTCCCCGTCGCGACCAGAATCGTGTCGCGCACCGGCTCCCTCAAGACAAAGGTCCCCAGCGGACCCTTCATCGGCACCTCGCCTTTCGGCTCGAGTGCAAACAGGTAAGGGGAGAAATAGCCGTCCGCCACCAGATTCAGGCAAAGCTCGAACCGGTTTCCCGCCGGCGTCGACGCGATCGAGTACGCCCGCGTCACCTCTTTCCCGCGAATCTGCTCGGTAAACGAGACGAACTGGCCCGGGCGAAACTCCAACTGCTCCACCTCCGGGACTTCAAAAACGAAATGTTTGATCTCCGGGGCCAGCCAACGCGACTCCACCAGTCGCGCCGTCCGGGTTGCATAGGTGTCCATCTCCTTCCAGTTTCCGACATAAGCTGGAATAGAATGCAAGTGCGCGAAGTATTGGCCGTCAGCGGACGCGCCCTGGCCGCCAACAAGTTGCGCTCCATCCTGACTGCCCTCGGTCTGGTGATCGGCAACGCCAGCGTCATTCTGGTGGTCACCATCTCCCTCACCAGTACCGAATTGATCCTCGAGCAGATCCGCGGCATCGGTTCCAACGTCATTTGGGCCTATTACGAGGCTGGCTCGCGCGACTCCGACCAAGTCCAAAACGATTTCGTCAATTTGAACGACGTCGAGGCCCTCCGCACCCAGCTCTCGGACCGGATTGTCGCCGCCACCGCCGTCATGTCCTCGAATGACTTCCTGTCCATCAACGGCAAACCGCAGGAACTGGCCGTCCAGGGGTCGGACGAATACTATCCGCAAGTCCGCAATCTTGCTATCCTGAGCGGCCGCTTCATGGACTCGAACGAAGTCTCCGGACGGGCGAAGGTCGCCATGCTGACCGAAAAACTGGCCCGCGACCTCTACGGCAGTCAGGCCGCGGCGGTCGGGCAGGTGCTTAAGTTGAAGGGCTTCCAGTTCACCGTTATCGGGACCTTCAAAGAGCGCACGCCCACCTTCGGCTTAAGTGAACTGGGCGAACGCACCGTCATCATCCCCATCACCGTCCTGAAATACTATGTCCGGGTGGAGCGCATTGATCCCGTGTACATTCAGGCCCGCCACGCTCAGGACGTAGCCCCCCTCACGCTCGAGGTGCGGCGCATCCTGGAGAGTCGCCATCGGCCCGGAGCGCGCTATTTCGTGGACAACCTGGGGCCGATTCTCGATACTGCGCAGCAGATTGGCACCTTGCTTACGGCGGTGCTCATTCTCGTCTCGCTGATCGCGCTGGTCATCTCCGGCATCGGCATCATGAACATCATGCTCGTCACCGTCACCGAGCGTACGCGCGAGGTTGGTCTACGCATGGCGATCGGTGCGTCGCGCCGCGAGGTGATGCTGCAGTTCCTGGCCGAGGCCACCATCCTGAGTGTCTCCGGCGGCCTGATTGGCATGCTGATCGGCCTCGCTGTCCCCCTAATCGGACGCCACTTCGCCGATGGTCTCGCCATCCAGATTTCCTGGATCTCCGTGGCCGTTGCCTTCCTGGTTTCGTTTGTCGTCGGCATTACGTTCGGCTATCTTCCCGCCCAGCGCGCTGCCTCGCTCAGCCCCACCGAAGCCCTTCGCTACGAATAGCAACGAGGAATTTTTGGACGCCTTGCTGGCCAAAATAGCAATTTGGTCAAGATTCGAGGTCGTTTATTTTATTCCACTGCGGCCACTTCGGGGTCGCCATCGTATGGACCTTATTTAATTAATGAATTGGATTGAGTCCAACGGCCCAAGGTAACCTCACCTCAGTTAAGCCGCTCATCCGGTTACGCGTTTCTCACCCGGGGCCCCGTCTCTCCCCAAAACGCCACGGACCGGAAATACCAGGGAGACACCTCTTGCGTTTATCACTCATTAAGCTTTTTTCGCCGGTTCTACTTGGAGCCACCCTCTGGGCCCAGACGCCCGCTCCGGCTGCCGATGCCCAGACCCCTGCCGCCAAGCCGGCCGATGCTCCTCAGGAAAAGGACCCCTGGGCCGCCGGGCCCGTTAAGTTTGGTTTTGTCTTCGACGGTTACTTGTCGGGCAACACCAACAAGCCGCTCTTCAAGCGCAACTATGGTCGCGCCTTCGACGTTCGTTCCGGCGCTCCGGACTTGAACCTGGCTCTCGCCTCCGTCGAGATGGCTCCCGCCCCCATTGGTTTCCGCGTCGACTTCGGCGTCGGTACCACCATCAAGTCGTTCTATGTTTCCTCGCCCGCCATCAAGCGCACCGGCGATGGCCTCGCCAACTTGCTCCAGGCCTATGTCAGCTTGAAGCCCAAAAAGGACCATGGCTTCCAGATCGACTTCGGTAAGTTCTACACGGCCGCCGGCGCCGAAGTTACCGAAACCCACCTCAACTGGAACTACTCGCGCGCTTACCTCTACAACAACGGCCCCTTCTATCACTTCGGTGTTCGCGCTTCCACCCCGATCGGCAAGCACTTCACCGCCGGCGCTCAGTTGGTCAACGGCTGGAACAACGAGAAGGACAACAACAGCGCTAAGACCGTCGGTCTCACGGGTAGCTTCTCCTTCGACAAGATCACTTGGTCCAACGCTTACTACGTCGGCGCGGAAAACGACGACACGTCCAAGGGCAAGCGCAATTTCTACGACACGGTCATCCTGATCAACCCCAACCCGAAGGCGAACTTCTACATCAACATGGACATTGGTTCGAACGGCCGTCCCACCGGCGGCTCCGATAAGTTCGGCGGCATCGGCTTCGCCGGCAAGTTCGTCCTCGCTGAGAAGTTCTTCGTCAGCCCCCGCTTTGAGTACTACAAGGACGCCGACGGCTTCATCTCCGGCATCGCCCAGAACTTGAAGGAATTCACCTTCACGGGCGACTACCGGGTGCACAAGAACATCTTCATCCGGCCTGAGTTCCGCCGCGATTGGTCCGACAAGGGCTTCTTCGACGGTGGCTCCGGTTTCGGCACCGCCAAGGCGCAGAACACGTTCTCCATCGGCCTGATCATCTGCCTCGGCGTTCGCTGCCCGGCTTAGCTCTTTTGTCTCGTCTCTTCGTTTAGGTCACTTGGACGGGCCGGTGAGGTTTCCTCACCGGCCCTTTTTCTTTCGCGATCCTGGATAATGGGGTAGGTATGAAAAAGACTGTTGCGGCCGCTCTTTGCGCGCTCCTGCTTCCCGCTCAACAACCGCCGCTCGATCCGAGCCGCATCACGGTCGAAGTGTTTCGCGCCAACTTCCTGATGACCGTCACGGACAAGAAGGGACGGTTCGTCACCGACCTCAAGCAGCCGGACTTCGAAGTGGTGGAGAACAAGCGCAAGCAGGACATCCTCGAATTTGTGGCTGAAAACAATCTGCCTCTGCGCCTGGCCATCGTCGTTGACACCAGCAACTCGATCCGCGATCGCTTCAAGTTCCAGCAGGAAGCCGCTTCCGAGTTCATCAAGAGCGTGATCCGTCCCAAGACCGACCGCGCCATCATCGTCGGCTTCGACAACTCGGCCCAACTGCTTTCGGACCTCACCGATGACGTCGCCAAGCTCGAAAAAGCTATCCGCGACATGCGGCCCGGCGGCGGCACGGCTCTCTATGACGCCATCTACTTCGCCTGCCGCGACAAGCTGATGCAGGATCAGCCCATGTACAAGTTCAGGCGCGCCCTGGTGCTGCTGAGCGACGGCGACGACAACGCCAGTCGCTACACGCGCGATCAGGCGCTGGAGATGGCCCAGAAGGCCGACGTGGTGCTTTACACGATCTCCACCAACATCACGCGCATCCCCACCGACGGCGACAAAGTGCTGCGGTACCTGTCGGCCGAAACCGGCGGCACCACTTTCTTCCCCTTCAAGGCTACCGACCTTTCGCAGTCCTTCGAGAACATCGCCAACGAACTTCGCTCGCAATATGCGATTCTTTATCGCCCCGAGCCCCTCAAACTCGACGGCCTGTACCATCCCGTCGAGATTAAGATCAAGGGCCGGAAGGACCTCATCGTCCGCACGCGCAAAGGCTATTTCGCCCCGCGCTCCTAGCGTTTAGTCGAAAACCCGAACCAGCACGGCCACCGAAGGCTGCGCGCCCGTCCGCGCCATGCTCCACACCGCGGCGAGGTCGGCAATTGCGAGCGGCAGCAGTTCCATCCGCAGGTGCTGATCCGGCCCCGGATGGCGTTGCACCATCTCGATCGCCCAGCTCAGCAGCGTCTGCTGTCGCAGCGGATCGGGACTCCAGGCGGTCATCAAATAGGACCCGTAGAGCGTGCGTTGCCGCTGATCCGGCGTCACATCCACCTTGAACAGGTAGAGCGAGATGCCCTCTTCCATCGGGCTGGTGAAATCGTCCGCCTGATACGCATGAAACGTGGCGTACGGGAAGTGTTCGCGCGGGCAGTTCTGCTCCAGCACCTCCAGCAGCGCCGCTGTCGCCTGGGCTACGGTGTTCATTGCGTGGCCTCCCGCGTCAGCATCAGCTTGCGGATCAGCGCGAGCGGCAAACCTCCCTGCCGCGCCAGTGTGTCGTGAAACGATTTCAAGGTGTAACTTGCGCCGCGTTCCCGGCGGAAGTCCTCCCGCAGTTGATAAACCATCAATTTCCCCATGGTGTAGTACAGATAAGTTGGATTATATGTTCCCCGGCGGGCTTCTTCGTCACCGTTCGCCGGTGTCTGTCCGCCCTTGGTCACAAAGAGTTTGGCGGCCTGCTCCACGCTCCAGCCTTCGGTGTGCAGCTTGATGCCCGCGACGAACCGGCAGTCCCGCAGCAAGGCTTCGCTCAGTTGCGCCAGTTCGTAACGTGGATCGCCTCCGCCGTAACCTTCCTCGAGCATCATCTGTTCGGCATAGTGCGCCCAGCCCTCCACGGTGGAGCCGGTGTCGGCAAACTTCCGGGTTTTGGTGGGAAAGCGCTCCGCGTAAAGGAAGTGCGCGAAATGGCCAGGAAACGCCTCGTGGACGGTGATCATGTCAAGCACCGGACGACTGAACAAGCGTAAGTGAGCCCGCCGCCGGGACGCATTCCATTCCCGCTCCGGCGGCGTGATGTAGTAGTACGCTTCCGCGGGCTTGTTTTCATAAGCGCCAGGCGAATCCATCGACGCGAGCGACCCGCGGCGCGCAAACGACGGCGTTTCCGTCACCTGCGGACGCAGAGCGCTCGGCAGCGTCATCAGATCCTTGCGCACCAGAAACTCGCGGGTGCGTTCCACGCTCTGCCGTGCGGCGTGCAGTAACTCGCCGTCCCGGGGAAAGTCTTCCGCGAGTAGCGCCATCACCTGGGCGAAAGTGGCGCCGGGGGCGTAACGGGCCGCGACCTTCTGAAACCTTGCCCGGTCACGGGCGAGCGCGGCCTCGCCGGTGGCGCGTAACTCGGCGAGCGGCCGGTCGATCATCTCTTCCAGGCGCAGTTTCTTCAGGAAGCGTTTCTCGCCGAGCGCATAAGTTCCCTTCGAGACCGGGAGTAAGTCGCGCTGCAACCAACGGGCGGCGTCCTCCATCGCCATCTGCGCTGTCAGCGCCGCCTTCTCCACCCGCTCGCGCTCTTCCACCCCGGCAAAGGCCGCCCAGCGCGGCACGGTTTCGCCAAAGTACTGCACCGCGCCTTGCGCCATCCGGATGGCCAACTCCGTAAACTCGCGCGGCGGCTGCTGCACGTTGGCCTTCATCGCCGCCACCAGACGCGGTACGCCCTGCAGCCGGGCGATCAGCGACGGGATCCGCTCGCGCCCCGGGGCGAAGTCGCGACGCAACAGCGAGTCGATCGCTTCGGCCGGCTGCCCGGCATAAATCATCGGATTGGTTTCCCAACTGCGCTCTTCGGTCAGGCTGAACAACTCCGCCTCCAGGCGATTCTGCAGCGCCTCGGCATCGATCGCCTGTTCGAACGGTAGCGGCTGGCTGCGCAAGACAGCCAAGCGGCCCGCCTGCAGCCGCAACTCCTCGATCCGGCCCTCAATTCGTTCCCGAGTGAGGTTTTCCAGCAGCCCGTCGTACTGATGGAGACCGTTTAACGTGCCTAAGGTCGGCTGGAACTCCAGGAGCGCGTTAAAATAGTCTTCTTCGAAGATTAAGAAGTCGTCCGTTGGTTTTTGCTGGCAGCCGCCGAGGATGATTAACAAGAACAGCAGTGCCGCCGGCCGCATCTGATTCATCTTAACGACTTGATCGACCTTCATACTCACACGAACTATTCCGACGGCACCGATACGCCGGCCGACTTGGTGCGCCGGGCGCGCGAAGCCGGCTTGCGGGCCATCGCCATCACCGACCATGACACCTTCGAGGGCTATCACGCCGCGGTGGAACCCGCGCGCGAGGTCGGCTTCGAATTGCTGTGCGGGGTGGAACTCTCCACCCGTCTGGCCGAAAAGCCGACCCGGCCCACTCATCTGCTGGCCTACTTTCTGCACGATCTGCCCTCGTCCGAGTTCGTCGGCTGGCTCGAGGCCCTGCAGCAAGCCCGCCGCGAGCGCAATGAACGCCTGGCGGCCCGTCTGCGCGAACTGAACTTCGATATCCATCTGGCGGACGCCGAAGCCCTGGGCCGTTCGATCACGGGTCGCGTGCATTTTGCGCGCCTGCTGCGCGACCAGGGGCACGTCGCTTCGATCGATGAAGCCTTTGACCGTTACCTCGGCGACGAAGCGCCCGCTTTCGTCCAGATGCAGGAGCCGCCCATCGAAGAGGCGATCCGCCTGGTGCGAGCTTCGGGCGGCGTGCCGGTCATTGCCCATCCCGTCCGCCTGGGTTTGAACCCGAGTGCGGAGGAGCCGCTCTTCGCCCGCCTGAAGGACGCTGGACTGATGGGGATCGAGGTTTATCACTCGGACCATGATCCGGCCGCCTCCGCGCGTTACCTCGGCTTGGCGCGCAAGCTGCAGCTGGCGGTCACCGGCGGGTCCGACTATCACGGGTCCATCAAGCCGCAGATCGTGCTTGGGAGCGGCCGCGGCAACGTCCAGGTGCCCTACGCGATCCTGAACGGCCTACGCGCGCTAGGCCAGCATCACTTGTCGGCCGCGTCGCCGCCTACCTGAAGCGTCGTACCGTCGGCCAGCCGCAACTCGCGTTTCTCGAACGCCACACTGACGTAGCCCAGCCCCACTACGCCCAGGCGCGGCGAGCGGACAGCCGAGGTCAGCAGGCCTGCCTTGGCGTCCCCCGCGAAGAGCTCGCCCGGCGCCGGCACGGTGTCGCCCGCGATCTTCAGACGCCGCAAGTGCTTGTGCACCGCGCCGCGCGAACGCACGCGTTCCACGATTTCCTGTCCCAGATAACAGCCCTTGTTGAAGCTCACCGAGCCCATCTGGCCGGTCTCCTGCACCAGATGCGTCTCGAGAATGTCCACGCCGTAGCGCGGATGGCCGTTCTCCAGCCTCACGATCTCCAACTCCTCGGCGGTGGCGAGCGGCAGGTCGGCCGTCGGGCCGCTGCCGTATCCGCGCCAACCCTGGCCGCCGGTGGCCGAGATGGGCAGCGCGCCCGGCCAAGCTTCGGCCAGCGGACCCTCCGCGGCCCCGATAGTCACCTGGCCCGAGACGTCCTCGAGCGTCACGTCATCGGCAATGATGTACTTGTCGAGATGAGCCAGCAGCTTCTCGCGCATCTCCGGCTCGGTATCGAGCAGCAGCGCGTCCGGCTGGCAGATGATCCAGGCATCGGCGAGAATGCGCCCCTGGGCGTTCAGAAAGAATGCATGGCAGCATTGTCCGGGCGTGAGTCCCTGGACGTGGTTGGTGCACATGGCGTGGATCAGGCGCGCGCGATCCTCGCCCGTCACTCGAAGGAGGCCCCGTCCGGTTAAGTCGACGCGGGCCGCCGCGGTGGTAAGCGCCTCGTAGCCGTTCATCAATGATTGGATGCGAGTGGCGGTCTACTTGATCTTGTCGTCTTTTTCGATCTTACCGTCGCGAATGTAGATGACGCGATGGGCATGCATGGCGATGTCATGCTCGTGAGTCACCAGGATGATGGTGTTGCCCTGCTGATGCAGCCGCTCGAACAGGCCCATGATTTCGACGCCGGTGGCCGAGTCCAGGGCGCCCGTCGGTTCGTCGGCGAGCAGGATGGACGGATTGTTCACCAGGGCGCGCGCAATGGCGACGCGCTGCCGCTGACCGCCCGAGAGTTCGTTCGGCTTGTGGTGCATGCGCTTGGCGAGATCCACCTGGCGTAGCCGCTCCATGGCCATCTCGTGCCGCTGCTCGGCGGAGATGCCGGCGTAAATCAACGGCAATTCCACGTTGTGCAACGCCGTGGCGCGGGCCAGCAGGTTGAACGTCTGGAAGACGAAGCCGATTTCCTTGTTCCGGATGCGAGCCAGATCGTCGTCGGACATGGCCGAGGCCAGGTTGCCGTTGATGTAGTACTGGCCGTCGGAAGGCGAGTCCAGGCAGCCGATCAGGTTCATCAGAGTCGATTTACCCGAGCCCGACGGACCCATGATGGCCACATATTCACCGCGACGGATCGTCATGTCGACGCCGGAGACCGCGTTGATGGTCTGTTCGCCCATCACATAGGTCTTCCAGAGGCCGTAGCACTGGATAACGATGCCTTGCCGCTTGAGTTCTTCGCCGCGCGCCTGCAGTTCTGCCGTGTTCGCCGTGGTTGCCATGAATTCCGTTCTACCGATTATGACTCGGTTTTGACGGGCGCCTTATTGTCTACCTTCACCTTGGCCTGATTGCGCAGCGTTCGGATGACCTTGTAGCTTCCCGTGATGATTTCTTCGCCGTCGCCAATTCCGCTTAAGACTTCAATTTCCGTGGCGCCGGTAATCCCCGTTTTCACTTCGCGGAACTGAGCCACTTCACCTTTGACGACGAACACGCCCTGCAGTTCCTTCTTCGCCTCTTTGTCGACGGGAGACGGGGCGCCATCCTTCTTCTCCGGCTCCAAATCGCCCTTTTGACGGACGGTCAGCGCCTGGATCGGAATAGTGATGGCGTTCTGACGGGTCGCTGTGGTTACACGTGCCGTGCAACTCAGGCCCGGACGGATTTCGTCGGGCGGATTGTCGAGCGCGATCACGACCTTGAAGTCCTTGGCTTCCTGGCTAGAAACGGCGCTTTGCGAGGCGGCCAAACCGGAGGAGCGCAGGATCGCCGTGTTGCCGATCTCGATTACCTTGCCTGTAAATTGCTGATTCGGCATGGCGTCGATCGTCACTTCGGCCTTTTGTCCCAGCGTGATGTTGACGATGTCGGTTTCGTCCACCTTCACTTCCGCCGTAATCACCGACATGTCGGCGATCGTCATGATCAGGCTGGCCGAGGAGTTCTGCAGGCCGGGCACCACGGTTTCGCCCACGCGTACTGGGAGATTGGTGACTACGCCATCGAGCGGCGAAACGGACTGCGTGCGCGCCAACACGTCTGCCGCGCGGCGCAAGTTCGCTTGCGCAAGCGTAATGCGACGCTGGGTGGCCGACAGGTTAGCCAGCGCCTGGGCGCGCTGGGCGCGGAACTGGCCGATGCGTGCTTCAGACTCGCGCACCGCCGCCACTGCCGAGTCCACCGCGATGCGGCGCTGGTCATACTCTTGCTTGGCGATCAGCTTTTCGTCCCAAAGCTTCGAGGTGCGGTCGAAGTCGATCTTGGCGCGTTCGAGATCGGTCTTGGCGCGATCGAGGGCCGCCTGCAAGGTCTTGATGTTCTCGTCCGCCGAACGGACGGCCGCTTCGGAAGCAGCCGAGTCGGCTTCGGTGGAGCTGACATTGGCCCGCTGCGCGGCTAAGTCCGCTTCCGGCTGTACACTCTCCAATTTGGCGAGTAACTGGCCGCGCTTTACCCGCTGGCCTTCCACCACCAAAATGTCGGTGATTCTGGATGGCACATTGGCATTGGTGCCGATGTTGACATAGTTGCGGGGCTTAATCTCGCCCGATGCCGTGACAATCTGCGCCAGGTCCTGACGTGTCGACTTACCCGTCTGTACTTTGATAATCGCTGCCTGATTGTACCGGTAGCTGGCAAAGGCCGCGATTGCGGCACCCAGCACCACCACCAGGCCAATGATAATCTTCCATTTCCTCTTCACGGAATCCTCGAATTCTGGTTGAACTTGCGTTAACGCTCACTGGGGGAGAACGCAACCGATGCGGCGGGAGTTCGCACAATCTATCGTAACATCGCCTTTTTTCAGTACGTTTGACCGCACCGTTTATTGCAGGCGGCGACGGGCCAGGGCGAAAACGTCGTGCAGCATGGCCGCCGTCAGTCGTCCCGTCTGAGTATTCTGCTGACTGGGGTGATAACTCGAGATCAACCGGTAGGGTCCGGCCTGCCCCTCACCCCCATGAGCGAATTGGATGCCAGGCGCGGGAAAAAGTGCCAGGAAATTGTCGAAGGCCAGTCGCCCGAGCGCTACCACCACCTGTACGCGCTTCAGGACCTCGAATTCCCGCTCTAGATAAGGCCGGCACTGGCGCACCTCGGCCGGGGTGGGCTTGTTATCGGGCGGCGCACAGCGGGCCGAGGCCGTGATGTAGCAGTCGTGCAGACGGAGGCCATCTTCGCGGCTCACGCTTTCGGCCTGCGACGCAAAACCCGTCTCGTGGAGGGCGCGAAACAGGAACTCGCCGGAACGGTCGCCGGTGAACATGCGCCCCGTGCGATTTGCCCCGTGCGCGCCGGGCGCTAGGCCCAGAATCAGCAGGCGTGCCTGCGGGTCGCCGAAGCCGGGCACCGGCCGCCCCCAGTATTCCTGATCGCGATACGCGCGGCGCTTCACGCGGGCCACTTCGCGGCAATGCTCGCGCAGGCGCGGGCAGCGTTCGCAGGCCCTCACTTCCGCCGCCAGTTGCTCCAGGGGACTCACCTCGAAATTTTACCGCTCTAGTACGCCTTTTGGGCCATTGGTTTGGGTCCTAAGAAGCTTTCCCAATTGGGGATTCGCAGCCGCTGCCCTACTATCTCACTAGGACAGTTAAGCATGACCATGACGACGCCCATCGCCGCCAATAAGCCGCCCAAACCCCATTACACCGCTGAAGAAGCCGCGGCCTCCCTGGGGGTCTCGGTCGATGAACTGCATGCGCTGATCCGCCAGCATTTGGCTGTCGAGGACGGCGAGATGTCGAACGTCGTGCAAACCCAGTTCCAAGCCTCCGACCTCCTGCTCCTTCGCTTTCTCGCCCAAAAATAGCGCTTCCCGCGCCAGCCCGGCGCGCATTGTTAGTACAATCTCTCCTTTGGCCCCTTCTCGGGATTCATAGGAGATATTGCAATGGCGAAACTCGGCTTTCTCGGACTCGGCATTATGGGACTTCCCATGGCCCGCCACCTGATGCGGGCCGGCCACGAGGTGGCCGTGTGGTCGCACACCGGCTCGAAAGCGACCGACCTGGCTGCGGCCGAGAAGGGCATTGCCTGCGCCACGCCGAAAGAAGTGGGCGCCCACGCCGACTGCATCTTCCTCTGCGTCGGCGATACGGACATGTCCGAAGAGGTCATCCTCGGGCCGAACGGCATTGCCGAAGGCGCCAAGCCCGGCACCGTGATTGTCGACGCCTCGACCGTCTCGCCGGACGAAAGCCGCAAGATTTCGGCCAAGCTGGCGGCCAAGGGCCTCCATTTTCTCGACGCCCCCTGCACGGGCTCCCGCCCGGGCGCCGAGGGCGGCACGCTCACCTTCATGATCGGCGGCGATCAGGCCGTCTTTGAAAAGGTGAAGCCTTACTTCGAGCCGATGGGCAAGAACCTCTACTACTGCGGCACCTCCGGCATGGGGCTCCACGCCAAGCTCACCCAGAATCTGATCCTCTCGAACATCCTCCAGGCGTTCAACGAGGGCTTGGTGCTCTCCACCAAGGCTGGCGTCGACCCGGAATTGATGCTCACCATCCTCGAAAATTCGGCCGCCAAGTCCGGCCTGATCTCTTTCAAGGCCCCGTATGTCTTCCGCCGGGACTTCGCCACGAACTTCTCCGTTCGCTGGATGCACAAGGACATTGGCCTCATGCTCGACTCCGCGAATCAACTAAACGTCCCGCTGCCGCTCACCGCCGTCACTCAGCAGCAATTCCGCGCCGCGATCGCCACCGGACACGCCGAGGAAGACATCTGCTCGACCATCAAGGTGCTGGAGGGGTTAGTTGGGGTTGAGGTGAAGAAACGTTAAGCGGTCTTCTAAAATTCGGAAAATAGTTCTTGCATTTCCGAAAACCGTATTCTAAGATTGGAATCAAGGCGGAGAGGTTTTACTCCCACCAAAGCGAGACTAACCTCATTAAGACCCCTGAAGCACCCTCTCCGCCGCCTAACTCCTTCCTTTTCCTCCCCGTGATATAATCTTTCGAGACAGGTTTCGCCAGTCTCAGGTTCCCCCCATGAAGCAAGTTACCGTCCTGGGCTCCACCGGGTCCATCGGCGTCAATACTCTCAACGTTTTGCGCACGATGCCGGAGCGCTATTCGGTCTTCGCCCTCGCCGCGGGAAACAACTTTGAGCTCCTCGCCTCCCAAATTCGGGAATTCCGGCCCCAGGTTGTCGTGGTCGGCTCCGAAGCAGTACGAAAGTCCCTTATCCAGTTTTTGGAAGATCAGCCGGTACCGGTTTCCGTACCAGACATCTTCCATGAACCGGAGGCCCTGGTCTCCATTTCTACGGATTCTGCCGTGGACTTCGTCATGTCGGCGATCGTCGGCGTCACCGGTCTGGAAGCGACCTATCAGGCTGTCAAGCTTGGCAAAAGTGTAGGATTAGCCAACAAGGAAGTCCTGGTCGCCAGTGGTGAACTGGTGATGGCTGCCGCCGCCCAATCCGGCACCGAACTGCTACCGGTGGACTCAGAACACAACGGCGCCCATCAATGTCTCCGTGCCGGAAGGCGAGCTGAAGTCACGCGACTGATCCTCACGGCGTCCGGCGGCCCTTTTCGCACGTTTACAAAAGAAGACATGTCCTCCGTGACGCCAGCGCAGGCGCTACGTCATCCAACTTGGAAGATGGGGAATCGCATTACGATCGATTCCGCCACGATGATGAATAAGGGCTTTGAAGTCATTGAGGCGGGGTGGCTGTTCGGCTTCACGCCGCAGGAGATCGGCGTGGTGGTGCATCCGCAGTCGACGGTGCATGCTTTAGTGGAGTTTAACGACGGTTCGGTGATCGCCCAGGTCTGCACGACCGACATGCGAATGCCGATCCAATATGCGTTGACCTATCCTGACCGCCAAGCGGCGCCGGTGCCGCGCTACGACTTCACCAAGCCCCAGCAATGGGACTTCACTCCGCCGGATCTGGACCGGTTCCCCTGTCTGCGCTTGGCTTATGAGGCGTTTGAAACCGGCGGTTCCGCTACCTGCGTCTTGAATGCAGCGGACGAAATTGCCGTGGAAGCGTTTTTGAAAGAAGAAATCTCGTTCCCGCAACTGGCGGCCACCGTCGAAGAGACGCTGGCGCGCGTCCCTCGCCGGACACCCCAATCCGTCGGCGAAGTGCTCGAGATCGATGCTGAAGCACGCCGCGTGGCGCGCGACCGGATTGCCCGGCAACCGGTGACCGCATAGGAGAACTGAATGGCCTTCGTGGAAAGCGTTTGGTGGATGCTCATCCTCATCGGGATCATGATCGTGATCCACGAATTGGGCCACTACTGGGCGGGCCGCTATTTTGATGTGAAGATCGATGCCTTCGCCATCGGCTTTGGTCCTCGCCTCTTCGGTGTGCGGCGAGGCGAGACCGATTGGAAGGTCTGCGCGATCCCGTTCGGGGGCTACGTGAAGTTCGCGGGCTCCGAGCATGAAGAACGCGACGGCGATCCGCGCAGTTTCATGAACAAGCCTCGGTGGCAGCGGATGATCATTGCGCTGGCCGGTCCGGTGATGAACATTCTGCTGGCGCTGGTTCTGATGGCCGGCCTCTTCAGCATCGAGTTTCCCAAGCCGCTCTTTATGGACCAGCCGGCCAAGGTCGGCAACGTCGTTCCGGACTCCGCCGCTGCCAAGGCCGGCGTGCTGGCTGGCGACACCATCGTCCGCATTGAAGATCAGGCCAACCCCACTTGGACTGACGTGAACCTTGCCTCGCTTGAGAACATCAACCGCTCGGTGAGCATCGTGATGCAGCGCAACGGCGAGACGGTCCCCCTGCAGATCACGCCGAAGCACACCGATGCCACCGGCCTCGAATCGTTGGGCTGGCAGCCGGATTCCGACGTCGTGATCGCGCGGGTGGAGCCGGATTTGGACGCCGCCAAGCAAGGTCTCAAAGCCGGCGACCACATCATTTCGATCAACGGTGACGCGGTCCGCGCGCCCTATACGCTGGTCGACAAGGTGCGCCACAGCGAGGGCGAGCCGCTCACGATCGTTTATCGCCGCGGCGGCAAAGAGTACACCGCTGTCGTGAAGCCGATGTCGAAGAAAATGCCCGAGGCGCAGAAGCCGGTGTACATGATCGGGGTTCTGGCCACGCCGATGACGCGGAACGTGCAGCTCTCGCCGATCGAGGCGATCAAGGAGTCGGCGAATTTCAACTATAAAAACGCCGGGTTGATCTATAGTGTGCTGCGCAGCATCTTTGAAGCGCGCCTGTCGCCCAAGACGATCGAAGGGCCGGTGCGCATGGCGCAGATGTCGCGTCAGGCGGCGAAGGAAGGCTTCGACTCCTACATTCAACTGATGTCGGGCGTGAGCCTGAACCTTGCGATCTTCAACCTGCTCCCGATCCCCATCCTGGACGGTGGAGTGATCCTGATGCTGCTGATCGAGATGGTCGCCCGCCGCGACCTCAGTCTGCGGCTGAAGGAAATGGTCTTCACCGTGTCCTTCGTCTTCCTGATCAGCCTGGTGGCGTTCGTCCTCTACAACGACATTCAGAAGGTCCTGAAAAGCTAAAAGGCCTGCTCAGGCGGCCGCGATGGAGCGTATCGCGATCGGCTGAACAGGCCAGGGCCCTAGGCGCAGAGCGCCACCCGAGGCTTCGGAACCGCGTGCAGCGACTCGATTCCGGCGAGCGTGAGCACGCCTCGCAGATCGCCGCCCAAGCCATACTCGGCGGCGTCCCGCACGGCAGCCGCTTTCGGCTCGAAAGCGACACCCAAGCCCGCGGCGGACAGCATACAGATATCGTTCATCCCATCGCCCACGGCGATCACGTCTTCGCGCTTCATCTGCAGACGGTCCAGCAGATGCATCAGCGCGTTGTACTTGCACATGGTGTGTACGGGGCAGCCATGGGTATGGGCGAAGAGCGGGCAGGGCGTCAGTTCGCCGGAGCAGATCCCACTCCGGAAACGGACCAGGTTCGCTACGGAGAAGTCCGCAAAGACACGCCGCCGTACCATCTCGGCCGCCACGCTATAGCTGTCAGTAACGATGCCCACGCGATAGCCGGCCTTGCGCAGCGCCACCACGGTTTCGGCCGCGCCGGGCGTGAGTTCGATCTCCATTGCGGTTTTCACGAACTCTTCTTTCGGCACGTCTTTAAACGCTTGCGCAATTTGCCGCGCGCGTTCGCAGTCGGTGACGCTGTAGTTGTCGAGCCAGGGTTCGAGCAAATGCTCGCGGTCGGTGCGCAGGGCTAATTCGCGGATAAAGCGGCTGCGCAGCAGCGTGCCATCCATATCGAATAGCGCCAGGCGCTGCGGCTTGCCCAGATGATGGAAGTTCAGGGCCATTTCGGCGTGCATGTGCCGCTCCACTTCCTCGACTTCGCGCACATGTTCCCCGGCCAGACGGCCATATTTCTCGGCTCGCATCAGCAGCGTGCGCACCACCTGCTTGGCCATATTGCCGAGCGCATCCAACGTCTGGCTATCGTGTTCCAGATGGCCGATGTCCACTTCGACGATCCGGGCGCCGGCTTCGTGGGCGTCGATCAGGAGGCCGAGGTCGACGCCGTAGTCGGTCTCGAAGCGTAAGTCTTCGAGCACGTCGCGCCGCGCGGCCATGATGCCCCCCAGGGGCTGTTTGAATTTTGCCAGCTCGGGAAAAAAGACCTGCAATAGAGGGCGCGCGGTGAGCACGGTCACGCGTCCGGCCGAACGGCTGAAACTGGCCTTGGTGAAGTCGGCGCGATTGTTCATCAACGGCTCGGTCATCAGCTCAACCAGATCGGGCCGGAGTCCGGCGAGATCCCCGTCGAGGTAAAGAATTACGTCTTCGGTGGCTGCGCGTAAGCCGTCACTCATGGAGGATCCTTTGCCCAGCAACGTACTGGTGATCACCTCCGCTCCGGCCGCTCGGGCAATATGGGGCGTGTCGTCGACAGACCCGTCATCCACCACGATCACCTGTTTCACTAACGGTGAACTGGCAGCTAACTCAATCACACTGCGAATGCGGACCGCTTCGTTCAAAGCGGGGATGACAACAGTAACCACGGGCAGGTACTCCTTTTGTGTTTATGGTGGCGTCATTAACGTCTTTTAAGGATACGCTAAATGGGAACCGAAAGCCAGTCACAATCAGTTTTATGCCCAGAATTAACTGATAACAATGGTGTTACAGTTTTTCATAGGGCCGGTCGCCTAGAGGCGTATGCAAGAATGATGCCAGAGAGAAACTGCGCGCTTTAAATTAAAGAAAATAAAGAAGGAAGCTAGAAATTGGGTTCGCTCCGGAACGCCTGCAAAGCGGTAACTATTGCCACCGTATAGATATCTTCTGCACTGCAGCCGCGGGAGAGATCATTGGCAGGCTTCGCCAGGCCTTGGAGAAACGGACCAAAGGCGGCGGCGCCGCCCAGCCGCTCCACTAGTTTGACGGCGATGTTGCCGGCGTCGAGATCCGGGAAGATGAGGGTGTTGGCCCGGCCGGCGACCGGCGAGCCCGGCGCCTTCGACTGTCCGATACTGGCCACCAATGCGGCGTCGCCCTGCAACTCGCCATCGGCGTCCAGTTCGGGCGCGCGAGCCTTCAGCACCCGCAGCGCCTCGACCACTTTGTCGGCGTGGGCATGCTTACCGCTGCCGCGCGTCGAAAACGAAAGCAGCGCCACTTCCGGCTTGGCGCCCAGCAGCGTCCGCGTGGAGTGAGCCGTGGCGATGGCGATGTCGGCGAGTTGGGTGGAGGTGGGGTCGACGACGATGGCGCAGTCGGCAAAGGCCAGCATGCCGTTCACGCCGTAGGACCGGTCCTGCACGGCGACCAGAAAGACGCTGGAGACGGTTTTGACGTTCGGCTGCGGTCCGATGCAATGCAGCGCGGCGCGGACGGTTTCGGCGGTGGTGTTCGCTGCTCCTCCCACAAAACCTTCAGCATCGCCCGCGGCCACCATCAGCGCGGCGAAGTAGAGCGGCTGACGGGCGGCCGCGGCGGCTTCTACCTGGGTGAGGCCCTTGGCTCGGCGCCGCTCGTAGTAGAGCGCCTCGTACTTCGGGAGCTTGGGACAACTGCCGGGATCGTTTTTTCGGATCAGGATGGGCGTCAGCAACTCTTCCCGCTTCAGCCGCTCGGCGGCCGCCTGGACGCGCGGGTCGTCGCCCTCGGGGAAGACGATGCGGGGACGGGGCGAGATGCGGCGCAAACGCTCGATGCGTTCGGCGATGAAGGCGCTGGCGGATTCAGGAATGGCCATGACGAACCCACTATCGTAGCGCGGTGATAAACTGATGGGTTCGGTTTGGACTCCTCCGAAGAATCTCGATCTATAAGGAAATTATGCGGAAGAAGGTAACGGTTGTTGGTGCCGGAAATGTCGGCGCCACGTGCGCAATGCGGATTGCCGACAAGGAATTGGCGGACGTTGTGCTCGTTGATGTGGTGGAGGGCGTGCCGCAGGGCAAAGCGCTCGACCTGATGCAGTCCGGCCCGGTGGAAGGCTACGACGTCACGCTCACCGGCGCGAATAACTACGAGCCCACGGCAAATTCTGACGTGGTGGTGATCACGGCGGGCCTGCCGCGTAAGCCTGGAATGTCCCGCGACGACCTCCTCCTGGCGAACTACGAAATCATGCGCAATGCCGCCGAACAGGCGGCCAAGTACAGCCCGAACGCGATCCTGGTGATCGTCTCGAACCCGCTCGACGCCATGTGCTGGACGGCTCTGCAGGTTTCGAAGTTCTCGAAGAACCGCGTCGTCGGCATGGCCGGCGTCCTCGATACGGCCCGCTTCCGGACCTTCATTGCCCAGGAACTGAATGTCTCGATGGAGAACGTGACGGCGATGGTGCTGGGCGGCCACGGCGACACGATGGTGCCGCTCACCCGTTTGTCCAGCGTGTCCGGCATTCCGCTCACGGAACTGATGGACGCCGAGACGCTCGAGAAGATCGTGAAGCGGACGGCCAACGGCGGCGCCGAGATCGTCAGCTACCTGAAGACGGGCAGCGCCTACTATGCGCCGGCCGCGGCGACGGTGGAGATGGTCGAGTCGATTCTGAAGGACAAGAAGAAGGTGCTTCCTTGCGCGGCGCTGCTCGAAGGCGAGTACGGCGTGAAGGGGCTGTTTGTCGGTGTGCCGGTGAAGTTGGGCGCGCGTGGCATCGAGAAGATCTACGAACTGAACCTGACGGCCGAAGAAACCGCAGCGCTCAAGAAGAGTGCGGCGGCGGTGGAAGAACTGGTCGGCATCATCAAGCAGAAGATGGGCTAGCCACGGCGCGTCCGTGAAAATACGTGAAGAGAGGGCCAAAGATCTTGTCTTTGGCCCCTTCTTTTTGTAGTCTGAATGTTCAACGTCCGATCCGAGGGAGGCAGTCACGATGGACTCCGAAACGATGGTCAAGGTAGTTTGCGGTGGACTGGCTGTCCTCTGCGTCGTCATCATCATCATGCGACGCAAGGGTGCGAAAAAGCCGGTCGATAACGACGACTTTTAAAAATACTGTCCGCGAATGAAATCTGCTAAAGCCGCTGTCGCCCGTGAGCCGGATGCCCCCGTTCTGAATCCGAAGTACTGCGCCTATAAGCTCAGCATTCGGCCTTCCGCGATCCATCGCTGGGGTCTGTTCGCCGAGGAAAACATTCCCATCCGGCGCAAGATCATCGAGTACACCGGGGAACGGATCAGCCGCCGCGAAACGAAACGCCGCGCCGACGAACGCCCGCTGCACTACATCTTCACCCTCGACAACTACTGGAATCTCGACGGCGCCGTGGGCGGTAGCGGCGCCGAGTACATCAACCACTCCTGCGAGCCGAACGTCTGGACCCTGATCACCAAGGGCCACATCCTCTACATGGCCAAACGGAACATCAGGAAGGGCGAAGAGCTCTTCGTCGATTACCACTTCGGGGCAGATGTGGAGCGGGTGCCCTGTAATTGCGGCGCCAAGACCTGCCGCGGCACCATCAACGACCTGCCCGAGTAAGTTTTGCGATATGAGTATGAAGTGCTTTCCACACTTCTGCTCTCTGCGCTGCTCGCCCAAGCCGGCGAAGTCCGTCTGATCGTCCAGGGTGACGACATGGGCGCGGCCCACGCCGTCAACGAAGGAACCATCAAAGCCTACAAAGAAGGCGTGATGCGCACGACGAATATCATCGTGCCGTCGCCGTGGCTATTGGAAGCGGCCAAGCTGCTGGCCGAGAATCCGGGGCTCGAAGTGGGCATTCATCTGGCGCTCACCAGCGAATGGACGCTGGTGAAGTGGCGCCCGCTGACGCATTGCCCCAGCCTCACCGATGCCAACGGCTACTTCTATCCGATGGTGCGCCCGAACTCACGCTTCCCCGCCGGGCACAGCATCGTAGAGGCGAAGCCGAAGCTCGATGAGGTGGAGCGCGAACTGCGCGCGCAGATCGAAATGGGCAAGCGACTGGTGCCCCGAGTCTCCTACATGACCACGCACATGGGTTTCGCGTCGCCCTTTCCGGAGATGCAGGAACTGCTGAAGAGGCTCGCCGAAGAGTACAAACTTAAGTTGCCCGGCGCCGGCCTGGGCCGGATGGGCAAGATCTACGAGCAGACGGACTCCGGGGAAGTGCGCGCGGCGAAGATCGCGGCCAAGCTCGAGACGCTGACGCCGGGGACGTACCTGCTGCTCGATCACGCCGCGCTCGACACGCCCGAAATGCGCGCCATTCATCACCCCGGCTACGAGAACGTCGCCCAGGACCGCGCCGCGGTGACCGAAAGCTGGATCAGCGAGAAAGTAAAAGAGGTCATTCGCCGAAAGGGTATTAAGCTGGTGGGCAATGTTCAATAGGTGGATGCTGGCGTTGGCCAGCTACTCGCTCTGGGCGCAGCCGACGGTACCGGCAACTTACACCAAGCTTTGCGCCGCTTGCCATGGGGATCGCGCGACCGGCACCGATCGCGGACCCAACCTGATCAACTCCCGCTCGCTGCGTTCCCGTTCCACGGAGAGCATCGCGAGCCTGATTCGCGAGGGCACCAAAGGCGGTATGCCCGCGTTCCCGTTGCCGGCGGCCCAATTGCAGGAACTGGCCACCGCGGTGCGCGCGTGGAATGCGTCTGCCTTCGATGCGCAGCCGGCCGGCGACCTGGCGGCTGGACAAAAGATCTTTGAAAGCCGTTGCCTCAGTTGCCACATGGCGCGGGGGCGGGGTGGCTCCAACGGTCCTGACCTCTCGGGCATTGGCCAGGAACTGACCGTCACGGAACTCGAGCAGACGCTCACCAACCCGAGTTCGCGAAAAGGGCAGAAGAGCGGCGCTTCGTGCCCAAGCTGGGCGTTTTGTCCGGACGACCCGTGGGGCGTGGTGAAGGTGACGTTGAAGAGCGGCCAACAACTACGCGGCTTCGCCCGTAGCCGCGGTCAGCACGACCTGCAGTTGCAGACGTTCGATGGTCGTCTGCATTCGCTCACTGATCACGTCAAGGTGGAGAGCGAACCGGCTTCTTATATGCCGGCCTTCCAGGGCAGTGCCAACGAGCGGCGCAATCTCATCAGTTATCTGGCGCGCTTGAATGGCTTGCCGACGGGTGCCTTGCAAGGCACGCCCGCGCCGGTCACCGCGGCTCAGATGCAGGCTGTGCAGCAGCCGGCGGCCGGCGAGTGGCCGGGCTATCACGGACTGCCGAGCGGCAATCGGCACAGTTCGCTCAAAGAGATCAATGCCACCAATGCCACGCGGCTGGTGCCGGCGTGGAGCTACTCGCTGCCGCACCTGGGCTTGCAGACCACGCCGCTGGTGAGTGACGGCATGATGTACGTCACGGGCCCGAATCAGGTGTGCGCTTTGGCGGCTGACACGGGGCGCGAGGTGTGGTGTTATGTGCGCCCGCGCGGCGACGCCACGAAGATCTCGGGCGATGCGGCCAAGGGCGCGCAGCGCGGCGCGGCCCTGTTGGGTGAGCGCATCTTCTTTGCGACTGACGACGCGCATCTGATTGCGCTGAACCGACTGACTGGCGCGTTGATGTGGCAGGTCTTCATGCCGGAATCGCAAGGCGCCTTTGGCGCCACGGCGGCGCCGCTGGTGGTAGGCGATCTGGTAGTAGCCGGGATCGGCGGCGGCGACGCGCCGCTGCGCGGCTTTCTGGCAGCTTACAAGGCAACTACCGGCGAGCAGGTCTGGCGCTTCTGGACGATTCCGAAGCGCGGTGAGAAGGCTTCGGAGACCTGGCTCGGCAACGCGCTGGAGACGGGCGGCGGTGCGACTTGGCTGACGGGGTCTTATGACCCCAGCTCCGACACCTTGTATTGGCCCGTCGGCAATCCGTATCCCGATACCGATGGCACGGAGCGGAAGGGCGACAACCTTTATACCGATAGCGTGGTGGCGCTGGAAGCGAAGACTGGCAAGCTGAAATGGCACTTCCAGTTCACCCCGCACGATCTGTGGGATTGGGATGCCACCGAGCCGCTGGTGCTGGTGGATACGAAGTTTCAGGGGCGGGATCGCCAACTGCTACTGCAGGCGAATCGCAATGGCTACTTCTATGTACTTGACCGGACGAATGGCGAATTTCTGTTGGGGGCGCCGTTCGTGAAGCGGCTGACCTGGGCCACGGGCCTCGACGCCAAGGGACGTCCGCAGGTGAACGAGAAAGCCAAGCCGACCATGGGCGGCACGGTGACGTGCCCGGCCGTGCGCGGGGCGACGAACTGGTACGCGACGGCGTTCAACCCCACCACGCGCCTCTTCTACGTGATGGCGGTGGAGGATTGCAACCTGTATCGGCAGGCGGGCAGTTGGTTTGTGCCCTACAACGATCCGGCGAATCCGCCAGTGAAGGTGCTGCGGGCGATCAACATCGAGACGGGCAAAATCGCCTGGGAAGTGCCGCAGACGGGGGCTCCCGAAGCGAACTATTCGGGCGTGTTGTCGACGGCAGGTGGATTGCTGTTCTATGGCGAGTCCGGTGGCACGTTTGCGGCCGCGGATGCGGCGACGGGAAAGACTCTTTGGCACTTCAACACCGGGCAGGTGTGGAAGGCCTCGCCGATGACTTACACGGCCAAGGGCCGGCAGTATGTGGCGATCGCGGCGGGTGGCAACATCCTGGCCTTCACTCTGGGACGGTAGGCGGATATAGTAATTGGCGAGGTTTTCGCCATTTACCGCCGGTTTGCTGTTCTGATGTTTGGTTGCCTGCTGGCTGCGCAGGACGACCGCTCGCGCGCGATGCAGTTTCTCGAGAAGAACTGCCAGAAGTGTCACCAGAACTTCGGCAACCCCAGCGTGGAGCTGTGGGACAAGGTGCTGGACAAGCTGACCACTGGGCGAATGCCGCCGCCGGGCGCGCCGCAACCGGCCAAGGCCGACGTGGCTGCGGTGACGGCGTGGATCGAGCGATTGCCGGGGCGCCCGAGCGTGTCGTCGGATCCGGGGCGCGTGGTGTCGCGGCGCTTGAACCGGGCTGAGTATAACCAGACAGTGCGGGACCTGCTGGGCGTATCCTTGCGCCCGGCCGACGAGTTTCCGCTTGACGATGCGGGTTATGGGTTCGACAACATCGGCGATGTGCTTTCGGTTTCGTCGTTGCTGATGGAAAAGTATCTGGCCGCGGCGCGGCAGCTTTCTGCGGTAGCGGTGTATGGGGCGAGCGCCCCTGCCAAGCCGACGAAGCTGGTGCGCTTCATGACGAAGAAATCCCAGGACGATCCCACGCCGAATGCGCTGCCGTATTCCTATCGCGGTGCGATCTGGGGGACGTTCGACTTCCCCGTCGCCGGTGAGTACGAGTTCCGTATGCGCGTCGGAAACTATCGGCCGCGCGGCACCGGTAAGCGCATGATGGAGCTGTTCCGCAAGCGCACGCTGACCGCGGGGGAGCAGAAAGAGATGCTGGAGCTCGCGCGTCAGGAGTATCCGCCGACGCGGATGGTGATGACCTTGGACGGCGCCCCGATTCTGACGGAAGACGTCGAGGGCAACATCGACTATCAGTACGCCCATGGCGAGTCTATTGCGCGGGTGAAGGTGAACGCGGGCGAGCATGCGTTCCGCGCGTCGTTTCCAGAGTTCGCCGCCCTGGCGAATCCACGCGAGAACGTCAATACCGACGGCCGCCGGAAGTTGTTTATTGACTACGTGGATATCGTGGGTCCGTTCACGACGCAGGCGGAGGTCACCGAGAGCCGGAAGCGCCTGTTCGTTTGTGCGGAGAAGACGCCAGCCTGCGCGCAGAGGATTCTGGGTACGGTTGCGCGGCGAGCTTATCGGCGGCCGGTGACGCCGACAGAATTAGACAAGCTGAGCCGTTTGGCGGCAATGGTGCGCGACTCGGGCGACTCGTTCGAGGAGAGCATTCGCGTGGGCTTACAGGCGATTCTGGTGTCGCCGAATTTTCTTTTCCGCGTGGAGCCGGCGACGACTTCGGCGGTGCCGGTCAGCGAGTATGATCTCGCGTCGCGGCTCTCGTACTTCCTGTGGAGCAGCATGCCCGATGAGGAACTACTGCAGGCCGCCGAAGCCGGGCGCTTGCGGGCGTCGCTGGCGAGCCAGGTGGGTCGCATGTTGCGCGACGATCGCAGCGATCAGTTCGTGGAGAATTTTGTGGGCCAGTGGTTGGGCTGGCGCCTGATGGAGAAGCGCCGGCCGGATCCCGCGAAGTTCCCCATCGTCGATGATGAACTGCTGGAGGCGATGCGGCGCGAGACGTTTCTCTTCTCGCGTGCGGTGATGCGTGAGGATCGCAGCGTGCTCGATTTTCTCGATGGCGGGTTCACTTATCTGAACGGGCCGCTCGCGCGGTTCTATGGCGTGCCCAGCGTGAAGGGGGAGGCGTTTGAGCGGGTGGAGTGGACAGACACGCGACGGGGCGGGGTGATGACGCAGGGTTCCGTGCTGACGCTCTCGTCCTACGCGACGCGGACCTCGCCGGTGCTGCGCGGACGTTGGGTGCTGGAGACGTTGCTGGGAACGCCGCCCCCGCCGGCCCCGCCCGATATCCCGGCGTTGCAGGAAGCGAATCTGGGCACGGCGGCCTCGCTGCGCCAGCGCCTGGAAGCGCATCGGGCCAACGCGCGTTGCGCGGTGTGCCATGACCAGATGGACCCCATTGGTTTCGGCCTGGAGAACTTCGATGCTTCGGGTGCGTGGCGCGAGAAGGACGGGCAGTTTGCCATCGACAGCTCGGGCCGGTTCTCAGATGGCGCGTCCTTTCAGGGGCCGGCGG
Source organism: Bryobacteraceae bacterium (assembly GCA_044226365.1). Classification (GTDB taxonomy): domain Bacteria; phylum Acidobacteriota; class Terriglobia; order Bryobacterales; family Bryobacteraceae; genus JALHNI01. Next base: position 29,483 of record JBGAHE010000021.1, read on the forward strand.
AATTGCGGCGCGTGCTGAAGGGGCAGTCGCCGCTGTTCGTGAGGAATTTGAGCGAGAAGCTGCTGACCTACGCGCTGGGGCGCGGCGTGGAACCAAGCGATCGGGTGCTGCTGGATCGCATGGTGAAGCAGGCGTCCGAGAACGGCTACCGCTTCTCGACGATGGTGAGCGAAGTGGTGGCGAGCCCCGCGTTTCAGATGCGCGGCCGCAGCGAGGGAGGGAAGCTTGCGACAAGGTAGTTCAATAGACCGGCGGACATTGTTGCGCGGCATGGTGGGCCTGCCCATGCTGGAGGCCATGCTTCCGGCGTTGGCCGCGGCCACGAAGGCGCCCTGCCGCATGGCGTTTCTCTATGTGCCGAACGGCATCATGATGGACCAGTGGATGCCGAGCGCGCCGGCGGGTTCGTCGCCGCTGGGTGCGCTGCCCCGCGTGTCCGCGGCCCTCGAGCCCTTCAGGAACGATGTGCTGTTATTGGGCGGGTTGACGCAGAATAACGGGCGAGCCCTGGGCGATGGTCCGGGCGACCACGGCCGCGCGGGCGCGAATTATCTGACGTGTGCGCATCCGAAGAAGACCAACGGCCGCGATCTTTATGCGGGCGTGTCAGTGGATCAGGTGGCGGCGCGCCATCTCGAAGGCAAGACGAAGCTGGCTTCGTTGGAACTGGGTTGCGAAGAAGGCGTGCAGGGCGGCAGTTGCGACAACGGCTATAGCTGCGCGTACAGCAACAGCATTTCCTGGCGAACGCCTTCGATGCCCAACCCCGTGGAGATTCGTCCGCGAGCGGTGTTTGAGCGGTTGTTCGGCTCGGCGGACCGCGAGCGCGACCCGGTGAAGCGGGCTCGCCAGGCGCGTTATGACCAGAGCGTGCTGGATCTCGCGCTGGGCGATGCGAAGAGTCTGTCGGCCAAGCTGGGCGGCGCGGATCGCCGCAAGCTGGATGAGTATCTGACGTCGTTGCGCGAGGTGGAGAAGCGCATTCAGGATGCCGAGCGGAACCCGACGCCGATGCCGAACGTGGCCGCGCCGGATCGCAGCGTGCCGACCGACTTTGGCGAGCATGCGCGGATCATGATGGACCTGATGACGCTGGCGTTTCAGACGGACCAGACGCGCGTGGTGACGCTGTTGCTGGCGCTCGAGCAGAGTCCGCGGGCGTATCCGGAAATCGGGATCCCGGAGGCGCATCACGGCTTGACCCATCATCAGGGCGATCCGGAGAAGATCAAGAAGGTGATCGAAATCAATTGCTTCCACATGAAGCAGTTCGCGTATCTGTTGGGCAAATTGAAGGCGACGCCGGACGGCGATGGGACGCTGCTCGATCATGTAATGGTGACCTACGGCAGCGGCTTGAGCGACGGCAACGCGCATGATCACGCCGACTTGCCTTTGGTGTTGGCGGGGCGGGGAAGCGGTTCGCTTAAGCCGGGCCGCGTGGTACGGCATCCGAAAGAAACGCCGATGGCGAACCTGTTCGTCTCGATGTTGGATCGGATGGGTGTGCCGGCTGAGAGGTTGGGCGACAGCAGTGGGCGCCTGAACGAATTATCGGATCTGTAAAGGGTATCCTGGAGGCCGGATGACGATCGTCGATCATTTGGCCTGCTCTTACACTGGAACCCGCTACGAGGCGGGCCAACTGCACAATTTGAGCGCGGAGGGTTGGCCGCTGCTGGTGCGCTACGACCTGGCGAAGGCGCGCGAGAGTTGGAACCGCGAGTGGATTGCCGATGGTCCGCGGAGCATGTGGCGCTACGCGCCGGTGCTGCCGGTGCGCAATCCGGCCAACATCGTGTCGTTGGGCGAAGGCTGGTCGCCCTTGGTGCGGACGCCGCGGCTGGCGCAGGCGGTGGGCTGCGATCAACTGTGGGTGAAGGACGAGGGCATCAACCCCACGGGGAGCTTCAAGGCGCGCGGCCTTTCGGCGGCTATCTCCATGTGCAAGGAACTGGGCGTGCGGAAGGTGGCGATCCCTTCGGCCGGCAATGCGGCGAGTGCGATGGCTGCCTACGCAGCCGCGGCCGGGATGGAAGCCCACATTTTTATGCCGCAGGACGTGCCGCAATCGAACTACATCGAATGCAAGAGCTTTGGGGCGCACGTGACCCTGGTGAACGGGCTGATCAGCGACTGTGCGCGAATGGTCGCCGAGCGCAAGGATCGCGAAGGCTGGTTCGAAGTGAGCACGCTGAAGGAGCCGTATCGCATCGAAGGCAAGAAAACGATGGGGTACGAACTGGCTGAGCAGATGGGCTGGGAACTGCCGGACGTGATCTTCTATCCGACCGGCGGCGGCGTGGGCATGATCGGGATGTGGAAGGCGTTCGATGAGATGGAGGAGATGGGCTGGATCGGGTCGCGGCGGCCGAAGATGATTGCCGTGCAGGCCACCGGCTGTCAGCCGATCGTGCGGGCGTTCGAGCAGGGGACCGAACGTAGTGAGTTCTGGCAGAATGCGACGACGGTCTCGAGCGGCTTGCGGGTGCCGAAGCCGCTGGGCGACTTCCTCGTGCTGCAAGCAGTCCGTCAAAGCAAGGGCACGGCCATCGCGGTGACGGACGAGGAGTCGTTGGACGGGGGCGTGGAATTGGCGAAACTCGAGGGGATGTTTGTGGCGCCAGAGGGCGCTGCGTGCGTCGCGGCGTGCCGCAATTTGTTAAATTCGGGCTTTTTGAAGCCGTCCGAGCGGATCGTGATCTACAACACGGGGGCCGGGCTCAAGTACTTAGAGGCTTACGCGACGCGTTTTCCGCGTTCGTCCGGGGCGGGCGATTCGCTTTCCATGATCGCGCCCCGCTAGAATGGTGAGAGAAGTGCTCCCGCTTCAGTGTTAAACCGTCTATGCTCAAGAACGTCCTCCTTTTGATGGCTGTCGCTTTGTGTGCGATGGCGCAGAATTCCGTGAAGTTTGGCTCGTATTTGGGCACCGACCTTTACGACACGATTACCGCTTCGGCGGTGGATAAAAACGGCAACATCTGGGTCACAGGATACACAACCTCCGACCAGTTTCCGCTCGCGGGGGATGCCTTCCGCAATACGTCGGGTGGCTTGCGCGAAATCTTTTTGGTGCGCATCGATCCCACCAAGAGCGGTAACGACGCGTTGACTTATTCGAGTTATATCGGCGGCGATGGACTGGACGAACCGCTAGCGCTGGCGGTGGACGGCGACTACGTCTACATGTGCGGCGTGACGACGTCAACGAATTTTCCTGTGGCGGGCAACGCGTTCCAAGGCGCCCCCGGTGGTGATCGCGACGCGTTCGTACTGAAGCTCGATCCGCGCGTGGGCGGCGATCCGGGAATGGTGTATTCGACGCATTTGGGCGGAACCCGAGCGGATGCCTGCAATACCCTGACGGTACGCAACGGACTGGTCTATGTGGGCGGCTACACGGCCTCCGAGAAGTTTCCGACGACGGCGGGCGCATTTCAGGGCTCGCAGATCGGTGGCTGGGACGCCTGGGTGGCGGTGCTGAACATGAACGCCACGAATGCGGCAGATTCGCTGGTCTATGCCACCCGCTTGGGCGGTGAGGGAACAGACACGACGACGGCGGTGACGGCGGATGCGCAGGGCGTGGTTTATGTGGCGGGCTATACGGCGTCGCAGGGCTTCCCGGTGAGTCCGAGTGCGCCGCAGCGCGCCTTCCGCGGCGTCAGCGATTTGTTCCTGGTGCGGGTGGATCCCAAGCAAGGCGATTCGGTGTATTCGACCTTGTGGGGCGGTAGTGATGCGGACGTTCCCCTGGCCATTACGCTCGACTCCACGGGCGCGGCGATTGTGGCGGGCTACTCGCTTTCGAACAACTTCCCGACGACATCGGGATCGGCGCAGGCGGCGCCGGCGGGTCGCGGTGACGCCTTCGTGATGCGCGTGCGGCTGGATCCGAGCACGGCGGAGCCGATTCTCTACTCCACGCTGCTGGGCGGCGCGGCGGGCGATGTGGCGCAGACGGTCGCCGTCAATGCGCAGAACGAAGTGTTTGTGGCGGGCTATACGCTCTCGACGGATTTGCCGCTGCGCGGGGACAGCTTACAGCGGCAGAATAATGGCGTGGTCGACGGCTTTATCGCGAAGGTACTGCCGACGGCGCCGGCCGGTACGGCTATCGCTTATACGACGTATCTTGGTGGTGGCGGTCAGGACTCGATTGGCGGTCTGACGGTGACGAATTCCTGCGAGGTTACGGTAAGCGGGTTTACGTCGAGCTCGAACATCGCCTTGTCAGGAAACGCTTATCAGACGGAGCTGAAAGGCTATGCCGACGGCTTTGTGCAGCAGATCAACCTTTGCCCGCGGTAGTCGCGGCGCGAACGCAGTCCAGCACTTCGTTCACTGATTTCTCAATGCTCTGATCGCCGGGCAGGATCAGGTCGGCATGCGCGGCAGTGGGCCAGACGTGCTCGTAAGCCATGGGCCGGACGGTCTCGTGATATTGCTGCGTGACCGACTCGGCGGAGCGTTCGCGTTCGACGACGTCGCGGTGGAGACGGCGATCAAAGCACAAGCCATCGGGTGTCTCGACGAAGACCTTCAGGTGGCTGAGCGCGCGGATTTCCGGGAAGTGAAGCGCGAAGATCCCTTCGAGGATGACGAATGAAGGCGGGGCGAAGTGCTCGGTGTACGGCGCGCGCGAATGGGTTTCGAAACGATAGACCGGAAGTTCGACAGGCTGTCCGCGAGAGATCGCGGTAAGCTGCTCGATGAGCAACTGGCGATCGAGCGCGTCAGGGTGGTCGTAGTTAAAGGCACAGCGTTGCTCGAACGAGAGGCCGGTGAGTTCTCGATAGTACGAGTCCAGGGAAACGACGGCGGCGGGCGCGGGAAGCCGATCCGCGAGATGATGCGCGAGGTAGCTTTTCCCAGCCCCTGAGGGGCCCGCGATGGCAATCAGGTAAGGCTGCAACCTGAACAGTGTAGCTTAGGTTTCGGCCAGGGCGGCACGGACATCCGCCGCGAAGCGCCGAAATGTCGCGACTTCTTCGGGCGTGGCCTGCTGGCGCTGGTCCTTCAGCGTGAAGTAGGCTTTCTCGCCACTCCAGGTGACGACGGCGAAGCCCTGCTCGGTGAATTTGCAGACGGAACCAATCGGCCCGAAGCCGGGGGGATCAGTGCGGCTCCGCTCGACCAGGCACACGTAACCGTCACGAGTGAGAACGAAGTAGCTGGACAGGTCCGCGGGAACGAATCCGATCTGCGCCTCGAGCAAGCGCTGCAGTTGACGTTCGAGCAAGCGGCCCTACATCTTGTAGCGGCCGAAGTCTTCGTCGTTCAACTGTTCGAGCCAACGGCGCAGCTCTTCGTTATTGTTCTTGTCGCTGGCCGTGGTGACCATCTTCGAGGTTTTCAGAACCTGATCATCGACGTAGATCGGACAATCGAGCCGGAGCGCGAGCGCCAAAGCGTCGCTGGGCCGGGCATCCACCGAGACGGATTCGCCGCCTTTGTCCATCCAGATGAGTGCGTAGAAGGTGTCGTCCTTTAACTCGTTGACGACAACCTTCTGAACGGTGACGTCGAGCCCCGTGACAATGGTCTTGATCAGATCATGGGTCATCGGGCGCGGCGTGGAGACCTTCTCAATCTCGAGCGCAATGGCGTTCGCTTCATACACTCCCACCCAGATGGGGAGAATCGTATCGCCAGCCACGTCGCGAAGAATCACGATGGGCATTTGAGTGACGGGATCCATCATCAGAGTCCGAATTTTCATTTCGACTTCCATCGGGATTTCCTTTCACTTCCAATTAGAGCATCTTTAACGGCTGAGAGTTACCGTGAGATCACGCCCCGGCGTCCCGACATCGGACGAGGGAACGTTCATGATATCGACCGTGAGGCGCTCGCCGGATTCGAGCGGCGGCAGACCGAAGCCGCTCATGGGGCCGGACTGAGTCATACCGGCCGCGATCGTAACCTCCGCGTATGGTACGCCACCGCGTAATACCCGTACGACGATCTCGTCGCCGATGGGTGCGTCAGCCACCACCGCCGTAATCTCGCGAATGGCTTGACGTCGCTCGACCAATAAGATCGGCGCGACACTTGAGCCAATCGCCAACGGCCCTTCGGACTGGATGGTGAGCTGGCCGCCGGAAAGCGTCCGGAGGCCCAGATCGTCGCCGAGAGTCAAATTACGTTTCGTTGTCTCGGAAGTACCGTACACGTTCGTGACGTTCATCTCCGCCGCCGCGACGCGAACGTCGGGCCAGTACAAGGGATGTGTGTAGCGTCCGCTCGCAGGACTTCCGAAGAAGTCGCGGACGAACGGAACAACGAATACGTTGCGCTCCAGGTAGTAAACCGGCGCGCCGGGTCCATAGCCGGCGGCTTCAGACTCATGAGACGCGCGCTGGACCGTGTAGGTGAGCCCGTCGCCCGAGACCGCGGTGATCCGCAGAATTTCCGCTTCAATCTGAATCAGGTCGTCCACCGCCGCGCTGCCGCCAACCCTCGGCGCCGAGAGCGTGACGGTGGTTGCTGAGTCGCTGAGCGGCGTGGCGAGCAACTGGGTGGTCGGGCTGTTCAGTTCATTCCAGCCAAAAAGCGTGAGCGTGCCCCCGGTGATCGTGCGGGTGTTGACGAGCGTGGGGAAGCCGACGCTGCTGAGTTCAAGCGAGCCTTCAGCCGCGCCACCGAGCCCGAAACTGGGGGCGGGAGGCACGTCTGAGTCGAGGGCTCCGCCGGGACCGGAACCACCGCCAATTTGCCAGCGCGTCAGTGGCGAGAGTTCCGGAGCGCTTTCCTGGCCGTTCGCGTTTGCCGAACGACCACTGATCTGCAGGGTCGCCCCGCCGCGGTTGGGAATCGGGAACTCCACCGGACTGGTAGGGCTGGTGGCGCCCAGTTTCCAGCCGGCTTCCGAGATGACGAAGAAGCTGGTGGAGTCCGGCGTGACGTTCCAAGCCGGCGTGACGGCGACGGCAGTCGGCGAGTTCGCCTGAATGATTCGTTCCTGCCCGGCGCCTTTGCCACGGGTGATGCGGACCACCGCTCCGTTGTAAGAATTGGACGTCATCGACAGCGTTGAGTTGCCGACCGTGGTGCCGGAGAACTGATTCGCCGCGATCTCTGGCTGGAACTCGAGGCGCCAATAGAAATGGGCCTCCTGATAGTTTTCATCCGGTGGTGGGACCAGTTCGACCGGGAGACCGTTATCTTCAAACGTCTCCGCCACCGGGACGTTGTTTGCGATGCGAAGCAATTGTTGAGGCGTGGTGCCGCGATAGACAACGAACCCCGTGGTGCTGGGTGAGAAGCTGAGGTTCACCAGACGCACGAGATTGGTGTTCGTTAGGGCCTGCACAGTCGCTCTCACCACGAAGGAGATGCGGCTCTCGGCGCCATCGGCATCCAGAGCACTCACGGCATAGTAATAGCTCTTGCTGCCCTGAAGCGTGCCTCCGGTTGTTTCGATATCCGGCGTGAGGCCGAGCAAGGGGCGAGACGCGGCGGATGACTGAGGCTTGGCCGGGGGCGTGAAACTGACGCGCAGACTGACTTCGTCACCGGTCACGACTTCTTCGATGCCGAATTCCGGCAGCCCGAACTCGTTGACGGTGGTTCCTACCAGGGGCCGCGGGACGCCGAGCCCCGCCGTTCCGCTGAGTCGCGAAGCGCTACCCGGGAAGCCCGGTTGCAAGTACCAGTTCTCGTCGTGGATCTGCGCGGTGACGATCGCCGTGGCGAAGCTATTCTGCGGTTGGATCCGCTGCACGCGGAACAACTGCCGGTCAAAGCCTTCTTTCGCGTAGGTAATCGTAATCAGGTCGCCCGGCCGTAGCCCCAACGACTTGATACTCGTCTCGAACTCGGCGTATAAGTTACCTCGCAATGACTTATCGAGTTGCAAGCGAATGATGCGAGCTGCCTGATCGAACTGAGGGATGCCCAACGCGTTGATCGACGCGGCGATATCCTGGCCGGTGCGTTCCGCGTCTTCCGTATCGACAATCGACAGACTATCCTGCTGGAACTCGTTAAAGGCGTCCTGGAATTCCAGAGTGAAGCGATTTGGCGAATCGGCGTTCGTGCGACTGGAGAGACGAAATGCGGCGCTGCCGTTGTCACGCCGAAGAATCGAGCTCTCGGAGAACTCGTAGGCCGGCCAACCGCCGAACAGGGTCTCCGTGGCGTTGGAGCCAGTTGGCTTCACGCTCTGGCTGACGGCGATCTTACTTTCGAGTTTCAGCTGCAGTTTGCCTTCGGGGCCATAGGTCAGATACATGGCCGACGCATTCCGCAGCCCCCGTAAGATCTCCGCGGCTGAGCGTCGGCGTCGCAGAACGATGTTCGTCTCATACCGCGGCACCGTGACCGCCGTCCCATGCAGATCGTTTGTATTGACGGGTCCGTCGCAGTGCGCGGCGGCACGGGCGAAGCTGCCCAGATCCAACTCGTCGAGCACCCAGCCCGAGCGGCGCAGCAAATCGAGCATGATCCACGCCGGATTTGCCGTGAACGCCTCATCCAGGTACGCGCCATCCTCCTCGAATCGAGAGACCTTGATGCCGTGAAGCAGACACTTGACGGTGGGCAGACGTTTGCCATCGGCGATGCGATTGGGCACCACTACTGAGGCAAAGGCCATGCTGCCATAGGGGTCGCCGAGCGGATTGCCGCTGGAGTCAGTGAAGTTGAGGTTGAAGCCGCCTGTGCGGTTCCCGAGGGAGACGACGTTGTACCAGCCGGTGGCCGTCATGTCGGCGCCGTCGACGCCGAGCGGAATCTCGATGTCGTTGACGATGATCTTGACGACGCCCTGGATCTCGCCCATGCCCAGCAGGACTTCCATGCGCGTGAGATTGCCGTCATTGCGTGCGAAGACGACGGGGGGCTGGTACCAGGCCGTCCCGTGAATCATCGGGACGAAGTCGTTGTAGCGAGCTTCATTGTCGAGGGGATCGGAGACGCGCGAGTTCTGATCGCCGGCTCCGCGCACCAAAATGCTGGCGGGGACGAACTCCAGACCGCCGAAGCGGCGGGTGTCTCGATTGCTCGAGTCGGTGGAGAACATGCCACGTTGTTCGCACGAGGCACGAGTGAAGTCACAGGAGGAGTACGGCTGACCGGAGGAATCGAGATTGCCGACGCCGTCGGGCTGATCGGGCGAATAGCCGCAGCGGAAGAACGGTGAGTATTTGCCTGCATCAAGGCCAGACGGCGCTTCGGCGCGTTCGGCCGGGGTCGAAGGGAAACGCCAAGGACAGCGCTTCTGGATACGTACGTTGGGCAGCAGAATTCGCTGCGGACTCAGGCGGTTGACGAAGCTGACGCGCATGGTCGACTCCGTCACTTCTTCCGGGGCATTACTCAGACCACGGAAAAGCATCAGCGGCGTGGAGGCATCGGCATTGGTGCCGAGATTCCAGAAGATCAGGCGCACATCGAGACGTGCGCCTTTGAGGCCGATATTGCGCTCAAGTTGAGAGAAGTAACTATCCGCGTTGGCCAGCAAAAGATTGACCTTGGAGACACCGTCTTCCTCTGCCTTTACATCGAACGCGCTGTGTTCCAGCACCCGTGCCTCGTAATCGTGGCCTTCGAAAGACAACTGATGCGTGCTCCAGCGTTCGATGCTGCCATTGGCGAGGCGGCATTCAAAAAGGAGAATCGGCGTCTCAGGAGTGACTTGATCCTTTAGTTCGAGGGCAGTCGGCATGGTGGTTCCTTGTAATCAGAGTCGAATTAGGTGTCGGCCGCGACGCGGCTGGAAAGACGAATGACGGTCGAGTGTTCGCCGAGGCTGGTGGTGACTTGAGTCAACCGGTCTCCAGCGAAGCGTGTTTCGGGATAACGCCCGGTTCGCAAGCCCGTTCGCTGGTAAGGCGAAGGAGCCGGCTGGGCTTCCAATTGCGCTCCGAACAACTCGACCGTGACACCGGCGGGAAGTTGGATGGCGACCTCGATTGCCTCATTGGTCGTGATCATCGAACTGAAGAGCGCGTAGCGCTGCCATTCCGGTGAAAGATCGTAAACGCGCTCCGCAAAGGTACCATCGGTGGACGCGATGAGCCGCATCTGCGCGGGGGTGGCCGAGCGCGCATAAACGCTTAGCGAGTACTGAAACCAGGCTGGCAACAGCAGTGCTTGGCTAAGCGATTGTAAGGTCCCGGCTGAGTTCGTCACTTGCGTGGCACGAGGCCGTCCTTCAGGGTCACTGGCTCCTTCACTCAGGCCGATTCCCGGGCCGAGTGTCCAGACAGAGTTGGTGAAGGTCTCGCTAGCTGCCAGCAGATTGGACCACGGATCAATGAAGAGAAAAGCGTGGCGGCGACCTTCGCAAGCATGGAAGAGCGTTTCTATCGCCGTCCATTCGTCGTCCGACAGACCCGAATGCGAAACTTCCCAAGTCATTTGGGATGCCCCGGCATCGGAGTAACGAACCCTTCGTCCGTCGGCCAGTTGGTTCATCAAGGTACGAATCGACTCTTGCGACCGTAGCGGATACTGAGTCATCGCGCCGGAGGCGAGTTGGGGAAAGATGAGCGACATAAGTTTCTACCTCGATTCGCGAATGATCAACGCCAGATCGCCACGGCCCTCGCCGCGGAGAACAGCTTCAAAATCCTCGGTGTCAAACGTGCACGTGGGATACTCATTGCCGTCCCATGGATCGACAAAGCGAAAGCTCTGTCCTTGCCCGCTACGGTCGCGGTAGAAGTCGCGCAAGTTACTCAGCTCCTCCTCGGTGAGTAGCTCCAGGCGGACGATCCAAGTCCGCAACTGCTTGGGCCACAGCCGAAACCTCTGCTCCGTGCCATCCAGAAAGCGCATCACCCGAGTGGAGAAGTCCGAGGTGCGCCGGGCCGGATACTGCAGAACCGCGCCGGTTTTGAGGGTAGGAAAGTCAGGCATGTTAGATCTCCGCGATCACGTCGTTAATCGGGTGCGAGTTCAGCATTGCTTCCCGTACCGCGCGAGCAATGCTGTCGCTGTGGTCCAGGAACGAACGCGAGTCGATCGCTTGGACATTGACGCTGATGCTGGCCGCCGGGGCGGGTGTCGTCCTGGGCAAACCGTCTTGCCCGTAGGAAACGTCGCTGACCGACGATGACCCTCGAGCTGATATCCCACCTTGTAGGTTGATCGCCGAAGGCAGTGCGAACTTGGTCAACGGCGCCGGCTCTTCATCGCCTCCGCCAAAGCCAAAGAGCTTGGCGATGCCGCTGATCAGGGGCAGCAACGTTAGCCCGCCGCCCAACGTGCTACCGATCGATCGAGTGACGTTGACCGCGCTCGAGGCGACTTCTGACACCCGTGAACGGGTGTTCTGCACGACTGCGGTCGTGTTCTCCACTGTTTGAGCAGCTTGAGACTGGTAGAGGCCCCGCAACGCGTCGAGTTGATCGGTGAGCGAGCGCAAGGCGTCGCTGGCAGGGTTCAGCGCGGCCTGCCCGGTCGTATTGGTGGATGTGACCTTGAGCAGGTCGTCAATGAGAGCCATCGGATTGCAAAGACCTCCATTCGTTTTGCAGAACAAATAGTGCGTCGGCCAGCTTGGCCGGTAGCGACCACACGTCAGGTGAACCAAGAACGCGCCAGGCGGCGAATGCTTCGATCATCGCCGCGGCGTCCGCAGAGATGATCGACTTCGGACATTGAGTGACGGAGGCCCGTCCGCGCGCCCAAACGACGCGGGCCGGGCCCAGTTCTTCCACGGGCAGGAACCCGCAACGCCGCGAACGATCCAGCCGCTGTTGACGGCATACGTCGCACTTCCAAGCGGCTGGATCAGACATTTGAAAGTGAAAGGCGACGACTAATTTTTTCGTTCTTCTTCGGCGAGACCGCATTCTCGCTTGATGGCCGCGAGAATCTCGTGCACCAGGGGCTCGGGCCCATGGTGCAGCAGTGACTCTTTGGTCGCCGGCTCGTCGCCGATGCTCAGTCCTTCAATACTGACGACGCCCCACCACCAGTAGAGGCGATCGACCTCCATCGCGAGAGTCGAAGCCTCCACTCGATCGAGCGGGGTGTCGCCGGCGGCATGAAACTCCTGTCGCGCGAGAAGATCGCGGATCTGCTTAGTGAGTTCGAGTCTGCGGCCGAACGACATACGCTCGATGCGATAGCGCACGGTCGGAGCCCAACTCGATTGCTGGTCGATCACGGCTTGGTATTGCATAGTGGCTTCCTAAGCGAAGGCGATGAAGACTTCGTCGTCCGCGATACCGTGAGCTCGCGAGCCGGTAAACTTCCATTGCAAGCGAGTCTCACTGTCGTCGAAGTCCGGGACTTCGGGGACGACGCTCTTGAGATAGATTCCGAACAACTGACCCTGCTGCTGGCCCAACTGGAACATGACGCTGATGGGCGAGCGTTGCCGTGCGGCCTGGTAGAGGCCACGCGTCGCGTCGTCGTCCTGCTCATGCAACGTAAAGTTGAAGCGAACGTCCCGCATCCCCGCCGACAGGCAGCGAGGCAGAATTGAACCGAACTCGCGGTCCCGCAGGTCGATATTGTTGTCGAGCGTGAACTCGGCGTCGGTTACTGTATAGAAGCGCTCGGGGCTCGCCCCCAGCCAAGCTTGGCCGAGGTGGCCAGGAACGATATTGGAGTCAAAGTCAGCGATATTCGGCTCCTCTGGGAAATCCGTCAGACCTCCTTCACCCGGTGTGAAGCTGACGTTGTCGATCAGATCCCGCGCGGGACCCCGAAACTCGAACTCATGGAAATCGCCGTTGATTTTGACATTCAAACGATCGACGGCCGTTCCAGCGAGGATGCGCTGCACCGCGGTAGCCGGCGACCAGTAGTCGAAAAGATTGAAGCTGGCCAGTGTGGTGGAAAGCGAGTAAGTCGCGGTGGCGCCCATCACCGATCCGCCGGTGAGAGCGAGCGTAAAGGGCGCGTTCACCACAATCGATTGGGCGTTCGGGATGGAAGCCACAAAACGAATCTCGGAGCCGAACGCGACGGCCTGGCCCGCGACGAGGCCGTGGGCGCCGGTGAATGTAAGGTTCGAGCCGGACGTCGCACTGGCCAAGGTCAGCCCGCTTGAGAGTTTCACGGGAGCACCGAGAGCCGATCGAAACAGCGGCCCTTGTGATGGCTCACTTCCTTGGTCATTCCAGCCAGAGAGATAGGACCGAAGCTGGTAAGAGGTCTGACGACGCACCCCCGCCGGCAGCCCGAGAAAGGTGCGGCTTCCCGTTTTGTCTCGACGGTCAAGCTGTACGGCTTGCTGCCGGGCGCGGAGTTGAATGCCGGCAAAACGCCGCGCGTTCGCAATGGCTGCCACCTCGCCGTAAGCAGGCTCGAGGGCCACGTAGAAACGATTGTTGTTGGACGAGATATAACAAGCCATAAATAAACTCCTTAATCAATCAGTTCGTTCTGACGTTTAGCCTTGACTAACGTTTAAGTCGAAGGTAATCTTGGCGGCTTGCAGAAAGTTCTTGCCGCCATGTTTCATGGGGGAGAAAGTCACCTCGTAGCCCCCGGTGAAGAAGTAGCCGGAGCCCCAGTCCCCGCGGTGGCTATCCAGGACGTCGGTCACGGCATCGACGTAAGCCATGAGCGCGGTCTCCAGGTTTTCGGCCCGGTCTTGCGAGGCGCGCACTTCCGCCACCAGGCGAACCGTACCTGAGAAAGTACGGAATTTCTCTTTGAGGTTGTTGGTGATCTTCTCGCAGTAAAGATGAACCCGCGGGTACTGCGCTCCCGCGCTCTTCTCCAGAATGTCTGCCGCCACATGCTGGGCGACGATCTGCGTGACAGCGATCGGCGGTAGAGCCAGATTGTCGCGCTGGGCCACCGCGTCTACCGTGAAAGACAAGCCGGTTTCCGCCTGCATCTGTGCGGCGACCAGATGTAGAGCCTTACGTGCAGTTTGTGCCATGACGGTTATCCTCGAAACAGCAGGCGCTGTAGCCGAACGTAGTAATCCGGCAGTTGACCGAAAGGCAAAGAGGCGCCCCCGGTGAACTCGTTGGCCGGCATGGTCCAGGTATCGGTCAAGCTAAGCGGTGAATCGGTTTGCCGCGTCAACTGACCCTCGGTCGCACCGGCGTAGACGTGCCATCCGGTGGCCCGCAATGGGGGCGAACTGACAGCAAGCTGCGGACGTTCGGTACCGACGGGTGCGAAGAGCACGGGCTCACTGGGGCCGCTCTCCTCGGTCGAGCCGGCGACCCACGTAATGCGAAAGAGTCCCTGTGGATACTCATCTTCCGTCGGCAAAGCGGTGAGCGTGGGAGCATTGGGACGCCGGAGTGGACTCCGGACAAGACCCACGCCCACCTCCCAAAGCAGGCGGCTTGCGGCGCGAGCTTCGGCTTCATAGGCGTCCCACTTCGCTTTGTAGCGGTCATTCAACTGATTGTGATGGACGTCTCGAAAGAACACTGCGAGGGTCCGCAAGGCATGCCAACGCCGCAAGGGATCGGTAGCTACCACCTGTTGTAGCTTGGCCGGCGTGATGGTTTCAGCGGGTTCGAGTTGCTGAATGAGAAAGCGAAGGATCTCGTTCGCGAGCTCTTGTTGCGCCAGTTCCAGCTTGTTGGAAAGGCTTACGCCTTCGACGCTCGACGTCTCGAGCAGAGACGTTTCATAAACTCGTAGGTCCTCCAGCGAGGAGATGGGGCCGTCCAGAAAGAGTGCCATCGAATTCGTAGTCCTTTCCGCGCTTTGCGCTACTTCTGAGATTTGCCCTTGGGCTTGGTCGGGCTTTCGACCGGGGGAAGAAACTGCTCGACAATTTCGCCGCCGCGGAAGTCGAGTCGGATCGAGTTAAAGCGCCGCTCGGCTTCGGCCTGATCACGCTTCGCTTTCTCATCCGCAAAGTAAGCGGCCACTTCGTCTTCCGACGCCAGTCGGGCGCGGCCTTCCACGATCATGCGAGCGGCGGTCTCGCGTTTCACCAGATTCATCACGCCTTCCTTTCCGCCATCGCCGGTGGACTTGCTCACCAGCACGACAAAAGGCTCCTCAATGGTGGCGAGGACGTTGCGTATGTTTGCGTAAAACTCTCGAAGGTTCATTTCTAGTCACCTGTTTCAGAATTGTTCGACGGTGCAATGTGAGCAGTTGCCGGCCGCCAGGTCATGAGACCAAACGGCCGGCCGGTTAACAAAGACGACTAGGTGCGAACCTGCACGCCGTGCGAGTTACGCAGGATGCTGGCACCGTAGAGGATGTCCACCGTGAACTGCTGCGCGAGCGTATTCGGCTGGTAGCTCATCAACACGCGCACACCGAACCCGCCCATCTCGGCGTACTCGGCGATGGCGCCGGTGCCGGGGATGGGCTGAGGCAGCCGGCGGATTGCCAGACCGATCGCATCTTTGGCGAACGCCAGGTTGTGCGTGGTCTGCGGCGAGCTACCGGACTTGCCCACAAACTGCGACCGGAAGACGTAGAAGTCCTTGATACGACCCACATTGCCTTCCACGAGCGCGCGCAGGCCAGCTTCGCCGGCCGTGCGATATTCGCTGAAGCGAGCGATCTGGCGCAGCTGCGAGTAAGCCGTGGGATCCACCACGAGATACTTCGACTGGCCAGCCGGCACCTTAGCGTTGAACAGCGCGGTCTCCGCGGCGTCCACCGCGGCTTCCGTGATCGCCGAGCCACCCGTGCCGAGCGGAGTGTTGGCAGTGAACTGCTGCGCCAGACCCATCAGATCGGTTTCCACGCGTTCGGCCAAGGCCGCGATCGCGGGCTGCATGTACAGCTTCAACAGGTCGGGCACCGCCACCACTTTGGTGACGTCGGGAATCTGGAAGCTGGCTTCGGCGTGCGTGTCGAGCACGATCTGCGCGTTGCCCACGTTGGGATTTTGGGCCTGAATTTCGCCGGCCTCGGCGATGTTGTTCGCCACCATCACCGGGGGGATCGGCACGTTGACCGTATCACCGGCCTGCGACAACGTCGGTTCGAAATCGCGATTCACCAGGTTGCCCAGAACCAGGTTCCCCACGAGGGCGGGCAGCGCGTCGGCTGCCACCAGCTTCACAATCGCTTGCGCGAGATTAGCGGACGTGATCATTGGCATTCGAAAAGTCTCCTTTGACTGATTGAGTTAATGAGGCGGCGCTCGAACCTTGTCAGGCGGTTGCGCCAGGTTTGTGGAACGGTGGGGCCCAGTTCGGCCTTATCCGTTTCGCAGGGACTGATTCGCCACGCGGGCGATCTCCTGCCGAACTCGTTCGAGCTCTTCAGCATTCATGCCCGGACGAATCCGGTCCAAATCGAGATTGTTGGCGCCCGCGGCCGGAACATTGCCCGTACGGGTTACGCCCGTGCCACCGGCGGTGACCCGAGCCGGTAGCAGTTCCGGATTCTCTTCCACAAAGTTCTTGAGGTAGGTCTGGACGCTCACGTCCTCCCCGGCCTGTCGGCCGATGAGCCGACCATCTTCCGACCGTTGGATGTCGTCCTTCACGGCCCGGTAGGCGAGGTCCAGCTTTACCACGCCGAGTCGCTGCAGTTCGCCGCGAATCGCTGAGGTGCGGTCGGCCTCCTCCGCCATCTCCCGGCTCCGGCGATTCTCTTCGGCCATCTCGTTGATGCGGCGCTCGAGGGTTTCGCGCCGCTTCCTCTCCTCCGCCAATTCCGCTTTGTAAGCGGGCTCGGCCTTGGCTTGCTCACTGGCGACAAAGTCGCTGATGGCCTGGCGGATGACGTCGCGGACGTCGGCCGCGGATTGGCTCTTTTCTTCTTCCATCGATTTCTCCTTTCGTGAAAAAACATGGCGACCGCGGGCGTCCGCGGCGTTGCTTACGCGCGCGCTCACCCAACGGTCGCCGGTGGAGTTACAGCAAACTTGGTCTGCTCTAGCTACTTAGTGGCTAGGTCGATTTCGGACGCGATCTGATCCTTCAGCTCTTGGCGTAGATCGCATAGATACTTCAGGGCCAGTTTCTTGTAGACCTGGCGGCGCATGGTGGGCGATTCAATTCCCATATTCAACAGGCGCTGGGCTTCCTCCAGATCATTGCTGAAGTCGCCGATGTCGAACTCGTCCAGTCCGGCGACATCGATTCCTAGGCCGTCCTCGCGCGTCTGCGCGATCGTACGAAGCACACGCTTCATCGTGTCCTTCACCAGATCGCCAAACCCGCGGAGGATCTCGATCGTGATGGCATAGTCACGCAGCTTGCTTAGGCCCGACTGGGATCCACTGCTGGGCCCGCCGGCCTGGGCCAGCAAATAGCACACGCGATAGATCTCCTGTTGCAGGCGTTCGAGATTCTGCGCAGCGATATTGTGCACGTTGCCCTGTGGTTCGGTCCAGCCGAAGCGGTCACCGGAGCCAAGTTGCAGAAAGTAACTCTCCTTGATGTTCTGCGTCAGATCCTTGTCGCTGTAGACAACCGGAGTGGCAAACAGGCCGTTCGTCAGGGCCCAGGAAAGCGCGTTCGACTTATTAAAGTGCTCGAGTTGCAACGAGGCCGCCTTGTTCATTAGCCACAGCCCTTCGGTCACTCGCAAGTCAAACAGCGGGACGCGGTCGAGTTTAGCGAACGCATGAACACCTTCGTCCAATAACTCAATCGTATTGCGCGTCGATGGATGATTGGACTGCCTCCAAAGCCGATAGCCGGTTCGATCAAGGTAAAGCCATCGCTTCTCGGGCGTCCAGTCGCCGACGTCGATCCGCTCTTGCCGCAGTTGTTCCGTCCGCAGCACGACCCATTCATAGTTCCCCTGAGGATCTCGACTCCAGTTGATCAGCTCTTCGGAGGCGTAACCTACCAGAAATGCCCGATCCGTCCCGCGCGCTTGTTCGTCTGCACGAGTGAGCGGTTTCCCTTGAAAGCGGGGAAAGTCCACCAGGATGTGTGACGCGCCTTGTACCAGTGTGTCGATAAAGCAGGTGCGAAAGAAGTCGGTCAGCGACGTCCCCTTGCGATCACAGTCGTCGTTGAGCTGTCCAAAGAAACGTTTTCCCGTTGGATTATCACCTTCGAGCGTGATTACCGGTTCACGTCGGAACAGGGTCGCCGCATACCAGTCGATAATCGACCCGATATAGTTTTCGTAGTAAGAGTGGCTCGCGCGCTCTGCGTAGACTCGCGCCGGCTCCTGCTGGCGCGGCGTCAGATACTGATACGCGTTCCGCATGAACTGCTCGCCGCCCGCGTAGAGATCGCGATAGGCCTGGAAGGTGCTGCGCCGCAGCAGGTATTCGGGATGTTCACGTGTAATATCAAGCACAGTCACTACTCCTTAAATCAGCGGAAAATTCTGGGGCCCCACCTTCGGACGCGGGCCGAACTCCTGCCAGATCAGGTAGCCCAAGGCATCGGAAAGATGCGTTCGGCGCGGGTCGGCGTCTTTATCGATCAACGCCGTTCCTTCTCGGAACCGAACCTCCGTAAAATCTCTTAGCAACTCCTTGCATCGCTCACTTACCACCAACTCCACCTCGCCGGCGGCGTTCTGCAGTTTCGCGTTGACCAGCCGAATGCGCTCCACTATGCGCGGATTCGCGGCCGGCACATGGTAGGTCACCTTCTTTTGACCGATCCGCGCAAAGAAGCGCTTGATCATGTCGTAGTCGGTCGTACCGGAAGTCTGCCGGTGGTTACCCGATGCGTCCCCGGTGATTCGCACACCTGCCGCGTGGTTGGGGAACCGCCGGACAAACTCCTCGCAAGCTTCCTCCGTCGTCGCTCTCGAGATCACAATCTCATCCAGAACATTCAGTCGGCTGCCGGACCGCTGTGCGATCAGCGAACACATTGGATCCACGTTGAAGTCGAGTGTCCACAGCAACGGCTCCCGCTGATCGATCGGCAACGACTTCACGTTGGCGGCGCGACGAAACGCTCCGTAAACCAGATCCTGGGCCGATTCGTGATACGCA
Organism: Bryobacteraceae bacterium; assembly: GCA_044226365.1. GTDB lineage: Bacteria > Acidobacteriota > Terriglobia > Bryobacterales > Bryobacteraceae > JALHNI01. Next base: position 48,306 of record JBGAHE010000021.1, read on the forward strand.
CCCAGAACCTCTTGCTCATAGAACCGCTGATCATAGCTATGCTTCAGCCGTTCGTAGTAATCGGGCACTGCATCCAATAGAAAGTGGTTCTCGAACGGTTGAGCCAGCACCGTCCCATAGCCAGGTACACGCTTCTGCACAAACCGGCGATACACCCAGTCATAACCATTCGGCGTCCAAACCGCGAAGCCGCACAGTGCCTTAGCTAAGGGATCGCGTAGTCGCGCTTCCAACCTCAACCAGGCCTCTTCGGCCGTGTAAGTCAACTCATCCAACCCGAACCAGGCGAGGTTCGTACCCCGCAGGCGCTCATATTCTTCCATGGATCGGAACAGGATTTTCGAGCGACATTCCTCGATCACCACATAGTTCTGCGAGCGGTTCAGCTCATACGGCACCTGGCTTCGCTCTAACATCTCTAACAGCGCATGCTGAGTTGCATCCCGCAGCATCGCGTAGGTGGGCGCGCCAAGCAGGCCTTGCCTCCCAGGGTTCTGATACGCCCGGCGGATGGCTTCCTGGCACAAGGCCGCGCTCTTTCCTGAACCCACCGGTCCCGAGAATCCCTTGAAACGGGTCCTCAACCGATGAAAGCGCGCCTGAGACGGCAACGGGCTGTAGCCAATGTCGCGCCATCGCGTCCCCTTTCTTTTGGAGTTATTCATCCGGTGTTTTGGGCTGCTTTCCTCTTCACCCGACTTGAGACTACCAATCGACCCCCGCGCACCCGTCCGCCAAAAATGATCAAGTTCAACAAAAGGAAGGACTTAAAATCTTCAAAAACGCAGTGAACGCCTTTTGGGCGGCGCCCGTGTGATCCGCCGGGAAACGCTAAGTAGAAGAAAATGCGACGGTTAGAATGCCAGTACAATGGAGGAGTAATGCCCTTTGCCTCGATTCCTGAAGCCTTGGATGATTTCCGACGGGGGCGCATGCTCGTTGTCGTGGATGACGAGGATCGTGAAAATGAGGGCGACCTCACCGTGGCCGCTGAGTTCGTCACTCCCGACATCATCAACTTCATGGCCGTTCATGGCCGCGGTCTGATTTGTTTGGCGCTTAGCCCCGAGCGCTGCGACGCGCTCGGATTGCCCTTGATGTCGCCGAAGAATACCTCGAACTTTGGCACCGCCTTCACTGAGTCGATCGATGCCCGTGAAGGCGTCTCCACCGGCATCTCCGCCGCCGATCGCTCCCACACTATCCGCCTGTGCATGCAGGCCTCCACTCGCGCTGAGGACTTGGCGCGACCCGGGCACGTCTTTCCGCTCCGCGCTCGCGAGGGTGGCGTCTTGGTGCGAGCTGGCCAGACTGAAGCCGCCGTCGATCTGGCGCGCCTCGCGGGGCTCTCCGCCGGCGGCGTGATCTGCGAAATCATGAACGACGACGGCTCCATGTCTCGGCTTCCGGATCTCGTCAGTTTTTGCCAGAAGCATCAGTTGAAGCTGATCACTGTCGCGGATCTGATTCGCTATCGCATGCAGCATGAGCGTTTCATTCAGCGCCGGGCGGTGGGCTCCGTCAGCACGAGTCACGGTGAGTTTCGCACCCTCAGCTATTCCAGTTCGATGAGCGGCGAGCGTCACCTCGCATTGGTCTACGGTGAACCGCACCATCGTGCCGCCGCGCTCGTCCGCATGCACTCGCACTGTGTTTACGGCGACGTTTTCGGATCTCGCCGTTGCCGTTGCCGCGACGTACTCGATCAGTCGTTAGCGATCATCGCCCGTGAAGGCGCCGGCGTTGTGGTCTACCTGCACCAAAGTGGCCCCGGTCTTCGCACTGATGGGGATCGCATCCTCACGCATGGCGATGATTTTCAACGCTTCACTCCCTCCGATCCGCACAACGAGACGCAGCACGAGGCAGGAATCGGCGCGCAGATCCTCGCCGATCTTGGTCTAAAGCAGATTCGGCTTTTGACGAATCATCCCCGCAAGGTGCCGGGCTTGGAAGGCTTCGGCGTGGAGATTGTCGATCAGGTGCCCGTAACCTTGGATTCGGCGGAACCCATCTCTACCGACGCACGTTCCATCCTGTAGCGTCATGCTCACGCGCCGCCACTTTGCGCTTCTCGCCCCTCTCGTTGCCCTCGGCGCTGAAGGTTCGCCCATTGAGTTGCTGCCGGCAGGTGCCATTTCGCTCACTGGAATCCATCTGCGTCGGGTAATGGCATCGCCGATGGGAGCCCAGTTGCTTGCGAGCGTTCGGACGGAAGAACCGCAGTTCGCCCAGTTCCTCGATTTGTCTGGTCTCGATCCTCGTCACGACCTTCGCGAAGTCCTCATTGCAAGCTATGGAACCACCCGCAGCCTGGTGGTTGCTCAGGGCCTGTTCGACTCAGTCCGACTTCGTGGCCAGTTGTTGAAAAATGGCTCCGCCAACGAACTCCCCTCGTCCGATCTATTGCGTACGGCTGATGACGGGGCGATTGCCCTCCCGGCGAAGGGTTTAGCCTTCGCGGGCGATTCTCTCAGTGTTCGCGAGGCGCTAGCTTTGCGCGGCCCGGGCGGGGCTCGTCTTTCGGCGTCGCTCTTGCAACGCGCCCAACAGCTGAGTGCTCGCCATGACCTTTGGCTGCTGACCAACCAGCCGCGAGCCACGATGGTGAGTCGAATCGATGACACCCTCGTTGACCTCGCTACCAAGTACGCGCCGTTCTTCAGCAATGTCGTTCAGGTCAGCGGCGGCATCAAGCTCGACGAGTCGGTGCTGCTCGCTGGAGAGGCGGTAATGGGTTCCGAGCGCGATGCCTCCGGCGCGGCGGATATGTTGCGCCTGCTTGGAAATCTGGTCAAGATGGCGCCGGATAAGCTGGCGAATGCTGATGTAATGGGATTGCTTGAGCGTCTCCAAGTTGGTTCGGAGGCGAGATCTCTCCTCCTGTCAACCGTTCTCTCTCCCGCCCAGGTATTGCGTCTGTTCGATACGAAGCGCCCTTAACCTTGCTCCCTCTTCGGGAAGAAACGATTTGGCAACAGCCACGTCACGATTCCTGCTGCCACGGGATGCACGAGGCCTGCTGCGAGAAAGATCGGCCAATAGGAGAACTGTTGGACCAGATAACCCGTTCCCAGGTTCGCCAGCATGCCGCCCACAGCGCCGCCTGTACCCGTTAGCCCACTGGACGTCCCCACCTCATGATTTTCGAAGAGATCGGTCGGGATCGCGAGCAGATTCGAGATCCAAAGTGCGTGCCCGAATAAGGCGCAGCAGGTCACCGCGATGGCCATCCACGCCTCTGGAAGCCATGGCGCAGCCACGGCAGGCGGCATGCACGCCGCGCCCATCCACAGGAGTGCCTTACGTGACCGCGGCAGTTGCCATCCACGGTCGATTAGCTTGCCGCCGAGCCAGCCGCCGAGTAAGTACCCTAGATCGCCAAAGATAAACGGCACCCACGCGTACTTAGCCACCATAGATAAGTCGAATCCGCGTTCCCGCCGAAGATATTCGGGCAGCCAGAAACTCACAAAATAGACCACAGGATCGGTCAGAAAGCGTGCCAGGATCAGAGTCCAACATCCGCGATTCCTGATAACTTGTCGCCAGTCGGGTTTACGCGATGACCCAGCGCTCGCCAACGGACCAGTCCGATAGGTCCAGAGCCATACCGCCACCCACACCAAGCCGAGTGCGCCTGTCACCACAAAGGCGGATCGCCATCCCGCCCAGATCGCCAGGCCCGCCACCAGAGGCTGCGCCATTGCTGACCCCAGCGACGAGCCAGAGTTAAAGATGCCGATTCCGAGCGACCGGCGTTCCGAGGGAAACCACTCCTTCACCGCCTTGGCCGCGGCGGGCCAGTTTCCGGGCTCTGCTAGCCCCAACGCGAACCGGCACGCGGCGAGACTCCATTTTCCAACGGCCAGTCCATGAAGCATCTGCGCGGCGGACCAACCGATGACAAAGACAGCGAAGCCCTTACGCGTTCCCAGCCGATCCACGATGTAACCGGAGCCTGCGTACATGATCGCGTAAGCCAACATGAACACGGCGACAATGAGTCCGTAGTCGCTCTCATCCAGGCGAAACTCTTGTCTGATGTCAACCGACACCACGCCGAGGGCCAGTCGATCCATGTAATTCAGCATCGTGGCCAAGCAAAGTAACAATGAGATTGCGATCTTCATGGTGCCGTCCTTACTTGGCGAACCGCCAAGGTCAGACTGCGCGGGTCCCCTGGTAGTCTGACCGCCGGCCACGCGAGCAGGTCGATCCGGGTCGGACCTCGGGTCGGCGGGATCGACCACTTCAAAGTCTGTTCGCCACCACTGGCGAGGCGCTTCTTGCCCAGTGACCGGCCGTTCAACTGTGCCTCAGCCTCCTCAGCGTGTGCGGCGGCCAAGTCCACGACGAGCGCGGTATCTGGAGCCTTCGCCTCCACGATCATGATTCCGTGCTGTCCCATCCATCGATACGCGCCCTCCCACTCATGCCAATCGCCGGCCAATTCTCCTGTGAACCGGCGGATCTCGACGAACTCACCCTTCGCCGGGTCGTTCGACCAGCGCACTACGGGCTCGCCCACCTGGAGCGTCTGCAAGTCGAATCGACGGAGCTTCAAGTCTAAGTTGCCGCTACACAAACGAATCGCTCCCTCCACTCCCCAAACATTCAACCCACTCGGCCCACCTTCGTAAGCGACCCGTTCAAGTCGGGGTTGGCCGGCGAACCCCTTGCAGGTAGCCGTGACAAATCCTCTTGTCGAGGCCGCTCGTGCGAGCTCCGCGCGGCGGAAGGCCCGCAGTTCTTTTAGGCCGATGCTCATCATGAGCAGCGCGCCCACGGCGAGTAAAACCCTGCCACAGCGTGCAAGAACCGCTCCCATCGCGATACTTCCGAAGAGTAATGGGACGAATAGGTAAACGGCGAAGAGCCTGCCGGGCAGAAATAGCAGTGGTCCAAGCAGCAACGTAGCCCCTGCAACACCAACAATCATCCATCGACGCGCGTCTCCCGCCCATCTCCATCCCGCCAAGCTGAGCCAAGGAATGCCCCAGGACTGCAGGAAGTAATATCGCGCGCATGTCGCGATGGCCGCGACAGTGAATGTCAGTGTATAAGGCGAAAGCGGACGGGCGCGATTTGCCGTTAATGCCTGCACTCCGAAGATTCCGGAGAGTAAAAAGAACGGAACAACCCGCATCCATTTGCGCTGATTCAGAAACTCCTCCACGAACAGAACAACAGGGAAGAGAATGGCAATTTCCTTCGCTTTATAGCCACACCAGAATAGGGCTAGCGCCCCGATCCACCAGCCACGCCGGTAGCTCGAATACGCCAATAGTAGGGCGAATCCGCAGAGGACATCGAAAAGGTACATTGGCTTCCAATGCGCGGCGATGAGCGCCGGATGAAAGGCGAATAGGAATGTCGCAATCACTGCACCGCGTGGTCCGATCAATGAGAAAGCCGTTCGATAGAGCAAGAAAGCGGTGAGGAGGAAAAGAGTCTGCATCAATAAGACATAGGGCCAGAATGTCAGACCTGCTATCTGCGCCATCCAGCGATACACTAAATGTCCGACGGGGCGAAAGTTATATTGATCGTAAGTCAGGGAGAGGAAACTACGGCCAAACGCGTCCAGTCCGTAGAGCTGCGTATTGACCAGGTTGTCGAGATCGTCGTCCGAAAAGTATCCTTGGTAGGCCGAGCGATTGGCGACCAGAAAGAGCGCGAGAAATGCGAAGGCTAGCGCGATCGGAGGAAGTCGAAATCGCATCCTAGATTCGCCTGCTCCACATGATCCAAGAACAACTTGCCGTAACCTCTCTGGTACGCCGGTGGCGGTTGTTTCCACTGCTCCCGGCGCCTAGCCAGCTCTGCTTCTGCCACCAATAGGTCGACACGTCGCCCTGCGACGTCCAGCGAGATCTCGTCACCCGTCTGTACCAGGGCCAGCGGACCACCGGCTGCGCTTTCCGGCGTGACGTGAAGCACCACCGTTCCAAAGCTCGTACCGCTCATGCGGGCATCGGAGATCCGCACCATGTCTTTTACTCCCTCCCGGAGCAATTTCTTCGGCAACGGGATCTGGCCCCATTCCGGCATGCCGGGAGCCCCCTTGGGTCCACCATTTTTCATCACCAGCACGGTCCTGGGATCTGCTGGCAGATCCTCTGTGTCGATTCGCGCCATCAACTCTTCCCGCGATTCAAAGACCAGCGCCCGTCCTTGATGTTGGAGTAACTCCGGTGACGCCGCCGTGGGCTTAATGACGGCCCCATCCGGCGCCAAATTGCCGTAAAGAATTGCCGTTCCTCCCTCGGCTGCCAGGCTTTGGCTTCGCTCTCGAATCACTTCGCGGTTGTAACAGGCCGCTTGGCTGATCGCTTCGCCGATCGTCCCGCCGCCCACGGTCAGTGCCTCCGTATTTAGTTGATCGAGTAACTCGCGCATGACCGCTGGTACACCGCCAGCCGAGAAGAAATCCTCCATCAGGTACTCGCCCGAGGGTTTCAAGTTCACCAGCCAGGGCGTTTCTCGGGAGATTTGGTCGAAGTCGTCCAGCGTCAGCTTCACCCCGGCTCGTCCAGCAATCGCCAAGAGATGCACCACAGCGTTAGTGGACCCGCCAATCGCCATCTGGACCCGTAGCGCATTCTCAAACGCAGCCCGCGTCAGAATCTTTGATGGCCGCAAATCTTCGCGCGCCAACTCGACGATTCTCCGTCCGGCCCCTTCCGCCATCGCTAATCGTCGGGCGTCGGGTGCCGGGATCGCGGCACTCCCCGTCGGGGACATACCCAGCGCCTCGCTCAAAATCGCCATTGTTGAGGCGGTGCCCATCACCGTGCACGTGCCAGCTGATCGTCCCAGAGCGCATTCCACCTCACCCATCTCCCGCTCGCTCAACTCGCCTGCCCGATAAAGATCGAACAGTTTGCGACCGTCTGTGCCGGCCCCCAACTTTCGTCCATGCCAATCCCCGGCCAGCATCGGACCACTCGTCACCAGCATGGCCGGGACGTCGGCACTAGCCGCTCCCATCAGCATCGCCGGCGTCGTTTTGTCGCAACCTGCCAAAAGCATCACCGCATCCAGCGGGTGCGCGCGAATGCTTTCCTCCACCTCCATTGACATCAGATTGCGGAAGAGCATCGCCGTCGGCTTCATCAGCATCTCGGCTAGAGACATCACCGGAAACTCGAGCGGAAATCCTCCGGCCATCCAAACGCCACGCTTCACCGCCTCAGCGATCGGCCGCAGGCTGACGTTGCAGTTCGTCAGCTCGCTCCAAGTATTGGCAATGCCGACAATCGGCTTCCCCTCGAACACCGCACTTGAGAACCCTTCGCTTCGCAGCCATGCCCGTCGAGAGAATCCGTAGTACTCGGGAGTATCAAACCAGGCTCGGCTGCGCATGAGCTTCAAATGTATCGCGAAGACAGTCTGCGCTCAACAAATCAATGTGATAGCCTGCCGCGATGAAGCTCTCGTCCCCGGCTGTCGCCCTCGCCGTCTTGACGGGCATCAACATCCTCAATTTTTACGATCGCCAGATCCTCGGCGCGCTGGCTGAGCCAATTCGGCACGAGTTCAATCTCAATGATGCTCAACTCGGTTGGTTGAGCACGGCGTTCATCTGGCTCTACGCCCTTGTTGGGGTGCCATTGGGCAAGATCGCCGATACCCGCCCCCGTAAGCCTCTTCTTGTCTGGGCGATTGCGGCCTGGAGTTTGCTCACTGCTCTCGCTGGCTTGGCCTCCAGCTATTCCATGTTGCTGACGTCGCGTCTCGGGTTTGCGGTTGGGGAAGCCGCCGTCGCCCCCGCTGCTACCAGTTGGCTGGGCGATCTCTTCCCGCCCCAGCAACGCGCGCGGGCGCTAGGCATCTTCATGCTAGGCGTGCCGATTGGCGGCGCCCTCAGCTTTTTCATCAGTGGTCCGCTGGCCCAAGTCTATGGATGGCGTTTCGCGATGATGACCGCCGCGGCTCCTGCTTTGATCGCGATTTTGGCGCTCCTGAGATTGCCAGAGCCCGTCCGGGGCGCGGCGGAGCCCTTGCGCGTCGACCGCACTGAGTCTCGCTCCATGCTGGAACTTCTCCGGATTCCGACCTTCGTCTGGATCATCGCCTCGGGTGCCCTGCTCAACTTCAATATGTACGCGATCGCTACCTTCACGCCGGCTTTTATGGTGCGCACCCACCATCTCTCTGTTGCGCACGCTGGCATGCTTTCCGGTCTGGCCCTCGGACTCGGAGGCTTGGCCGGTGGTCTGATCTCGGGCGCGCTGGGCGACCGCGTCAATCTCCACCGTAAGGACGGCCGCCTTCGCTGGGCTGCCCTGCTCGCCACTCTCGGCGTTCCCTTGGCCATCGTCGGGATTCTCGCTCCCGGCGTCGCGCTCTGCGTCGTCTTGCTGGGGCTCTTCTACTCCATGCTCAACACCTATTACGGCTTGGTCTACTCCTCGATTCAGGACGTCGTCGCGCCGAAAATGCGAGGCTCTGCCATGGCCCTCTACTTCCTGGCCATGTACTTCTGCGGCGCCTCCTTCGGACCTTTGCTTACCGGTAAGGTCAGTGACCTTCTCGCGCGCCGCGCGGCTGACGCCAGCGGCTCCGCCGTGGTCACCGAAGTTTCTCGCGCGGTCGGCCTGCAGCAAGCGATGCTAGTGATGCCGCTGCTTTCACTCTTTCTCGCCGGTGTCCTCTATTGCGCTTCACGAACCATTCGGCGCGACATGATTCGGCGCGACGAGGCGCTGCAATCTGCCGCTTAGTCCAAAAAGAAAAGGCCCCTCCCGCCGCCGGGAAGGGCCTTCCTGAAACCGCAAACTTAGAACTGCAGCTTCAACGACAACTGCACGAACCGCGGCAGGTTGGATTGATCCAACGCACCGGAGATGCGCCCGAAGTTTCCGTTGTTCACGTCGAGAATCGGCCCGTTGTAGAACTGCGGCGTATTCGTCGCGTTCATCGCCTCCGCACGGAACGTCAAGGTCACGCGTTCGGTGATCGGCGTACGCTTCATCACCGCGAGGTCCAGGTTCCGGATGCCCGGCACCCGAACGGAGGTAATCCGCGATGACCAGGTCTGCAGGACGAACGCCTGACGGATCGTCCACACCGGCGTCTCACTGCCGATGCAGCCACGCGTCTGGCCGTTCGCCAGCAACGTGCAGGTGTTGAAGTAGCGATCCAGGTGCTGGCCATCGTACTTCGGGCTCACACCCGTGGGGACCGCATTGGTCGGGAAGTTCATCGGCATCCCGCTCTGCAAGCGGGCCACGCCGCTCACTTCCCACCCGCTGATCGCGTGACGCACCCCGCGCGGCGCGCCCGATCCGAAGGACCTTCCTTTGCCGAACGGCAACTCATAAACGCCGTTCAACTGCAGGCTCTGCGGCACGTCCCAAGCCGCCGCCACCTTTTCCTTGGCGGTGTCTTGCGCATTGCGATACGTCACCTGCTCCAATGTCTTCGAATAGGTGTACGACAAGCTCGCCGATACGCCCCCCGAGAAACGCTTGGCTAACAGGAACTGGAAGCCGTCGTAGCGTGATTGACCCTCGGACCGATTCAGCTGGTTGATCCCGAGGAACTGCGGATACGGCCGCAGCAACTGCTGCCGCTGTACGGTCGCTCCGTTGATCGATGTGCCCGGCACCAGACCGGCCATCGGATTCGTCACGTTCGCCGTCAGCGCCGCCGAACCGAGGTTGAACGATTCCAGGGAAACCTCGTTGAACGGCTTCGTCACCGAAAGCCCGCGGATGCGGCTGCCTACATAACCCGCCGTCAACAGAACTTTGCCTGGCAGTTCGCGCTGAATTTCGAGCGAGAACTGATGCGTCCAGGGCACCACACGCGTGGGATCCGAGAAGTTGAAGCCCTGTCCCAGGAAGGTCGCCAAACCCTGCGAGTTTCCTACCGGACGCAGGATGCCACCCGGGAAGGGATTCGTTAGCGTGCTCGATGGAACGCCCGTCACTGTTGACGCCACCATCGCCGTCCGTTGGCTGTAGCCCGGCGCGCCGCCCGGATCGTCGAAGGTCTGGGCGTACATCAAGCCGTAACCGCCACGAACGACCGTCTTATCGTTCCACCGATAGGAGAAGCCGGCACGCGGAGCAAAGTTATTTAAGTCGCGATCGTAGATGCCGCGCGGGTTACTGCCGTTCCCCGCAAACAACAGACCGCCCTTGAGATTCAAACCGGGCGCCTGGAGCGGGCTCGCGCTCGTCGTGTCGAAGCCGCGCGTCAGTGCGTTGAAACGGTCGGTCAGCGGACCCAGGTAGTCCCAGCGCAAGCCAAGATTCAGCTTCAGCCGATCGGTCAGGCGGAAGTCGTCATGGATATAGGTGGAGAAAAGTCGCTGCTGCCGTGCGGGTTGGCTATTCACATCGATAAAACCCGAATCTGCGGTACCCAACAGGAAGCTTGCGATCGCATTGCCACTGCTGGGTTCCACCGCCGTAGCGATGCGACCCGTGAACTTCTGGTCGAACGTGAAATTGCCCGCAATGAAGCCAGGAGTCTGCGAGTAGGACCGCTGCAAGCGAAACTCTGCGCCGGTTTTCAACGAATGCCGGCCCACCGTCTTATAAATCGAACCTTGGATCGAATTGGTCTGCGCGGTGGGGTCGATCTGCACCGGGTTCGAGCCTGCACCTTCGTAGCTCGCCCAGCTAAAGCGCGGGAAGTACCGCGCGGCTTGCGTCTGATAGAGCTGGGAGAAGCCAAGGCTGCCCAGGTCGTAGTCGGCGCCCGGGGCGTAACCGCTCTGGGAGCGGAAGCGCATCAACCCAAGTCGGAAGTCGAACACCGTCGTCGGATTGATCGTGTGCGTCAACTGGATGGTGGCGCTGTGGTTTTCGCGGGTAAACGGGCTGTTGCCGGTCGTATCGGCGACATTGAAAGCATCGTTGGTCGAGTACTTGAAGCCGCGCGCCTCCGACAGTGCGTTCCGCGAATAGCGCACGAACATGCGCGTGTCCTGCGAAATCGAATAGTCCACGCGTCCCGTGTACTCGGGGAAGAAATCAGTGAACTTCCGCGAAGATCCGTTCGTCGCAAAATTGTTCAATTCCGTTATCGAGTTTCCGGGCGTGTTTCCCAGCGGAATGAGGCTCAGTACCTTCACCGCAATTGGGTTCAGGCGAGAAGCCGGAATCACATTTCCAGGAAAAACGGTACGGCCCGCGCCGCTTCCATCGGTCCGCGTCGTCAAGGGATCGTAAATGTCCTGCACCAGGCCATTAGCATAGAAGGTCTTCGAGAAGTCACCCGTACGCTGCAGCGCGGTCGGCACCGACGTCACGAACGGATCTGGAATCACTTGACGGATGTTCTCATAGCTGCCAAAGAAGAAGAGCTTGTTCTTCTTGATCGCGCCGCCCAGCGCCCCGCCGAACGTGTTGATGTGCGAAGACTGACGCCGCACCCCATTGCGATTGTTGTTGAACGTATTGGCATTCAGCTTTGTATTCTGCAGAAACTCGAACAATGACCCATGCCACTCGTTGCCGCCACCCTTGGTGATAATGTTCACCACGCCGCCCGTCGTCCAGCCATACTGCGCGTCGTAGTTGGTGGTTTGCACGCGAAATTCGTCCGTTGCTTCCACCGGCGGTACGTAAGCCACCGAGGAGGCACGCGAGAGATTCGAAACGCCGTCGATCAGCACTTCATTCGTCGACGGACGCGAACCGTTCACCGAGATGCCCGACGAACCGGCGATATCGAACGGGCGCAACCGAGTCACTGCGCCGGTCACCGCCACGCCCGGCGTCGTCCACGCCAGCGCGAAGATGTTGCGGCCTTGCAGCGGTGTCGCTTCCACGCGGCGGCTTTCCACCGTAAGACCGCGGTCGGCGGACTCGAGTTCCACCACACCCGCATTGGCCTCCACCGTCATGCTTTGGGTGACTTCACCCACCGCTAACTTTAGGTCCAAAGTGGCGCGCTCGGCCACCTGCAGCTTCAAGCCCTGCTGCACACTCTTCTGGAAGCCCTGTTTCTCCGCGGTTAAAGTGTACTCGCCCGGATTCAGGAATAGAACCTGATAACGCCCTTCATCATCGGTAGTGGTCGGCGTTTCCACCCCTGTGGCGACTGAACGAACCGTGATCGCGACGCCTGCAATCGACGCCCCTCCCGGATCGGTTACGCGTCCGGCAACGGACGCTCGGAATTCTTGTGCTGCCAGCCAGGTACTGGCTAAGAACAGCGGAAGGAAGACAAACTTGGTAATCATTCGCATGACGAAACTCTCCTCAAGCTGAGGGCAATTGTACCTCATTCGACAGGGTGTCGACACCCCCGCTATGATGGTCTGTCATGGGGAACAAAGAATGCTCTGCGCGCCAGCGCGCCTACGAGTTCATTCAAGGTAAGATTCAGTCCGGCGATTGGCCCGGCGGCACGGTCGTCTCCGAATTGGCGTTGTCTCGCGAACTCGGCAGCAGCCGCACTCCGGTTCGCGAAGCCGTTCGCCAATTGGCCGGTGAAGGTTTCCTGGAGCAGGCGCCCAACCGCACCATGGCCGTCGCTCGCCTCACTCGCGCCGATATCGCCGAAATCTACGAGCTCCGCGAAGCCATTGAGGTCTACGCCGTTGGCAAGGCTGCACGCTTCACTCTCGGCCCGGCCGTCGTGGAGCGCTTACGCAGCTTCCTGCAGCAAAGTGACAACCTTCGCTCGGAGCTAGAGAAAAGCGGGCAGCCTCGTCTGAATGACGAACAGATGAGCCGCTTCATCCAAGCCGACCTTGGCTTTCATACGCTGCTCCTCCACGCCGCTGCGAACCATCGCATGCTGAAGCTGGTCTCGGAAACCCGCCTGCTGATTCGCATCTTCTCGATTCGCCGCGATGGTCATAGCGCCGCCCAGTTGCGCGCCATCCAGCAGCAGCACGAAGCGATCTTAAATGCCGTCGAAAATGGACGCGGCGAGGAGGCCAAAGCCATCCTCGCCGAGCACATTAGCGCCAGTGGTCTGGAACGAATGGAAGCTTACGACCATTGGGAGCGCGAACGCGCGCTCAACAATTGGTCGCGTTGACCGGTTAGAATTGCAGCCGCAGCGACACCTGCCCGGTGCGCCCACCGCCGAAGTCGACGCCGCGCGAACCAGTGATACGCCCGAAGCTGCTGTCCGCAATGTTCAGGACCGGATCACCCAGATTCGTCCAGTTCGGCAGATTGGTGAAGCTACCCTCCAAGCGAAGAAACACCCGCTCGGTGATGGCGAACTTCTTGCTCAACGCCGCATTGAGCCCGAACGTTCCCGGCCCCACGTTGATGCCGACTCCCGAATTACCGAAACGCCCGATGGGCGGCGCCGTACCCACCACCACGCCGACCGCGCAGTTGAACTGATTGGGACCCACGTCGCGACCCGGACAAACGAAGGCGCTCCGATCGAGCCAGCCATCGCGAGTAGGCTCGCTCAGCGTGCCCGAGCCGACGCGATCCGGACGCTGCGTGCCGCGGCTCGCCGCGTTCGTCCCCGAAGGATCCCCGCCGGCAAATGTCGGCGTCAGAAACGGGCCCGATTGCAGCGTGAAGATCGTCGAGAACTGCCAACCGCCAAACACCATGTCCGCGGGACGCTTCGCCTGATTGAAGTAACGCCGTCCCTTGCCGAACGGAAGTTCGTACACCATCGTGTTCACGAAACGATGCCGCCGAGTGGCGTATACGTCACCGCGATCGCCTTTCCGGTTCAGTGAATTCGTCACGCGGCCTCCGCCCGTCTCACCGGCAAAGCTGCTCGGGTTGGGGCCGGCATTGTCCGCCAGATTCTTCGCCAACGTGTAGGCGGACGTGAAGGTCAAACCGCCCGAGAATCGTCGATTCAACTCCACCTGCAGTGAGTTGTAAAGCGCGTTCGCCCCTGCGTCACGGCTGAAGATCAGACCCCAATTCGGGAACGGGCGATCGGTATTCGGACGCTGCGAGAAGTAGGTCGTCGAGGGGGCCATCTGATTGACGTCCGGAGCCCACGGCAACTGGCTGGAAGTGTTCCCAATGTAAGAGACGCGCAGCCCAAGCGTGCTGGCCAACTGACGATCGATCGAGAAGGACCATTGGGCCATTTGCGGCGGCTTGAAGTCGATCTGATTCGCCGTCCGGAACTCGAATGTCCCCACCGCACCGGAACGAATCCCGCTGCCCGGCGTCCGTGTATCCGGCAGCGCGAAGATCGGCCGCCCGTCGCTACCTACGTTGTTGAAGTTGCGCACGTCGCTTTGCACGGTACCAGTCAGCGAGAAGAAGATCGAGCCCAGGAGGATCATGTTGTACAGCCCGAAACTGCTGCGGATCGTCGTCTTGTCGTTCAACCGATAAGCAAATCCCAGTCGCGGCAGAAACTGAGTCTTGTAAGTCTTGCGCAGGGCTTCTGGCAACCCCACCTGTTCCGCCGTGACGATCGGCGTACACGGCACTCCGTTGATGGCCGCCGCGGGGCAGGCATTGATTGAGGTCAACGCCCCGGGAGCCACCAGATCGCGCGCACGGGGATCGCTCATCAGCACCACCTGCCCCGTCCGCGGAATCGTCCGATCGAAGTTCGCGATGTTCAAGCCCGCGTCCGAGTACCCGGGATGCAATTCGTAGCGCAGACCCACGTCGACGGTCAGCTTCTTCGTCACGCGGATCGTGTCCTGGATATACGTCTTGTAGTGCATCGCCCGGCCGTCGTTGTCGCTCGACAAGACAGCGATCGAACTCGATAGCGGCGTCCCCAGCAGAAAGTCCGCGAACGGATCGCCGGAGAAGTTGCCCGAAAAGCTGAAGTCCCCGTAGTTGTTGCCCGTCGTAAAGCCGAGCGACGATTGGCCTACCAGGCGGCGAATATCGATGCCGGTCTTGATCGTGTGTCGGCCCTTGATCCAAGTGAGGTTGTCGATGAACTGGGTGTTCGAGGAAACTGAGAAGCCCGGGCGGCCCTTGCTGACGCCTGTGTAGTTGGTGATGGCAAAGTTCGGCAAACCGTTGAAAAAGATGTCCCGCTGAATATCCTTCAGATTGAGGGCGTTCGTGAACGCCCGGCCGTCGAAGTTGAAGATGCTCGAGCTGTCGGCGATCACTTTGCCGAAGCGAAATTCGTTCAGCAGCGTCGGACGAATCGTGTAGGTCCAGGACGCCGTGCCCTGATAGTTCTTCTCAATCGTTGTATCGCTCGGTAGCAGCAGCGAGTTCGTTGAAGACGACGGATTCCGCTTTGTATTAAAGCGCCCGAACATGGTGTGCTTCGCGTTGAAGGTATGGTCGACGCGGGCTTCGTATTGATCGGAGTTTACGTCGGTCGGCACGTTCGTCCGATAGTTGTTCGCTGTGCGGCGGTCCGTTGTGCCAAAGTTGATCTCCGGATACAACGTCATCACCGCCTTGGAGACGGCATTGATGCGGCTGGCCGGAATGACATTGCCGGGGAAGGGAACGCGCGTATACGGATCGACAATGTTCACGCCCTCGCGGCTGAAATCACCGTTCTTCACGAACGTCGTCGGCACCGTGTTCTGAATGGTCCCCTGCCGCGGATAGCGCATCGACTCCCAGGTGAAATAGAAGAAGGTCTTGTTGCGGCCGTCGTAGACCTTGGGCAACACCACCGGACCGCCGATCGTCCCACCAAACGTGTTCCCGATCTTCGCCGGCAGCGTGTTCTGGCCGTATGACCGGGCATCGAGGGCCTTGTTCTGGTGATACCAAAACAGCGCGCCGTGCGGCGTATTCGACCCGCTCTTCGACGTCACCGTAATGTCGCCCGGCTGCCCGTATTCCGCCGTGTTGCCCACGCCCTGCACCTTGATCTCTGAAATCGACTCCACTGAAAGGAACTGATTGCGGTTCGGACTGTTACCCGTCAACTGCGTTACCGAGATGCCGTCAATGCTCGACTCGGACTGTGCCGGTAGCCCACCCTGAATCGAGTACCCGCCGCCGTTATCGCCCTGCACCCCGGGTAGCGTCTGCAGCAAGCCATACGGCGTGGTGCTCCCGGCGCCGCGCACGTTCGACGGCAAATTCAGCACACTCTCGGGCGTCAGATTCGAACTGATCGCCGGGTTATCGGTCGCAATCACGCCGGCGCTCGAAGTGACTTCCACGGTCTGCGTCGCCTCGCCCACCTGCAGACTCACATCAACGCGCAGCGTCTGCCGAGCCACCAGCATCAAGTCGGATACTTTGAAGGCGCGGAAGCCCGCAAACGTCACGCTTACCTCATAAGGACCAGCTTTCACGTTCTGAAACTCGTATACCCCGTTGGCATCCGACACGGCTTCGCGCTTTGAGTTTTCGGCGGTATTCCGTAACTCCACCTTCGCGCCCCGAACTACCCCGCCCGATGAATCGCGCACATCCCCCAGGACGACGCCGAACGTCGATTGCGCGTTCGCAATACCCCAAAATACTGACCCTAATGTTGCAAATATGTACAGGAACACCTTGCGTGTCGTGTGCGTCATGACTGAAGAGAATAGCACCCACACGTTTGCAAATCATGACAACTTGTTCACAATCTTGGTGGCGGTAGCAGGTGCTTCTGGATTTTGCCCAAAGCCGTCCTCGGTAAATGCTCCACCGCGACAAACGCTCGCGGAATCTTGAACGATGCCAGATGCTCGCGGCACGCCGCTTCGAGCGCTTGTGCCTCGAACTCACCGACCACGTAGGCAACCGGAATTTCACCCCGCCGCACGTCGGCAACTCCTGTCACCGCCACCTCTCTCACGCCAGGCTGTTCTGCCAGAAACTCCTCGATTTCACGCGGGTAGATATTGAAGCCGCCGGAGATGATCAAGTCGCTGCGCCGCCCCTGCAGGGTGTAGTAGCCGTCGACCGAGCGCATCGCCAAGTCGCCGGTTCGAAACCATCCGTCTCGATATGCCGCTTCTGTCGCTTCCGGACGCCGCCAATAACCTGCAAACAGATTCGGCCCGCGCAAGTGCAACTCGCCCGTTTCGCCATCAGCCACCGGCTCACCGCTCGGATTGAGATTTCGCACCTGAACTCCGGGCAACGCCATGCCCACCGACCCGGGCCGCCGCTCCCCGACGTAAGGATTCGAGAGATTCATTAGCGTCTCGCTCATCCCATAACGCTCGAGAATGGTGTGCGCGTAACGCCTCGCGAACTCCTCCAGTACCGTCGCCGGCAGCGGCGCCGATCCCGAAACAAACAGCCGCATTCCTGTTCCGATCTCCGCCGCCGTTGCGTCGTCCCACTCCAGCATCCTGCTGTACATCGTCGGCACGCCGAAGAATACGGTGGGACGGAACTCGCGCATCCATCCCGCAGCCTGATCGTGCACAAACCGCTCGGTGAGCCGCATCCGGCACCCGCTAGCCAGCCAACAATGCACGCCGTTTCCCAAACCATGGACGTGGAACAACGGCAACGTCAACAACAGGCGGTCTGCCGCGCTGAATTGCCACGCCGTCACCAGACCCACCGCGTTCACCACGAAATTCTGCTGCGTCAGGATCGCGCCTTTGGCGACGCCGGTAGTCCCCGACGTGTAAACGATCGCCGCCGGTGCCTCCGCGTCGAGCACGTTCACCACGCGCTGCTCACTCTGTCCCCGCGCCTGGTCTCGCAGTTCTTCCACCAGCCATACAGACACGCCTTCACCGGCAAACTCCCGCAAGCTGTCGTTGGTGACGATCGCCGCCGGTTCCGCATCGCGCAGAATATGACTGACCTCGCGTCCGCGGTAAAGCACATTCACCGGGACAAAGATCACTCCCAGTCGTGTGGCCGCCAAAAAGATTTCGATGAACTCGAGACAGTTAGGCAGGTAGACGGCGAGCCGATCGCCTTGGCGCAAGCCTCGGGCCAGTAGCACCTGCGCCATCCGGCTCACTCGCCGGTCCAACTCCCCAAAGGTGTACTCGCGGTCCCATTCCAGGGCGACCGCGTCGCGTCGCCCCACCAGAGACAGATCAAACAGTGCGGTGAGCGTCATTTACCAGTTCGTGTACGAGCCGTCCGGACGGCGAATCATCGGAATCGCCGTATAGCGCTCTTTATACTCTCCGATCATTTGCAGCTTCGTTGTATCCACTTCCACGCCGATGCCCGGCCGTTCATTGGGCCACAGCTTGCCGTTCTTGAGATCGTAGTGGTGGTTCAGATAAGGCCACGGCCGTGTCCCGCCCATCACCATCTCCATCAACACCGGCCCCGGGAACGCCACCGAACAGTGCACCATTGCCGCTTCGGAGATCGGCCCGGTAAAGTGCGGTACCACCCCCGTGTAATGGGTCTCGCACAGTGCGGCGATCTTCTGGAACTCGGTAATGCCACCCACGTTCGGAATCGTCGCGCGTGCATAGTCGATCAGGTGCTGCTGGATCAGTTCGTTCCATTCCCACTTCGGCCCGAACTGCTCTCCCACCGCGATCGGCACCTTCACTTGCTGTCGCAATTGCCGGTACACGCCCGGATTCTCGCTCCGAACCAGATCCTCCACAAAATAAGGCCGTAATGGCTCGATCTCGTTCGCCAGCGTAATGGCGTCCGGCATATCGAGTTCGGTGTGGAAGTCGATACACCACCCGCCATCCTTGCCCACGCCCTCGCGCACCTGCCGGCACAGCTCCGCCACCCGCTTCACATTCTCAAACCGATCCACCACCGGTCCGCGACCGTCCGTCGAGATGCGATACGCCCGGAATCCCGCCTCAGCACACGCCCGCGCCACTTCCTTCGGCGTACCCTGCGCCGGATAGCCAGTTGAATAGCACTCCACATACTCGCGGGACTGCCCCCCGAGCAGTTGGTACACCGGCACGCCCAGCGCCTTACCCTTCAGATCCCAGAGCGCCACGTCCAAGGCGCCCAACGCGTGCACCTTCTCCCGTCCCGCCGGATAGAAGTAGCCGCGATACATCATCTGCCACATGCGGTCCGTACGGAAAGGATCTTCGCCGATCAGCATCGACGCGCACTGCTCCATCGTGTCGCCCGATCCGCCCTCGCCAACGCCCACCAACCCGGAGTCGGTCTCCACCAGCACCACATTCGTGCTCTGGTTGAACGTAGGCTGCTTCGTATTCGGCCGTCCGGCGGCATCGGTCGGCGTCCGGAAGTAACGAACTCGCGTGATCTTGGTCTTGGGCAACCCCAACGCGCTTGCCTCATCCGCCATTGCCATGGCGCCGGCCGCTGCGCCGCAACTCTTCAAAAATGCTCGTCGATTCATCGCTCAGCTATCCTATCGTTAAAATGTCCAGCGTCCATCCCACGCGTCCGTAAGCCTCCCCAGGGACCCCGAGGACTCTCCCGAAATCCTCACGACTTGCACAGGTCCCTCGGAGTCTGGTAACTTAGAAACTGTCCGATTCCTCAGATTTGGGAGATCCTCCAAGCTGCGTGCGTTCGCACAACGCCTCAAAGGGTCGCTTGGACCAGTCAATATATGGCAAATAAACCCGGTAAGAAGTATACTGCTGCGGCCAAACAGGTCGAGGCGCGTCTCTACGCCCTCGCCGAAGCCGTTCCGCTCATTCAAAAAATTAAGTTCTCGAAGTTCAATGAGACGGTGGAAGTTCACATGCGCCTTGGCGTCGACCCCAAGCAGGCCGACCAAATGGTTCGTGGCACCATCGTTCTGCCGAACGGCTTGGGTAAGTCTGTCCGCGTCCTGGTGATCGCCTCCGGCGACAAGATCAAGGCGGCGGAAGATGCCGGTGCTGACTTCTTCGGCGGCGACGAAATCATCGAGAAAATCCTCAAGGAAAACTGGCTCGACTACGACGTGATCGTGGCCACCCCCGACATGATGCGCGGTATGGCGCGTCTTGGTAAGCTGCTCGGGCCCCGCGGCCTGATGCCGAATCCGAAAACCGGCACGGTCACCACCGATGTGGCGACTGCGGTGAAGGAAGCCAAAGCGGGCAAGGTTGAATTCCGTGTCGACAAAACGGGCGTGATCCATGCCCCGGTCGGTAAGACTGGCTTTGATACGGCGAAGCTCCTTGAGAACGCCGAAACTCTGATCAATGCCGTGGTTCGTGCGAAGCCCGCGGCGGCCAAGGGCAAGTATGTCAAGTCGATCACGGTGTGTTCGACCATGGGCCCTGGTGTGCCCCTTGATCCGGCGCCCTTCGCGGTTGCGCTGAAGGCGTAGTCCGGAATTAGGAGCAGGTAATGAAAGACAAGAATCAAAAGAAGCAGGAACTGGATGCGCTGCGTGCTGAGCTCGAAGCCACGCGCAATCTGTTCGTCACCAGTTTCAGTAAGCTCACCGTTGCTCAGGATTTCGCGCTCCGCAAGGTGATCAAGGAAGTGGGCGGCGACTATCAGGTCGTCAAGAACACGATCGCCGAAAAGGCCAGCGAAGGGCTGGATCATGCCCCCGCTCTCAAGGGCTTGGTGGGTATGAATTCGGTTGCCTGGACGCAGGGCGATGTTGTCGCTCTCGCCAAGGTGCTCACGAAGTACGCCAAGGACAATCCGGCCTTTACTTTTAAGGCTGGCGTGGTGGAGGGTCGGGTCATTGACGTCAAAGCGGTCAATGAGTTGGCCAACCTGCCGTCCAAGGAAGAAATCTATGCCAAGCTGCTGTGGCTTATTCAGGCCCCGGCGCAACGCTTGGTCACGGTCACCAATGCCGTCTCCCGCAATCTCGCGGTGGTCGTCGATCAGGGTGTCAAGGAAAACAAGTTTCAGGCTTAAGTTGGGCTCGCCCGAACTGAAGCGATAAAGATTACGAAGGAAGGTATAGGGAAATGGCGGACATCAACGCGATTGCAGAAAGTATCCAGGGCCTGACGCTGCTCGAGGCGTCCCAGCTCGTTAAGTTGCTCGAAGAGAAGTTGGGCGTGTCGGCGGCGGCGGCCGTGGCGGCGGCTCCGGCGGCCGGTGCGGCGGCGGCTGCGGCTCCCGCGGCGGAAGAAAAGACCGAATTCACGGTCATCCTTGCTTCGGCCGGCGCCAACAAGATCAATGTCATCAAAGTGGTGCGCGAAGTCACCAGCCTCGGTCTCAAAGAAGCCAAGGACCTGGTGGACGGCGCTCCCAAGCCCATCAAGGAAGGCGTCAGCAAGGAAGAAGCTGCCACCATCCAGAAGAAGTTCGTCGACGCCGGTGCGACGGTCGAGGTTAAGTAGCTTCGCCGTCTCCCATTAGCCGGTCGTTTCAGATTCGGCGGCGGGCCAGTTGCTCTGCTTCCCCCGGGACCCCGGGGCGAGGTTGATGAACTGGCCCGCCTTCTGCTGTTTTGAGGATTTTTCCGCCGTTTGACGCGGCTGTGAGTCTTCTGTTAACCTTCAGTTGATAATGGCGCGGTGTGTCCCCTTTCGGGCGACTTTGTTGTCTGCTTCCTTGCCGTCAGTTGCGAAACGAACCCATATTGTCGATCTCTCCCGTCTTGATCGGTCGAAGCCGTGTGTCGGCGCCCCCGAATCAGGTCGTGCGGGTGTCGTGTCCCCCTGTGTTTGTTTATTCTTCAAGTGAAGCCGCCTGCATTGTTCCCGGCCGCCGTCAGTCTATTTGAGCGCGCGTTCGAGCAGCCATCGAGCTGATAAGTGAGGAGCAAGAAAAATGCCTGAGTCGCCTACACCGGTTTTGCGGGAGCGAGTCGATTTTTCGAAGATTCATACCACGGTACCCATCCCGAACCTGATTGAGGTCCAGAAGCGTTCCTACGAGCGCTTCCTGCAGATGGACCTCTTGCCGGACGAACGGGATGATATCGGTCTCCAGAGCGTTTTTCGCTCTGTCTTTCCCATTACGGATTTCCGTGGTCTCAGCGAACTGGCGTTCGTTGACTATTCCATCGGTAATTGGGAGTGCAAGTGCGGTTCTCTCAAGGGATTGAATCACTTGCGGACGGTTTGCCGCCATTGCGGCGCGACGATCCGCACCAACCCGTTCCACGCGGGCGACGTGCTTTGCGAACAGTGCGGTACCTTTAACAAGAACATCGTCACCTTCTGTAATCGTTGCGGCGACCCCGTCGGTCTGCAGTTGAAGTACGATGTGCCCGAATGTGAAGAGCGAGGCATGACCTATGCCGCGCCCCTTAAGGTCACCATCCGCCTCACAGTTTTTGACAAAGACGAGGCGGGTAACAAAACCGTCCGCGACATCAAAGAGCAGGAAGTTTTCTTCGGCGAAATTCCGCTCATGACCGAAAACGGTACCTTCATTATCAATGGTACCGAGCGCGTCATCGTCAGCCAGTTGCATCGCTCTCCGGGCGTGTTCTTCGAGCGCGTCGCCGCGCAGGGCTACTTCCTTGGCAAGATCATCCCCTACCGCGGTAGCTGGGTCGAGTTTGAATACGACAACAAGAACCTGCTTCACGTCCGTATCGACCGGAAGCGTAAATTCTATGGCACCGTCTTCCTCCGCGCCCTCGGTCTGAAAACCGACGAGCAGATCATCAAGGCCTTCTACGGCCAGACGCTCAGCCGCATCCACATCAAGGATGAGGCCAAGATCTTCTGGGAGACGGGGACCGGCCTCAAGGGCATGAAGCTCTCCTATGCGATCGCCAAGGGCGGCACCACCATCGTGCCCCAGGGCCGCAAGGTGACCGAGTCGCTCTATCGCGAACTGGTCAAGAACAAGGTCGACCAGGTAGAAGTTGCCGTCAACGACCTCGACGGCGCCTACTTCGCCGCGGACGTCATCGACATGGAAACCGGCGAAGTCCTCGCCGACGCCAATCATGAAGCCTCCGCTGCCGCCATCCAGCGCATCATCGAAGCCGGCATTAAGACCTTCGAAGTCTTCTTCCCGGAGCGCGACGATGCGGGCATGGTGATTGCCATGACGCTGAAGAAGGATCCGGTCAAGGCGCAGAACGACGCCTTGCTCGAGATCTACCGCAAGCTCCGTCCGGGCGACCCGCCCACCGTGGATACGGCCACCCAGCTGTTCCATGGCATGTTCTTCGACGATCGCAAGTACGACTTCTCGCGGGTCGGCCGCATGAAGTTCAACATCAAGATCTACGAGCAGGCTGAGTACGCTCCCGAAGTCTGGAAGGCGGAGAACCCGAGCAAGAATCCACTCGACCGTCGCGTGCTCGATCACCAGGACTTCACCGATACCATCAGCTACCTGCTCAAGCTCCGCAAGGGCGTTGGCGCTGTCGACGACATCGACCATCTTGGCAATCGTCGCGTCCGCGCCGTCGGCGAACTTCTCGAAAACCAGTTCCGCATCGGCTTGGTCCGCATGGAACGCGCTATCAAGGAAAAGATGTCCGTCTACCAGGAGCTCTCGACGGCCATGCCGCACGACTTGGTTAATGCCAAGCCCGTAATGGCCGCCATTCGCGAGTTCTTCGGTTCTTCCCAGTTGTCGCAGTTCATGGACCAGACCAATCCGCTCTCCGAAATCACGCACAAGCGGCGTCTTTCGGCTCTCGGACCCGGTGGTCTCTCTCGTGAGCGCGCCGGCTTCGAAGTTCGCGACGTCCACCCCACCCATTACGGCCGCATCTGCCCGATCGAGACGCCCGAAGGTCCGAACATCGGTCTGATTTCCTCGCTGTCCTGCTTTGCCCGTATCAACGAATACGGCTTCATCGAGTCGCCGTACCGCAAAGTGGACAACGGCAACATCGTCGATCAGGTCAAGGTCCTCAACCCCGGCGATACGCCCACCAAGGTGGGTGACATTCTGCTGCGTGCCGACATGGACTCGGCCAACGCCAAAGTCCCCAAGGGCAAGCAGATCGCCGAGTTTGAACCCTACTGCGACTACCTCTCGGCTTGGGAAGAAGACAAGTACACCATCGCGCAGGCGAACGTCCCGATCAGTGAGAACGGCAAGATTGACGCCGAACTGATCAACGCTCGCCGGCAAGGCAACTTCGTCCTCATCCGCTCCGACGAAGTCCAGTACATGGACGTCAGTCCTAAGCAACTCGTCTCGGTGGCCGCCAGTCTCATCCCGTTCCTCGAGAACGACGACGCCAACCGCGCGCTCATGGGTTCGAACATGCAACGCCAGGCAGTGCCCCTGCTCCGCGCCGATTCCCCCTATGTCGGGACCGGCATGGAAAAGGTCACCGCGCGTGACTCCGGCGCGGTGGTGATCTGCCGCCGTACCGGCATCGTCGATTCGGTTGACTCCGAACGCATCATCGTCCGTGTCGAGGGCGCTTCGCAGGAAGGGCAAATGTCCCGCGAAGTCGGCGCCGACATCTACCAGCTCACCAAGTTCAAGCGGTCCAACCAGAACACCTGTATCAATCAGAAGCCGATCGTCCAGGTCGGTCAGCGGATCAAGAAGGGCGGCGTACTCGCCGACGGGCCTTGCACGGATCTGGGCGAACTTGCTCTTGGCCGCAACGTGCTGGTCGCCTTCATGCCCTGGCGCGGCTACAACTTCGAAGACGCGATCGTCGTCTCCGAAAAGCTGGTCAAGGAAGACTACTACACCTCGATCCACATCGAAGAGTTTGAAATCGAGGCCCGTGATACCAAACTCGGCCCCGAAGAAATCACTCGCGACATCCCGAACATCGCCGAAGGCTTCCTCCGGAACCTCGACGAATCGGGCATCATCCGCACCGGCGCCTCGGTGAAGCCCGGCGACATCCTCGTGGGTAAGGTCACCCCCAAGGGCGAAACGCAGCTCACCCCGGAAGAAAAGCTCCTCCGCGCGATCTTCGGCGAAAAGGCCGGCGACGTGAAGGACGCTTCGCTCTACTGCCCGCCCGGCATTGAGGGCATCGTCGTCGACGCCAAGGTCTTTTCGCGCAAGGGGGCCGATCTCGACGAACGCTCCAAGCAGATCCTCGAAGCGCAGGTGGAGCGCCTCCACCGCAACCTCGAAGACGAAAAGCGCATCCTCGGTGACGAGCGCGCCAAGCGTCTGGCCAACCACCTCGAAGGCAAAAAGGTTCTGGCCGATCTCCACGACGAAAAGACGAACCGCAAGCTGATCTCGAAGGACGCCGACATCACGCGCGACTTCCTCGATAAGTCGAAGGCTCGCGACCTCAAGCGCATCAAGATCGCCAACCGCGATCCGCGCTTGAACGAAGTCATCGACGAAATCGAAGAAATGACCTCGCGTCAGATCACGGTGCTCGAAAAGATCACCGAGGATAAGATCGCGAAGCTCCGGAAGGGCGACGAACTGCCGCCCGGCGTCATCAAGCTGGTCAAGTGCTACATCGCCATGAAGCGTAAGCTCTCGGTGGGCGACAAGATGGCCGGCCGTCACGGTAATAAGGGTGTGATCGCCCGCATCGTTCCTGAGGAAGATATGCCCACGCTGCCGGACGGCACGCCGGTGGAAATCGTTCTCAACCCGCTCGGCGTTCCCTCCCGTATGAACGTCGGGCAGATTCTCGAAACGCATTTAGGTTGGGCCGCCAAAGCCCTCGGTGTGAAGTTCGCCACGCCCGTCTTTGACGGTGCGACCGAGCATGACATCAAGGCTATGCTGTCCAAGGCCGAACTCCCCGGCTCCGGCAAGATCAAGCTCCGCGACGGCATGACCGGCAACGAGTTCGAACAGCCGGTTACCGTCGGCTACATCTACATGCTTAAGCTGTCCCACTTGGTGGACGACAAGATCCACGCCCGCTCCATCGGGCCGTACTCGCTCATTACGCAACAGCCGCTGGGTGGCAAGGCCCAATTCGGCGGCCAGCGTTTCGGTGAAATGGAAGTCTGGGCGCTCGAAGCTTACGGCGCCGCTTACATTCTGCAGGAACTGCTCACCGCGAAATCTGACGACGTCTACGGGCGCGCCAAGATTTACGAAGCCATCGTCAAGGGCGAAGCCGCCGCCGAACCCGG
>JBGAHE010000172.1:0-8060 GCA_044226365.1 Bryobacteraceae bacterium
ACGAGCGTGCCGAAGTGGTGGTGTGGCCGGAAGTTCTGCAGGTTCATCAGGGGGGTGAGGGGCTTGGGCTGACCGTCGAGGTCGATGGCGACGGTGAAGTCTTCCACCATACCGGTCATGAGGAAGGCGGCGGCTTTCAGGCCATCGACGTAGTCGACGATGAAGACGGCGGGTTCCTTCACCAGGTCGCGTGGGTTGCCGGGCTTACGGGTGTTGCTGCGGGTGAGGGCCTGGTCAAAGAGCGACTTCACCCAGCCGTTCTGGTTCATGAAGTCCCAACAGGCCTGGTTCTGCAGGCATTGGACGGAACGGACGCCGGTTTCACCGCCGCGGCGGCGTTCGGTCATGCACTGGAGCGCTTCAAGGACATGGAAACCGTAAATGTCGAGGCCGCTATAGGAGATGGCGACGGCGTGATTCTGTTTCACGCCGAAGGGAGCGTCGACGGCGGGGATGCGCTGGGCGACGGGGACGGAGGAGCCGGCCAACATGGGGAACTTGAGCTCGCGGGAAATCTCGACCATGCGTCGGGCCTGGCGCCAGTCAAACGAAAGGTGTTTGTCGTTGAAGACGGGCACGGAACGCTTGCTCTCGCGGAAGACGTCCGTGATCTTGAGGAACATTTCGAAGCGCGGGTACAGGGTTTGCGCTTTCTCGTTGACGGGATACTCGCCGTGTTCGCCGATGAGGAGCACGCCATCGACTGCCAGTTGGTCGCCACCCAGGGTAAGGGCGTCGTGGACGGTGCGGAAGATCGGCACGCCATACTTCCTGGCCCGCTCACGGCTCATGTCGCGCTTCGGCACGTGTTCGGTGAAGATCGAGGCGATCTTCGAGCGCGGATAGGGCGGCCGATCATCCTGGTTGAAGCCTTCCAGGTACTTGCCAACGACAACGTCGGCATGAGAGCCGAGCCAGTATTCGGTGATGACGGCGGCGATCTTCCTGGGCGGCGCCTGTCGAGCATCCTGGGCCTGGGCGGAAGCCGCGGCGGAAGTGGCGAGGAACGTACGGCGCTTCATACGAAAGTCTTGAACTCCATGACGTCGCCATCCTGCACGACATAGTCTTTGCCTTCGGTGCGGAGCTTGCCGACTTCGCGCGCTTTGGTGAAGGAGCCCAGGCTGACGAGGTCTTCGTAGGCGATGGTTTCGGCGCTGATGAAGGCTTTCTCGAAGTCCGAGTGGATGACACCGGCGGCGGCGGGAGCTTTCCAGCCGGCGCGGATCGTCCAGGCGCGGGTTTCTTTGACGCCGGTGGTGAGATAGGTGCGCAAGCCGAGGATGTGATAGGCGGCGCGAATCAGATTGCCGACGCCCGATTCGGTGACGCCCAGGCCATCGAGATACTCCTGCGCTTCGGCGGGATCGAGCATGACGAGTTCGGCTTCGATCTCGGCGGAGACGACCACCGCGGTGGTGTCGTGATGCTGGCCGACATAGTCGCGGACCTTCTGGACGAAGGGGTTTGCGTCGGGATTGGCGAGGTCGCCTTCGGCGACGTTGCAGGCGTAAATGGTGGGCTTGTTGGTGAGAAGGAAGAGCGTCCTGGCGACGGCTTGCTCCTCGGGCGTCATGTCGAGCGTGACGGCGTACTTACCGTTTGAGAGATGCGCTTCGAGGCGGGGGATGAGGTCTAGAGCGGCTTGGGCGCGCTTGTCGCCGCCTTTGGCGAGTTTGGGAAGCTTGCCTTTTTGCTTCTCGAGCGAGTCCAGGTCAGCGAGGATGAGTTCGGTGTTAATGACTTCGATGTCGCGGATGGGATCGACCGTGTCCATGACGTGTTCGATCTGAGAGTTCTCGAAGCAGCGAACAACTTGGACGATCGCATCGACTTCGCGGATGTGGGCGAGGAACTGATTGCCGAGACCCTCCCCTTTGCTGGCGCCAGCGACCAGACCGGCGATGTCGACGAACTGAAAGACGGCGGGGACCAGCTTTTCGGACTTCGAAATGCCGCTGAGGACGGCCAAACGCTCGTCCGGGACCGTGACCACGCCTTCGTTGGGTTCGATCGTGCAAAAACGATAATTAGCCGCCATCGCCTTACGGGACTTGGTGAGGGCGTTGAAGAGCGTGGATTTACCCACGTTGGGGAGACCGACGATACCTGCTTGCATGCGGAAACTACCAGTTTAGCGAACGGGTGTGCGCTGGCGCGCAGTGTCCGTTTGAGGGACATAATTTTTCGGGTTCCGGGGGGAACGATTGAGGAGGAGCGACGTATAGGCTTTCAGAGTTGACGACTTGGGGAAAGGCTCTATGAAACAGGAGCATCCTCGATGTTACGACTGCTAATTTGGGGCACGATTGCGCTCGGCTTGCTGAGCGCTGGCGAAAAACCGGCGTGTCCGCCAACGGCGCGGGAACTGCAGCGGCAGGCGGATACGCATCTGCGCGACGGACGGTTCGGCGAGGCGGAAACGCTGTCGCGAGCCTGCATCTTGCAATGGGAGAAGACGCAGCCGCCGGGTAGTGCGGAATTGCTGAATACGCGATCCTACTTGGGGCTGGTGGTGCTGTTGAGTGGCCGGATTCAAGAGGCGGAGGCGATTTTGAAGCAGGCTTACGAACTGGCGCGAGAGCACGGAGACTTGGCCTCGCAGGGCGCCGCGGCGGCGTATCTGGGCAGCTTCTATCGGTATCAGCGCGACACGGCGCGAGCGCTGCCGTTGTTGCGCACGGGACAGAAGCTCATGACGGAGGGGCTGGGTCCGGACGCGGCGATGGTGGGCTCCGTGTTGATGGAGATCGGCGCGGTGCGGGCGACGGACGGAAAGTTCTGGCAGGCGGAGGAAGCGTTTGTGGAGGCGCTGCGCATCATGCGTCTGCAAGGCCTTGAGTCCGAGGTGCGAATCGGCGAGGTGTATCTGGCGGCGGTGCAGGTGGAGCAGGGGCGGATGGCGGAAGCTGAACCACGGCTGCGAAAAGCTCTGGCGAATGAAGGAGACGATTCCGCTGTAGCGGCGACGACCCGGGCGCTGGCGCTTTATCACCTGGCGCGAATGTATCGAGCCCAGAATCGGAACGGTGAGGCGGAAAGCACGTATCGCGCGGCGATTTCGAGCTACGAACAGGCGGCCGTGCAGCCGTTTCCGCAACTGGGGGAAGTGGTGACGGAGTACGCGCTCTTTTTGAAGAAACAACGCCATCCCGAGGCCAATGCCTGGGCCGCACGGGCCAAGGCGTTCCGCGCGAAGTAGCCTGATATTCTTGAGGTTCATGCCTGCCTCTCGAGAAATTTCCGCTGATCGTTTTGCTTTTGGGTGCCATCGTTTTGGGTTCGGACCCGCGCCGGGAGGCGGAGCGGTGGACGTGGAAAAGCATGTGGCGCCGATGGTGAAGGCGGCCCTCGATTTGGGGATTCGTACGTTCGATTCGGCGGTGCTGTATCGCGCGACGTTGCAGTTGGGCTTGGCGCTGGAACATCTGGGCGTGGATCCCAACACGATCCGCTTTCAAACGAAATGTCTGCGTTATTTGGGATTGGCCGCGGGCGATGCGGTGGAGCATCAGCCGGAGGCATTGTTGCAGGGCATTCCGGCTCGCTATCAGGGTTTGACGGATCGCTGGGATCCGTCGCCGGCTGGCGTGGAGCAACAAATCTGTCGCGAGCGCATTGAGATCGGCGGCGGCACGCTGTATGGCGTGGCGCTGCATGATTCGCCGGATATGGAGAAGCAGGTGGGGCTTGTGTGGGAGCGCGACGTGAGACCGGCGGTGCGCTATCTGCAGGAGGTAAAGAAGACCGGCTTCGTGCAGCGGATCGGGCTGGGGATCAAGGATCCGGCGTTCGTGCATCGGTTCATTGCCGAGGAGCCGGGGGCACTGGATTATGCCGGCATCACGTTCTGCCCGTCGATTCTAGGGCAGTTGCTCAAGATCATTGAGGCGGCGCAGAACGGGCCGAAGTTTGAAGTGACGCTGATGGGGATCAACTACGGGCAGGCGTTCACGCTGACGCAGGATCCGGCGACGGCACCGCCATTCCTCTACAACTACGAAGTGGCGACGGCGGAAGAGCGCGCGTTGATGTCGCGCTACTTCAAGATCTGCGGGTCGACGCCGTTGCTGCATTTGGCCGCCGCGGTGGCGGGTCTGCTGGTGGTGAACTTCCCGGAAGTGATGACGCAGATTGTGACTTCGACGCTGACGCCAAGCCGATTGGCGGAGACGGTGAAGCTGATCCGCGAGGCGGAAGTGCCCGCCCCGGTGTGGCGCGAATTGAAGGAAGCGGAACTGATCCCGCGCGAGTTCCCGACGAATTAACGCTTCGGTGAGCCGCGGAAGGCATCCGGGAAGTCGGCACTGCGCGACCGGCCCGGGTGCCTTTTTTCACTGACGCCGCCGGAATCCGGGTAGAGCGGCATGTTCAGGCCGTCCGTCGTTTTGAGGATCTCGAACAGCTTGGTGTTCATCTCTTTGACGACTGAAGCGAGCTTCGGATCGGTGATGAGGTTGTTGGTTTCGTGGGGATCTTCTTGGAGGTCGTAGAGCTCGTTGAGATCCCAGATGCCGTGGTAGCGGATGTACTTGTAACGGTCGCCGCGCAGGGCGTGAATGGTGGGAGTTTGCGGGAAGTTGCGCTCCCAATAGTATTCGTAGAGCAAGCTGTCGCGCCAGGCCGGCTGCTTCTTCTGGGCGAGGGGTAGGAAGTTGGCACCGTCCATGCCGGCGGGCGGTTCGAGACCCGCGGCGGCGAGGCAGGTGGGCATGATGTCGAGGTTGGCGACGACCTGGTTGACGACGCCTCCGCCGGGGAAGAGTTCGGGGCAGCGGGCGAGCATGGGGACGCGCATGCTTTCCTCGTAGGCGGTGCGCTTATCGATGAGGCCGTGTTCGCCAAAGGCGAAGCCGTTATCGCCCATGTAGATGATGAGGGTGGAATCGAGTTCGCCGCGCTTCCTGAGCGTATCGATGAGGCGGCCGACGCTTTCGTCGACGGCGAGCAGGGTTTCGGCGTAGCGCTTGTAGTACTCCTCGATGTCCAGGTCCGAGTGATAGGGGAACTCCACGCCGTGCCAACTGTTGCGCTGGTTCTGCACCCACATCGGGCGGTTGCGCGCCATGTCGCCGGTGGCATCCATGGTCGGGGGCGGAACGAACTTCTCCTTGTCAAAGCGGCCTTTGTGACGGTCCGCCGGAATGAACTCGGAGTGGACGGCCTTGTGGGAGAGATAGACGAAGTAGGGCTGGTCCTTCCTTTGCTGATTGATCCAATCCACGGCGTAGTCGGTGAGTTCGTCGGTGATGTAGCCTTTTTGCGGGACCTTCTTGCCATCGACGTTCAAGCCGTTCTTCGAGGGCAGGTACGTGCCTTGGCCGAGGAAACTGACCCACCGGTTGAAGCCCGGCTGCGGGGCGTCGCTGCTGGCGCCCATGTGCCATTTGCCGAAGAAGCCGGTGGCGTAGCCAGCCTGCTGCAGGTATTGGGGGAAAAAGGTGGTGCCGGCGGGGATGGGCGTGTTGTTGTCGACGATCTTGTGACGATGGGCGTATTTGCCGGTGAGGATCGACGCACGGCTGGGCGAACAAAGCGCGGTGGTGACGAAGGCATTCTTGAGGTGGACGCCTTCGCGAGCGAGCGAGTCCAAGACCGGGGTTTGGACGAAGGCCTGACCTTTGAGGAAGCCCATGGCGTCGTAACGATGGTCATCGGTGAGGATGAAGATAATGTTGCGGGGCTTAGTGCCCGGCACGCGGCGGAGACGGGGCAGCGTTTGCGCGGAAAGCGCTCCTGCAGCGCCCAGCGTGCTCAAAATGGCTCGTCGGCGATTCATTGATCCGATTGGATCACAGAAAAGGCTAGCGATAGCTGGAGGCCTGCACTTCAAAGAGACGAGCATAGGTGCCGCCCCATTCGACGAGATGGTCGTGCGTGCCTTCTTCGACGATGCGTCCGCCGGAAAGCAGGACGATGCGGTCGGCCATGCGGACGGTGGAGAAGCGATGGGAGATGAAGAGAGCCATTTTGTCCTGGCTGAGCTCGCCAAATTTCTGGAAGACCTCGTATTCGGCCATCGGGTCGAGGGCGGCGGTGGGTTCGTCCAGGATGAGCAACTGGGCTTCGCGGAGATAGGCACGGGCCAGCGCCATGCGCTGCCATTCGCCGCCGGAAAGGTCGACGCCACCAGCGAAGCGCCGGCCGAGGGTCTGGTCCAGACCGTCGGGGAGACGCTCCACCAGGTCGAAGGCGTTGCTCTTGCGGGAGGCTTCCCAAAGGGCCTCATCGTCGTGGAGGCGATCGATGCTGCCGACGGCGATGTTCTGGCGGACGGAGAGGTCGTAGCGGAGGAAGTCCTGAAAGATGACGCCAATTCTGGCTCGCAGCTCGTCGACGCGATAGTCGCGCAGGTCGTGGCCATCGAGAAGGATGCGACCGGCGGTGGGGTCATAGAGCCGCGCCATGAGCTTGACGAGCGTCGTTTTGCCTTCGCCATTTTCGCCAACGAGGGCGACCCGCTCGCCGGGTTCGAGCGTGAGCGAAAGATTGTCGAGGACGGCGCGGTGGTTACCGGGGTAGAGGAACGAGACGTTCTCAAACTGGAGACCATGTTCCACGCGCCGTGGAGCGGGAAGGGCGCCTTCAACTGAGCAAATGGTGGGCTTTTCCCGGAAGAACAGGACGAGATCGCGCAGGAAGAGTGCCTGATCCGCGATGTCGGAGAAGAGCGAAAAGATCGTTTGCAGATGGCCGTTGGCCCCGGCGACCGAGCCTACCAGGAAGGTAAAGGTGCCGACGCTCAATTGGCGTTGCGAGGCGGCGTAGGCCAAGTAAGCGTAGCTGCCGTAGTAGCCAGCGGAGGCGAAGACAGCCAGGAGCGATCCCCAGGAAAGGCGCCGAGCGGCGAGATTTCGATTGCGACGAATGAGTTCTTCGGAAACTTCGGAATACTGGGCTTCAAAGTGGGGGGCGAGGCCGAAGACTTTGACTTCCTTGGCGGCTTCGCGGCTGCTGCCGAGGGTCATGAAGTAGTCCAGGCGGCGGCGTTGCGGAGTGAGTTCGTGAGCTTGGGTGTAGCCCAGGAAGGCGAAATGGCTTTCGACGAGAAAGGCCGGCACGACGCAGATGATGAGGACGATCAGCAGCCAGGGCGAGTAATAGACGATGCCGCCGGCAAGCGAAACGAGCATGACGAAGCGCTGGATTAGCCATCCCGCGGAGGTGAGCATGCCGGTACGGTCCGTGGCTTGCGCGCGGGCACGTTCGAGCTTGTCGCTGAACTCGGGGTTTTCGAAGCTGGAGAGGTCGAGCGTGGCGGCATGGTGCATGATCTTCAGGCCGAGGCTGTGACGGAAGCGGTCGGCAATGATCGTGTCCAGGAAGTCGACCGCGCGTCCGATGACCTGGGAGACGGCGGCGAGAGCGAACTCGAGGCTGAGCCAGAACCAGAGTTCCTGACTGGGATTCGAAGACGCGATGAGGTCAATGACCTGTTTGGCGGCATACAGCATCGCGAGGGGCGTGAGCCCGCCAAGGATGCGGAGGAACGTGGTGAGAAAGACGGCGAAGGGGGCAGCTTCCCAGAGTAAGCGTCCCAACAGAGGAAGGTCTTTCAACGCTTCCAGGCGATTTTTCCAAGCGTGCACGGGTACGTACTAGGCAATTTTCGGGCCTTAACCAGATTTCCTTCGGCTCGTAACACGTGAGCGCAGAAAACGCAGCCGCGAAGCAATTTCTGCGAGGGACTTGTTAACGGAGCGGCCGAATTGCGAGCAGCCAGAGCAGCATGCCGAGGGCGACGATGGGGGCGTGGGGAATCGCGAGCGAGTCTTTGCTGGTGAGGCGGTGCCCGGGCGGGCGGCCGGTAAGCAGCGAGCGAAGAATCCCGAAGACGTTACGCAGTGTGACCCAGACGCGCCGCTTGGCGATGATCAGGCCGAGCGCCCAAAGTCCGCCGACGAGCGCGGTGAGAACGAAGAGTTGAATCCAGGAAGTGGGCCCCAGCCAGGCACCCATGGCGGCCATCAGTTTGAGGTCGCCGGCGCCTCGGCCCCCGGCGAGCCAAAGTGGCAGATAGATGAGCGTGGCCAGCAGAAAGCCGAGCGCGGCGGTGCGCC
>JBGAHE010000173.1:0-7969 GCA_044226365.1 Bryobacteraceae bacterium
GCCCCGCCACCCCCCGACCCCTACCAATGGGGCGTCTGGCCGCACGCCGCCGACGACGAACTCCGCCGCGTCTGCCAGTATCTGGCCACCTCAGACAAAACCGACCTGCTCCGCGAGCGCACCCTCTGGGCCCTCCGTCTCCAGGACGAACTCCACGAGCGCACCTCCCAAACCGTCGCTTGGCAGCAGGAAGCCACTGCTCAAACCAAGCGCGGCCAGGCCCTCGAAGCGGACTTACGCGAGCGCACCGAATGGGCCCGTTCCCTCGAAGCCGAACTCGACTCCCGCACCGCCTGGGCTCAAGACCTCCTCGCCGAACGCGACCGCCATCGCGCCGCTCTCGCCCAAGCCGAAGCCCACCTCGCCGCCCGCACCGCCTGGGCCCAAGGCCTCGATCTCGAATTGCACGAACGAACGCGCTGGGCTCAGCAACTCGAACAGGAGCGCGACGCCGAACGCCAACGGGCGGACCGTCTTGCCGCTACCCTCCGCCACCCGCTTCGCACGCTGCGCCATTGGCTGGCCCGCCTGCGCGGCTAACTATGCCCGCTTCGCCTTGTCCACCGTCGGCAGAAAGTAAGCCAGCATCCCGATGGCCGGCAGATACGAGCACAGCAAATACACATGCTCGATGCTCGTGCGGTCCGCCAATTGGCCCAGGAGCGCCGCGCCCACCCCACCCAGGCCAAACGCAAAGCCGAAGAAAAGTCCGGAAATCAACCCCACCCGTCCTGGTACCAGCTCTTGCGCGTACACCAGAATCGCCGAAAAGGCGGACGCCAGAATGAGTCCGATTGGGATTACCAGTACTCCTGTCCAGAACAAATTCGCATAAGGCAGCGCCAGCGTAAACGGCAGCACTCCCAGAATCGAACCCCAGATTACGGCCCTCCGGCCAATGCGATCGCCCACCGGTCCCCCGATGATCGTGCCTGCCGCCACCGCGCCCAGAAAGCCGAACAGATGTAACTGCGCGCTCTGCACGGAGACCCCGAACTTATGCATCAGATAGAACGTGTAGTAACTGCTGATGCTCGCCATGTAGAAATACTTCGAGAAGATCAGCAAAATCAGAATCGCCAGCGCACTCAGCACTTTACCCCGCGAGAACTGACTCTGCGGACGCACCGTCACCGGGCGCTGCGCTCGCTCTGCTAAGTGCCTCCGATACCAGCCCCCCACCCGCGTCAGGATCACGATGCCCAGCAGCGTCACCGCCGAAAACCAAGCGATACTGCCTTGGCCGCGCGGCACCACGATGAACGCCGCCATCAGCGGCCCCAGCGACGAGCCCGCGTTTCCGCCCACCTGAAACAAAGACTGCGCCAAGCCATGCTGCCCGCCGGAAGCCATCCGCGCCACCCGCGACGACTCCGGATGAAACACCGCCGAACCCAGTCCTACCAGTCCTGCGGCAACTAACAACACTCCGTAAGTCTGCGCCGTCGAAAGCAGCAGTAAGCCGGCCAACGTAAAGGTCATGCCCACGGGCAGGGAATAGGGCATCGGATGCTTGTCGGTGTAAAGACCCACCACCGGCTGCAGGAGGGAGGCGGTCACCTGATACGTGAAAGAGATCAGACCTAACTGACCGAAGTCCAGGCGAAACGCATCTTTCAAGACCGGATATAAGGCGGGGATCAACGACTGAACGAGATCATTCAAC
Organism: Bryobacteraceae bacterium; assembly: GCA_044226365.1. GTDB lineage: Bacteria > Acidobacteriota > Terriglobia > Bryobacterales > Bryobacteraceae > JALHNI01. The sequence goes on from JBGAHE010000173.1 coordinate 1,667, forward strand.
AGGTGGCAGAAGCTGATTGCTCCCAGCACACTGAAGATCGCTCCATCCGGCCGCGCGCTCGCCCTCTGGGAAGGAATGCTACTGGCGGCCATCTTCTTCTTATTGTAGTCGCCCGGCTCCGGTACCCTCCTTGAGTCTCACCCCCGTTAGTACTACACTGTGTGAAGCGCAAAATCGCCGAAAAACGCTTCAGTATAGAAATGTTTCGGCTCCTGTGGAGGATCGCTACACCATGAAACTGCTACGCTTCATGTTTTTGAGCGCCTGTCTGGCGTTCCCCAGCTTTGCTGGCACTATTGCTCAGATGCAATTCATCTCCGACGATGCGGGGTCGGGTGTCTTCATCTTCAGCGTGGATGGCGAATATTGGAATCTGTTCTGTCACCAATTTCTCCCCAACGCCACCACCCTGCCCTATGAGGCCAATGTTGCCACCCTCGCCGATCTCACCGGCACGGTGCTCCAACTGCAAGGTGATCCCAACGCGCTCAAGAAGTATCAGCAGGTTGCCATCCTTGACCTCTACGCCCTCGCCAACCCCAGCTCTGCCGTCGACGCTGTCCGCGCCAGCCGTCGCATCATCGACGGTTCCGGCCCGCTCGTTCCCGCCGCCCAAGCGCTCTTCGACTGGGTGCAAACCCAAGACCCCACCAAATACGATCTCTCCGGCTTCCGCATCTTTACTAACCTTCGGACCCAGGAAATCGGCGGCTTCGATCCCGGTTTCGACCTCGTCGACGTCCCCGAACCTTCCGCCATGGTGCTGCTCGGCTCCGGCTTAGCCGGCCTCCTGCTCCTCCGCCGTCGTCGTTAGTCGCCCCACTTGCCCACAGTTTTAATCACCGGCGCGGGCCGTGGCATTGGTTATGCCACGGCCTTCGCTTTTGCCGAAGCCGGCTTCGACGTCCTCTCGCTGGACCGTCATTTCCCCAGCGACGTCATCGGCCGCCGCATCGACTTTGACCTCCGCTCCCTCGCTGAAATCCCTTCGCTGATAGCCTCGCTCGGTCCGCTGGACACCCTCGTCAACAACGCCGCGATCCTTTACTGCGAACCCTACCTCCAGATTCCCGACGAGCATCGTCGCGAGATTCTCACCGTCAACCTCGAAGCCCCGTCCGCCCTCATCGCCGCCCTCGCCCCGCAGATCAAGGCACGCGGCTCCGGTCGCATCGTGAACGTCGCTTCCGTCTCCGCCTTCACCGGTCACCCCGACCTCTGGTACGGTGTCAGCAAAGCTGGCCTCCTCAACCTCACCAAATCCTGGGCGCGCGAACTCGGCCCGCATGGCGGCCTCGTGAACGCCGTCGCGCCCGGCCCCACTGCGACCAACATGTATGAGCAGTTGCCGCTATCCCGCAAAGACGCGGTACTGCGTTCCGTTTACACCGGTCGCGTCTGCACGCCCGCCGAAGTCGCCGCCTCGATTCTCTGGTTGGGCAGCGCCTCGCCGCAGTATGTGAACGGCACCACCCTCGACGTCAACAACGGCTCTTACCCGCGCTAACTCGCTCCGGCGATATCATTGAAGGCGTTCATGCCTAAGTCGGCTTGCCATCTTGCGTGCCTTATGTTGCTGACGGCCGTGGCTCGTGCTGCCTCCTTCGCGCCGGACCGTCTGGTCCTCGCCGGCCCCGGCGCCTCGCAACAACTCGCCGCCCCCGCGGCCTGCCGTTTCACTGTCACCCCACCCACCATCGTCTCCATCGATTCCGGCAAGATTGTCGCCCGTCAGCCCGGCACTGCCGTAGTGCAAGCTCAATGTCCGGAGGAAACCGCGCGCATTCAGGTCGAAGTCCGCACCCAGCCCGCGCGCTCCATGGAGCCCCGCTTCTCGCCGGACATCGTCACCATCCTCACCATTAAAGGCTGCAACGGCTCCGGCTGCCATGGCTCCCCCGCCGGGCAGAACGGCTTCAAGCTTTCGCTCTTCGGCTACGACCTCAACGCCGACCACGCCATGCTGCTGAACAAGCGCGTCGACCTGCAGCATCCCGAACAAAGCCTGCTGCTTCGTAAACCCCTCTTCGATGCCCCGCACGGCGGCGGCCGCCTGATGACCCGCGATTCCGAAGAATACAAGACGTTGCTGCTCTGGATTCAACAAGGCGCCCAGCTCTCCTCCAGCGGACCCCGCCTCGTCGGTCTCGACATCTACCCTCGCGAAGTCCTCCTCAATCAAACCGAGTCCACACCCGTCGCCGTCGTCGGCCGCCTCTCGGACGGCACCACGCGCGACATGACCCGCGAAGTGCGTTTCTCCTCCAGCGACGACGCCATCGCCCGCATGGACTCCGGCACCGTCCACGCTGGCTCCCGTGGCCTCGCCACCATCCTCGCCCGCGGCATGGGCCAAGTCGCCGCCCTTCGCGTCGGCGTGCGCGACCATGCCTCCGCCGATCCGCCGGCCGCCGTCAGTAACTTCATCGACGAACTCGTCACCGCCCGTCAGCGCGCGCTTAACGTCAAGCCTGCTGCGCTCACCAGCGACGCCGAGTTCCTCCGCCGCGTCTATCTCGACACCCTCGGACGCTTGCCCCTGCCGGAAGAAACCCGCGCCTTTGCCCTCCATCCCGACCGCCCCGCGCTCATCGACTCCCTCCTCGCCAAACCCGACTACGCCGCCTACTGGACCGTCAAGTTCGAAGATTGGTTCCGCAACAACCAGATCAATTCCCAGGGCCGCGGCATGGGCACCTTCAAGGAATGGCTGCGTGACAACCTCGCCGCCGATCGCCCCTACGACGCGCTCATCCGCGAAATCCTTACCAGCACCGGCGACAACATCCTCACCCCCGCCACCGCCTTCTGGGGGCCCGCGACGGACTTCATGCTCAAGAAGTTCGAAACCACCAAGGCCACCCCCACCGTTACCCGCCTCTTCCTCGGCGTCCGCCTCGAATGCGCCGAGTGCCACAACCATCCCCTCGAGAACTTCACCCAGGACGACTTCTACGGCGTCTCCGCCTTCTTCGCCCGCCTCCGCGTCAAGCACGGTTACGGCGAATACCGTCGCACTTGGTATCTCGATGACGAAGGCGAGTTACTCCACCCCATCACTAGGCAGCCCGTCGCGCCCAAGTTACTCGGCGCGGAAACGCCCCGCGTCGGCCAGAATGAGGACCGCCGCCAGTCCCTCGCTCGCTGGATCACCGCTCCCGGTAATCCTTACTTCGCCCGCGCCACGGTCAACCGCATCTGGCACGAGTATTTTCAAACCGGCATCGTCGAGCCCTTTGACGACCTCCGCGCCAGTAACCCGCCCACCAATCCCGAACTTCTGGACCGGCTCGCGCGCCACTTCGCCGATAGCGGCTATCGCCTCAAAGCTCTCCACCGCGCCATTCTGAACTCGCGCACCTACCAGCTCTCCTCGCGCCGCGCCACCGGCTCCACCGCTCCGGAACATTTAGAGCGCCTCTTGTTTGCCCGCTATCAGCCTCGCAAACTTCCCGCCGAAGCCTTGCTGGACGCCTTGGCCCAAGTCACCGGTGTGCCCCATCCCTTCGGCGGCTATCCCGCCGGTACCCGCGCCATGGACGTCTACATGACGGACCTCCCCGATTACTTCCTCACCACCTTCGGCCTGCCCCGCCGCGACATCCTGTGCGAACGCGCTGCTACGCCCACTCTCAGCCAGGCGCTGCATCTCATGAACGGCAAAACCATCCAGGCCAAGATCGAAGCCCCCGACAACATCCTGGCCACTTGGGCGCCCCTTTCGAACGACGCCGTCGCCCGCGCTCTTTACGAGCGTGCCTACGCCCGTCCCCCCACCCCCGCCGAGCAAACCCTCGTCGCGGACTTCCTCGCGCAGAATCCCGCCTCGCGCCGCAAAGCGCTCGAAGGCTTGCTCTGGGCCACGCTCGTCTCCAAGGAGTTCCAACTCAACCACTGATATGACTCGCCGTGACACCCTGAACTTCGGTGGCCTCTCCCTCTTGGGCGGCGTCACTCTGCCGCAACTCCTGGCGGCCGGCCAGGAGCGCTCCTGCATCGTCATCTTTCAAAACGGCGGCGCCAGCCAACTCGACACCTTTGATCCGAAGCCCGACGCACCCGCCGACATCCGCGGCAGCTTCGGTTCGGTCCCTACCGCGATTCCCGGCGTCCATTTCTCCGGCCTGTTGCCGCGCACGGCGCAAGCTCTCAAATCGTTCGCCGTCATCCGCTCCATGCACTCGGACGAAGCGATTCATGAGCGCGCCCGCCAATACATCTTCAGCGGCACCAAGCCCCGCAACGACTTGCTTCATCCCAGCTTCGGCGCCGTGATGTCCAAAGAGCGCGGCGCGCGCCAGGGCTTGCCCCCCTTCGTCGCCATCCCCGACAAAGACCTTTGCGCTGAAGCCGGCTTCCTCGGCCCTTCGCACGATCCCTTCGTCACCGGCGACCCCAACGTCCGCGGCTTCGCCGTCCGCGACCTCACCTTGCCCACCGGCGTCACCGAAGCCGAAAGCCAGGCGCGTCGCGCTCTCCTTGCCCGCCTCGATCGCGAATTCGAAAAAACCATCGACTCGCCCCTCGTCGGCGACCTCGACGCCTTCTCGCAAAAGGCCCTCGACCTGATCACCTCACCCGCCGCCCGCCAGGCCTTCGACATCCACGCCGAGCCCGACCAACTCCGCGACGCCTACGGCCGCACCGGCATCGGTCAAGGCTGCCTGCTCGCTCGCCGCCTCATCGAATCCGGCACCCGCCTCGCCACCGTCTTCCACGGCGGCTACGATACGCACCGCGAGCACGAGAAAGGCGCCAAGCGCCTCGCGCAGGACTTTGATCAGGCCTTTCCCACGCTCCTCGAAGACCTCCACCAGCGCGGCCTGCTCGCCTCCACCCTCGTTCTCGTCATTGGCGACTTCGGCCGGACACCTCGCCTCAACTTCTCCGGTGGCCGCGACCATTGGCCCCGTGCCTTCTCCGTCGCCCTCGCCGGGGCTGGCATCCAGGGCGGCCTCGTGCTTGGCCGTACCGACGCCCACGCTGCCGAACCCACCGAACGCCCCGTCACCATCGAGGACCTCGGCGCCACCGTCTATCACGCCCTCGGCATCGATTCCCGCCACGAGTATCACGCCAATGGCCGCCCCATTCGCATCAATAAGGACGGCGCGGTGGTGCGCGAACTCTTCGCGTAATGTTGCCGCTGCTACTTCTGCTCGCCGCCGGTCCGGAACTCGTTCGCCTCCATCCGCTCGGCGCCCGGGCCGGTACCTCCGTCGAAGTCGAGATCCTCGGCTCGCAGTTGGAGACAGCTACGGGCGTTCACTTCGATCACCCGTCGCTCACCTGGCAACACACCACCCTGCGTGAGCCCGGACGAGTCAAAGGCGTCGTCACTGTTGCCCCCGGTGCTCCGCTCGGCGCGCATCTTCTCCGTGTGCAAACTGCCGCCGGACCCTCCACCGGCCTCCTCTTCAACGTCGGCCAGTTCCCGTCCTTCGTTGAAGGCGAACAGCGCACCATCCCGCAATTGCCCGTCGAAATCTATGGCCGTCTCGACGGCGCGCCCGACCTCGACCAATACTGGTTCACCGTCCAAGCCGGCGAGCGCTGGCTCTTCGACCTCCAGGCCATGGAACACGGCTCCGCCGTCGAAGCCCGTCTCGCCCTCTTCAATCAGCGCGGCGAACGCGTCGCCTTCAACGACGACCGCGACTACTACGACGAGAACCCGCTCCTCGAACACACCTTCGCCACCGCCGGTCTCTACTCCGTCAAACTCGACCAATACCGCGGCCCGCGCGGCTTCACCTTCGGCAAAAACAACGCCTACATCCTCCGCATTTCGTCTCTGCTTCGCCTGCGTTCCGTCGCCCCGCTCGGCGCCCGCCCCGGCACCCGCGCCACCTTCACCGTCACCGGCACCGCGCTCCAGCGGCTGGACCGTGCCTACCTCACTCCCGTCCGCCTCGCCGAATACTCGCGCATGACCTATCCCTACACCATGCCGATCCACTTCCGCCCCGACGTCCTCCAACCCCCGAAGATCACCGCCCGCGTCACCGCCGGGCCCGATACTGCCACGCTCGCCTTCGATCTCCCCGCCACCGCCGCCCCCGGATTGTGGCGTCTCTGGCTTGGCACCCCCGCCGGCTGGACCCCTGGCCCGAACCTCGAACTGGATTCCGCCTCCACCACCCGCGACGCCGTCCTCCTCCAACCCCGTCAACGCCACCGCTACCCCGTTCAAGCCCACGCCGGACAGCCCCTTCACTTCTGGACCCTGAGCGCCCAGCTCGGCTCCTCGCTCGACACCGTCCTCACCCTCCGCGACGCCGCCGGCCGGAAACTCGCCGAAAA
>JBGAHE010000022.1:0-72734 GCA_044226365.1 Bryobacteraceae bacterium
CAGGGCGAACCTCCTGGGGCGGGCCGTCGCCGCCATTGATGGTCCGCATGAATGCCGCCTGCTCTGCCTGTGCCTGACTCTTCGTCAAGTCGGCCATGCGCCCGAGCGTACGGTATCGGTGATGCCCGTCCGCATCGTAGTATTGAAGAACCCATACACGTTTCTTGCCGTGCCTCCGCTCTTGGAGGCTTCCTTCCTGATAGCGTCTGCGTCTCATTTTGTTCTCCTTTGAGAACGCAGGTGTTTGATTCGGGTGATTCGAGCCTAGCATCTTGGAGTTCCCTCCAGCGAGGCAGCTTCTTGAGACTTGATCCATTCGTCAATGGCCGCTTGCCGAATCAACTTTTTACGGCCTGCGGAAACGTGAGGGATTGGCGGCACGTTCGGCACTTTCCCGTTGAGGATGTTCGATAGATGTGATTTTGAGCAACTGAGATAGTTGGCTGCTGCTTGAACGTCAAAGATTACGTGTTGGACTTGATGCTCCACTCTCCATTTCTCCGTGCAGAATCGCTTGTCGAAGGTGGATATCGAGCCGTAGAGATCGCAATGCTCCTCACGGCAGTTCGCTCCGCGGATGCGTGTCTGCGTTGGTTCCAGGCTGGCCACGACGGCTGAACCCGTCAAAGCGTACTGAATCACATCACGCCAGCGTGATTGTGTTGGCGTGGGAATCTCATGGTTCCACTCGGCCATCTGCATGGTTCCAAGATTCCGCTGGAGCGTCACGCGTCAACTGGCCGTAGCCATTGAACCACGAAACTGTTTTCTGTCAAGTTACGCTCGACCAACGTCCGCGTTGTTGGCTGTCGGGTCAGCGTGCTATCGCCGACCGTGGCAAAACTATTAGAATGGCTAGGTAATGGAAGTCATTGGCTCTAAAGTAGAAAGCCGTCAAATGATCCTCAATTCGGGATCGAAGATGATGTCGCCACCAGCACCAGTCCAGGGTTGCTGCTGCGCGGTTCATCGAATTGATGGACCGAGGGATACGGGGCTGACAAATGACCTCATGCCCTGAAGTCGGCCAATTGGTGGTCGTCCGAAAGCGACCGTTCGTCGTGACGGAAATCGTTCCCTCGGCTCCGGGACTCGCCCCAAATGGCGGCCAACCATCCCACTTGATCAAGCTCTCGTCGGTCGAGGACGACGGTATTGGTGAAGAACTGGAGGTGATATGGGAGATTGAGCCGGGAACCGCCGTCAAGGAAAAATCCACACTCCCCGAGCCGACTTCGTTCGACCATCCAAAGCGCCTGCAAGCCTTCCTTGACGCCGTCCGTTGGGGTGCTGTTTCACAGGCCGACGACAGTGCGCTCCAGTCGCCTTTCCGCAGCGGCATTGAAGTGGATGAGTACCAGCTTGATCCTGTGGTCCGGGCGCTCTCGATGCCCCGTGTCAATCTTTTGATTGCGGATGATGTTGGTCTGGGAAAGACCATCGAAGCGGGTCTCGTCGTGCAGGAGATGATCCTACGCCACCGGGTACGCTCCGTGTTGATCATCTGCCCTTCTTCCCTTCAGGTGCAGTGGAAAGAAGAGATGCGGGACAAATTCGGCCTCGAATTCCGCATCATCGACAGCGAGACCATCAGCCAATTGCGGCGCAGCCGCGGCATCCACGTCAATCCTTGGTCGCACTTTCCCCGACTGATCACCTCCATCGACTTTCTAAAACGGGAACGGCCTTTGCGCACGTTCCGTGAGACTCTTCCTTCTGGCGACCAGCCGACGTATCCCCGGGCCTACGACCTGATGATTGTCGATGAAGCGCACAACGTCGCACCGTCTGGACGAGGCAAGTACGCAACGGACTCCATGCGAACACTGGCCATTCGTTCACTAACACCGCACTTCGAGCACAAGCTGTTCCTCTCTGCGACACCGCACAACGGTTATCAGGAGAGCTTCGCGGCTCTGCTGGAACTGCTTGATAGTCAGCGTTTCGCCCGCGCATTCATTCCCGACCGCATGCAACTTGACGCAGTAATGGTCCGCAGAATGAAGTCAGAACTGAAACTGCGTTGGGATGGCAGCCGACGATTTGCTGAGCGAGTGGTCAAGCATCTGGAGGTTCCATATTCAGATGAGGAACGCCAGGTCCATCGCAAACTGCAAGAGTACACGGAACTACGCCTCAAGAGTGCCACCTCTGAAGGCGAGCGCTTAGCCGCCGAGTTTGTTCTAAAGCTTCTCAAGAAGCGGCTATTTTCATCTCCAGCGGCGTTCGGCATCACGCTGGAAAAGCACATTGCCACTGTCGGCGGCAGGAAGGCCGCGACCAGCTATGCGCAAGACCTTGACGACTACGGCGATGATTATGCTGACGACGAGGAATACGAAAATCAAATCGGCGAAGTGATGGGGTCTGCAAGCCAGGCTCTTTCGCCTATCTCTGCTGACGAGCGAAATCTCCTCAAACATCTCAGCGAGTATGCCGCGAAGGCTTCCCTGCGCCCAGACTGCAAGGCGCAAGCACTAATCGACTGGCTGAAACGGACTCTCAGGCCAGGCGGCAAGTGGAACGAAGAACGGGTGATCTTGTTCACTGAATATCGCGCCACCCAGAAGTGGCTACACGACCTGCTGGCTCGTGAGGGCTTCGCAGAGGATGGTCGGCTGGAGATGATATTCGGCGGGATGTTGAAGGATCAGCGAGAACGAATCAAGGCGGCCTTCCAGGCGCACCCAAAGCAATCAGCAGTGCGCATTCTGCTGGCAACTGATGCAGCTTCGGAAGGTGTGAATCTACAGAACCACTGCTCTCGCCTAATCCACTTCGAGATCCCGTGGAATCCCAACCGGATGGAGCAGCGCAATGGGCGCGTCGATCGTCACGGTCAAAAGGCTGATGAAGTTCACATCCACCACTTCGTTGGTCGCGGCTTCGATTCAGCAGCGACTTCCGGCAAGGTTGGCGATCTGGAAGCCGATTTGGAATTTCTGATGCGGGCGGCACTCAAGATCGAAACGATCCGAGAAGACCTCGGCAAGGTCGGCCCGGTCATTGCAACGCAAGTAGAAGAAGCGATGCTGGGCCGTCGCACACGGCTCGACACAACACGGGCCGAACAGGAAGCTGAACCAGTTCGCCGCATGCTCAAGTTCGATCGCAAGCTGCGTGAACAACTTGAGAAATTGGCGTCACGGCTTGATGAGACCAAGAATGAACTGAGCCTCACCCCTGAACATATCGAGAACGTTGTGCGGGTCGGTATGGAATTAGCTGAGCAGCCTCCGCTGATCCCGGTTGAGGTCGAGAATATCTGGCCGGACCCAACAGGCGTGCTCAAGTCCTGTCCCGTCTTCCGGCTGCCAGCGCTGTCCGGTAGCTGGGCTAATTGTGCGGAGGGATTGCCGCATCCGCATACCAGAGTCGTGCGACCGATTGTCTTTGATCCTGCCCTCGCGGCAGGCCGAGATGACGTTGTGCTGGCCCACCTCAATCATCGATTGGTGCAGATGTGCTTGAGGCTATTGCGTGCAGAAATCTGGTCTCTCGGTACGCAATCCACCCACCTTTCCCGCGTTTCGACCTGCGTGGTAGATGATTCTACGCTCACCCATCCGGTTGTCATTGCCCATGGCCGCATCGTCGTCTTGGGTGGCGACAACCATCGACTTCACGAAGAAATCATCACTGCGGGTGGGGCGTTGATTGAGGGACGCTTCAGTCGTCTGAACGTCGGCGAGACGAAGGCCGCACTTGCAACCGCCACCGATGTCCCAGCGCCACCTGCGATAGAAGCTCGCTTTCAAGCCCTGTGGCCCAAGCAACGCGATGCACTGTTGACATCCCTCGAAGTGCGCCGGGCTGAACGCACCAAGAATCTGGAGAAGAATTTTGAGGAGTTGGCGGAAAAGGAAGTGAACAAGCTCAAGATGATCATGACGGAGCTACAGCGAGGTATTCAGGAGCACTTGAATGCCAAGGACGATCCGCAGCTTACTCTTGATCTCGGAGGCGACGAACCCGGTAGGCAGCAGCGGGACCGAGACCTTGCAGCGTTGCGGCGTCGGCTCACCGAAATCCCTGACGAAATCGAACGTGAGTCGGAACACATCCGTTCCCGTTTCCGTAACCCCAGCGCTCGCCTGTTCCCGGTGGCAGTGACTTGGCTGATCCCGCGGAAGGCTGTACTCGCAATCACGGGAGGTCGCCCATGAGCGTCAGCATCTCGCGTCATCACGCCGACTGGCTGTCCCTCGTCGAAGTTTCTGGCCCGTTTGTGTCTCTGCCAGTGCTGCTCAAGGTGTTTCCGCAAGGTCTCGAATCACGGGACCCGGCCCAAGCCAAAGCACTTCGCGCCGCCTACGATGAGTGGCAAGACAATCCCACGGCTCCCGGTCGTCAGCGGGCGTGGGTGCTGCATGTTTTAACTGCGCTCCTCGGATATCCGGCAAACCTGATCGCCGAAGGTCAGACACTGCCAGCCGGATTGGAAGCGAACGTCGCGGAAATGGGCGAAACCCTACGACCAGACTTCGCCCTCGTCGGCCCATCCGGCACCGACACCGCCGGACAAGCCCAGTTGCTTATCACCAGCTATCCGTCAGAGCAAGCGCTTGACCATCCGGTTTTGGGCAAGCACTGGAAGGCCAACCCTGCCACCCGGATGACGGAATTGCTTCATGCGGCTGGCGTACCCCTTGGCCTTGTCACCAACGGCGAACAATGGATGCTGGTCTTCGCCCCTCGGGGAGAAACCACGGGCTATGCCTCCTGGTTCAGTGCCCTCTGGCTGGACGAACCGATCACTCTGCGTGCGTTTCATTCACTTCTCGGAGTGCGGCGCTTCTTCGGTGTCGCTGCTGAGAGCACGCTGTTGGGGTTGCTGAAAGAAAGCGTCCAGGATCAGCAAGAGGTCACCGATCAACTTGGTTATCAGGTACGTCAAGCGGTTCAGTTTCTCGTACAGGCGTTCGATACCTTGGACCAAGATTCGAATCGGACGCTACTCAAAGGAGTATCCGAATCCGTCCTCTACGAGGCCGCCCTAACCGTGATGATGCGGCTTGTTTTTCTTTTCTCTGCCGAAGAGCGTGGTCTGCTGCATTTGGGCAAGCCTCTTTATGACGACAACTACGCGGTCTCCACCCTTCTTGGGCAGTTGCAGGAAGTTGCCGATCTTCATGGCCCGCAAGTGCTGGAACGGCGGTTCGATGCCTGGGCACGCTTGTTGGCGACGTTCCGGGCGGTACATGGAGGCGTCCATCACCAGGACTTGCTGATGCCTGCCTATGGCGGCTCCCTGTTCGACCCGGATCGCTTCCCGTTCCTCGAAGGCCGCGACGCGGGAACAAACTGGGCTGCGGTTCCAGCCCTACCACTGGCCGTGAACAATCGGGTGGCCCTGCATCTCCTGACCTCACTCCAACGTTTGCGCATCAAGGTTCCGGGCGGTGGTCCCGCGGAGGCGCGGCGCGTGTCGTTCCGTGCGCTGGGTGTTGAGCAGATCGGCCACGTTTATGAGGGGCTATTGGATCACACGGCTTTGCGTGCCACCGAAACAGTCCTGGGCATCAAAGGCACTCGTGACAAGGAAACGGAAATTGCCCTGACCACGTTAGAAGCGAAGCTAACGCAAGGGCAAGATGCGCTGATTGAGTCTCTCAAAGATGAAACAGGCAGGTCTGTTTCGGCGATCAGAAATGCATTGGAGGAGAGTTCGGACGACGAGCACAACCTGCTCATTGCCTGTCGCCAGGATAAGGCACTGCTTCAGCGAGTTCGTCCCTTTGCTGGCTTGATTCGTGAGGATTCGTTCGAACACCCACTGGTGATCCTTCCTGGTAGCGTCTACGTGACCGCGGGAACCACCCGGCGGAGTACTGGCACCCACTACACGCCACCGTCGCTGACTGAGCCGATCGTTCACTACACGTTGGAGCCACTGGTTTATCAAGGCCCAGCGGAGGGGCTTCCGCGGGAGCAATGGCAACTGAAGTCACCGAAAGAAATCCTCAATCTCAAGGTCTGCGACATGGCCATGGGATCTGGAGCCTTCCTTGTTCAGGCCTGTCGCTACCTTGCAGAGCGGCTTACGGAGGCGTGGGAAAACGAAGAGCAGAAGCATCCTGGCGAAGTGCTGGTGACTCCCGAAGGAGAATTCTCCCAAGGATCGCCCACCGAGCGATTGATTCCACAAGACCCCACCGAACGACTCGCCATCGCCCGCCGTATCGTTGCCGATCGCTGCCTGTACGGCGTGGACATCAACCCGATGGCCGTGGAAATGGCCAAGCTTTCACTTTGGCTTGTTACGCTCGACGCCAAACGACCGTTCACATTCTTGGATCACGCTTTCAAGTGTGGCGACTCTCTCCTTGGTCTTAGCAGTTTCAAGCAACTGGAAGACTTTAGTCTCCGGCCCGAAGGCGGCAAGCAATTCGCCTTCAGCACAATGAACCTCTGGCGACACATCGAGGAAGCGAAGAAAAAGCGAGAGGCATTGGAAGCCGTGCCGTCTGATACGCCGGGACAGATTGCGGCTAAAGGCGGACTTTATGCTGAATCGGAGCATGCTGTAGCCAAACTCAAGGCCGCGGCAGATGTTCTTCTGGGGTTGGAGCTTAGACCCCTGAAGGGCCACGCCTACGAACGAGAACGCGAAGATACCGCCGACACGATGATGGCTCGATGGCAACACAGCCCGGAGGCTTTGAGGCTTTTCGCTGACCAGGGAATGAAAGGACGAAGGCCGCTGCACTGGCCTCTGGATTATCCGGAAATCATGGAGAAAGGTGGCTTTGACGCGTTCGTGGGAAATCCACCTTTCCTAGGAGGCGCACGCATTTCTGGCACACTCGGCGATGATTATCTGGAGCACCTCCTTGCAACTAATCCACGATCTATTGGGAACGCTGATTTGTCGTCGTTCTTCCTTCGCCGCATTGTGTCTCTCCAGCGTGAGAACGGTGTGGCCGGAATGATTTCCACCAACTCAATCGCGAAAGGCGAAACGAGGGAAAGCGGGCTTCAGTTCCTGATCGATTCGGGGGTCTCGCTTTTCCGGGCAACCAAATCTCAGCCTTGGCCGGGTACCGCAAATGTGTTTGTCAGTATTATTCATCTTCAAAAAGGCACTTGGCGCGGGCAATTCAATCTCGATGGAAAACCCGTCCGTGGCATTTCTTCTTTTTTGGACAGCCACGATACCGTTTTCAAACCATTCCGCTTGTCGCAGAACTTGGGCATCGTGTTCCGGGGGCCGACAGTTGGTGGAGAAGGGTTTATCCTGACGGCTGATGAGGCTTTGGCGATGGCTCGCCAGTTTCCTGAGTGCAAGGTAGTCATCGAACCTTTTCTTACCGGTCAGGACATCAATCAGCATCCCGAACATCGGGGCGACCGATTCGTGATCAACTTTGGCTCAATGGATGAAGCGGAAGCTCGTCAGTATGTTCCGTGCTGGGAGCGCTTGTACGCCACGGTTCGCCTTCAGCGACTAGGCAACAAAATAAAACAACGCGAAACTTACTGGTGGAGGTTTATTGGAAGACAGGAAAAGCTCTACGAAGCCATTCATGGATTAGAGACCGTTCTGGCGTGCGGCGAAGTGTCCAAATATTGGGGCGCTACCTGGATCGACCCCAAACAGGTATTCGCAGGAAAGGTCGTGGTGTTTGCTCTGAGGGGGGATGCCTACTTCACACTTCTGAATTCGTGCTTCCATGTCGAATGGGCTGAGAAAACATCCTCCCGACTCAAGGGGGACCCAGCTTACAGTCTTGCCGAAACGTTCGAGACCATGCCCTTCCCAGAACCGTTGAAAATAGGGCGAAATGGGGCGACGCCTGAGAGCGACGGTGCGTGTATAGTGGATAAGCTCTCGGGTCTTGGCGCAGAGTGCTCGCAGTACAGGCTCGGATTGATGAAGCGACGCAACGAGGGATTGACCGCGACTTATAACCGCTTCCATGATCCACGCGAATTTTCCGAAGACATCGTCAGACTGCGAACCTTGCACGTCGAGATGGACGAGGCTGTCGCTGCCGCATACGGCTGGAGCGATCTCATCTTCAATCACGGTTTCCACGAAGTCAAACAGGGCATGCGCTTCACCATTTCAGAAGTATCGCGCCGTGAAGTTCTCGATCGCCTGCTGGCGCTAAACCTCCAACGCCATGCCGAGGAAGAAGCGGAAGAAATGAATCTCTTTGCTAAAAGAAGGCCGACTGCTAAGCGAGGTCGTAACACAAGAGTAGAGGTTGCTACAGACAGAATCGGTTCATTCGACTTTGAGGGGGCCGAACATGAATAGCAACTGGCAAGGGCAGGCCATGATGGCATCAGGACAATCGACCCCAATACCGTCCGTTCTCGGAGTGCCGACGCCGAGAGCAATCAGAAACGAATTGACTGAGATGGTGATCCGGGACCTTCTTGGCCCAGCGGGCGGCCCCGAAGAAGAACTCAACCAGTACGAGGATCACGTTTACGGCAGGTATTTGGTGGGCATGTTGGCTCCGCAGGACAGCGAGATCGCGGGCGGCGAGTTGGACGAATTGGCTGTGGGCGACGGGGATGAAGGTGAGGAAGGCAACGCAGAGACCGGAGTTCCAGCCGGAAGCACCTATTTCCCGTCTTCCATGGGCATGAGCTTCGTGGTTGCTGCGAACACGATGGAAATTGTTGTCGAGGCCGAATGGGGTCGCTATCAGCGTATCAAAAGTGGCACGCAGCAGAAGAAGGACGGGAGTCCGGCGAATGTCTGGAAGCGCGAAGCAATAGAGGTTGACGCGACAACTTTTGCCCTCAAGAATGGCAATATCGCACCTCAGCCATTGCATGCCGACCACCCGCTGGTCGTGTTGCAAGGCCGCATGCGTTTGACCGCTGATGGCTGGGTGGTGACGCTTTTCGTGATCAACCAGCAAGTGGAACGAACCCGCCGGGGGGAACCAAAGGACGAAGTGTGGGTGTTCCAGCCTAAGCTGCGGGTTCGGGGTACTGACAAGCAACCGATCTTCGTCCAGCGCAAGACGGCTAAGGTTGATCTTTCCAAGATGGATTCTCTGACACGGGAAGAGACCGAGACGTTGGATATGCTATACCGCCACCAGCGGGAGTTCGCTGTGGGCCACGGTATCTCAGTGCACGCCACATTGCCCGAACCAATGTCGGAACGGGCTATTGAGGTCGAGACTGAGTGGGTTCCTCGCTTTGAGGTTCCACAACAGACTGCCCGTTCCGAAGGCGACGACAAGAACCTCTCGGGCATGACGCTCGACATGAAGATGCTGGCCGAAATGCCCAAGGACGGATTGGTTGCTTCCTTGCGTCAGATCGAAACGGCCTATGGGATCTGGATCAAAGCGGAGCAAGCCAAGCTGACTTTAACAGCCGAGAAACTTGCGGGCCACGAGGAAGCCGCAAAGCGGGCGGTTGGAAGTTGCACTCGCGCTCTTCACAGGATCAAGGCCGGAATTGATCTGATCGAATCGAATCCGCTGGCGGAAGAGGCATTTCGGTTTGCGAATCGGGCGATGTGGCAGCAGCGCATCCATTCCACGTTTTCGCGTAAGGTTCGGAAGCAGGAACTGAAGATTGAAGATGGCGTCACGTCGCTCGATGTGCCCCGGAACCGCAGTTGGCGCTTGTTTCAGATGGCCTTCGTGCTGCTCAATCTGCCCAGCCTCACGGACCTGCATCACCCGGATCGCAGCCATGAGACTGACGCTGTAGCAGACCTTTTGTGGTTCGCAACTGGTGGCGGCAAGACGGAAGCCTATCTTGGCCTGACGGCCTACACCTTGGCGCTGCGTCGGCTGCAAGGTGACGTCGAAGGTCGCCGCGGCGATCACGGCATCGCTGTCTTGATGCGTTACACGTTGCGCCTTTTGACCTTGCAACAATTCCAGCGTGCGACGGCGCTCATGTGCGCATGTGAGTCCATCCGCCGAGCCGATGTTGTGAAGTGGGGCGAAACGCCATTCCGACTCGGCCTATGGGTTGGCAACAAGACTACGCCCAATACCCTGGCCGCCGCGGCTAACGCTTTGCGTGATATTGGAGGCAAGCCCGCTTCAGGTGGCACGCCGCATCAGATCACGTCCTGCCCTTGGTGCGGAAGTGAGATTCGAGAGCAGCATATGCGGGTCTATGAGGCCCCCAGCGACATTGGCCGCTGCATCACGTACTGCGGCGACAACCTGGGCCGCTGCGATTTCTCTGAGGCCAAGGCCCCGCGGGAGGGGTTGCCCGTGATGGTGGTTGACGAAGATATCTATCGTCGCCCGCCCTCGCTCCTGATTGCCACTGTGGACAAGTTTGCCCAGATGCCCTGGAAGGGCGAGACCCAGATGCTCTTCGGCAAGGTCAACGAAGAATGCCCGCGGCATGGATTTCTCTCTCCGGAGATTGAAGACGGGAAATCACATCCGGCCCGGAATGGCTTGCCTTCAGTGAAGACCAAACCACACGGCTTCCTCCGTCCGCCCGACCTGATCATCCAGGACGAGTTGCATCTGATCAGCGGTCCGCTTGGTTCGATGGTGGGTCTCTACGAGTCTGCCGTGGATGAATTGTGTTCGTGGGAGGTGGGTGGCAAAAAGGTGCGCCCCAAGGTGGTCGCATCCACCGCAACCATCCGGCGTGCGGCGGACCAGATTCAGAAGTTATACGTCAGGAAGTTGGACGTGTTTCCGCCGCAGGGTACGGATATACGCGACAGCTTCTTTGCGATCCAGCGGCCAGTCAGCGCGGAGTATCCGGGCCGCAGATATATCGGCATCTGCGCCTTTGGTCGGCGCTATCCGGTGGCCATGATCCGTAGCTACGTTGGCCACATGGCGGCGGCCCAGGTGCTGTACGACAAGTACGATCACTTGGCCGATCCCTGGATGACCCTTGCGGGCTACTTCAACTCGATTCGCGAATTGGCGGGCACCCGTCGACTGGTAGAGGACGATATCCGGGCCAGGCTGCGTGATGCCGACCAGCGTGGTTTGGCAAAGCGCAGAGTACGAGCGGTGGAGGAACTGACATCCCGGAAGTCGGGCACCGATATCCCGAGGATTCTGGAGCGGCTGGAAACTGTTTTCGACAAGGCCGCGGACGCCCAGCGGGCAGCGGATTTCAAGGACGGGAAACGGCCAAGCACTCCAGTGCCCTACGACGTGGTGCTGGCGACGAACATGATCTCCGTAGGCGTCGATATTGATCGGCTGGGGTTGATGCTTGTTGCCGGGCAACCCAAGAACACCTCGGAATACATTCAAGCGACCAGCCGTGTGGGGCGCTCTGCGGATGGCCCTGGTCTGGTGTCCACGATCTTCAACTGGGCGCGTCCACGCGACTTGTCCCACTACGAGCGATTTGAGCACTACCACGCAACGTTCTACCAGCACGTCGAAGCGCTGTCCGTGACGCCATTTTCGGCTCGGGCACTTGATCGCGGCCTGTCGGGTGTCTTGGTGGCCCTCATGCGTCTTTGGGACCAACGGCTCAACGCAAACCTAAAAGCTGGTGAATTGCAAGACAACGATCCCCGCATGCCTTTGGTGTTTTCACAACTTGCGAAGCGTGCTGAAAACGCTACGCACGATCCCACCGTGGCGCAACGAATGAACAGCATGCTCGATCGTCGCCGCGATGAATGGTTGAAACGAGTTCACAACCAGAAAGACCACCGTGTCGGGTATCAACCAGAAGGTGGCGCTACGGTTGGCTTGCTGGAACATGCTTCGGCCAAGGACTGGGAGATGTTCACCTGCCTGGATTCGCTGAGAGATGTGGAGGGCACTGTCGATCTAGTGCTCGATCAGAACCCATCAGGACTGTACGCGGAATGAGGCTGCCAAGATGAATGAACTCGGCGAAATTCGCCCCAGCCAACTGATCTTCACCTTCGGGGTCGGCTCCCTGATTGATTTACCAAACATGTCGGCTTTGGTGATGGGCCTGGACGACTGGGATACGAGCTATTGCAGCGAGATAAACGAAGATCGCTTGGTTGCCGCCATTCAGAAGCGCCTCGGCGCTCAGATGTCCCGGCTGTACCTGCCTCCCATCAAGCTCGATGGTAATGATCGTGACCCGGCAGCGCCCGCGATCGGTGTACCTGTTGCGCCATTTCCGCGATGGCTGCGCTGTTCCTTGTGCGATACCCTCGCCACCGTCCAATCAGGCGTGTTCAAGCTCGTGCAAGATCAGTACCGTGCAGACAAGACTGCATACGTCCATCAGGGATGTCTCAAGAGCAAAGGTGGGAAACCTCCATCAGCATTATCCGTGCGCTTCCTGCTTGCTTGCAGAGAGGGCCATCTAACCGACTTCCCTTGGCTTCAGTTCGTGCATAAGGGAAATGTCCCCTGCAAACCCGCAACGCTAACTCTCCGTGAATTCGGAGCATCGGGCGATGCTTCCGATATTGTCGTCAAGTGCCACTCCTGCGGCGTTGAGAGGCGCATGGCTGATGCGTTCGATTCCGACAGTCAGTTTTCCTGCCCCGGTCATCATCCACACCTTCGCCTGACTGAGACGAAAGACTGCATGGAGGATGCGAAGGCCATCCTTCTCGGCGCTTCCAATAGCTGGTTCCCAACGGCGCTCTCTGCCTTGTCCATTCCCCGTGCGACCGACAAGCTCGGGAAGCTAGTGGACGAACGGTGGGATGATCTAGCGGACCTAGAATCGCTCGACGAAGTGCGCCTTGTCGCAAAGAAGCTCAAGAAGTTCCAGTCGCTGATTCCCTTGTTCACTGAGTTCAAGGAAGAGGAAATTTGGGCTGCTATCGAAGAACGGCGCAAGGGACACGGAGATGGTGAAGCCGTGGCCGAGGATCTGAAACTGCCCGAATGGCAGATTTTTTCGAACCCCGATTCTGCGGCTGAGGCCAAGGACTTCAAGCTGCGAAGGGCGGCTCCTCCCAAGGGCTTCGAGTCCGTGTTTGAGGATACCGTTCTTGTGGAGCGGATTCGAGAAGTTCGGGCCTTGTTGGGCTTCACTCGTATTGAATCTAATTCCGATTTCGCGGAAGCCACATCGCTGAAGGACGGACGATTGACGCGCTTGGTGCGTGAAAGCCCGACTTGGCTACCAGCTTCGGAAGTGCGAGGTGAGGGGATCTTTCTGCGCATCCGAGAGGATGCGTTGCTGGCGTGGGAATCCAAGCCTGAAGTGCGGAGCCTCCAGCAGGAATTTCTGGAATCCCATAAGGCGTGGCGCAAGTTGCGCAAGCTCCAGCCGTTTGGCGATAACTTTCCCGGCATTCGACTTGTCCTTTTACATTCGCTCTCGCACGCCCTGATGCGTCAGATTGTCTTAGATTGTGGCTACACTGCGGCCAGCATTCGGGAGCGGCTTTACTCGCGGCGGCTGAATGATCTCGGTGGTCCGATGGCGGGAATTCTCCTCTACACGGCAGCACCGGACAGCGAAGGAACACTCGGGGGCCTGGTCGAATTGGGCGATCCGCTCACATTAGGAAGACATCTCCAACAGGCTTTGGAGAGTGTACGCCTCTGCGCCTCGGACCCTCTATGTGCAGAACATCGCCCCGATACAACGGGACGTGGCATTCACGGTGCCTGTTGTCATGCTTGCCAGTACGCACCTGAAACATCCTGTGAACAAGGCAACCGCTATCTGGATCGAGCCGTTCTCGTTCAGACGTTTTCGAGTCTCAGTACCAGCTTCTTCGAGTAGCGATGATTCCCCCAAATCTGGCTTGCGAAATCGATATCTTGATCCGCAGAGCACATGGCCAATGGCTCCGGGCTGTGTGTGGGGTCCTGGAGACTGTGCCTGAATCGACGGATGCCACGCTACTGATTGCTAGTTTGCCGCCGACCAACAACGGTGACGCCGCCCACAGCCTTGCAAGCATAATTCACCAGTCATCGGGGATGCTTACTTGGAGAGCATTGGGAATGTCGATCCAGGTTTGCTCCTTCATGTTTGATCGCTGGAGGGCTGAGCAGCACATCGAACTGCTGTGGACCGGGCCATCCCCCGCGAGTCAGATCCCGGCTCGGCGTATTGACCAAGTTCTTTATGATTTGATCGGGGCGGCGAAGCGCGAAATACTGCTGGTCACGTTCGCCGCCCATAGGATCTCCCGCTTGACCGATGGCCTTGTAGCGGCCATCGACCGAGGGGTCGCAGTTCATCTAGTCCTGGAGTTCGAGCAGACCTCAGCCGGACAACTGTCGATGGACGCGCTCAAGGCTTTTCCGGTAGCGCTTTGCCAGCGCTCCAGAATCTACTACTGGCCACTAGACAAGAGAGAAAGAAACGCTCTCGGCAACCCAGGCAAACTGCACGCGAAGTTGGCGGTGATTGACGATCAGGTTGTACTATCCAGTGCCAATCTCACGGACGACGCGTTCAATCGAAATCTTGAACTCGGCGCGTTGCTTTCCAACGGCCAGATCAACAAAACCCTTCGCTATCACTTTGAGAGTCTGATTGCCGAGGGAACGTTGAGGTTGTGGAAGTCCTAGAGGCTTCGATTGCCACCTGAACTTGCGGTTCGAGCGTGTCAACACTGCGAACGCGAACAATAGGTACATCGAAGTAAGGTTGACGAATCCTGGATCGATGCTAAGGTAATCTCCAGATCGGGAGCCACCGTGCTTCCGGTCTTGATCACAAATCTCTATTTGAGGAGCTTTGCCATGGCAAATTCTATTAGAAATGTTCTTACTGTATTTGGTCCACTCGATTCATCGGATCGGTTTGTGGGTCGGTTTTTGCGGGGAGGCATGGACGCATTTGTGCCAGCCCCCGAACGTGCGGTCTTGTCCCACGAGCTTAGTGACAAGTGGACGGAGACCTGGGGTGCCTGCCCTGAGTATGGCGACTTCGAGGTTCTCACTCAAACGTCGATCGTCGCCGGGAAACACGATTCCTGTGATCGCCCGCAGATCAGGGCGATCGAGGCAAACTGGATGAACAACAACACATTTACGCTCGAAAACGAGCGTAAGAACATCCTCTCTAAAAACCTTCCGGGCTTCGTGGGATCCGGGATGAGTCCAGCGGCGATTCTGGTCTTTTACACAAAGTGGCGGTTCCCCTATAAGTGGATTGAAGCGGTTATCAATTCCGAATATTCCAATGGCCTCGTATTCCACATGAGAAGCTATGACATCGGAAACTACAGCGAAGCCCATGGTGTCCATTTTCATGCGTACACCTCCGATGGTACTGAGCACATTCAATCCGGCCATTGTGCGATCGTGGTCATGGAAAGAGCCGAGTCTTGCCCACCGTTTGACGCTTGGGACGATGGCGACTACGATCCCACGATACCGGATGTAGACAGCGACCTCGCAACGGCCTGCTAGCCGGGTATCTGTCACCAGCATCGTGCGAAAGCACCGACGTTGCTTGGGCAACGTCGAATCTTTCGTTCTTCAGAACCTTTCAGTACGTCGCTTGCGCTCCGGGATGCTTCACTCCGTTCGCATCCCAGTTCTTTAGAATCTGTTTTCTTTAGGTCTCATGCGGTTGGTTTGGAGTCTCTATGCAGGAACACGAGTCCTCAAGGAACTCGGCATAGAGACTCGAAAGGTCATGCGTACTGGCCCATCGCTCTCCTCTGATCGTCTGAGTCGTCAGAGGTCTCGGCTACATAACGCTGGTGGTCTCAGCCAGCGGCAGACAGGGCATCCCGATTTAGCAGCGCCCAGGCTCTTCGTCTGCGTCCCACAGTAAAGCCGTCCTTGATCCACGCTGCCGTCGTTTCCCCGAACCGTGGAGGACGTGAGTCGAAACCCACGCTCATATGTAGACAGAGTCGTTCGCGAACGGTGTGGCGCAGGGCGTCTCCAACCGCAACAGCTTGTGTATATCAGTGATAGACACAATATTTTGTGGTCAGAAGAGTCAAAAGATTTTGGTGGCGGGATAGACGGGATCGGCGGCAGGTGGCGGAATAGTGCCGAAAGCGTGTTGGGGATGTACATCTCGGGAGGGAGCCGTCGATCCAACATGGTGGTGCGCCGGGGAGCGGCGGCAGGCGGCTAAATACCACAAGAGGAAACAAAAACATGACCCCGATCAAGCTCACCGAAAACCACTTCATCAACCCGGAAGCGATTGCGCACGTGGACTGCAATCCCAAGACTGCCGGGGGCCGTTCCGCCGTCTGCATCGTCTTCACTGACCGAGATCGCATTCCGCTCGAACTGCATGGCGCAGAAGCGGAAGAAGCGACAGTGAACTGGCGCAACTTTCATCAGCAGCGAGTGGTGTAATCCCAACAAGAGAGCCAACAGGCGGCGTGAGTGTTCATTCGCTCACAGCCTTTTCATTTATTGAAGCCGTACCAATGACGGAGGCTAAGTAGTTGGCGGTGTCAGAGTGGGGATGGCGTTTACGCACGCCGTTATCGCTTAGCCTGCTCTGTAGTGGATCATCATTCGATCGAGTATGATCGGACGTTCGGAAAACGACCGATTGCCGCACGTTTGGTCCAACTGACTATTTCCCGACTTTTCCGTTCAACTGATCCGACCCGTAAGAGACGATTTCCGCAGGCTAGTATTCGGGCCGTACGGAAACGGAAGCAATTCGTACGGGTCAGGACGCACGTTTCCGCGGCTTGGTTTTCACCGCCGAAACGGGCTTCTGAGATGGGGCAGATTCCGTACAGCCCTTTTCCGCCTGGAACGCTTTGTACGCATCCACGACGGTCATCACGGGAAGGTCTAACTTGGTAGCGATGGCCCTCCACGACAACCCGTCCTGATCTCTCAGGCGAACAACGTCATCGCGCCGGAAGACCCGCTTCGGTCGGCCAACGTGCTTGCCAGCGGCTTGTGCGGCCCGGATGCCGGAAAGCGTGCGCTCCCGAATGATTTCACGTTCAAACTCAGCGACCGCAGCAAGAATCTGAAGCAGGAGGCGACTTCCCGAATTGGCCTGATCGGTGTCGAAGCCCTGAGATGTAGAGATGAACCTGACCCCATGCCGGGTGAGTACTTCAAGCTGCTGGTTCAGATGAAGAACACTGCGCCCAAACCGATCAATTTTCCAGACGACAATACAATCGAACTTCCGCTTTGTGGCGTCGGCCATCAGACGATCCAGGGCAGGTCTGCTGGCCTTGGCTCCACTGAACCCCTTATCGACGTACTCACCAGCGATCTTCCATCCGTGCCGGGTGACGTATTCGCGAATCTCACGCAATTGATTTTCGCAGTGCTGGTCGCTGGTGGACACTCTCGCGTAGATGGCGGTCGAAACTTGCGCAGTACTCTTCATGTATATTAACCGTACATGGTTTACGTACAGTTCACAATCGGACAAATAACTTAGCATGTCCAAAACCGTTGGCAGGGATCGGGCTCCGGCGCAGGCATCCCGGCAAACGAAAAAGACCACAGTGAAATCTGAAAAAGGGTACCCATCGAAACCATCTATAGATGCGTGGGCTGGTTGCTCAGGAGGGAAATGTGTGCCAAGGGACTGGGGCAAGCTGAACGGGAAGGAGTTTTGGAAAAGGTACCGGGCTAAAAATTTACGCGGGTCCCATCCGGCCAACCGCTGCCATTTTCATTCAACGGGTATGATGGGCGGATCTGACTGGCTCCGATAAGTTAAATAATCGTAGTCCCAGCGGTCGGTATTTCGGATGTCCTCAAGTGAGAAGCGGCTCTCCGGTACGAGTACCGCCTCATCCACGACGAGACCCTGGCATTCATTCAGCGCTGTTCCAACTTGTTCGACCAAAGAGATAGCGTCATTCTTTGACTTATAGTCGAGCCAAACTTCCTGCGTGCAAGTGGCAAAGAGCATTACCCTGTAATCATCCCCGGCAGAAAGTTCAGCGTCATCCGGATCCAAGCGGATGAACAGGCCTGTGAGGAGATCGCCGTTTTTCTTGAACAGTTTTGCCAACTTCTTCCCTGCATCTTTACAGCGGATATTGAACTCGTCAGGGAATGCGGGGCGCGTGTACCTTTTTGCAACCCATCGAGCAATGACCTCAGTTTGATCAGAGTCTAATTGCCCTACTGGCAGACCACTAAGCAAAACCTCACGCCTTGCACGACAGCGGCTGTGAATGTTGATCTCCAACAATTGAGTTACGTCGTGGGGACGGCTGAGTGTGATCTGGAGCTTTCTGGGGTGCTTTCCAAATCGAAGCCCCTTGTCTTCCTGTTCATTCGACTTCGGGGTTGCGATCAGAAACTCTACGAACGGCTCAGTTTCATAGCACTCATTGAGGACATCACAATCTTGCGAAATCAGAATGATCACACATTCTTGCGGCAACGCTTCCGGAAGACCGAGCGCGTGCTCAACTGGAGCGATAAGCTCTCGACTAATGATCGATCCCTGTCGCCAAGTTGAGTCCGGACGCTGAGGTTGTTGTTCTTCGCTTGCCACGGATGTCCATGTCACCCGGCTAGACCAATGTTTCTCGGTTGGCCGAAGATTCCTGTCTTGTCTTTGAACGATCTTTGTAGCCGAGTTTGCGGGCGCGGTCACCAACTCCAGCAAAGCCAGTCGATTCCTGCGTGATCCTGGTCTTTAGGGTCTTGAATGCTTCCGCAATGACAGCTTCATTTGGAGTGGATTCTGAGAGCAAAGAAACAAGCGTAAGGCCACTTTCGTCGAGCGGTTTTCGGACCCATTCGCCGATCGGTTCGGGGCACACCCGATTCCACCGAGAAGCGAGTTCGTAAGTGCGTCGCAGGCGATTTCCATTTTCAGCGTGAGGCTCAGCCGATCCTGTTTGCCAGGAGTAGATGGTAGGTCGCTGCACGCCGAGAATCCCAGCAAGCTCAGAAATATTGAGACCCAGAATGCTTCTAATAGCTACGATCTGCTCGCGAACATCAAGCAAAGCGAAACGACTTCGAGCCTTACTTGCTGAAGCGAAAACAAGCGCACTGGGGCCAAGGCCTGTCACAGGAGTCGGCACGGCAGGGCTTATTGCACCCGTTCCGAGCATGAAGCCCAAGCCGACCAAAGCCACTTTTGAAATGGGTCGTACTCCCTTCGGTGCCTCAAGTGATTTCTCTACAAGAACTCTCCACTCATCAGCCACAAAGGCACTATCCTCGCCAAGCGATGTAGAAGACAAAGCGTATCTGCTCTGAGTGGAAGTCATTTCGTCTCACCCTGATTCACCGTCTGTCCCCATTTATCCAATGCGAAGGGTTTTGTAACGGTCCGAAAAGTCCTGTCAAGATTATCGTGTAATTGCCACGCCCTTGTTTTGATCTCGTCGGCGTCAAAGTCGAACTGCCGTTCCGCAAAGTGATCGAAGTCTAGCAGGGAAACCAACTCGTCTGGGGCAAGTGACGTTGGATGAACTAGAGTAGAGGGCAACAAGTCGGGCGGCAAAAAATTCCCATTGCTCATTTGCCAGTGTCGTAGCGCAAGAGTGCCTACCTCTGATGTTCCAACCATTTCGAATCTGGAAAACGACTTCACCATTCCTAACGAAGATGGATCGGGGCCAAGTATGCCCTCAGTGATGTACTGATCAAAGGTCTCACCGTTCACAGGCCTTACTAGGTCTACGTAGCGCAGGCCAATTCTCTCAGCAAAGTCAATGCGGAGAATTGGGTTGATCAGTCCGACCGCTTTTTCGAAAGTCCCTAAAAAATCTTCGAAGTGCTGATAGTAGTTTGTATGAAGCGCCACAGCATTCGCCGTAAGAACCACACCAGTTCTTCCGTCGCGCATTTGGAATTCGAATCGATCAGAAGTATTGGCTTGTGGGTCCTCTCCGGCCTCGAACTTGATCTCATGAATCTTGCTCTTGGTGAACTTCGGAAATCCGGAGCGACGGAGGTCTTCTTGGATTGCTGGAATGTACCGTTCCAGCGACATCACCGCTGCGGTCCGCACCTGCATGACAACGTAAACGAGCGGAGATCGACTCAGGCTTAGCGGGGATAGGGTTCTGTCCACACCTAAACTATACAGTAAACTTTACACTCTTACAACCACGAACTGGCGCAGCCAGAGGCTGGCAGAGGGAACACTACATTTGCACTACGTTAACGGCAGGTTGAAAAGAACCCAAAAAACTACAGCGTGTTTGATGTACCCGAACCAAACCCTTGCGTGTCTATGTTGTTGATGTCAATGGGCTGATTAGATTCCCAAGCTGAACGTCGTGGGTTCGAACCCCATCTCCCGCTCCATTTAGAATCAATAGCTTACAGAGACTTCGAGGCACCCAGTTGGGTGCTTTTTCATGTGAGTTGGACGTCGCGATTGCAAGGTGTTGACTCGAGGGGAGTTACGGGCGACTTCCAAGACGCAAACGGAGTAATCGGAGTACAGCGCACACTCGTCGTGTTTTCAATGACTTGGCGGACGTGGAGCCTCGCAAAACCGAGCAGACAGTCGCGGATAGGCTGGGCGTCATTCGCCTCAGAACCCTCGCCTGAAATGGCATGATAGGGACAGCGACGGTCCATGGAAAAACACGAACTGCTCACCGCCTTGCTGGCTGAAAACCAGCGTTTGCGCGAGTTGCTGATTCTCCATGGCATTTCGCCCGACCCACCGGAGACAGTTGCCGAGACGCCCGAGCCGGCGGCGCCGGCACTTTCAGAGACAGAGAAGATCCGCATCTTTCGAAACCTGTTTCGTGGGCGAGAAGACGTCTACGCCGTTCGCTGGGAGCGGATGGATGGACGCAAGGGATACATGCCTCGGTCGGAGAGGGATTGGCGGGCCTACAACGCGGCCCCGCAAGCGGACAAAGAACGCGTTGACCGGGAGACACGAAAGTACTTCCCACTCGACGACGATGCGGTTCGAGCCCATCTTCAGGGTTTCTGGCTGCGGATTTCGACAAGGCGTCATGGCGCGACGATACGACCGCGTTTCTGAAAACCTGCGGGAAGTATGGCGTGCCGGCGTATCTCGAGATCTCCCGCTCCGGCAATGGCGGCCATGTCTGGATCTTCTTAGAGCAGAACGTTCCGGGGAGTTTGGCACGACGGCTTGGCGCATTCCTGCTGACTCAGACAATGGAGAACCGGCACCAGATTGGGCTCGACTCCTACGACCGGTTTTTCCCGAATCAAGACACGCTTCCCAAAGGAGGCTTCGGAAATCTGATCGCAGCCCCCTTGCAGCGGAAGCCGCGAAACGAGGGCAGGAGCGTTTTCGTGAATGGCAGCATGGAGCCGCATCCAGACCAGTGGGCCTTTCTGCTGGGCGTCAAGCGGTTTCGACTGTCGGACCTGGAAAGGCTTGTAGCTGAGGCGCAAAAACAGGGAGACATCATTGGGGTCCGAATCAGTGCAATGGATGAATCCGACAGCCCCGATCCTTGGACCCTGCCGCCGTCGCGAAAGCGCCCGGATAGGCCGATCGATTGGCCCTTCCCACGCGAGGTTCATGTCGTCCGGGCCAATCAAGTATTCATTGAAAAACAGGGCCTGCCGGCAGCGATGCTGAATCGACTCCTGCGGATCGCCGCCTTTCAGAACCCCGAGTTTTATAAGGCGCAGGCGATGCGCCTGCCGACCTTTGGCAAGCCCCGCGTGGTGTCGTGTGGAGAAGATCTTGTCCGGCATTTGGCATTGCCGCGGGGCTGTTTGCAGGAAGTCGCCGCGTTGTTCGAGGAGTACGGCATTCAGATGGCAACGCGGGACGAACGGTTTGCCGGGACTCCGCTTTCGTGCTCGTTTAAAGGAACGCTTCGTATGCACCAGGCGGAGGCGGTGGACGCGATTATGAAGCATGACGACGGCGTTGTGAGCGCGCCAACTGCATTTGGTAAGACCGCCATCGCCTCCTGGTTAATTTCCAGGCGAGGAGTCAACACGCTGGTGATTGTCCACCGGCAACAGCTGTTGGACCAGTGGCGGGAGCGGTTGGCTATGTTTCTGGAACTGCCAATTGGCGAGATTCGACAGATTGGCGGGAGCAAGACGAAGCGCACGGGGCTGATCGACGTTGCGATCGTTCAGAGCCTCTATCAAGACCACGCGGTGAAGGACTTCGTCGCGGAGTATGGACATGTCGTAGTCGACGAATGCCATCCTCTCTCGGCCGTCACCTTTGAAAAAGTGCTGGCGGCGGCAAAAGCAAAATACATCCTGGGGCTGACTGCCACGCCGGTCCGGAAGGATGGTCATCAACCGATCATCTTCATGCAGTGCGGCCCCATTCGCTACAAAATGACTGCCAGACTGATGACTGAGCAGAACCCATTTGACCATGTCGTGCTTTCTCGTTCCACCGCCTTTACCGGCATGGCGCCGGCTGGGATGCGAGCATTCAGGATCTGTATGCCGATATGGTGAAGGACGTTGGCCGCAATGAGCAGATCGTTGCCGACATGCTGGCCTCGGTTGCGGGCGGACGCTCCCCGCTTTTGCTGACAGGGCGAACGGAACATCTGGCGTATTTTGCATCCGCATTGGCCGGACGCGTCCGACACGTTCTTGTACTTCGGGGCGGAATGGGCGCCAAACAACGAAAGGCGATGTGGCAACGACTGGGGGCGATTCCCGAATCTGAGCCGCGGGTGATTCTTGCGACGGGAAGCTACGTTGGCGAGGGCTTCGACGATGCCCGCCTCGATACGCTCTTCCTGGCGATGCCGATATCGTGGAAGGGGACGCTACAGCAGTACGTGGGTCGGTTGCATCGACTGCACGACAACAAAAGGGTAGTCCAGGTTTATGACTACGTCGACGTCAATGTCCGTATGCTCGCGCGAATGTACGAACGGCGGCTTCGCGGTTACTCCGATATGGGCTACAGGATCGGCGGCATGAATAAGACGGAATGAAGCCGTGGCCCTCTTTGATGCAAAAGACACCGTCTAGCATCAAAAGACGATGCATAGAAGTGATTGATAAGAAAACGTTTGCGCTCCTTGCTCTGAGTTTCTTTGCATCACTTGAAGGTTGTTGCAATCAATGGCTGCCGCTAGCAGGGTACCGGCGCGCATATCGGGGAGTCCCTGCCACGCGAACTCGCTGCTCGCTCTTCAGCTCCTGTAATAGCCGCTGAATCTGGTTTCGAGATTGCGTCGGAAGAAACTTGCTGCAGGTCCTGATAAATGCTCCCTTCCGAGGCATTCTGGTCGATATGGCGCAGTAGCAGGGCCTTGTTCGTTTCGCAATCGAGGCCTTTGGCGTGTGTATAGACACCGCGCTTTCCGATGAAACTATATAGGCGGCGAGAGAGGATAAACCGGCCGCCGCGACCTCTCCCCCCAACTCGCTCGATGATCCCCTCACCGGCCAGATGGGCTAAGCGCTCTTTGAGAGCCTCAGGGATGGTCTCTTCCCGTTGAATCGAATCGAGAACCAAGAGATCCTCGGTCGTAAACGAAGAAAGGCGTTCACGGCCAATTTTCTCAATAAACCGAAGAAAATCCGGGTTCTGGATCCCACCTTTGAGGGTGAGCACCACCTGAAAATCATCGGTCCCTGCAAAACTTGGCTGCGGCTTGCCTTCCTTGATGCTCTCTTCGTACATACGATTCGCGCCCTGGCCGGAGCACTCGACGAGGCCGCATTTGGCGCAGGCCTCCGCAATGCGTCGATTACGAGGCAGTTGTCGCCAAAGGAGTTTTTTTCAACGACTTGGCGTCCATCCCTTGTAAGTCGTGCTCCAGAATGCTCCAAACCTTCGGGTTTTGCCCCTCTGACTAGTTCACAGGAAAGGCATTCTCTAGCGCGTCCACTGTGGTCTTTCGTCTTGCTACGGAAGCCCGTGTGTAGACGTTCTGGTGTTCGGGTTAACATCAAGCGTGTGTCCGAGCTGGTCGGCAACAAGCTTTGGATCGCGCAGATAGTCAACGTTGCCCGGAGGACCTGCTCCAGCGCATCCAGAACGAAGCTGGCCTGCACGGTCCGGCTCACCCGCCAACCGACGATCCGCCGGGCGTAAGCGTCAATCACGAGGGCCACGTAGACGAAGCCGCACCAGGTGGCCACGTAGGTGAAGTCGGAAAGCCAGAGTTGATTCGGGCGGGCGCGTGGAACTGCCGCTGTACGTGATCGATTGGACACGGCGTCGCGGGGATGTTGATCGTCGTCCGGACCGGCTGGCCGCGGACCACGCCCGCCAGCCCCAACTGACGCATGATGCGAGCCACCGTGCAATGCTCCAGGCTTCCTCTTGTGGGGCGAGTTTGGCGCGTAAAGACGGATCGCGCCGCTGGCCGCATGCGCGTGGTAAGTCGATATGGCGATGGACAGCACGCGGCACATCGGCTCGACCCATAGGTTTCCCGGTGATCGTCGAGGAAGGCGATCATGGCTCGGGCCGGAGGTCGAGCTCCGCCATCGCAAATACGCCGAAGCATTGCGCAGGATTTTGCTCCTGTTCGAGCACCAGCCGGATCGCTCGCGGACCTCCACCGAAAAACTCGCTCCCGTCTTTTTTCTCTCTGCTCATCGCCCCACCGTCTCAGGTTTTGGAGCCTCCGACCTTCCCGGCACGGTTCATGAGGCGTAGATCCAGGGGCCCTGCAGGGTGGCAGCCTTGAACCAGCGACCGGAGGTGAGGTAGCAATACGACGCGCTCGTCGACTCGAAGAGGAGGTCGCTGCCGGTGTTGGTGACGGAGGCCAGAGCGGTGACGCCGATGGGCGCCAGTTGGGGCGGGCTTCGGTGACGATGAGTTCGGCGGGACGATCGACCACGATCACCTTGGGTGCGGAGGCGTCGGACTTGGACGCCGCAGGGCGGGGCAGGTCCGCGTCCACAGTGGCGGGAAGGGTATAGACGCCATGCAGATCCGCCGCCCTGAGCCAGACCTCGTCATGCAGCAGGTAAAATGCGCGGGAAGGCCGAGAAGGCCGGCAGCGACAGTTGCTGGCGCGCCCCAGAAGCAAAGCTTCATCCTGGCGAAAACGGGGTGAATTTCAGCCGCGCACCCGCTTGGCGCGAAACTCCTCACCCGCAAACCGCGTTGAGTAAGAGGAAGATGATTCATCCGAAGCGGCTCGCCTACCTCTGTCTGACGTTCGCCTGCGCCTGCGTCCAGCCGGCCGGGGCGCAGGTGCCGCGCGCCTCGCGCTTGCGGTCCACCATCAACAGCCGCACGACGGTGGAATTGCCTCAGCACGTCAATCGTTTAGCGCGCGCGGCGGTGGACCGGGGCGCGGTGGATGCCGCCACGCAGTTGCAAGGACTGACGCTCAACTTCAAGCCCACGCCGGCGCAGCAGGCCGCACTCGACGCCTTGCTCGCAGACCAGCAGAACCCGGAGTCGCCGCATTACCACCAGTGGTTAACACCGGAGGAGTTCGGGGACCGCTTCGGCTTGAGCCAAAGCGATTACGCTCAGGTGGCGGACTGGCTGACAGCGGAAGGCTTCACCGTCGCTCCGGCGACGCGAGGACGGCGCTGGATCGGCTTTCAGGGGACGGCTGCGCAGGTGGAGAAGACTTTCGGTACGCCCATCCATCAGTACGTCGTCGACGGCGAACGCCATTACGCCAACGCGGCCAATCCGAAGATTCCGGCGGCGCTTTCCGGCATCGTGCTGAACGTGCACGGCCTGCATGACTTCCGCAAAAAGGCGCGGGCACGGCAGGTGGCGAAGCAGCCCAACATCAATCTGGTGGACGGCACCCATGCGCTCGCGCCCGACGACTTCGCCACCATCTACAACGTGGGCCCGCTCTATTCAGCGGGCTTCGATGGCACGGGTCAATCGATCGTGGTGGTGGGGCAGTCCAATGTGCGCGCCACCGATCAGGCAGGCTTCCGGACGCGGTTCAGTCTTCCGGCGCAATCGTTGCGGACGGTGCTGGTGCCGGGGGAGCGCAATCCCGGCGTAGTCTCGGGCGACGTAGACGAAGCGAACCTCGATATTCAATGGGCCGGCGCCGTCGCCCGCGGCGCCAACATCATTTTCGTGTATGCGAACAATGTGGATACCTCCACGCAGTACGCCATCGATCAGAACCTGGCGCCGGTGCTTTCGATGAGCTACGGCATCTGCGAGATGTATGACCTGGTGGACCTGCCCGCCGAGCGCGCACTCGCGCAGCAAGCCAACGCCCAAGGCATCACGTGGCTGGCCGCCAGCGGCGACGTGGGCGCCACCGACTGTGAGGATCGCGGTGGCAACATCGCGCAAACCGGCCTCTCGGTCGACACGCCGGCCAGCATTCCGGAAGTCACCGGGCTCGGCGGCACCGGCTTTCAGGGCCTGCCCGGCGTGCAGTACTGGTCGACGTCGAACGCCAGCAACGGCGCCTCCGCGCTGACTTACATTCCGGAAGTGGCCTGGAACGAGACGCTGACGGAAGGCGAGTTTTCGTCGGGCGGCGGAGGCACCAGCGTACTTTTTCCGAAGCCGGCGTGGCAAGTGGGGACCGGCGTTCCCTCGAGCGCGTATCGGCATGTGCCCGATCTCGCGCTCAACTCGTCGGGCGGCACACCTTACCCCGTCTACAGCCAGGGCAACACCGGATACTTCTATGGCACCTCCGCCGCCACGCCCGCCATGGCCGGCCTGGTGGCGATTCTGAATCAGTACCTCGTGGCGAAGGGGCTGCAGAAGCAAGCGGGCCTCGGCAACATCAACCCCGCGCTTTACCGGCTGGCGCAGAACGCCCCCGCCGTCTTCCACGATGTCACCCGGGGCAGCAATGCTCAACCGTGCGCCGCCGGTTCGCAGGATTGCGTTGAGGGCACCGCGGGTTTCGCCGCGGGAACTGGTTACGACCGCGCCACCGGCCTCGGCTCGCTCGATGCCAACGCCTTCGTCGCCGCCTGGAGCAATTCGCCGCCCACCGTCTCGATGGTGGTTCCGTCCATCGATCAAACGCCCGTCTTCCAGGGGCCCAGCATCGCCGATAGCCCCACGCCGAATGCCACCAGCAACTGGGTCTTCACGCTCACGCTGACCGAAGAGGCCAGCATCGGCACCACGCTCACCGGCTATTCGATCAACGGCGCGCCTGGCGACTTGAGCCGCTTCACCGCCAGGACGATTCCGGCCCGGGGCTCGGTGCGCGCGGAGAATGTGGTGCTGACGCCCTCCGAGGTGAGCGCGCCGGCCACCGTGCTGTTCAACTTCACCGGCGTCGATGCGAACGGCCAAACCTGGTCGCGTGATCTGGCGGTGCCGTTCCAGACGCCGCAAGTGAAGATGCGCGTCGCGGGAACGATCAATGCTGCGTCCGGGCAGCAGACGTATGCACCAGGCATGCTGATCTCGATCTTCGGCACGCAGTTCGGCAGTTCCACGCAGTCCGCTTCCGCCATTCCGTTGCCCTCGATTCTGGCGGGCTTCGAGGCTTTCATTGACGGGAACCTGGCGCCGCTTTACTTCGTGTCACCCGGGCAAGTGAACGTTCAGATCCCGTACGAAACGTCTTCCGGCACGGTGAAGATGTTTGTCGGGAATCCTTATGACAGTTCGGAAGCCGTGAACTTGCAGATTGCGCCCACGGCCCCGGGCATCTTCGCGGCGAACGGCGCCCTGGTGCCATTTCCAAGCGTGGCGCGCGGCAGCACCAGCACGCTGTTCATCACCGGGGAAGGCAAAGTGTCTCCCGCGCTAGCCACCGGCACCACGCCTGCGCCCACGGTCCCGGTGGGCAACTTACCCAAGCCGACGGCGGCCGGCCGCAGCGTCACCGTCGGCGGGCGGACGGCGACCATCGCCTTTATCGGGATCCCGCCCGGCCTGGTGGGCGTGACGCAGATCAACTACGTGATGCCGCCGGACGCGCCGCTGGGCGTGCAGCCCGTGGTGGTGACGATCGGCGCGGCTGCGTCTCCGCCGGTGAACGTCACTGTGACTCAGTAGGGGACTCAGTAGAGGCGCCTCAATCCGGCAGGACGATAGCCGGGGAAATGAAGGTGGTGCCCTGGAGCGCGGCGGCTAACGCCGCCGGCAGGTCCTCGACGCCCGAGCCCTTCAGGACGTAGCCCCACGCGCCCAACTGCAACGCTCGGCGCACATAGGCGGCATTGCCGCTGGTGCTCACCATGACGGCTCTGGCGCGCGCACCCCGCGTCACCAACCGCTGCAAAGCGTCGAGCCCACTGAGCACGGGCATGGAGACGTCGATCACCACCAGGTCCGGCTCGAACTCTGCCACCGCCGCGAGCAGTTGCGCGCCGTCCTCCACCAAGGCCACCACGTCGTACGCCTTCGCGAGAATCTCGGCCAACTCACGCCGGAGTTGGTCACTGTCGTCGGCTACGATCACTCTGTATCGATCCATGACACCGCTCAAGGGCAGATCCCAAGAAGTGTACTCTTTCACAACCATCCGCCTCCGAGCCTAACCTCGTTCGATCTTCCTGGGTACTGGGTATTCACCTAGTAGCTACGCGCCTATACTGACTCCATGCCGCGGTTACGAGACCGAACCTTCGCCGGGTTGCCCCTGCTGGTTTCGGGCTTGCTGCTGCTCGGCGCGAACGCTTTCGTCGCTTACCGCAGCTCGCAGGCATGGCCGCTCGTCCTCAGCCTTCTGCTCATCTTATGGTTCCTGGTCTGGGTCATCACGATGGAGCGAGACCGGCGCCAGCGCCACGAGTTGATCGCGGAACTGCAGCGGCAGGCCCGGCAAGACTATCGGGCGCTCATTGACCATAGCCCGGATCTGATCTCGCGCTTCGACCCGAGCGAGCGGCTGGTGCTGGTAAACCGGCGCCTGCTGGCCGTGACGGGCTTAAGCGAAGAGCAACTGCTTGGCAAGCGGGTGGACGAAGTCGGCTTTCCGCCTTCATTCGCCGCATCATGGGCGGCGGCGCTACGGCGCGTGCTGGAGACCGGACAACTGGAGTCCGCCAGCTTCCAAGCGCCGTCGGTGAGGGGTGAGGCGCAGTGGGAGGTGCGCCTGGTGCCGGAGTTCGGCAACGAAGGCGCCGTACAATCCGTGCTCGCGATCGGGCTCGATGTCACCGAACGGCGGCGGGCAGAGACGTTGGCCGACGAGCGCGAATCGATCATCACGACGATGTTCGAGATGGCGTCGCAGGCCATCCTCGGCGTGGATCGTCAGGGCACGATTCAGTTGGCGAATCGCATGGCGATGGAACTGTTCGGGCGCGAGCGACAGGAGTTGGTGGGGCAGTCGCTTGAGACGCTGGTCCCGGAGCAGCACCGGCAACGGCACGTCGCGCATCGTGAGTCCTTCGCCTCCGCCCCGCGGCGGCGGCCGATGGGCATGGGGCTCGAACTCGAAGGGCAGCGGAAGGACGGCTCGACGTTCCCGATCGAGGTGAGCCTGAGTCACTGCGAAACCAGCCATGGCTTTATGGCCGTGTGCTTTGTCACCGACATTACGGTGCGAAAGCGCCAGGATCTGGCGCTCCAGGAGAACTTCCGCGAGCTTCAGGCATTGAGTACGGCCCTGCTCACCGCCGAAGAGGACGCGGCCCGCCAAATCGCGCGGGAACTGCACGACGACATCTCGCAACGGCTGGCGTTCCTCTCGATGGAGATTGGCCGGGTGGCGGCTCAACCGCCCGCCGTCGCCGACCTGGTGCCGTCGCTGCGCTCCTTCCAGACCCGGATTCTCGAGGTGTCCGACGGCATTCGCAAACTCTCGCACCAGATGCATCCAGCCATCCTCGACGACCTCGGCCTGAGCGCGGCGCTCGAATCCTTGTGCCTGGACATGGAGCGCGCCGATGGCATCCCCGTCACATTCGAGGCCCGGAATGTGCCGGATCATTTGGGCGGCAGCCTGGCGCTGTGTCTCTACCGGGTGGGGCAGGAGTGCCTCCGCAACGTCTCGAAGCACGCGCAAGCCGAAAGCGCCAGCGTCGTGCTGGCTTACGCCGACGGACTGATGACCTTGACGGTGGCCGATGCGGGTGTGGGCTACGATCCGGCGGAGCACAAGGGCGGCTTGGGCACTTACTCGGTGCGGGAGCGCATCAAAGCGGCGCGCGGCAACATCCAGGTGGAGTCGCTGCCCGGCCAAGGGACGCGCGTAGTGGTGCAGATTCCCTGGCCGGCCGCAGAGCGCTAGCCGAAGCGCCTTACGCGCTGTGCGCCATCACCGTCTCATCGCTCAGCGTCTCCGGCAGAGTGGCGGATTCATGCCGTTCCTGACACTTCACGCAACGCTGCGCCCAGGGCACAGCCTGAAGCCGCCGGGCGCTGATCTCTTCTTCGCAGTCCACGCACCGGCCGTAGTCCGGCTGATCCAGCCGTTGGAGGGCTTGCTGAATCTCGCGATATTGGCGGGTGCGGCGATCGATGCCGCGCAAGGCGAACTCGCGGGCTTCGTAGCCCTGAATCTGGTCGAGCACATCGGCAGCGGGCTCCACGCGGGCCTCGTCCCATCCTTCTCCCACGGATAGTTGGCGGCTCGCCTCCAAGAGCTGGCGCCTCAACTGGCCAATCTTCACATCCTGCCTCATGCGGAACCTGTCTCCTTGCGCTGTGAGGTCGATTCACCGTCACGGTGATTCGCCTGATCGGAGAATAAGGCGGAACGGGTGCCCGACGACACTCGGAAATCTCCTAGTTTTGGCCTGGGGCGGAGCCATTCGCCGAGCGCGGCAGCGTGAGCGTGAAGCAGCTTCCAGCGCCCACTTCGCTGGTCGCCGTCAGGCCGCCCTGATGGGCTAAGGCCACTTGACGGGCGATCGCCAAGCCGAGCCCGAAGCCGCCCGTCTGACGGTCGCGCGAAGCGTCGACGCGGTAGAAGCGGTCATAGATGCGCGGAATCTCCTCGGCCGGAATGCCGATGCCGGTATCGGAGACCCGTACCGCCGCCTCGTCGCCGCGATCCTGCGTCTCCACCGTGATCATGCCGCCGTTTGGCGTGTACTTCATGGCGTTGTCGATGAGCACGGCCACCGCGCGCCGGACGCTGTCGGCATCCACCTCGGCGGGCGCCGGACGCAGTTGCCGCACCACGCGGAGACCCTTGTCCTCGAGCAGAGGGCGCATTTCTTCCACCAGTTCGCCCACCAATTGGGCGATGTCGACGGGGACCTTCTTGAGCGGCGCCTGGGGCACCTGCGCCCGCGCCACCGCCAGCAGACCTTCGCTGAGAGTCTGCATCCGTTGCGCGATTTCCACTACCTGCTCCAGCGCCTGGCGATACTCCTCGTTCTCCCGCGCGCGCCGCAACGACAACTCTGCCGTCGTACGCAAGGCGGCCAGCGGCGTGCGCAGCTCGTGCGCCGCATCGGCGGTGAAGCGCTGCATGCGCAGAAATGACTCTTCCAGCCGCCCGAGCATCTCGTTCCACGCCTCCGCCAAACGGCTGATCTCGTCGTGGCTGCGCATCAGGGGCAGCCGCGCCGAGAGGTCCGCCGCGCTGATGCGCCGCGCCGCCTGCGTCATCTCATCCACCGGCTGCAAGGATCGGCTGCTGACCCAATAGCCACTGCCGGCAATCAGCGCCAGCAACAACGGCGACGACCACAGCAGCAGAAACCGGATCTCGCTCACCGCCGTGTTCACCGGTTCGAGCGACGCCGAACCCGTCACCCGATAGCGCGTGCCGTACAAGCTGAACTCATGGCTTCGCGTCAGCACACCGGGCGGGATCGGGTCGCGCCGCAGCAACAAGTGGCCCTGGTCATCGGTGACATGCAGATAGTGCCCTTCCGGTTGCGTGAATGCATATTCGGCGATTTCGTCGGGAATGATGGAGGCCGTCTCCGGCGTGGTCTCGCGAATCAGAAAGCGCTCGAGCGCCTGCACACGTTGGGTGAGCGCCTCGTCCACGCGCGCTGTCATGCGTTCGCGCATCAGCGTGACGACACCCGCGCCCGAAAGCACCAGCGCCAGGAAGAGCAGGCCACTATAAATGAGAGTGAGACGGACGCGGATCGGCCACATGCGTTAGTTACGGTGATCCCGCAGCGTGTAGCCCACGCCGCGCACGGTGTGGATGAGCTTGGTGTCGCCGGGCGCATCGATCTTGCGGCGCAACAGATGCACGAACGTATCGAGCGTCGCGTTCTCCACATCGGCGCCAAAGCCCCACACGGTTTCAATGATCTGCTCACGGGGCACAATGCGGCCCGCATTGCGCAGCAGCAATTCGAGCAGGTTGTACTCGGTCTTAGTGAGTTCGATGCCGCGCGCGCCGCGCTTCACTTCGCGCGTCATCGTATTGAGGCTGACGTCCGAAGCTTCCAGCACCAGATTCACGGGCATCGCGCCGCGGCGCGCAATGGCGCGCACCCGGGCGAAGAACACGTTGAGATCGAAGGGCTTGGTGAGATAGTCGTCGGCGCCCAGGTTGAGCCCATGCACCACGTCGCGATTCGTATCGCGGGCGGTGAGCATCAGCACCGGCGTATCGCAATGCCGCTGACGCAACAGGCGGACCACACCGAAGCCATCCAGCCCGGGCAGCATCACATCGAGGACAATCGCGTCGAAGACGTGGGCCAAGGCGATATCGACGGCAGCCAGGCCGTTGCGCTCCACCACCACCGAGTCGCCTTCTTCGCGCAGCGCCCGCGACACGAGCGCGGCCATCGTCGCGTCGTCCTCCACCACTAAAATGCGCATCGCTCTCCCATTGTTGGCTAGCAAGCTTAAGATTTCCTAAAACATTTCTGAAGGAAACCTGAAGCTAGCCGTGTTTCTCTGGACTCAGTATGAAACGTACCGGGGACAAAACGGGGAACCCACGCCGGCGCCTGGCTTCGAGCAGGGTGCTTTGGGCGCTTACCCTCGCCGCGTCGACGCTGTGCGCCGGCGCCGATGACGAAGTGACCGGTAAGGATCTGCCCAAACGCTTCGTCAAAGACGAAATCACGATTTGGACCAGCCCGCTGCGCAAAAGCAGCTACGATTCGCGCGCCGTGAAGAAGTATCTGATTCCGTTCAGCATCATCACCGCCACTTTAATTGCAACCGACCGCCACACCGCCGACGCCCTACCCAACTCCACCGCGCAAACCCGCTGGAGCGGCCGCTTCTCGCAAGGCGGCGCCTGGTATTCGCTGGCCGGCGCCTCCGCCGGCACACTACTGATCGGCCAGTTCGGCGGCAATCCGAAGGCCCGCGAAACCGGCTGGCTGGCGTTCGAAGCGCTGGGACATGCCCAAGTGGCTACCTTCGCCATCAAGCAGATCACCAATCGCGGACGTCCCCTCGATAACGATCAGCGGGGCGGCTTCTGGCGTGGTGGCACGTCGTTCCCGTCGGGACACAGCGCGGGCGCCTTTGCCGTCGCCACGGTTTTCGCCTATGAGTACCGTGACAAACCGATCGTCCCGATCACGGCCTATTCTCTGGCGAGCCTGGTAGCGATCTCCCGCGTCGGCGCACGCCGCCATTGGCTTTCGGACGTCTTCGCGGGCGGCTCGCTCGGCTTCATGATGGGCCGCTTCACTTATAAACGCCATCATCCCGGGCAAGGTCAAACGACGTTGAGAACGGCGCTGACGCCCGAGATCGGCTTAAGCCCTTACGGACCGGCGCTGAACTGGACGTTCGGCCGCTAAGCGACGGCGAAGCCGGCGGCGGTCAGTTCCTGGCGCAGGCGCTGGGCCTGCTCGTCGCTCAACGTGCGATACGGCGGCGTGCAGGCACCGCAATCGATGCCGCGCCATTGCAGAATCTGCTTGAGGGCAGGGAAAAGCGGATAGCCCAGCACGATGGTGATCAGTTGGTTCACGCGGTCCTGCAGTTGGCGAGCCTCGTCCCAATGGCCCGCGCGGGCCGCTCGGTAGAGCTGCACGAAGAGGGCGGGCTCCAGGTTGTAGATGCTGCCGATGCCGCCATCGGCGCCCATCAGCAAGCCCGCGGCCAACACTTCGTCGTGGCCGTTGAACACCAGCTTGCCAAGCTGCTTGAGCCGGTTGAGTGTGTAGAGGTCGAAGCTGGTGAACTTCACGCCGACGACATTCGGAATGGCGCACAGTGCTTCGATCTGCGCG
Organism: Bryobacteraceae bacterium; assembly: GCA_044226365.1. Lineage (GTDB taxonomy): Bacteria > Acidobacteriota > Terriglobia > Bryobacterales > Bryobacteraceae > JALHNI01. The sequence goes on from JBGAHE010000022.1 coordinate 33,786, forward strand.
TAGCCGGCCACGGCTGGCGCTGACGCGGGAAAAAAGTACAGGATCAGCGGCAGCGCGGTACTGGCGGCCAGTTCACGATAGTAGGCTTCGATGTCGGCGAAGGAGAATGGCCCATGCGGCGCAATGCTGCTGATCGCATGAGCGCCGGCGCGCTCGGCGTGGCGCGCAAGCCGCATGGCCGCCGCGGTGGAATTGGCTCCCACGTGCACGATCACCTGCCGGTCCGGCGAGAGCTCCACGACTGCGCGGGTGAGCGCCTCGCGCACCTCCAACGGCAAAAGCAGCCCTTCGCCGGTGGACCCGGCCACGTAAACGCCATCGGCGCCAGCGGCATAAAGACTCTTCAGGTGCAGAGCGAGCGACGTGCGATTCAAGTCGCCCTGCGCGTTCAACGGCGTCAGCAGGGCAGGATAGATACCAGCGAATTGAGCGGTCATGCAGAAAAGCTGTAGGCGCGCGCACCACGAAGCTCAATCACCAGACGGACGTCGCGTCCGCGCAACGAGGCGAGCTTCGCTTTCTTCCAGCGCGGGATGTGCCGCACGCCGTCGGCGCGCAGCGGAATCGAGTCGTCCAGCGAGAAGCCGTCAGCTTCAAGAATGCCGACGCGGGCTTGTCCGTCACGAGCGTCGAGGTTGAGTTGCAGGTCGCCCTCGAGCCGCACGGGCCGCGTGACGAGGGTCGCGGTCTGGTCGCCGTGGGGCGCGACGCAAGCAAAGCCATCGGGCCTGGTCCGCGCCAGGCACAAGAACCCGTCGCGCCATCCGGTATGCGGACCATTGCTGGCGCCATAGTAGATGCGCACTTCGTTCTCGAGAAACACCGGACCGGTGCCCGCATACACACAGCCCGAATCCGGCGCGCCGGCGGGGCCCTTGGGGATCAACGGCGTGCCCGGTTCCAGGCGTTGCCACTGAACCGAGTCCGTACTCCAGGCCAGTTCGCAATGCACCGTATCGGTGGGCACGTGAAACATCATCACGAAGCCCAGGAACAAACCCGCGTGCTCGAAGATGGGCATGGCGTAAGTCTGGCTTTCCGGATGCGCCGGATCGGCGCGCAGGATCTCGACGGCCGGAGTCCAGGTGCGGAAGTCCGTACTTTCGGTGCGTCCAACCAATCGCTGCTTCACCGGACGATCCCAAAGGCGCGTGATGCCGACATAGCGGCCGAGCGCCGACGAGTAGATGGCGTTGTTATGCGTGTCGCCGATGGCGCCGATCGTCGTGAAGGGCACCGGATCCGTCCAGCGCAAGCCATCGGACGAGAAGGCGCCCGACGTGCTTTTGCCTTGCAGCAGCATCTTGTAACGGCGCGCGGAATCGGTTTCATGCGGGTCAAAGTAGATGCCCGCGCCATGCGGTCCGCGGGCCACCAGATTGTTCTGCTTGGAGCCGTTGAACTCCACCAGGCCCAAGGCGGGCTTGGTCCACTTCAGGCCGTCTTTGGAGGTTGCGTAGCAGATGCCCATCTCGCGACCTTTACCGGGGCGATAGGGCTGCGTGGCCCAGTCCGCACGCTTGGTCGTGCTCGCCGAGGGATCGACGATGAACGGGCTGTACCAGCACTTGTAAAGCTTCTCCACCGGGTCCCAATAGAGGTTCGGGTAGAGGTTGTCGTAGCGAACTTCCCACGGCTGATCCTCGCCGAAGAGCGGATTGTGGCTGTCCTTGGTGACGCTGCCCACGCGCAGCGAGCCCTTCTCCAAGCGCTCCACCACCCGGGGATCGAGAAACAGGCGCGTCTTGCGCTCAGCCCCGCGAACCAGGGCGCCGCCCGCGAGAGCGGCCAACAGTTGACGACGTGCGAATTGCATTAGAAACGCAGCCTCGCTTGGAATTGCAGATAGCGATTGGGCGCTTCGGTGGTCGACGTGATGCTGCCGAAGGTGGTGGCCACCGGGTTCGCATCCGGGTTCGAAAAGATGGTGTGGTTCATCAGGTTTAGGGCGTCGAACCGCAGTTGCAGGCGGAAGCGTTCGGTGATGGCGAACTCCCGCTGCGCATTCGCGTTCCAGTCGTTCATCGACGGGCCGCGCACGCTGTTGATGCGCGTGGGGAACGCTCGTGCATTGTAGGTGCCTGGCGCGCGAGCCGCCGCGCGTTCGAAGTTGGCCGTGTTGAACCACTGGCCGATGGTGCGCGGACCATTCGCAATGTCGTCCGGATTGTCGCCGTAATAGAACAGATTCGGGAAGTCGATCGGCGTGCCCGTCTGGTATTCATACGTCACGCCCACCTGGAAGCCGCCCGCGACTTTCGAAAGCCAACCATGACTCGCGAACTTGCGGCCTTTGCCGAATGGCAGGTCGATCACCGTGGTGGTGGTGAAGCGATGCGGCGCACCGTAAGCCGACGGGCGGCGCGTGGGGCTCGCGTCGAACTCATTCACGTAGATATCGGCCGTTTCGGCCTTTAGCCGGGTGTAGCCCGAGTTAATGTTGATGCCGTGCGAGAGGCGCTTGGTGTAAGTCACTTCGAGCGCGTGCGCCCACACCTGGCCCACCGAGGCAAAACTATCGGTAACGCCGGACATCTGCGGATAGGGGCGCAACAGCGTGTTCTTCGGGATCGTCGCCGACGTGAAGAACGACAGCGTACTCATCTGCTGATACACCGCCGGGTTCGATTGTTGCAGCGCGGCGAAGTTTGTCAGCCGGAACGGATTGGTGACATTTTGATTCAGGCTGGTCGTCACGGCATCGTTGCGCACGTTGCCCGTCGCCCAGTATTGCGCGGGCAGAGCGTTGTTGTTGCGCGCCACGTAGACGTCGTTCGCGTAGTTGCCCGTATAGGCGACTTCGATCAGGTCTTTGGTGCCGATCTGATGCTGCACGCCCATGCGCCAGCGCTGGTTGCGCGCGCGATTGATGCCGTAGCCCGTGTAGGCGTAAGCCCGGCCGGCGAAGGCCATCGAGCCCATCGCATTGCCGACAGGAGTATCGAAGCGAGTGCCGTCGCCGCGCACAGGGAAGGGATCGGTCAACGGCGAGACGCCGGCGGCAGGATTGCCCACCAGCCAGTTGGCGCCAAAGTCGTTGGTGAGGTTCGTGGACGTCACGCGGCTGTAGCCGAACTGATTCGGCGTGAGATAGCTGGCGTTCAGCGAGTCATAGAAGACGCCATAGCCGCCGCGGAGCACCGTCTTCGAGCTCAACTGATAAGCCGCACCGAGCCGCGGCAGAAACATCAATTGGCCGTTCCAGATGTTGCGGCCACCCGACGTTTGTCCGGCGTAGACGGTTCCGCCGCGCACCTGGAAATTGGCGGGCGACAATTCGGCCACCGGATTGTTCGCGTAAGCGGCTCGGGCCGCGGCGGCGATCGGCAAATCGAGCGACGAGTCGAAGTCCGCCAGCGAGCGGTCGTAGCGTTCGGTAAGCCCGCCTTCATACTCGAAGCGCAAGCCGAGGATCAGCGTCAGGCGATTGGAGACGCGATAAGTATCCTGCGCGTGCCACGCATACGCCGGCGTGTGGACGGCGTAGCTGGCATTCGTCTCGGCCTGCAGCGAACTGGGCAAGCCCATCAGGAATGAGGCCCAGCTATGACCGATGCTGCCCGCGGGCGTCAGCGTGTCGTCGTTGCGCCGCGTGAACAGATTGTCGAAAGTAAACGAGCCGGACGTCAGGCCGCCCCCGCCGCCGGTGCGCAGATACTGGCGCATCTGGAAGCCGCCGCTCAACGTATGCCGGTTGCGGATGTGCGTCATCGTGGCGCGCGCGCCGTAGAGCGCGGCCTTGGCCGTGGTGGAGTAGGTGCGGCTCAACGCGCGATAGCCGCTGGGCGTCACCACGGGCAAATGGCTTTCGGCGCCCGCCTTCTGCGCCAGATAAGCGGGCAAGCCGGCGTCGGTGGCGTTGAACTCCTTGGGCACGGTGCCGAGCAAGCCTTCCTTCGACTGATTGGCCGAGAAGGCGAAATCGAAGTAAGTCGTCGGGCCGGGCGTGTATACCCAGTCGATCATCGCGGCGCGCGTGCCGCGGTTCAGGTCGTTGCTCTGCAGGCCGGGGAGTGTTTCGTAAGTCCAGTCCGAACGGTCTTCCTGATAGTTGTGATAATTCCAGCGGCCGAAGAAGCGGTGCTTCTCCGAGTACTGATAGTCGACGCGATTGCTGAGCGCCGTGAAGTCGAACTGCCAGGGCATGCGCGTGGCGATGTAGTTGTTGAGCGGCTCCTGCGCCGGGTTCGTGGGATTGTTGTTCGGCGTGGGCAGCAGCGAGTCATAGCGCTGGCGCATCGGATTGATGATGCGGCTGGCGGGAATTACATTGCCGGGAATCGGTTGGCGGATGTAGTTGGTGGGCCGCGCCGGGTCGCGCGCCACGGTGAGCGGATCGTAGAGCTGATAACGCGTGGGGTCCACCCGCAGCAGGTCCGCGAAGTTGCCCGCGCGATTGGCGAGCGTCGGCACCGTCACGTTGATGTTGGAGGTGGTCTCCGTCAGGCGCTCCTTGGTGCCGTTGTAGTTGATGAAGAAGAAGAGCTTGTTGCGCCCGTTCATCACTTTCGGAATGATCACCGGCCCGCCGAAGCTCACCGAGTAGTCGTTGGTGCGGCCCGGCGCCTGCGGATTCTGGCCGCGGATCTGGTTGGCCAGCGCCGTGTTGTTCGCCGCCTCCGCCGCGGCGATGCTGCGATAGTAAGCCTGCTTGATAAAGAACGGCGTCGCGTTCCAGCGCTGCTGCATGTGCTGCCAAGTGGCCACGCCGTGGTACTCGTTGGTGCCGGCCTTGGTCATCAACGACATGCTGATGCCGGAGGCGAAACCAACCGACGGGTCCAGGTTCGACGTTTCCACTTTGAACTCCTGGATGGCGTCGGTATGCGGCATGAAGGCGATGCGGCGGTTGAAGCCGACGTTCGGCATGCCGTCCATCAGATAGTCGTTGCTCGAGTCGGTGAGGCTGCGTCCGCCGACGTTGCCCGGCGTAAACATCACAGTGGTGACGATGGAGGCCGAACGGTGCGACGTCGTCCGGTAGCCGCCGCGGATCTGCACGCCGGGCGTAAACGCCGCCAGCAGCACGGGATTGTTGCGCGCCACGGGCAGTTCGTTGATGCTGCGATTGTCCACCACGCGGCCCGAGGACACGCCGTTGGTCTCAATCAGCGGCGCCTCCTCATTCACGCTGACGGTCTCAGCCACTGAGCCCACCTGCATGGTGAAGTCGAGCGGAATGCGCTGGGAGACATTTAGTTGGATGCCCTTGCGCAGCGCCTTGGTGAAGCCTTGCGCTTCGGCGGTCACCTGATAGTTGCCCGCCAGCAGCAGGTTGGCCTCGTAATAGCCGGACTCATTCGTGCGGAACGTCATCGCGACGTTGGTGTCAGTGTTGGAAACGACTACGGTGGCGTTCGAGATGGGGGCCGACTGCGGGTCCGTCACCCTTCCAAAGATCATGCCGCGGGTGTCCTGAGCAGGAAGCGACAGGCAGAGAGCGGCCAGAAGCGGGAATAGCCTCTTCGACAACATGGTGGAGATCCTCTCGATGAAAAAAGCTGAAGCCTGGAACGCATCGATCATATAATCGATAATCGAGTGCTGTCAATATCCTCGATTCGTTGATCGATTGAAAAATCGATTATATGATAGGCTCCGAAAGGACGTTTATTTGCTTCCGCTTCTCTTCCTCTTCCTCGCGCTCCCCTTGGCATCCGAGGTGTTATCCAACGGTATCGAGTTGCCCGCAGTCTGGCCGCCCGAGAACGTGGCCACGCGCAAATATCGTCCCGTCCCCTATTTGCAGAGCCGTCCCGCCGTTCTGCCAATCGACGTCGGCCGCCAGCTCTTCGTCGACGACTTCCTGATCGAGTCCACCAATCTGCGCCGCACCTTCCACCGCCCGGTGCCCCATCCGGCCAGCCCCGTTCTGCGGCGCGAAAGCGAAAAGGAGTTCGCCACACCCTTTAGCGATGGCATTTTCTACGATCCCACCCAAAAACAGTTTCGCGCCTGGTATCGCTGCGACCGCAACACCTGCTACGCCACGTCGCCCGACGGCGTCACCTGGACGCGCCCGCAGCTCGACGTCGTCCCCGGCACCAACATCGTCCACCCCGGCCCGCGCGATTCGGCGACCATCTGGCTCGACCTGAACGAGAAGAATCCGGCACTGCGCCACAAAATGCTCGTCTTCACCCGCGTTCGCGAGGAGAACGCCATCGAATTCCGCGCCTCCGCCGACGGCATCCATTGGAGCGAGCCGCTCGGCCGGGGTCGCACGTATCAGAAGCCGCACTACGACCGGAGCACGATGTTCTTCAACCCCTTCCGCAACAAGTGGATCTACAGCATCCGGCTGAGCAACGTCGGCGGCGTGGCGGCGCCGGAACTCGAAGACGGACTGGGCCGCATGCGCATGTATAAGGAAGTGAACAACTTCGCCGAGGGCTGGAAGGACCGTGCGGAACTGACGCAATGGGCCTCCGCCGACGAGCGCGACCTGCCGCACCCGGACATCAAAGTGCTGCCGCAGCTCTACAACGTCGACGCCACCCCCTACGAAAGCCTGCTGCTGGGCCTGTTCAACGTCTGGCGCGGCCCCGAGAACTGGGACATCAAGGACCGTCCCAAGCGCAACGAAATCGTGCTCGCCTACAGCCGCGACGGCTTCCACTGGGACCGGCCGGACCGCACGCCCTTCATCGGCGTCTCCGACGAGCGCGGCGCCTGGAACTGGGGCAACGTCCAATCCGTCGGCGGTGGCTGCCTCATCGTCGGCGACCAGCTTTACTTCTACTTCAGCGGGTTGCGCGGCAACCCCGAAAGCCTCCCCAAGAAGAACGCCGACCAGGACGCCTCCATGGGCCTGGCCGTGTTGCGCCGCGACGGCTTCGCCTCCCTGGATGGCGGCGCCGACGGCATTCTGCGGACGCGTCCGCTCACCTTTACCGGCCGGCATCTGTTCGTCAATGCCGACGCCTCGCGCGGCGAGGTGGCGGCCGAGATGCTGGATGCCGAGGGCCGCGTGATCAAGGGTTACGAAATGGCCAACTCGCTCGCCGTCAGGACGGACGGCACGCGGCTCGCATTACACTGGAAAAACCGTAAAGATCTCGCAGCGCTGCGCGGCCGGCCGGCGGCGATCCGCTTCAAAGTCTCCCGCGCCAGCCTGTACGCGTTCTGGGTCAGCCGTTCGGAAAAGGGCGGCAGCGGAGGCTATGTGGCGGCGGGCGGCCCGGGCTTTGCGGGCACGCGGGACACGGAGTAAACGAAAGCTATGAATTCGAAGGGAGCGAGCAGCCGGGTCGAGAAGGTCCGGACGCATTTGCTGCAGGCGATTTTTAGCGGGAAGTATCCGCCGGGTTCGCCGTTGCGCGAAACGGGTTTGGCCCGCGAACTGGGCGTGAGTCAGGCAACGGTGCGGGAGGCCCTGCAGCGCTTGGAGCACTCCGGATTGGTGACGCGGACGGTGAACATCGGCTCGGCGGTGACTCGCCTTTCGCCGGCCGACGTCCAGGAGCGCATGGAGCTGCGTTCGTTGTTGGAAGTGCGCGCGGCCAAAGCCGCCGCCGAGAGGATCGGACCGGCCGAGATGGCCGAACTCGAACGTCGCCTGGCCGTATTTTCCGGCTTCATGAACAGCGATGCCTACTTCGAGTCCGCCCAGGCCGACCTCGATTTCCATCGCTACATCTGGCAATGCTCCGGCAACCAGACCCTCTACAAGCTGCTCGATCAGCTCACCGTGCCGCTGCTCGCCTTCGCCAGCATCGTGCTGAGCTACGGCGGCGAACATCTGGCCGACGTCGTGCACGCGCACCAGCCCCTGGTGGACGCCATCCGTCTGAAAGACGGCGAGCGGATTGAAGACGCCTTCCGGACCGGCGCTGAGAGCTTCTATCAGGAGTACTTGGGGAACGGTTCGCGCCTGCGTAACGCGATGGCGTTTGGGCTGCTCTCGGCCGCGCCGCAACGCGAAGAGTCCCACGCGCGTTAGCGGAACCCGCGAAAACGGCCCCTGATACACTACGGTCAGGGACCCCGTATGAATCCACTTTCCCGCCGCTCGTTCTTCCAAGGTGCCGCGCTCGCCGCTTCGGCGACCCGCGTCATGGGCGCCAATGACCGTGTGCAAGTCGGCATTGTGGGCCTCGGTGGCCGCGGTGCGGACCATCTGCGGACCTACCTCGCCATCCCCGGCGCCCAGCTCACCGGGCTCTGCGACGTCAATCAGGCCGCGCTCGAGAAGAGCAATGCCATGATCACCCGCGAGAACCAGCCCAAGGCGAAAGAGTTCAAGGACATGCGCGAGATGTACGCGTCGAAGGACATCGACGCCGTCTCCATCGCCACGCCCAACCACTGGCATGCCCTTTCGATGATCCGCGCGGCCGAAGCCGGCAAGGACGTCTACTGCGAAAAGCCCGCCAGCCATAACATCTACGAAGGCTACCGGATGGTGGAAGTGGCCCGGAAAACCGGGCGCCTGGTGCAGATCGGCTCGCAGAGCCGCTCCACCGGCCACAACATCAAAGCCATGCAGTTACTGCGCGAAGGCATCATCGGCAAGCTGTACCTCGCCAAAGGACTTTGCTTTAAGCGCCGCAAGTCGATCGGCCGTACGCCGGAGGAGCCGGTGCCCGCCGGCATCGACTGGGACCAGTTCTTAGGCCCGGCGCCCAAGCGCCCCTTCACCTGGAACCGCTTCCGCTACAACTGGCATTGGTTCTGGGACACCGGCAACGGCGACATCGGCAATCAGGGCGTCCACGAGATGGACATCTGCCTGTGGGGCCTCGGCAAGACGTCGCTGCCCAAGTCTGTTTTTTCCACTGGTGGCAAGTTCCTTTACGACGACGACCAGGAGACGCCGAACACGCAGATCGCCACCTACGACTTTGGCGACGTCGAGATGCAGTTCGAAGTCCGCGGCCTGCTTACCGGGCCCGAAAGTTATCTGCTCCGTCGCGGCACCAACACCGTCGGCAACATCTTCTTCGGCGCCGACGGCTATCTCACCATCGATAGCAACGGCTTCCAGGTCTTCAAAGGCGAAGGCAGCGAGAAGATCATGGACCAGGGCCCCATGCCGGTGGGTTACGACACCAAGGCCCACATGGAAAACTTCCTGGCCGCCTGCCGCTCCCGCAAGCATACGGACTTGAACGCCGACATCGAAATCGGCGCTCGCGCGGCGGCCCTTTGCCACCTGGCCAACATCAGTTATCGCGTCGGCCGCAAACTCAATTGGGACGACGCCAAACGCAAGTTCAATGACGCTGAGGCCGACAAGCTGCTCACGCGCGACTATCGCAAGCCTTACGTCGTATAAGTTCATGTCACAACCACGCATCCTCACGACGACCGTCGGGTCTTATCCCGTCCCCGACTGGCTCGCCGCGCTCCCCAGCGAGCAGGCGCGCCTGGACGCCACGCGCGTCGTTTTCGACCTGCAGCGCCAGGCCGGCATCGACCTGCCCACCGATGGCGAACTCTACCGCTTCGACGTCAATCATCCCGACACCAACGGCATGATCGAGTACTTCATCCGGCCCATGGGCGGCATCCGCACCCAGGTGGGCCGCAGCGATCACGAAGCCTTCGCCTCCAAGAGCATCATGAAGTTCCGGCGCAAGGCCGCCGGCGTGATTGAGGGCCCGCTCACCGAGGGGTCGCTCAATCTGCTCGGCGATTGCGAACTCGCCGCTTCGGTCTCGGGTGGTCCCTTCAAGTTCACCGTCACCAGCCCGTACATGCTGGCCCGCACCCTGCTCGATAACCACTATGGCGACTTCGAAACCATGCTGATGGCGGTGGCCGACGTGCTCGCCGATCAGGTGGCCGATCTGCCTTGCGACTGCGTCCAGGTGGACGAAGCCAATATCCCCGGCAACCCGGAACACGCCCCCATGGCCGCCCGCGCCATCAACCGCGTGCTCGCCAAGATCAAGGGCCGCCGCGCCGTCCATCTCTGCTTCGGCAACTACGGCGGCCAGACGATTCAAGCCGGCCACTGGGCGACGCTGGTCGAATTCCTCAACCAGCTCACCGTGGACCATCTGGTGCTCGAACTCGCCCATCGTCCGCTCGACGATCTGGACGCGCTCAAGAATGTCGACGCCAAAATCACGATGGGCCTCGGCGTCATCGACATCAAGGTCAATCACGTGGAAACGCCCGAAGAGATCGCCAGGAAAATGGAAACGATCGAACAGCGCCTCGGCCCCGGCCGCCTCGGCTGGGTGCACCCCGATTGCGGCTTCTGGATGCTGAAGCGTTCGGTGGCCGATCGCAAGATCGCTAACCTCGTCAAGGGCCGCGACCTGTACCTCGGCCGATGAGGGAAGCGCGCCAGGTCACGCACTTTCAGGCGATCACGCACCCGACGTACTTTCTGCAGAGCTCGTTCTATCCCGAAGGCGGGATGTTCTTCATCTCGTACGAGTCGGGCAGCGCGCAGATCTGGGAGACCGATCCGGATGGCTTCCGCCAACTGACGTTCGGCCCCGGCCTTCATCCTTACTCGCCCGCGCTTTCTCCGCGCGGGGACGAGATCTTCTTCACCCGGCAGGGGGCCCTTTGGGCCCTCCGCCGCTACAATCTGGAAGAACGCCTGGTGGCGGACTTCGCCGGCGCCTCCGTCGGCGAGCCGTCGCTCAGCCCCGATGGCGAATGGCTCACCGCGGCCATGAAGCGTGACGGCCAGAACGGCCTCGCCGTAGCCCGCACTGACGGCTCCGGCGGCCACTTCATTCCCTATCCGCGCACCGTCATCCACCCGCAGTTCCATCCCCTTGAACCCGAATGGATCGAGTTCGCCGGCGACCCCGCCCCTCGCATGCACCGCATTCGCCGCGACGGCACCGGCCTCGAGTGTCTTTACGAACATGGGAACGACGAGTTCGTCGTTCACGAAACCTTCCTGGGCCGCACCGGCGACCTCGTCTTTACCGTCTGGCCCTACAAGCTCTGCCGCATGGATTGGACCACGCGCGACATCCGCACCATCGCCGACTTCAACGCCTGGCACATCGCCCCCAACGCCGACGGCACGCGCATCCTCTGCGACACCAACCACCCGGACTTGGGCATCCAGGTGATCGACGTCGCCACCGGCGCCCGCGAGTTCGTTTGCGAAAGCCGTGCTTCCAACGGCGGCAGTCAGTGGAAGACCTCCCGCTACGCCCTCCCGGAGGACTTCGCCGCCGCGCGCAGCGCCGCCAAAGCCGAAGGCACGCTTAGTTGGATGGAAGCCGCGACCGACACCGTCTACGGCCCGCAGTGGACGCATCCGCACCCCTCCTGGTCCCCGGACGAGACACGCATCACCTTCGGCAGCGATCGCACCGGCATTACGCAGGTCTATGTCTGCGATCTGGGCTAATTCATGAATTCATGATAAAATTCATGATAGGGATCCATGCCGATTAGCATCAAGAACCCGGAAACCGAAGCGCTAGCGCGCGAACTGGCGTCTCTGGAGCACTCCTCATTAACCGATGCCATCCATGGAGCTTTGCAAGTTCGTCTGCAGCAAGTTCGCCCGGGTCATCGCTCCCCGTCCCTGATAGAGAACGTACGCGCGATTACGGGACACTATGCCCAACTTCCTCGGCTCACCGAAGCGAGCGACGACGAAATCCTGGGCTACGATGAACTCGGCCTCCCCTCACGCTAGTGGTCATTGACACCTCAGCCGTTTTGGCGATCCTGCAGGATGAGCCGGAGGCGCCCCGCTTTCTCAAGCTGATCAGCGAGGCGGACTCGCCTTGCATTTCCACTGTTTCCCTGCTCGAAGCAACGTTTGTCGTCGAATCCCGGACCGGACTCATGGGCCGCCTGCTGCTCGACAATCTCATCCGGGAGCTCCATTTGGAGGTTGTTCCGTTCGATGCCGCGCAACTGGACTTGGCCCGTTTGGCGTTTTCTCTCTACGGGAAAGGCCGTCACTCTGCTCGCCTGAATTTCGGCGATTGCGTGTCCTACGCTCTGGCGAAACATCGAAACCAAATGCTTCTCTTCAAAGGCAGCGACTTTTCGCAGACCGATCTCCGCCTCGCTTAAGGCGTGCTAAAGTTTAGGCAGGCTCGGCGAGTTAGGCGTGACCCGCAGGTGCTTTCGATCGTCTATGAGCCATACGGCCCCCGCTGTCTTGCCCATCCACGCCTTGCTTCGCACGGAAACGGCCGCCCTGCATCGTGCCGTCGAATCGCACCTGGACCTGCTTCGCCCCTGCCTCACCCTCACCGGCTACGCCGAAATTCTCAGCCGCTTCTGGTGCGTTTATCAGCCGCTGGAAGCCGCCCTGGACCCCATTCTCGCCGCGGAGTTGCCCGGCTACTATCCCGAGCGCCGGCGTTTGCCCAGCCTGGAAGCCGACCTCGCCTGGCTCAAAGTGGATCCCGCCGGTCTCCGGCCGCACCCGCACATCCCGGCCATTCCTGATCTCGCCGCCGCCCTGGGGGCGCTCTATGTCATCGAAGGCTCCACACTGGGCGGCCAGGTCATCTCGCGCCACCTCCGCTTGCAATTCGATCTCACGCCCACGCGCGGCGCATCCTTTTTCTCCGGCTACGGCGACGCCACGGGTGCCCGCTGGCGGGAATACCTCGCGCTTCTGGCCCAGCACGACGACAGACAGCGGCCGGACATTGGCCCGTCGACCTCACCACCTGTGAGCGGGAGCCCATCCACATTCCGGGCAGCATTCAGCCCCACGGCTTCCTGCTGGCCCTGCGTCCAGGGACGCTCCGCATCCTGCAGGCGAGCGCCAACTGCGGCGCCTGGATCGGCCGCGAAATCGGCGAGATCCTCGGGCACACCTTGCGCGAGATCGCGCCCGAGATTGGCACCCTGCTCGCCGATGGCTTGCGCAACCTGACGCCAGGGGAAGAGCCGCGCCATCTCGGCATCGTCGACTGGCCAACGCCCAGCGGCCCGCAACGGTTCGAAGCCGTCGCGCATCGCAGCCAGAACAGCGTCATCCTCGAGTTCGAGTCGCTGGTACCGGCGCGGATTTCGTTCCAGACGCTCTATCCGGTGGTGCGTTCGTTCATCGACCGCATGAAGTCACTGCAGACGGTGGAAGCGCTCAGCGCGCTGGCGGCTGAAGAGGTCCGGAAAATCACCGGTTTCGACCGCGTGATGGTTTACCGCTTTGACCCGGAGTGGAACGGCAACGTGATCGCCGAGTCGCTCGAACCGGGCGCATCCTCCTTCCTCAATCTGCGCTTCCCCGCCTCCGACATTCCGGTGCAAGCGCGCGCGCTTTACGTCCTGAATCGCTTCCGCATGATCGGCGACGTCTCTTACCAGCCGATCCCCGTGCAGCCCACCCTCCATCCGGATACGCAACAGCCGCTCGACCTCAGCTATTCCGCTCTGCGCAGCGTGTCGCCAATTCATCTCGAGTACCTGAAGAACATGGAAGTCGGCGCCTCGATGTCGATTTCGATCATCACCCAACAGTCCGCGCTCTGGGGCCTGATCGCCTGCCACCATCGCACCCCGCGCCGCGTCTCGGTGGAGACGCGCATTGCCTGCGACTTACTCGCGCAATCGCTGTCGGTTCAGGTACAAGCCGCCGAGTTACATCACGAGCTCCAGCAACGTCTGCGTTACAACGCCCTCGCCGCCGAGTTACTCTCCTTCATGTCGCAGGAGGAGCAGTTCATCCACGGCCTTACGCACCATCCGGCTGAGTTACTCGAGTTCGCCGAAGCCTCCGGCGCCGCCGTTATCTATCAGGGCCGCTGCGAGCTCTTTGGCGCCACGCCCACGTCGGATCAGGTCGACGACTTACTCGAGTGGCTCACCAAGGAAGGCCGGCCGGAGGTGCTGCACACCAATCACCTTGCCTCCCTCTATCCGCCGGCCGCCGCCTACGCGCATCGTGCCAGCGGTCTACTGGCCATCGGCATCTCGAAGCTGTATCCCAGCTACGTGTTGTGGTTCCGTCCCGAAGTCGTGCAGACGGTGAATTGGAGCGGCGACCCAACCAAGGCGGTGCAGCCTGCGCCCGATGGCGGCGTGCGCCTGCATCCGCGCCAGTCTTTTGCCATCTGGAAGCAGACCGTCCGCGACCAGTCGCTACCCTGGGAGCCAACGCGCGTGGAAGCCGCATCGAGCCTGCGCAACGCCATCGTCGGTATTGTGCTCCGCAAGGCGGAAGAGCTGGCCGACATCACCGCTGAGTTGCAGCGCTCGAATCGCGAGCTGGAAGCCTTTAGTTACTCGGTCTCGCACGACCTGCGCGCGCCCTTCCGCCACATCACCGGCTATGCCGAGCTGCTTCGCCGCTCCGCCTACGACCGGCTCGACGAGCGCGAGCGTCGTTTCATCGACAGCATCATGCAATCGGCCCGCTTTGCCGGCACGCTGGTCGATAACCTCTTGGGCCTTTCGCGCGTGGGCCGCGCGCAACTGCATCCGCGCCCCGTCGATCTCGACAAGCTGGTGCGTGAAACCATCCGCTCGCTCGAGTTCGCCGAAACGCGCCGCATCTCCTGGAAGCTGGCCCCGCTGGGCACGATCGTGGCTGATGCGGTACTGCTGCGTTTGGTGTGGCAGAACCTCCTCGACAACGCCATTAAGTTCACGGCCCGTCGGGAGGTAGCAGAGATTGAAGTGGGGATGCGTAGTGAGACGTTGCGCAACGTCTATTGGGTACGCGATAACGGCGTGGGCTTTGAACAAGCCTATGTTGACAAGTTATTTGGCGTTTTTCAGCGGCTCCACCGCATGGAAGATTTCGAAGGAACCGGGATTGGATTGGCAAACGTCAGACGAATAGTAGCCCGCCACGGTGGAGAAACGTGGGCGGAAGGCAAGCTGGATGAAGGTGCCACCTTCTTCTTCACGCTGCCTCGGAGTTAGGAGAATCGATAACTCGTGCTGAAACCAATCGTGCTCGTCGAAGACAATCCCAAGGACCTGGAACTCACCCTGATCGCGCTCGAAGAAGCCCGTCTGGTGAATGAGGTAGTCACCCTGCGCGATGGCGCCGAAGCGATCGACTATTTGTCCTGTCAGGGGCCCTGGAAAGATCGCGAGCGGGGTAACCCCGCCGTCATTCTGCTGGACATCAAGTTACCGAAACGCACGGGCCTCGAGGTCCTGGAGTTCATTCGCAGCCAGCCGGAATTGAAACGGATTCCCGTGGTGATTCTGACCAGTTCGCGCGAAGAATGCGACGTCCTGCACAGTTATGAGTTGGGCGTGAATGCCTATGTCGTGAAGCCGGTGAGCTTCCACGATTTTGTGAAAGCGGTTCAGGAATTAGGCGGCTTTTGGGCGGTGCTGAACGAGCCTCCGCCAGGCAGCATCCGGCCGATGGTGAACGATATCGATCATGCCTGAGGACGTTAAGAAGTTCTCAATTCTGTTGGTCGAGGACAGTCTCCTCGATGCTGAACTCCTGCTGGAAGCCCTCAAGGCCTCCGGGTTACCTTTTGAAGCGCGCCGGGTCGACACCGGCGACCGTTACAAAGCGGCCATCGCCGAGTTGTGTCCGGATGTCATCCTCTCGGACTACTCGCTACCCGATTTCGATGGCCTCTCCGCCTTAAAGCTCGCCCGCGAGTTATGTCCGGACGTGCCGTTCATCTTCGTCTCCGGCGTGATGGGCGAAGAGATCGCGATCGATTCGCTGAAGCGCGGCGCAGTCGATTACGTCCTGAAGCATCGGCTGGGACGGCTGGCGCCGGCCGTCGAGCGCGCGCTACGGGAAGCCCGCGAACGCGCCGAACGTCATCGTGCCGAAGTCGCCCTGCAAGGCACCGCGGAACGGCTGCGCATCGCACTCGATGCCGCCGGACTCGGCATGTGGGAGATGGACATCGCCACCGGCCACCTCGAGGTCACCGAGACGTTCCTCCAGAACTTCGGCCAGCCCTCCGGCACCCTGCTCAACTACGAGATCTTCCGTACCCTGGTTCATCCGGAAGACCTCCCCGACGTGGAAGCTCGCGTCGAGCGCGCCATCCAGCATGGCGCCACCTATCAGGCCGAATACCGCGTGCTCTTTCCCAATGGCAGCGTCCACTGGGTGGCCGCCCATGGCCGCGTCATCGATCGCACGGCCAGCGAATCCGGGCGACTGGTGGGCGTCACCTACGACATCACGCAGCGCAAAGAGAACGAACGCAGTCTCGAGAAGCAGGCCCGCGAACTGGAGATGCTGAACGTCGACCTGCGCCAGCTCACCTACGCCGCCACGCACGACTTGCAGGAACCCGTGCGCATGATCTCGATCTATTCCGAACTGCTTGCCCGACGTCATCAGACCTCAGGCGACCCGGAGGCTGACCTCTACTTCGACAACATCCAGACCGGCACCCGCCGCATGCAGGCCCTGCTGCGCGACATGCTGGCCTACACGCAAATCGGCTACCAGTCCGACCGCGACCAGCTCGTCGACCTCAACCACGTCGTCACCAACGTTCGCCGGCTGATGTCGCTCGCCATCCGCGAAACCAACGCCCGCATCGACGTGGGCGCCTTGCCGACGGTCCGCTGTGCGGACTCGCAGATCAGCCAGGTCTTCGAGAACCTGATCGGCAACGCCCTCAAGTACCGGCGCGGGCAACCCCACATCCGCATCGAGGCCACCCTCTGGGAGGGCGAATGGATCATCTCGGTGGCCGATAACGGACTCGGCTTCAAAGAGGAGTACGCCGAAGTCGTCTTCGGACTTTTCAAACGCCTCTACAGCAGCGAGTTCCCGGGCACGGGGCTAGGCTTGGCGATCTGCAAACGAATCGTCGAGCGCCACGGCGGCCGCATCTGGGCCAAGTCGCGCGAAGGCGAAGGCACCACCTTCTACTTCACGCTGCCCGCGGAAAATTAGGCGCGCGGCTCGCTGGGGAAGACCGCTTCGAGCGCCGTGTACACCGAAACTGCCTCTTCCAGACGGCCCGCTAGGCGTAGTGCCTCGGCGAGTTCCCAACTCGTCTTCGCCCACAGCCGCGGATTCTGCTCGAGCGTCCGTACCTCGAGTGCCGCCCGGAACGAGCGCACCGCATGCGACGGCTGCCCCGCGTTCACCTGCGCCATCCCGAAGTTGTGTTGCGTGGCCGCCCATTCGTTCGGCCACTCTTCCGGCGTGTACACTTCCAGCGCCCGGCGATAGCCCTCCAGCGCCGCGGCGAAGTCCCCCTGCTGCTGCCGCGTCGTCGCCAGATTCGATTCCGCCAGCGCCCAATCGCGCGGATGCAGTTCCCGTTGATACACCGTCAACGCCTCCCGATGACAAATGGCGGACTCATTCAACAGCGCGTCCCGCTCGCCCTGCGTCGCCGCCAGCCCCGCCAGCGATCGCAACACACTTCCCAAATTCGTCTGCGCCGCCGCCCAGGCTTGCGGCCACTGGCCCGGCGTATAGACCTTCAGCGCCCGCCGGAACGCTCCGGCGGATTCCTGATACGCTTCCGGCTCGGCCGCCCGATCCAGCAGCGCGATCCCCAGGTTGTTCTGCACTTCCGCCCATTCGTACGGCTCGGATTCGCGCGTGAGCACTTCAAGCGCGGCCCGGTAGCACTCCGTCGCTTCGGCCACCTGTCCGCCGTCGCGCAGCGCGTTCCCCAGATTCGAGGTCAGCGTCGCCCACCCGCGCGGCGAATCCTGCCGCTGGCGGACGGAGAGTGCCTCACGATAACAGTGCACCGCCCGTTCGAGCGTCGCCCGTTCGCCGGAACGCACCGCCAGGTCGTGCAGCGTGATCCCCAGATTGTGTTGCGCCAGCGCCCACTGCTCCGGCATTTGCGACTTCGTGTAAACGCCCAGCGCCTCTTCGTGCGCAGCGACGCTCTCGCGCAATTCCTTCACCGAAGCTTGCGCCGAAAGCTTCCGCCACGCGCTCGCCAGATTCAGCTGAATCGCCGCCCATTGATACGGCGCACTCTGCCGCGTTCGGATCTCGAGCGCCTGCCCGTAGGACGTAATCGCATCCGTCAGGCAGCTGCGGCTCTCTTCTCCCGCCGTCCGCTCGGCCAGGCTGCGCAACGCATTGGCCAGATTGTTGTGCGTCATCGCCCACTGGCGCGGCCACTCGATCCGGTTGTAGACGCCGAAGCATGCCCGCAACGCCAGCGTGGCCTGCCGCAGATGCTCCGCGCCCGCCTCGCCTTCGGTGCGTGCCGCCAGGTCGATCAGCGCCACCCCCAGATTGTTGTGGATCGCCGCCCACTGCTGCGGCGACTCGTCCTTCGTATGAACCTCGAGCGCCTCGCGATACGCCCGCACCGCATCCTTCAGATGCCCCACCGACTCCGGGCCCGCCGTCCGCTCCGACAGATCCTGCAGCGAGTTCGCCAGGTCCGTCTCCAACCGGCTGCGTGCCGGCGAAGCCGGTAAACGGTCCAGAATCTCTTCGTACTCGCCCATCCACTGATGCAGCATCGGCAGCGTCGTCGCCGGCACCATTTGCGGCTGTAGCGTCCAGTTCGGCATCAGGCGAGCGGCAAACGGCAGCAAAGCTCCCAACGGGATCCCGGATACCGCTACGGCCAGCAGACGTTCCGCCGACGTCCAGTCGGCCGCCCCATCCGCCAACGTCACCGCAGCCCCCACCGCCACGGGAAGAACCGCGGCGGCCAAGGTCACAATCGGTAAGTGGGTGGCCGTCGGCCTTTGGTGAAATCGGATCTTCATTGGGTCACCCCACAAGGGACGCATCGCTTTGGCGGAGCCATCAATCGTGAGCACAGTAGCCATCGACATCCTCCAGCGGCTTCTCCGCGGTACAACCCGGTACACCAGTACGGATCCAAGCCAAGTCTCTGGCTTTTGACGGCGGGAGCCGGGCGATTTAGGTACAGGTGTCGTAGCGCGCGCACGGGATTTAACAGGAGGACCCTGCTCTCGTGGGTACTATCGCGGAATTGTTGGTCCGGCAATAGGACCCCCTCCAAGGAAGTATCAATTTGGAACGAATTTTTACGACGTTTTTTTAATCCGGAACTGTACCGGTACGGTGAACCGTTCTCTCCGCCAACTCCCCGCAAAAGAACCCGTTAACCGCTCCCGGATTTCCTCAACGCCGCCCCAAACCCACCGATAAGTGAATCCATGCGTGTCGCTTCGCTAGAAGTTCAAATCCTCGACAAGTTAACTGAGCTTCCCCCGTTTTCGCCTGTTCTGGTCAAGCTCCTCGGCTCGTTTAGCCAAGACAACATATCATGCACCGCCCTGGCGACGCTGATCGAGCAGGACCCGGTCCTTGCCGGCAGCGTTCTCCGGCTGGCCAACTCCGCCGTCTATTCGGTGCGCGAACCGGTGACGTCGATCTCGTCCGCCATCAACCTGATCGGCATCGATCGTCTGCGGAACGTCGTCACGGCTCTTTCGGTCAGCCAGATGTGGAAGAAGCTGCCCACCGCCGAAGGCTGGTCCACGGCGGACTTCAACGAACACGGACTCGCCACCGCAATCCTCGCGGGCGCTCTCGCCGAAGAGATGGTCAGCGACTTCAATGAAGGCGCCTTCCTCGCTGGCCTCCTGCACGACGTCGGTAAACTGCTCATCGTCATGGCCGTGCCCAACGAGTACCGCGAAGTCCTCCGGTGTTACAACGTCGAGCCCGGCAAAAAGACCTGGATCCAGTGCGAACGCGAAGTGCTCGACACCGATCACGCGATTCTCTCGAAGCTCGCCCTCGAACAATGGAAGGTGGCCGAGCCCATTCGTCAGGCCGTCGCCTGGCATCATGATCCGGAACCGCGCAAGCTCAGCAAGATCGTCGCCCTCGCCGACAAACTGGCCAATGCCATCGGCTACTCCGTCATGCCGTCGACCACCCTGGTGGATACGCCCCCCGCCGAAATCCTGGAGCGGCTGCTGAAGCCGCAGAACCTGAGCCTCAAAGCACCGGACCTGCTCGATCACTTCCGCATGGAGATGGACGTCATTCGCGGCGCGCCGCGCACCTTGCGCTCTTAAGCGCGTCCGCTGCGCTTCTGCCGCAGACCTTCGCGGTAGCGGGCGGCCAGCTTCGCGGTGATCACCGGCATGTCCCAATGCCGCTCCACCTCGGAACGCGCCCGCCGCGCCATCGCGCGCGCCGGCTCGCCGTTCGCCAGCAGTTCCACCGCCAAACGCGCAAACTCGGCCGGATCATCCGCCAGCCGACAGAGTTCGCCATCACGCTCCGCCAGCCCCTCTGCCCCGATCCGCGTTGAAACAGCCGGTATCCCCGCCGCAAACGCCTCCAGCAGCTTCACCCGCACGCCCGATCCTGAAAGAATCGGACAGATGAAGCCCGCGTATCGCCCCAAAGGCTCGCGCACATCCTCCACGCGGCCTCGAATCACGATCGGATCCTCGCCTTCGAAGTGCGGCAACGCATGCCGGTCCGGCGGACTGTCCCCCACAATCACCAGCTTCGCCTGCGGACGTTCCGCCAGAATCCGCCAGAACACCTCCCGCAAAAACCAGAACAGCGCATCCTGATTGGGCTGATGCCGGAAGCTGCCGATAAACAGCAGCGTGTCGGCTTCGCGGCCGTCTTCACGATAGTCGTAGCTCGCACAGCGAATACCGGCCCGTAGGCCCGCCTCCACCTTCGGCGCCAGCTCCGGCGCGAAGCTCAGCACGTAGCGCCGATTCGTTTCCGTGCACACCTGCGCCTGGTCCACGCGCCCCAGCATCTGCAGCTCAAAGCGCAACGCCCGCAAATACTCGAACATCGCCGGCAGCTTCCCCAGCCGGCTGCCCGGCTGCCGCAACCCGCGTGCGATCGACTGGAAATAGACGTCATGCTCGAACACCGCATTCAGCAGCCGCCGATAGTCGCCCGCATACTGGCCGATGTTCGTGTACTCGAGCTGCAGCACATCCAACTGCTGCACATACAGCTGACGATGAATCAGCCACTCGAGCTCGGGGCTCGAAAACTCGCGCACCGCATACGGCTCAATCGAACCCAATTGCTTCGGCTTACCCTCCAGCCGCACCAGATGTGAAACCGAACCGCAGATCTCGCGCAACGGCTCATGCGCCGCCGCCTCTTCCGGCGCATCCAGCAGCACAATCACATGCAGCCGCGTCAGTGGCGCCAGTTCTCGCAGCGTTTGCGACATGAACACCGCGCCGCCATGCACCGGTGGCTCGATCGGATAGGGCGAAACGAACAGCACGCCCGGCTTCTCCACCTCGGCCGGTAACTCCGCAAAGCGATCACGGAAGTAGCCGCCCAGCGGACGCTTGAACGCTTCGTCGTCGCTCACCTCGCTGCGGGATTTCGCTGCCCAACGCGCCGCCAGCGCGCCCGGCAATTGCAGCGCCGCCCGCGCCAGTCCCGCAAAGGTCGCTCGCTCCGGCGAATCGCCGAAGAACACGCTCAGCGCACTCCCGCACCACACATACGCGAAGCTCTCGAGCAGCTTCCGCCAGTCCGTAATGTTCTTCCAGACAAACAGGATGAAGTTCTTCTTCAGAACGCCCTGGATGTATTCCGGCGAAAACTTCTTGCCGATCGTCCCGCGATGCTCGTGCCACACGATGCTGCGTGGCTCGTAGTAAACCCACCAGCCGCGCTTCCACGCCTGATAGCCCAGGTCGGTGTCTTCCAGATAGAACGGCCGCAGCAGTTCGTCGAAGCCGCCCAACTCGAGAAACTTATTGCGGTCGAACGCGCACGATCCGCCGCCGCCGTAGAAGCACGGGATGCGCTCCTTCAGGTCATCGTCGATGCGATGCCGCACGCGCAAGCCGCCATCACCCCACCAGCCCTGCGTCAAGCCCGTCTCTTCGCGCTTCTTCTTCGGATCCGGGAAAAAGATCTGACAGGAAACCGCAAACACCCGCGGATCGTAAAACCCTTCGAGCAGCGGCGCCAGGAAGTCCGGCTCCACGCGCATATCCGAATTCAGCAGCACGACGATGTCGTTCTTCGCCGCCCGGAACCCCGCATTGGACCCGCCCCCGAAGCCCAGATTCTTCTCGAGCGCCAACAGCTTTACCTGCGGAAACCGCTCCCGCACAAACTGCGCACTGCCATCGGCGGACCCGTTGTCCACCACCACCACTTCATTATCCGGATGCCCCGCCAGCGCCTCCACCACGCTCGGCAGATACTTCTCCAGCAGATCGCGCCCATTCCAGTTCGGAATCACCACGCTCGCCGACGCCCGGTTCGGCAGCTTGTCCTGACGCGGCCGGCGTCGTCCGAACATCGCCCACAGCAAGTCCGCCACGGCGAACGCCAGCAACGGCACCACCACCAGAAACGGCGACAGCAGCATCAGCGGCAGCGCCCGCAGCACACGCAAAACCAACTTCATGGATTCTGCGGTACCGGACCCAGCCCCAGCGTACGCCCCAACTTCACCCACCGCGACGCCCGTAAGCCGTTCAACTCAGCTTCGATCGCCAGCATCTGCTGCTCCAGCCGGCGCGCCCATTCCGTCCGCTCCACCACCGTCTGCTCGGCCGCATCCAGCAGCTTCACCGCTTCAGCGAGTTCCCCGGCGCGGGCGTCATAAGCCGCGCGCACCTCCGCCATCTCGGCGGTCAAACGCGCCTCGAGCTGCGAAGCCCACTCCGCCACCTGCGCCCGCGCCGTGTCGGCTTCCGCCAACCGCGCTTCGTACTCGCTCACCACTTCGCGGCCCCGCGCCTGTTCGGCGGCCAACTCGTTCTGCACCTCGCTCACTCGCTGCTGCGAAGCCTTCCAGCGTTCATCGTTCTCCGCCGCCCAGCGATTCGCCTTTTCCAGATCCGCCAGCAACGCCCGATGCTTCTGCACGAGCGCCGCATGCTCCGCGCGACTCTCCGCCAGCCACGTGTCCTTCGTCACCAGCTCACCCGCCAACCGGCTGATGTGCTCCTCACGTTCCTTCAGGACATTCGCGCTCGTGGGCAGATAAACGAACGTCGGCCCACCCGTCTGCGGACTCACCGCGCACACCGCCACAAAGAAGTTCCCCGCCCCCGGGTCCGGCAGCGACCCGTCCAGCCGCGCGTCCACATTGGGCGAACTCTCCACCGGCTGAAACACGATGCTCGCCGCGTGATTCTGCACGAATAACGCCACATGCGGGTACACCTCATGCAGCGCCTCGCGAAATTCCTCGAACGTGAACTCATGCACGTGGAACGGATTCGGCCCCGAATCCGCCCGCGCCTCGGCGTAATACTTCTTGTTCGGCGTCGAGACGATCAACTGCCCGCCCGGCGCCAGCACCCGCCGCGTTTCGCGCAAAAAGTCCGCCCAGTCTTCGATGTGTTCGATGACTTCGAACGCCACCACGAGATCGAATGAATTCGCCCCAAACGGTAGCTTCGCCGCCGTCGCCTGCACGCGGTCGCGCACCGGCGTCAACGCCAGGGCTTCGGCTGCGAAGTCCAACGACACCGTCGTCTTCGCCGTCTGGCTCAACAGTTCGGACCCATACCCCGCCCCCGCACCCACATCCAGCACCCGCCGGAACCGCGACAACCGGCTCGCAAACAGATACCGCGCATAATGCTCATTCCACAGGTCCGCATCCACCTGCCCCGGAATCACCCGCTCGCCGGTAAACTCAGCCAAGCTTCACCTCGGACCCCTGCTGCAAACGCGCATTCACCTCCACCCGGCACGGCAAATGCAAATAGCCGTACACCTGCCCCTCCGAGTGGCCCATTTGCAGCGAAATCGCGTTGTCGATCCAGTCGCACATCTTGTAGTGGGTGAGGTTGCCGTCGGCGATCGCCGGAGAAAAGGAAAAGGCGGACGGGTAGAGTTCCGGTAAATCCAAATGGAAATCGACGGTCACCACGTCGCCGGCCTCCATCGGCTCCAATTCGATATTCTCTCGCAAAGTGTTCGTCCCCGCGAAATCCAGCCCCAGGTGATTTCGCAGCATAAATCCCACATTCGGCTGCCCCAACGGCTCGTTCGCCCGCACGGAAATCCGCACCACGCAGCGCGAGTTCGGCTCGAGCACCGGTAAGGGGCGGCCATGGGCGTCCAGAATCGCGATGCCCACGACCTCCGCCCGCCGATCGCCGTGCCGGTGATCGACGTTCGGAATATGCGTCACCACCTCGGGCGCCTCGATTTGCGTCCGCCGGCCCGACGACACTACCGGCTTCAATTCCAGATAAGCGGCATCTTTGTCCGCCATCGCCGCCAGATAACGCCCCACCACCGCATCGGTCGGCCCCAGATCGCGCACCTTGCCATGATCCAGCCACAACGTCCGGTCGCCGATCGCCTTCACGTCTCCCATCGAATGCGACACGAAGAGAATGGTCACGCCCTGCTGCCGCAGTTCGTGCACCTTGCGCAGACACCGCTGCCGGAAGTAGATGTCACCCACCGCCAGGGCCTCGTCCACCAGCAGAATCTCCGGGTCGACATGAATCGCCACGGCGAACGCCAGGCGAACCGTCATGCCGCTCGAATACGTCTTCACCGGCTGTTCCAGAAACTCGCCGATCTCGGCGAAAGCTACAATCTGCTCAAACCGCGCGTCGATCTCCTGGCGCGAGAGCCCCAGAATCGCCGCGTTCAGGTAAACATTGTCCCGGCCGCTGAATTCCGGATTGAACCCCGCCCCCAGCTCAAGCAGCGCCGCCACCCGGCCCCGCACTTTCGCTGACCCCGTCGTCGGCGAAAGAATCCCCGCCACAATCTGTAAAAAGGTGCTCTTGCCGGAGCCGTTTTCCCCGATCACGCAGAACGTCTCGCCCCGCTCCACCGTCAGCGACAAATCCGTTAACGCCCAGAAGTCGCGATGGCGCTTCAGCCGGTTAAAAGTCGCCAGTTCTTTCAAACGATCACCGGGAGAGTCGTAGATCGAGTAGCTTTTGGAGACGGAGGCGAACTCGATAATCGGGGCAGACACCAACTTGCAGGCTACACCAGGAGTTGCACGGGATGGTAACGGAACTTTTCCACGGCCAGTCTAGTACTTTCGATTCCGCGTCAAGTCCTAGATTTTACAACCACTTGTCGATTTTCCCGCCAATCTGACCTCCCCCACAACGCGGGGGGCACCTCCCCACATCACCGCCGCCGCCAACCCCTAAGTACCCATACCAGCTAAGTCATCGGTACCCTTGTGTCCTGGCCACCTGCAACCGATGCTACTTTCAGGGACAACT
This sequence comes from Bryobacteraceae bacterium, assembly GCA_044226365.1. Taxonomy (GTDB): domain Bacteria; phylum Acidobacteriota; class Terriglobia; order Bryobacterales; family Bryobacteraceae; genus JALHNI01. The sequence continues at coordinate 58,818 of JBGAHE010000022.1, forward strand.
CTATACCTATGGATCGCGCCGATTTAGAACAGTGGAGACCGAAAGAAGTCGCCCGCCTGCTGGCGCTGGTGGAAACGGAGCGCCGTTACTACCAGGAGATCGTCGCGAATGTGCCCGTCGGGCTCCTCGTCGTCAACGCCGACCTCACCATCGTCTCAGCCAATAAGTATTTCCGCAAAATCTTCGGCCTCAAGAGCGACGACGTTCTGGGCCGCCGTCTCGAAGATTTGCTGCCGGTTCCCGGTCTGGGCGAACGGGTCACCGAAGTCATCGCCACCTTCAAGCCCAAGGAACGCAGCCCGATCTCCGCCAGGATCACCAGCGACGAAGGCACCCGCGAAATCAGCGGCTTAGTCGGCCTCCAGCCGCTTCAGGGCTGGGAACTCGATGCCGGGCAGGAAGTCCTGGTCATCTTCCAGGACCTGACGGCCTTTGGCGGCCTGCTGCCCGCCCCCGCGTCCATCGTCGACACCGTCGCCGAACCGGTTCCCCCGCCCGCTCCCGGCGCCGCCCCGGATGCGGCTTCCGTTCCGCCGGCACTCTACTCCATCGTCAACGACATCGACGCGATCGTCTGGGAGGCCGACGCCTCCACGCTCCGTTACCAGTTCGTCAGCGAGCGCGCCGAGGAATTGCTCGGCTATCCGAGCAATGTCTGGCAATCCACCGAGAACTTCTGGCGACAGAAGATCCACGAGGAAGACCGCGACCGCGTCAGCGACTTCTACCGCCACGCGCAGGAAGCCGGCACCAGCCACGCTTGTGAATACCGCGCCCTCACCGCCACCGGATCCGTCCTGTGGGTCCGCGAGATCGTCCGCGTCCAGCGCGACGAACACGGGCAGGCGCTCAAGTTCACCGGGCTCACGCTCGACATCACCGCCCGCCGCTCGGCCGACGAACAGTCTGGCCAATCCCAAAAAGTGGAAGCCCTGGGCCGCCTCGCCGCCAAAGTCGCCCACGATTTCAACAACCTGCTCATGATCATCTCGGGCTATGGCGAAGAGTTGAAGAGTTCGCTGCCGCCCTCGAGTCCCCTGCGCAACGACATGCAGGAAATCCTGCAAGCCGCCGAGCGCGTCTCCGTCCTCACGGGCCAGCTCCAGCAGTACACCAAAAAGATCGTCCTCGAGCCGCAACTGGTCGACCTCAACCAGTTGGTCCGCCGCCTGGAACCCGCCCTCAAGCGGCAGCTCGGCGACGGCGTGCAACTCCGGCTCGATGCCCAAGCCGATCAGGCCACCGCTCAAGTCGACCCCGCCCAGATCGAAACCGCGATCCTCAATCTCGCCTCGCACGCCAAGTACGGCATGCGCGCCCTGGGCCGCCTCACCATCTCCACCGCCGACCTCGAACTCGACCAGGACTACGGCACGCCTTCCAAGAGCGGCAGCTACATCCTCATCTCGATCGCCGACAACGGCCCCGGCATGGACCCCGAGAACCGCACCCGGCTCTTCGAACCCTGGACCGCCGGAGACGAGGCCCTCCGCGAAGAACGCCTCCTGGTCACCCAGGCTTACAACATCGTCCGCCAAAGCGGCGGCGATCTCGCCGTCTCCAGCCAACCCGGTGACGGCACCGCCTTCCGCATCTATCTGCCCGCAGCCGTTCCGGCTGCCGCCCCGGCCCAAATCAATCCGCTCAGCAATCTGATGCCGCCGCCGATCGAGACCACCGCGCCCGCGCCGGCGCCGGAACTCGACCCGGAAACGTCCCTCGAAACCATCCTGGTCGTCGAAGACGAAGCCGGCATCCGCGCCCTCGTCCGTAAGATTCTGCGCCGGCAAGGCTATGTCGTCCTCGAGGCGAGCAACGGCGACGACGCCCTCAAGATCTGCGCCGCGCACAAAGGCAAGATCGACCTGCTCGTCACCGACGTGATGATGCCCCGCATGTCCGGCCGCGAACTCGCCGACCGGCTCACGCAACTCCGCCCCGAACTGCGCGTGCTCTACGTCTCCGGCTACACCGACGACGCCATGCTCAGCTCCGGCTCGTTCCCCACCGGCACCGCCTTCCTGCAGAAGCCCTTCACCTTAGGCTCCCTGCTCGGCAAGGTGCGCGAAGTGCTCGACCTGGGCCAATCGCGCCGCGCGGCCAACTAACTCACGCGCCGCTTGGCATCCACCAGGAGCCATAGCAGCGCCACCGTCAGCATGAAGGCGGCCGCGAAATCCAGGGCCGCCACCCAACCGAACCGGCTCGCCAGCCACGGCGTCAGCACCGGCGAGAGCGCTCCGCCCAGATTCGTCGAAGTATTCAGAATGCCGGCCAGAAAGCCCGCATGCCGCTGCGACAAGTCGTTCGGAATCGTCCACGTCGAAACGGCCACCACACTGTTGCAGCCCGCCGCCAGCGCTAAGATGGCGATCGCCCCGTAAGCCTCTTCCCAGCGCGAACCCATCACCAGCAGCCCGCAGGACACCGTCGCCGCCACCACCACTGGCGTGCGCCGGCCCCACGTCAGCCCCCAGCGCTTCACCAGAAGGTCCGACAACGTGCCACCCAGCGGCGCCCCCGCCAGAATCGCCAGAAACGGCACCGTCGACCAGTAGCTCCCCGCCATCACTTCAAAGTGCCGCACCTGCACCAGGTACAGAAAGAACCACGTGTAGAAGATGTAGGTCACGTAGCCCTGCATGAAGTTCGCGATCGTCAGCGCCGGCAGGCTCCACGACGCAAATGCCCGCCACGGAAACGGGCCCGCCGCCACCTCGGGCTCTCGGCCCGCCTGAATCAACGCCAATTCCGCCGCATTCACCCCCGGATGCCCGGCCGGATCCTCGGCCGATTGCGCATGCCACAACGCGGCGATCGCCACGCCCAGCAGCCCGCACACCACAAAGCACAACCGCCAGCCCCATTGCGTCATGATCCAGGCAATCGCTGGCGGCGTGAACGCTCCGCCGATGCCCACCGCCACCAGAAACACGCTGCTGCCGCGGGCCCGCTCCGGCGCCGACATCCACTTGCCGATCAGCTTGTTCGTGTTCGGCAATGCCGGCGCTTCGCCCACGCCGATCAGAAACCGCACCACCCACAACGACATCACCGCGCCCACCGGCAACAGCGTCGGCGCCACCGCCGTCAGCGCCGTGAACGCGCTCCACCACACGATGGCCGCGGTGAGCACGCGCCGCGCCCCAAAACGATCGCCCAGCCAGCCCCCCGGCGCCTGAAACAGCGCATACCCCAGCACAAACGCACTGAACAAGGTCCCGATCTCGACGTTCGTCAGCCCGTACTCCTGCTGAATGTACTTCGCCGCGACGTTCATATTGAACCGGTCAATGAACGTCAGCGTCACCACCACCAGCAACAGCCCGTACAGCCGCCAGCGAATCGCCGTCGGTTTCGTCATCCGCTTAGCGCCGCGCCGGCAGCTGATAGCCCGGCTTCACCGTCTTGGTGCGATACAAACTCCCGCCCGCCGTGATGTACAGCGTCGTCCCCTCGGACCCTCGCCCGAACCCCACGTTCGTCGGCCGCTCCGGCGTCGGCAGAAACGCCAGTTCCTTACCCTCCGGCGAGTACACCCCCACCCCGAATCGCTTCTCATTGCGCACCGCCGCAAAGATATTCCCCTCGGCATCGCACACCAGCCCATCCGGACCATCCTCCGGCGCATAGTTCACCAGCGTCCTCCGGAACGTCGCCGTCCCATCCGGCCGCAGGTTGTACGCCGAGAGCTCCATCCGCCCTTTGCGGGCCGGCACGCCCTTCGGCATCTGATCGAAGCCCATCAGCCCGTCGTCGTTCGTCACCACGTACAGCGTCTTCTGATCCGGTGACACGGCCACGCCGTTCGGCTTGCTCGCATCCGTGATGATGCGCGTCACTTTGCCGTCCGGGTCCAGACGATACACCGCCATCACCGGCTGCTCCATCGGCTCGCGCCCCAGATAGCGCGGATCGCTAAAGTAAATCCGCCCCTGCAGATCGATCGCCACGTCATTGGGCGAGTTGAACGGCCGCCCTTCGTACAAGCCGGCCAGGATCACGCTCTTGCCCGTCGCCAGATCCGTCCGCGTGATGCGTCGCCCGCCATAGTCCGCGCCTTCGGCCACGACCATCCGCCCCTGCGCGTCGAACTTGATCCCGTTCGACATGCCGCTCGGCGAACGGTACACGCTCGTCTTACCCGTCTTCGGATCGAACCGCAGGATGTGGCCCGCCTGCATGTTCGTCTCTTTCGTGAACGTGATGTCGCTGAAGAACACCGTCCCGTCCGGCGCCACCGCCGCCCCCTCGGTCAAATGACCGCCCGTGTACAGCTTCTCGAGCTTCGCGCCGGGCACAAAAACTTGTGCCACCAGCTGGAACGACATCAGCCAAAGAATGAGTCTCATACCGGTCCGCGATATTATCACGAGGAGTTTATGAAGGCTTGGCGATTCTACGGTTTTGGCGATCTGCGCCTCGATGATGTCCCCACCCCGGAACTGAAGCCGCGTCACGTGCTGGCTCAGGTCCTCGTGGTCCAACCCAGCGTGACGGAGGCCCAGTTGGCTGCCGGCATCCCCACCCTGGCTTACGAAAAGATCAAAAAGCGGCTCGAGACCGAAGCGCCCGTTCAGCTCTTCGGCCATGAGTTCTGCGTCCGCATTGTGGAGGTCGGCCCCGGTGTCACCCGGTTCCGCGTCGGCGACCGTGTCGCGGCTCGCGCCAAACTCCCTTGCGAAAGCTGCCCGCTCTGCGACTCCGGCCGCGGCCACCTCTGCCGCCAAGGTCCCATCATCGGCTTCCAGCTTCCCGGCTGCTTCGCCGAATATGCCGTCCTGCCGGAAATTGCTCTCACCCACGTCGACGAACGCATCTCAGACAATGAAGCCGCGTGCCTCCAGTCACTCAGCGATAGTGTCGCTTCGGTAGAGACTGCGGACATTCAGATCGGCGATTCCGTCGCCATCTTCGGTCAAGGGAGCATGGGCCTCGAGTGCATGCAGATCGCCCGCAATAGCGGCGCCGGCCGCATCATCACCGTCGACGTCCGCGACGAAGCCTGCGCCATGTCGCGCGAGCTCGGTGCCGACCACTCCATCAACGCCCGCACCACCGACCCCGTCGCCGCCATCCGCGACCTCACCGGCGGCAACGGCGCCGACATCGTCTTCGAATGCGCCGGCGGCAGCCCGCGTCAAGGTCTCTCCGGCGTCAAGAGCGTCATGCAAGCCGTCGACGCCGTCCGCTCCGGCGGCAAGATCATCGGCGTCTCCTGGTTTGGTGCGCCCTTCGAGCTCGACATCGACCTCCTGCGTGAACGCAGCCTCCGCTACCTGTTCCCCGACATCAGCACCCTCGAACACCTGCAGCACACCGTGAACCTGGTCGCCTCCGGCCGCGTCCGGCTCCAGCCCACCATCACCCACGTGCTCGACGGCATCAACGAAGTTCCCAAAGCCTTCGAAATCACCGCCAACAAAGGCAAATACCAGGCCATCAACCCGGCCCAAGTCAGGATGGCCCAATGAAACACGACCTGCTCCGCTTCGGCACCGGCCCCGTCAGCGACGCCCTCGGCAAGCGCTATGGCCTCGATCACGGCATCCGTCCCTGGTCCGCCAATCCCCGCATGGCCGGGCCCGCCTACACGGTCGAAGTCCACACCGCCGACATCCTCATGGTGAGCAAAGCCCTCTCCGAATGCCCCGCGGACCATGTCCTGGTCATCGCCGGCCACGGCGAATGCAACACCGCTCTTTGGGGCGGCCTCACCACCATGCTCGCCCTGCGCAAAGGCGTGGCTGGCGTCGTCATTGATGGCGCCATCCGCGACCTCGCCGACATCCGTCCCAGCCAGTTACCCGTCTTCGCTCGTGCCATCGTCCCCAATGCCGGCGGCGCCGAGTACGTCGGCCACCTGCAAGTCCCCGTCAGCGTCGGCGGCCAGGTCATCCATCCCGGCGACTGGCTCGTCGGCGACGATGACGGCGTCGTCGCCATCCCCGCCGCGCGCCTCTCCGAGGCCCTGGCTGGCGCTGCCCGCATCGTCGAAGCCGAGAAGCGCATCGCCGCTGCGATCGAAGCCGGCGAAGACCTCGGCCAGTTGCTCCGCATCGACGAAGTCATCGAACGCAAAACCAAGGAAGTCTTCGTCCCTCAGTTACGCGTCAGCGAGTAAGCGCTTGTCTGCGCCGGCGAGCTTCGAGCGCGTCCGGCTGCAGCAGGACGGCGCGATCATATGCCGCCCGCGCGCCGCTCACGTCCTTCAGCGCCTCGCGAGTGATCCCCAGATTGATCCACGCGAGCGCATGATCGGGATTCGCCGCTACGGCTCTCTCCAGCACCGCGAGCGACTTCCGCAACTCGCCCTGCACGGCATAAGCCACGCCCAGCGACGTCTCCGCCCCCGTGTCGCGCGGATTCAGACTGAGCGCCTTCTCGAGCACCGTCACCGCCTCGCTCGCTTCGCCCGCCCGCACCAGCGCACTGCCCAGCGCCGTCCACCCCGCCGCCTCGCGAGGATTCGCCGCGACAAAACGGCGCAACTGTTCCACCGTTGGCGCACGAGTTTCCGCTCTCTCCTTGCTCAACGCATCCGCTGGCGTATAGAAGCTCGTAAGCGGCCCCGCATAAGGCGTCAGATCCTCACGCACCGGCTCCGTAAAACTCGGCTCGCGCTGCACCCGATGCTCGGTCATGCGCACATGAATGGCATCGGCCGTGCGGCGCTTCGGCATGTGGCACGCCGCGCAATCGCCCTCCACGTGCGGCCGCGCATGGCAGGACTGGCAAGCGTTCACCTTCACCCGAGCCGTGTGCGGCTCATGACAAGTCGTGCACGTCATTTTGCCTTTTGATTCCTGAAAACAACGCGACTGCAGTAGCCGATAACCTGCATGATTGATCTCCAGCCGCTCATCCTCCCCGCCGGCCGCAAAGTACATCTTGTAATCGCTCAACGGCTCCCCCGGCCGATACGAAAACACCTCCCGCCCCGCCCGGCGAAGCGAGTCCGTAAAGCGACTGGAAGTCGTCTCCAGATGACACTGCAGGCAAACGTCCAATTGCCGCGCCGCCGGCAGCGTCCGCGGGTTGAGGATATTGCCGCGCCCGGGCTTCCGCCGATGCGCCGCGCTGGGCCCATGGCACCTCTCACACCCGATCGGCTCCGGCCGTACGCCGTTGCTATGGCAGAACAGACACGACTCCGACACTTCGCGCCGAAAGTCGAAATGCCCGGCCTGATCGTAGCCCGGCGACATCTCGTAACCAGCCCGTTCCCGATACCAGGAGACGGGCAGCTCAAACAGCCGTCCCTGCGCGGTGCGATGCAGATAAGTCACGGCATGATTTCCGGACCCCACCGCGAAGTCGGCCGTTCGCTCCAGTAAGTTCACCTGGCGCCCCTCGCCGTCCACTTGATGACGCGACATCCCCGCGCCTGTCATCGTGTAATGCCGGTTCGACGCCTTGTGATAGTAACTGCCTTCATGCAGCACGGGCCGCTCGGAGATTGAGCGGCCCATGCCCGTTTGCCGATAGACGTTCACCTCTGCCGCATGACACGGCAGGCAGTCAGCACCCGGTTCGCTCGCCTTAGAATTGAATGCGAGCGCCCACCATAAAGCTGCGCGGATCGCGAGCCGCGGTAACTCTGCCGAACGTCGCCGGGGTGAAGAAGCTCGTCCCCACCGAGGCGAACTGCGTGTGATTGAAGACATTGAAGCCGTCCGCGCGCAAAGTACAACGAACCTGTTCCGTGATTCTAACGTTCTTCGCGAACGACATATCGAACTGATTCCAACCCGGACCTGACAGGATGTTGCGCGCCACCGGCGAGAACGTCCCGTAGTCCGCATCGGTAATCGGCCGATACGCCGCCGCGTTGAACCACTGACTCACACTGCGGTTCGCGCGATCGAGGAAAGGCGTCGTCGTCGCAAACGGCCGCTGCCGCGTCGACGCCCCCACGCCCGCGATGTCGCGGCCCAGTTCCGGGCTGATCGGTAACCCGGTGCGAATCGAGACCACACCCGAGTACTGCCAGCCGCCCAGCACCTTAGCCATCAGGCTCTTCCCCGCGCGGCCCCAGGGCAGTTCCCACACATACGATGTCACGAAGTTATGCGACGCGTCGAAGCTCGCCCGCGCCCGTTCGCCCGAAGCGTTCTGCGTGTTCGGATAGAACCCGTAGATGCCGCCTGTGTAATCCGCGTTGTCGATCGCCCGCGACCACGTATAAGCTGTCTGGAACATAAAGCCTTTGGCGAAGCTGCGATTCAACGACATTTGCAAGCCGTTATAGTTCGACGCATAGCTCTGTTCGCGATTGTTAATCACGCTCCAGCCTTTGTAAGGCCGGTTCTGGTCAGCATTGAAGCCGGCCAGCCCGCGCGCCACACCCGCGCTCGGCAGCGGCTGGTTCAAGTCCTGCGTCCGCATCCAATGCAAACCGCGCGAACCCGAATAGCCAACCTCCAAAACCAGGTTGTTCCCAAACTGATGCTGCACATTCAGGTTGTACTGCTGCGAGTAAGGCGTAATCTGATTCACGTCGTTCGAACCCAACGTGATCGGCAGATCATAGTTGCGCGTCGACCCGCCGCCCGGATTCGACAGAGGCGTATTCGTCACCTGCAATAGCTCCGAGAACGGCGGATTGCCCGACATCAGAATAAAGGCCCCCAGAATCTCGCGCGACTTGAACATGCCATAGCCGCCACGTATGGCCGTCTTGCCGTTGCCGAAAAGATCGTAGGCAAACGAGAAGCGCGGCGCAAAGTTCCCCTTGCGATTCCGCCAGTACGGACTCGGGTCCACCAGGCCGTTGAAGCGATTCCCAATGCCGCGCGTAATGCGGCCAGCGCTATCGATCTGCACCGCCTGCGACGGCTGGTACGCCGACGAAAGGAACACCCGATACCGGTTATCCGGCTCGTGCGCCGCGGGGAAGAACGAGTAACGCACCCCCAGGTTCAACGTCAAGTGCCGCGACACCTTCCACGAATCGTCCACATACGCTTCGAATGAATTGCGGCGATTGTCATTAAACGCCACCGTATTCGTCTCGCTGTAAGCAGCTGCCCGCCCCAACAGCAGATCCGCAAAGGCATCGCCTACGCCGCCGTTCAAGCCGGTCGAACGGCCGTCGAACGTAAAGTCGCCAAACACGTTCGTGTTCGTCGGCTCGAACTTGATCTCATACGAATAAGCGCCACCGAACTTGATCGTGTGCGCTTTCCGAATCCAGGTCAGCCCTTCCTTGAAGTCATAAATCGTCTGATAGTTACTCCATGGCGTCGCATTGTTCAAGCCCGCATAGCCGACAATCGAACTGATCGTCGGAATACGATCCGGCACTTTGCTCAGGTTCAGACTCGTCAACGGATACGTCGACTCCGTATCCGCAAACAGCTGCGGAGTATTGATGCCGGTCTTCGCCGGGCTCACATCCGTCGGAAACTGCTTGATGCGATTATGGGACCGCACAAAGTTGAAGTCGCTGATCAACGTTGGCTTCAAGGTCGAGTTAAAGTTCACCGTCAGATTGCGGGCGGGCGTCTGATCCTCGCGCGTAAAGATATCGAAGCCCGGACCCTCCCGATACCGCGATCGCCGGTATTCCGGCGTCAAGCGCACCATCAGCCGATAGTTATCGCTAAAGTTATGATCGACGCGGAAATTCTTCTCGTCAGTGTTATCGAACCGTCCCTGCAGCGCCGTCCAATTCTGCCCCGCCGAATTCGAAAAGTTCGGACTCGGATACAGCTTCGCGTAGGCCGCCCCATTCGCATCGATCCGATTTGTCGGAATCACATTGCCGGGAAAAGGCAAACCGCTCAGCGGATCGTAGAGCGCCCGGCTCAAGCCAGCGAAGTTACCCGAGCGATAAGCATCCGTCGGCAGCACCTGCGTGAAACGTTGCTGACGATTCTCCCGAATGTAGCCAAGCAGCACAAAGAAGAACGTCTTGTTCCTGCCGTTGTACACCTTAGGAATGTAGACCGGCCCACCCACCGAGCCGCCAAAGTCATTTCCGATGAAGGGATCGCGCACCGGCGAAAAGTAATTGCGCGCATTCAGCTTGTCGTTACGATGGAAGTAATACAACGAGCCGTGTAAGTTATTCGTCCCGCCCTTGGTGATGACGTTGAATTGCGACCCGCCACCCGTACCGAACTCCGCCGAGTAATTGCCGCGAATTGCCCGGAACTCCGCCACCGACTCAATGTTCGGCGCCAGCGGCGATCCCCAGTTGCCTCCCGTATCGATGTTGTAACCGCCATCGATCAGCCACGCATTCGCCGTCGGCCGGATGCCGTTCACCGCCGAGTTGTTGTTTCGCCGGTCATAAGGCGTCGTCGACACCACCCCCGGCATCAGCAGCGCAAACGGCAGCACATTCCGCCCGCGGGAAGGCATGTTCACCATGTCCTTGCCATCGAGCAACTGGCTCGTGGTGCCGGTGGCGACGTTCACCGTCACCGCGCTTGCTTCCACCGTCACCTGATCGCTCGTCTGGCCCACATCGAGCGAGAACACCAGCTTGCGATTGTCATTCACCCGCAGCACCACATCGCTCACCACCATCTTCTTGAAGCCCTTGGCTTCGGCGGTAACTGTATAGGTGCCGATCGGCAGCAAGGTAATGGAGAAGTTGCCGGACTCGTCCGAGCTCGCCCGCCACAACCGCCCTGTCCCGGCGTTCTTCAGTTCCAGCGTACAGCCGGGCACCACTGCCCCTGTACTGTCTTGAACCACCCCAAAGATGCCGGCTGTGACTTCTTGAGCCACCGCTCCGGAAACAAAGGCCGCTGCCAACAACCCGCAACGTACCAAAAAGTGCGTAAAGCCTCGCATAATCAATCTCCCCTAAAGACGACATCAACGCGGCGTGAATCCACTGGACAAAGTGGAGATGGGGTGAACGCCCCCAGGCAGAAGAATCCGTGTTTCAAAGAACAGCGCGGTTACGGATTTTAGTGGTTGATCATCGCACACACGTCTGCACGGTGGCAATCCGTCCTTGATTTAACATTCTTCACCCCATTCCCCTCACCCTTTTGCGGCGCCGGTTACACCGCCTTCTACCGGCCTTCGCCGGAGCTGACCTGATTTCATACACCACAAAAGCGGGGATAGACATCTCCCCGCAAATCAAGTATTTGTAGGGACTTAGCACAGGAGGACTTCCCCCATGGCCAAGTGTGGCGACAAGAGTGTTCAAACGCTCAACAGCAAGGGTTATAACGTGGTCAAGCTGCCGCGAGCCGGCATCGAGCCCATGGACATCTTGGGCAAAGATAAGAAAGCCACCGAGTGGCTCGGCCCTCTGGCCGACGTCTGGAATACGCGCGCGGCACTCCCGGCGCCCACCACGGTCCCCTCGATGGACATCTCCGGTCAACAGACCAACTCCATGGACGCTGCCATTGGCCTGAAGCTTCTCGGTAACGTTCTGGCCGCCTTCGGCGCCTCCACCCCCTCGCTCGACGCCGCCTACAAGAACGCCAAGTCTCTCACCTTTACTTACGGCCAGGTCACCTCCACGTCGGTCAAACCTCTCCAAGCGGGCAACTACCTCGCCAACGGCACCCTGAACGGCACCAACCCCATCGTTCGCCACTACATGCTCGAGAATGACGCCGACGCGTTCCTCATCTTCGACGTCCTCAAGTCGAACGAAATCTCCGTCGTCGCCACCGACCAGCACGGCGTCGACATCAAAGTCGACCTGGGTGTCGTCCAGAGCATGGTGGGAGCCAAAGTCGGCCTCGCCTCGGCCAGTCAGGGCAACACCAAAGTCACCTACAAGGGCACTGACCCGCTCACCTTCGCCTTCCGCGCCTTCGAAATCTCGTTCGATCAGGGTGTGTGGCGCTTGCAGGGCGCCGGCACCGACAATGGCCTCTCGTTCGGCGCCGCTGTCGGCGGCGAGTCCGAACCCTCGGGCGACCCCATCGTCATTCCCGCCAACGGGCTCCTGAATCTCCAGTGAGCGCCGAGTACACCGAACTCGAGATCTACATCCGTTCGGGCAAACCCACGGAGAAGGAAGGTTCGTCCCGCCACGACGTCGAAGCCAAGGTCGACGGCATGGGCCTCTGGCGGGACGAAATCATCCTCGACGAAAACGAACTCAGCCCGCTTGAGGATTCCCCGCGCGACTACGGCGCCTGCCTCGAAAAGCAACTCCTCGGCGGACGCATCAAGCTCGCCTACGAGCGAGCCTGCGGCACCCGCACCGGCAAAGTCCGCCTCCGCCTCCTGCTCGATAGTGCCCCGGACCCGCGCCACCAGTTCCGCTGGGAGCGCCTCTTCATCGGCGCCGAGCCCGTCTCCACGTCACCGCTCACGCCCTTCTCGCGCTACCTCCTCGACGAACGCGCCACCCCTCGCGCCCTCGACGTCCCCGACGACGGCGTCTTCCACCTCGTCGTCGCCATCGCCAATCCCGCGAATTTGCCCGGGAGCCTGGCCCCCGTCAAAGTCCAGGACGAACTCCGTGCCCTCGCCCGCGCCTTCCGCGACATCGGCAACCGCTCGCTGTTCCGCATCGTCGTCATGCACAACGAACCCGCCCTGGCCCCCGACCTCGAAACCCTGCTCGACGACATCCAGGCCCGGCGCGTCCGTGGCCCCGTCACCTTTGACTCGGTTCAGCTCGAGTCCCAAAGCGCCGACGGCCTTCACCTCATCTGCCACGGCAAGTTCGACCGCAAGAACAACGCCGGCTACCTCTATCTCGAAGACGCCGCCGGCCAAGTATCCCGCGTCGACGACGCCACACTCGCCAAGCTCAACAGCGGCCACCTCAAGCTTGTCTACCTCCAGGCCTGCGAAAGCGGCATGCGCGCCAAGCCCGTCGCCGGCGAAGGTCTCGACCCCAAGGAAATCAGCATGGTGGGCGTCGCCGCCCGCCTCGTCGAATCGGGCATCCCCGCCGTCGTCGCCATGCAACAGCCCGTCGAAATGGACGACGCTCGCCGTATGACGATGGCCTTTTACCAGTCGCTCGTCCGCGACGGCTACGTCGACCTCGCCGTGAATGCCGGCCGTCAGGCGATCGCCTCTGCCGGCGGCGATCGCTTCTCCGTCCCCGCCCTCTACATGCGCCTTCGCGACGGCCGCCTCTGGCATGCCGACCCCTTCCGCGAAATGCTGCGCGCCCAGGTCACCGAATGGGAACACACGCAGGACATGAAGCTCCCCGTTCCCCTGCGCGCCACCAAATTCGATGACGCCGACCACCGGCAGGCCCGCGGCAGCTACGACGTCACCGAACTCGCGCTGAGTCAGTTGAAGGACGACACCGCCCGCGTCATCGTCCTCGCCGGCACTCGCGGCTCCGGCAAAACCGCCGTCCTCGACCGCGTCGCTTGGCGTCTCGCCAAGGACTTCCTCGAAAAAGACGGCCAACTCGTCCCCGTCCGCTTCGCCCTCACCGACGTCGCAGGCCACGCCGACCTCCTCCGCTTTGTCGAGATCCGTCTCCGCGCCCAAACCGGCGCCGCCAAGTACGGCGACGACTTCACCCAACAGCTCCAGTCCCGCAACATCGTCCTGATCGTCGATGGCGAGGACGACGTCGTCCCCGCCCGCCGCGCCGACTTCCTTCAGGCTCTCCAACACCTCCCCTCCGGCGTCCAGCTCATGCTTTCGGTCGATGTCCTCGCCCTCGACGATTGGCGCCGCGCCCAGGGCGGCTTCGACCATTGCTGCCCCACCATCCTCCACATGGAGCGCATGGAGCGCCCGTCGATCATGCGCTACCTCACGGATCTCGAGGCCTCTCAAGGCAAGAAGTCCGAACCACTCGCCGCCAAAATTCAGCGCAACCGCTGGTGGGATCTCACCGGCGAAGCCTGGATGCTCCGCCGCATCATCCGCTATCAGGCCGATGGACTCAGCAACCGCGCCGACCTCTTCGGCCGCGTCACCGCCGAGCGCATCGGCCAACTCGGCCTGGGC
>JBGAHE010000174.1:0-7808 GCA_044226365.1 Bryobacteraceae bacterium
CCGTTCTTTTTGCGGCTCGACGCGCAGGCTGAACAACCCCGCCAGCACCGCCACAAAGCTCATCGCATTCAGGGAAAAACAGATGCCCTCGCCCCACCACGCCACCGCGAATCCCCCAAGCACCGGCCCAATCAGCCGCGCCGTCTGGAACGACAACGAGTTCAGCGAGATTGCGTTCAGCAGATCGGGCGGCGCCACCAGCAGTGGCAACAGCGATTGCCGCGCCGGCACGTCGAACGCATTCACCGTCCCCAGCACGGCAGCCATGATCACCACCAGTTCCACCGTCACTCGGCCCGATAGCGTCAGCCACGCCAGCACCAGCGCCTGCATCAGGAACAGGGCCTGCGTCACCATCACAATGCGATGGCGCGCAAACCGGTCCGCCACCAGGCCCGCCACCGACCCCAGCAACAAAACCGGCACATTGCTCGCAAATTGGGTCGTCCCCAGCAGAACTTCACTCTTCGTCAGGCGGTACACCAGCCACGCCTGCGCTGTATTCTGCATCCAGGTGCCGATCAGGGAAAGCACCAAGCCCGACAGATAGATACGGAAATTCCGATGCCGAAGCGCGCGAAATATGCCTTCCGAGTCTGTCCGCAAGCTTCTTCCAGGATAGTGCATCCGGCGTTCACACCCTGGCGAATTACACTAACTCCATTCTATTCAAACACTTATCCCGGACGACCACCCTCCCGGCTTGGCCGGCCATGCCATCATGAATCATGGCGAACTCTGGCTGCCGGCCCGGCTGGCCCCCACCCCCTAATTCACAAAGCCAATCGAATCAACGACTCCCGGGTTCGTTTCGTCACCTGCTATATTAGGAGAATGGCAGACGAAAAGCTCTACGCATCCACTTACATCGGCAGTGGCACCTTCATCATCTCGAAGCCGAAGCGCAAATCCCGCAAGCTCCGCCAGAGCCGGGTGAAGAGTCCGCAACGGGGCGCCCGCAAGTAGTCCCTTCTTTCTTCCACTTCCGTCCGAAGGATCCCCGATGATCATCAAAGAAATGCGCCTCCACCAGATCGCGGTGGCCGACGCACCCATTCGCTCGAGCTACGGGTTGCACGCCCCTTACGCGCTGCGCACCATTGTCGAGCTGATTTCCACTGATGGCTTCACGGGGATCGCGGAGACCTACGGCGGCGACCGTCCCTATGCCGCCCTCGAGGCAGCCCGCCCTTACGTCGAAGGCAAGGACCCCTTCCAGCTCGCCCGACTCTGGCAGCACTTCGAAAAACAGGCCTCGCAGGAAGCAGTCGCCGGCGGCACCACCCAAACCTACATGGTGCCCGGAGAAAACCCGCTCGACCAGCACACCCGCACCTACGCCGCGCTCGAAGTCGCTTCGCTCGACCTCATCGGTCAGGCCCTCAAGCGCCCCTTGTGCGATCTGGTTGGTGGCCGCGCCCGCGATGCCGCACCCTTCTCCGCCTACCTGTTCTATAAGCACAAGGGCGGCGGTGGCCGCGGCGATGACGCCCGCGAAGACAAATACGGTGAGTGCCTCGACGCCAAGAGCATCGTCCGGCAGGCCAAGATGTTCATCGAGGAATATGGCTTCCGCGAGATCAAGCTGAAGGGCGGCGTGCTCGACCCGGCCGAGGAGATCGCCACCATCAAGGCTCTCCGCGAAGAGTTCGGCCCCAAGGTCCCGCTGCGCATCGACCCGAACTGCGCCTGGAGCGTCGACACCTCGGTCGAGATTGGTGTCGCGCTGAAGGACGAACTCTCCGACGGCGGCTACCTTGAGGACCCTTGCGCTGAGTTAGCCGGCATGGCTGAAGTCCGCCGGCGTTTGCAGGCCCAGGGCATCGACACGGAATTCGCCTCGAACGTCGCCGTCACTACGTTTGCCGACGTCGTCCAGGCCCGCGATCTCGAAGCCGTCCAGATCGTCCTGAGCGACCCGCATTATTGGGGCGGCATTCGCCGTCAACAGCGTCTCTCGAACACCTGCGAAACGTTGGGCCGCGGCCTGTCAATGCACTCGAACAACCACGTCGGCGTCAGCATGATGATCATGGCCCACGCCGCCGCCGCGTCGCCGCATCTCACCCACGCCTGCGACACCCACTATCCGTGGCAAACCGAACAGGACGAAGTCATCGAAGGCGGCCGCGTGAAGTTCAAAGACGGCACCGTCCCGATCACCGACCGGCCGGGCTTGGGCGTCAAACTCGACTACGACCAGTTGGCTCGGCTCTGCGAGCGCTACGCCAAGCTGCCCTACCGCCGCCGCGACGACGAAGCTGAAATGCGCGAGCACGTCGACCCCAACTGGCGCCGCGTGCTGCCCCGCTGGTAGTGCTTCTCTAACGCTGGAAGACGACTTCCATTTTGCCGGCCGGGGCCTTGTAGATCAGGCTCAGGTTCTTCAGCTTCAACTTGCCCTCGAGCGGAAAGTACAGCAGCCCACTCACGGGTTCGGTCGTTTCCTTTTCGGGCAGGACCTTGGCTTTCAACACTGTCAGCAGCGGGTTGTCTGACTTCTCCTCGCCCCCCTTCGTCTGCGCTTGAATTCCCGTATCGGTGCCGGCCGTCTGGCTGCCCATCGAGCCGCCGTTGCTCGGCAAGCGACCCGGCGCGCGCCCCACGCCGCCCCACACGGGCCCGTTGCCCTGATGCGCCCAACCGCCCACCTGCTGGCTCTTAAGCGTCAGGCCGCCACTGGCGGCAATCTGCGACGGGGCAAACGGCGTCGACCGTTGTCCGTCATCGGACTTCAGAATAATGAAGTCGTCGAGGTTGATTCGCAGAGGCTTCTCGCCCTTCGGACGCACCTTCACCTCGACCACGTAGATATGCTTTTCCAACTCGGCGCCGACCAGTTGCGTGATCTCGGCGCGGTCGATGTGCATCTTGGCCGTGATCTCGACTTCGTCGTCCGACGCATAGCCCGGCTCCACGACTTTCTTCTGAGCCCAACCGAGAGAGGCCGCGAGGGCGAGTGAAACAACCAGAACTCGTCTCATGCCCCGATTGTACTGCCTACCGGCGGCGAAGCCAATCGCCCAGCCGCGCGCTCCACGACGACAGCGCATAGTCGGTGTGCGCCAGGCCCACGCCATGCGGACCCTTCTCGTAGATGTGCATCTCAACCGGCACCCCGGCCTTCCGGCAAGCCAGGTAGAACAGGATGCTGTTCTCCGGCGGCACGCCCTTGTCTTCGTTGGTGTGGAACAGGAAGATCGGCGGCGTGTTCGCCGTCACGCGCAGCTCGGTAGAGAGCTGCCGCACCAGTTCGGGGCTCGGCTGGTCGCCCAGCAGGTTGCGCCGCGACCCTTTGTGAACCTGCGGCTCATCGGTGAACGTGATCACCGGGTAAGCCAGGATGGCGAAGTCCGGCCGCGTCTCCGGCCCTTCGAACATCGTCGCCGCCGTGGACGCCAGATGCCCGCCGGCGGAGAAACCCCAGATACCGATCTTCTGGAAGCGTTCCGGACGCGCCCTCACCATCTTGAGCGCGTGCTGCGCATCGGCGAGTGGCGCGGGATGCCGGTAACGCGGCCCCAGGCGATAACGCAGGACGAACGCCGCGATGCCTTGCGAGTTCAGCCATTGCGCGATCTGCTTGCCTTCATGGTCGACGGCGAGGGCGCCGTAGCCGCCGCCCGGACACACCACCACCGCCATGCCGTTGGCTTTGGCCGGCAGCCACGCGGTGAGCGACGGCTTATCGGCGTCTTCGGTCCCCACGGCTCCCGGAGCGCCGTTCGGCCACAGCAGTTCGCTGGGCGGCTCGGGCGCATTTCGCTGCGCCAGCAGCAGCGTACAGCAGAAGAACAATGGAAGACGCAGCATCTACTTCACCTCCGGAGGCACGGGCTTGAATGCGGGAAAGGGATAGACATCGGGCCACACGCGCACCGGCGTGGTGAACTTGAATGGATACTTCACGCCGCTCGGAAAGGTGACCTCGACGAAGTACGCCGTAAAGCCCTTCTCCGGCTTGGGCAGCTTCGCCACCCAGCGCCCCTTGGCATCGCGAGCCAGATCAGTCGGCTTGTAGGCCGGCCCGATCACGGCCAGGCGGAAGTCGCGCTTCTCCGGATTGTGGGCCGCCCAGAGTTTGACGCTCGTCGGTTCGCCCTCGGTCGTCACGACGATGTCGCCGTTCTTCTCGAACTTCCAGCCGTACTTCGGCGGCGTCTTGGCCTGGATCACCGAATCATAGAACGCGACAGCGCCCTGCAGGGCGTCGGAGTTGCGCAGGGAGTGATCGGTGTTGGGCACGTAGCGCAGGTATTTCGGACCCCTCAGTTGATCCCAGTAGAACTGCGAAGAGTCCGGAATGAAGAACTGGTCGCCCGCGGAGTTCACCACATACTTGGGCATGGTGAGACGCTCGCGGTATTCGAACGGCTCTTCGATCTTCATCAGCGCTTTGTACTGCTTGGTGCCGGTCCAGTTCATGATACCGGCCTTGACGTAGTCCTGAATGGCGGGCGACCAGTCGCCGTAGACGCGGTAATGATGCTCGAAGCTCGGCACGATGTTGAGCAGGTCGATCACCAGTGGCACGATGCCCACCACGCGCTTGCCGGCCGCGGCTTCCACGGCCGCGGTGGTCCACGTCGTCCACCCGCGCTTCGAACCGCCGGCCACCACGAAGCGATCGACCTTGACCTTGCCTCCTTGTTCGGACGCACAGAAGGCCGTCACCGTGTCGAGCGCGCGCACGGCGGCTTTGGTCATCGGCAGGCGCATCGGCCACTTCTCGTCGCCGGTGCGCAGAAACTTATCCCAGGTATAAGCGATGAGTCCGTCTTCGGTCATCGGCCCGGCGCCGGCGAAAGTGAGCGGCTGATTCGGCACCATGCGCAACTCGGCCACCACGGACCCGGTCGCGAGCGAAGCGTCCACCAAGCCCATGTCCGGCGTGGGCAAGCGCCCGTTGTTGGCGCCGCCGGTGATGAATAAAAACGCGACGTCGGTCTTTAGCTCCTTGGGCCGAATGATGGTGAGTGAATGCTGCCAGAGTTGCCGGTCCACTTCCGCCGGCGTCAGCCAGGTCTGGCTCGTCATGTCGACGACGAAGGCCGTAGCGTTCGCCGACGGATAGGTCTTCACGACTTCCCACTTGTAGCTCCCGTCCGGCGCGGCCACGTAACGATCCAGCGCGGTGGGAGGCTGAGCCGCGGCCAGCGCCGCGATGGAAAAACTGAGCAGGTACCGCCAAGTCCGGCGGCTCACTTGTTCTCCTCGCGCTGCTTCTGCACGAAGCTGAGAATGTCGAACCGCTTCAGTTCTCGGCCCGGAAAGAAGCTGTTGAGCGCATGCTGCTCATCGTCGAAGAGTTCGAAGACGCTGGTGAGCTTGGTAAGCACCAGCAGTTCAATTTCGCGTTCGGCGAGGTTACAGAGCTTGAGCGCGCCGCCGGCTTTCTTCAGCGTGGTAAACGAGATCACCATCGCGCCCAGGCCAGTGGAATCGATGAAGTCCACGCCGGCGAGATTCAGGACAACTTTATTGTGCCCGGCGGCCGACAACGCCAGAATCTCTTCGCGGAGTTTTGAAGCCGCGTCACCCACCACCAGCCTTCCGCTGACGTCGAGGATGACGACGCCCTCACGCTCACGCTTTTGTATCTCGAAGCTCATGTGTCGATTCTAAACTCTCCTCGGCGGTGGGCAAAGAGACGACGAAACGGCTGCCCTGGCCGACGGTGCTATCGACATGAATGGTGCCGCCATGGGCCTTGACGATCCAGGCGACGAAGCTGAGTCCCAGGCCGAGGCCTTTCTCGGGGCTCGCTTCCCGGCCGCGCACGCGGTAGAAGCGATCGAAGATATGCGGCAGGTCGACGGCGGGAATGCCCTGCCCTTGATCCTCGACGATGAGCTCGATGCTGGTTTCAGTGGGCACCACCGAGATCGTGACGCGGCTGCCATCAGGTGAATATTTCATGGCATTGGTGACCAGGTTGGTGATCAGGCGCTCCAACTGAACCCGGTCGCCTTGGACGCACGCTTCGTCCGGCAGCCGCGTCTCGAGACGAATGTCCTGGTCTTCGCCAGCCATGGCGAATTGCTCGGTGAGCTCTTCGATCAGCTTCACCAGGTCGACGGGCTCGTGGTGCAACGCCAACTGGCCGCTTTCGGCCTGGGAGAGTTGCAACAGCGCACGCACGATCTGGCTAATGCGCTCGACATCCTGCAGCGCCGTGAGAATGGACTCCTGATATTGCTCGGGTGTCTTCGCCGTCATCAACGCGACTTCGAGATGCCCGCGAATGACCGTGAGCGGTGTGCGCAACTCGTGCGAGACGTCGGTGGAAAACTGCCGGATCTGATTGAAGGACTGCTCCAGGCGCTCCATCATGCCGTTGAAGGTGGCCACCAGATTGGCCAGTTCGTCATTGGAGCCAGGCGGCGTGAGGCGCAAGGCCAGGTTTGATCCGCCGATATGGCGGGCGGCATCGGCAATTTCCACCACCGGCGCCAACGCACGTCCGGCGAACCACCAGCCGGCGGCGGCGATCAGCACCAGACCCAGCGGCATGAGGATGAAATAGGCGCGCGTGAACTGGTCGATCATCACATTCGCGTCGGCGAGCGAGAGGCCCAAGGCGACGAAGTAACGCGACTTGCCATCCACCAGGATGCCTTCGCGAATGACGAACTCATGCCCTTCCGCGTCGCGCCGGACCTTCAGGCGCGGGCGGTTGGCGGTCATGACGCTGACAATCTCCTGCGTGGGCTCCAGGCCCAAACGGCGGTATTGCAAAGAGGCTTCGAGAGGATGGCCGGTGGCGTCGGTGAGCAGAAAGACTCCGTTGCGCACGCGCGAAACGATGGCGGCTTCGTCCGGATCCTGCCGGTCGTAAAACCAGACGGGACGGTTGCGCTCCATGCGCAGGAAGCCTTTCACTTCGCCGAATTCTTCCTCGAGCGTCAGCTCAACCTGATGACGCGAGGCTTGCGACATCAGCCCGCGAAAGCCGAAGCCGATGGCGACCAAGGCCACGGTGAACAGGACCACATAGCTGACCGTGAGACGGAAACGGAGACTGCGCGTGACCGAACGCCAGCCGCTTCTCGCCTGCAAAGGCATCGGCTTATTCGCTCAGCACGGGGGCGGGTTCGGACTTGGCGGACTTCTCGGTACCCTTCTCGCCGGGTTCGTCCACCAGGTAGCCCACGCCGCGAACGGTGTGGATGAGCTTATCGGTGTAACGGTCGTCGACCTTGGCCCGGAGGTGGCGGATGTAGACGTCGACGATGTTCGTGAGGCCGTCGTAATCCATGTCCCAGACATGCTCGACGATCATGGTGCGGCTGACCGGGCGGCCTTTGCTGCGCATGAGGTATTCGAGGATCGAGAACTCTTTGGGGGCGAGGTCGATCTGGTCGGAGCCGCGATGGACTTTGCGGCGGATGCAATCGAGAACCAGGTCGCCCACCTGGAGACGCTCCGGCATGGGCTGGCCGCGGCGCAGAAGAACGCGCACGCGGGCAAGCAGTTCGACGAAGGCGAACGGCTTGGTGAGATAGTCGTCGGCGCCGAGTTCCAGGCCCTTGACGCGATCGTCGACGCCGCCGCGGGCGCTCAGGATGAGCACAGGCGGCGAGGTCTTGCGGTTGCGGATCTTCTCGAGGACCGTGAGGCCGTCCATGTCGGGCAGCATCATGTCGAGGATCACCAGGTCGTAGTCGCTCTGGTGGATGAGGTCGAGGCCGGAGCTTCCGTCAGCGGCGACGTCCACCGCGTACCCCGCACTCTCGAGTCCACGCGCCAGGAAATCAGCGATCCGTTTTTCGTCTTCGACGACGAGTAGCCGCATAATTCCGTAATTT
>JBGAHE010000023.1:0-71137 GCA_044226365.1 Bryobacteraceae bacterium
GACCTCGACGAACCCCCTTCGGCCGACCCGCAACCCGCCCCGGCGGGGAACCCGTCGTCCAAACCGGGAAACTCCGGCTCCCACGGCCCCGCGTCCACCCACGACCCACGAAACGAGCCGAAAAGCCCCGCCACCAAAGCTCCGCCCACCAATCCGCCCAAGCCCCCGCGCGCCGCATAAACTTCGATGAGCCTCTTCAAACATTACGAGCCGCCCTCCGTCGCCCTCGTGCGCCCGGACCCTTCTCTGGAGCCGCTCGCCCTCGCGCAGCGCCTCCTCTCGTTCACCCCGGACCCGGTTCAACGCGAGCTACTCAACACCCAACGCCCGCATGTCATCCTCAATTGCCACCGGCAATGGGGCAAAACCACCATCACCGCCCTCCGCGCCCTGGCTCAGGCTCTCCGCGCCCCTCGCCAGTTGATTGTCATCATCTCGCCCACTCTGGAGCAGGCCAAAATCCTCACCCAGCGCTGCCGCACCTTTGCCACCGACCTCGGCTTGTCCGTCACCACCGACGGCACTAACCCGCGCTCCGTCCGCTTCCCCAACGGCTCGCTCATTCTCCCCATCGCCGCCGACGCCGATCACGCTCGCGGCTGGAGTGCCAACCTGCTCATCATCGACGAGGCCGCCTTCGTCCCCGATGACGTCTACTCCGCCGTCACGCCCCTGCTCGCGGCCACCCGCGGTGACCTCTGGCTCCTCTCCACCCCCCAAGGCCAGCGCGGCTTCTTTCACCAGGAGTTCATCCGCGCGGACCCCGCCCGCACCCTCCGCCTCACCGCCCCCGCCGAAGGACCCGGCTCGAGTGGACGCATTGACCCCGCCTTCCTCGCTCTCGAACGCTCGCGCAAAACCGTCGATCAGTTCGCCCAGGAGTATCTCTGCCAGTTCACCACCACCGATTGCGCCGCCTTCCGCCCCCAAACCATTGAACGCGCCTTCCTGTCCAATGTCGATCCGCTCCTCCTCGACCGCACCGAAACGTTCTTCAGGCTGCCCTGCCACCCCCACTACTACATCGGCGTCGACCTCGGCAAAAAGCAGGATCACGCCGCCGTCGTCATCGTCGAGTACCGCACCGTTCCCACCGGCACCGTCGATCCCTACTATCGCCAGCAGCTCTACCGCCGCGAATTGCACCTCCGCTACGTCCGTCAGTTCCCCTTGGGCACTCCCTACTTGGCCCTCGTGCCCGAGTTAGTGCGCATCTGCCGTCATCCCCAAATTGCCCGCCATGCCTCGCTGATTGTCGACGCCACCGGCCACGGTGAGTGTGTCGTCGAATTGATCCAGCGGGAACGCTTAGCCGTCCACTTCCTGGCGGTCAACATCACCGGGGGCGAGCACACCCAGGTTACGCGCTGGGGCCGCAACGTTCCCAAGCACGAACTCATCACGCGCCTGGAACTTCTCCTCGAACAAAATCATTTGCGCATCGCCGCCCGCGCGTCCGGCGCGGATGTTCTGCGCCACGAGTTGCTGCAGTTCGAACGTCGCCAGAATGCCGGTGGCTCCCCCGGCTACGAACCAGCAGCGTCCAGCGGTCACGACGATACCGTTCTCGCCACCGCCCTCGCCGGCTGGTGGGCCTGGGAGAATCGTCGTCAGGTCCTCGCGGGCGAGGCGCACAAACCGCTCTGCGTCTAACGCCCTGCGCCGCCTTTAACGGCGCGGCCGCGGCCCAAAGCGCCGCGTCAGGTAGTCCACCAACTCATCCTTATCGGTGGCCTTCACGTTCGCCCCCCAGTTGGTCATCTTCGTCACTTCGCGGTCCCATTGTGCGCGCGTCAGCCGCTGCTGCGCGATTGGCTTCTCGTCGTGGCAGGCCAGGCACTTCTCCCGGTACGCGGCCAACTCCGGCACCGTCGCCGGTGCCGGCTCGGGGGCTTTCGCCGTCGGGCTGTCCGTCACCTCCACCGCCACCCGGTGCACCACATTCCACAGGTAACCAGACGGATTCCACTCCGGCTCGAAAGGCTGCGTGTCGCCGGAAATGTCCCGCGCCCGCGCCATCAGCACATAATGGCCGGTGGTTTGCGGCGTCCATTCGTAGTGCCATTGCCGCCACCCGAAAGTGTGCTTATCGGCGCCCAGGCTGGCCGGCTTCCACGTCCGGCCGCGGTCGGTCGAAACCTCTACCCGCGCCACCGGCGACATGCCGCTCCATGCCGTACCCGCCACCCGTACCGGAGCCCCCGGCTTCAGCGCCGCCCCTGCCCGCGGAGCCGCAATCACGCTCTTGATGTGCAGCGTCTCCACCGGCTTCATCTGCGCCGGGTCTACTGCCACGCCCGGTACCACCGGCTTCCCGGGATGCCGGTACGCCGTCTTCATAAAGAAGCCGTCGAACTCCTTGTCCAGCACCGTGATGTTCGTCAACCACTTCACCCAGCAGTCGCCCGCCCAGCCCGGCACCACTAGGCGCAGCGGGAACCCGTGCGACATCGGCAGCGTCTCGCCGTTCATCTCATAGGCCAACAGCGTGTGGTTCTCCATCGCCTTGGTCAGCGGAATCGTCCGCTGAAAGTCCGGCATCTTGCCCACCGGCACGTCTCCGCCATTGAACAGCACGTACTTGCCGCTCGTTTTCACGCCCGCCCGCTTCAGCACATCCGCCAGACGTACCCCGCGCCACTTCGCGTTCCCCACCGCGCCATGCTCCCACTGCAGGCCCGGCATGGGCGGCTCGTAGAAGGACCGGCCATTGCCGGCGCACTCGCACACGCTCACCAGTTCCGTCGCCGGCATCTTCTTCAACTCGTCCAGGCTCAGCGTCAACTGGTTACCCACCTCACCCCCCACTTCCAGCTTGAAGGTCTCCGCCTTCATATTCGGCGTGTAGTGGTGCGTCCGCACGTAGAACCGATCGTTCGGCGTCAGATAGTCGGCAAAGCCGTCCAGGTCCATCTCAATGTCGAATGGACGCGTGGACATCACCTTCCCGTCCCGCTTCGGCGTGTCGGCGGCATTCAGCCAGGGGGCGCTGCTCAGGGTGGCAAGGAATAGGCGTCGGTTGGTCACTTCTTATCACTCCATCGAATACTCAATCTCGAGATGGCGCCGTCTTTCACGTCCACCTCCTGCTGCTGCGTCGGAAAGCCGTCTCTCAGAAATTCGATCTTGTGCCGCCCCGCGGGCAGCGTCAGCGACGTCGGCGTCTTCGCCGCCATGTCCTTGCCATCCACGCGAATCGAGGAACCGGGCGGAGTCGAGTCCAAAAACACCGTGCCCGTATTGGCATCGAGCCGGGCAAAGACGTTGCTCTGCGCCGGCGCCTCAAACCGCTGGATCGCGGCCGTGTAGCCCTCCAGGGTAAACGTCGCCGTGTGCCGTCCGGCCGGCACCTGGATGTCGCAAGGCGTCGTGCAGCCGCGCCCGCTCTCGAGCACCGCCGTCGCCCCCTCCGGCTGCGAACGCAGGCTCACCGGATAGAGCTGCAGCCCGCCGGTTTGCTGCTGGGTCTGTGGCTTCGGCATCTCGGGCTTCGGCGCCTCTACCGGCTCAACTGGTTTCGACTCAGCCGCCTTCGGTTCCGCCGGTTTCGGTTCCGCCGGTTTCGGTTCCGCGGGCGTAGCCTCTGGCGTCTTCGTTTCCCCCGGAGTCTGTGCGGGCGGCGTTGGCTTGCTCGACGTCGTGGAGGGCGCCGCGGGCGCCTGCGCCGCAAAGTCCGTATGCTGCGCCCAGTAGACCACCCCGGCTGCCGCCAGCAACGCCACTCCGGCGGCCATGCCGGCAAACTTCAGCATCCGGCTCCCCTTGCGCATTTCAGCCGCCTCGGGGTCGGTGCGCGGACGCGGCTCCGGCAAGTCCGGCAAGCGCGGCAGCACCACCGGCTCAGCCACCGCCGGCGCCACCTTGGCGGGCGGCGGCTGCGGACGAACCGGATTCGGCTCGGAGATCACCGTGGCTTCGAGTCCCGGCAAACTGGCCACCGTCGGCGCCGAGTCACTCGCGCCGCGGGGCAGGGGACGCCAGTTCGGCTGCCGCGCCAGCCCCAACTCGAGCGCTTCCACAAATGCCACGCAGTTCGGAAAGCGCCGGTCGCGCTGCTTGTCCATCACCCGCGCCAAGGCCGCTCCCGCATCCGGATGGAGCGTCGCGTTGATGCGCTCGGCGGGCGGCGCGTCCAGGTTCAGAATCTTGTAGATCAGCGCCGGAATGCTGTCCGCGGTAAACGGCTTCTCCCCGGTCAACAGTTCGTAGGCCAGCACCCCGAGCGAGAACTGATCCGCCCGCCCATCCACCGGCTCACCCTGAATCTGTTCGGGCGACATGTAGTTCGGCGTCCCCAGCAGCGTCCCGGCAATCGTCGTCCCCTGGGACACCGACGCCTGCGCGTTGATCCGCGCAATGCCGAAGTCGGTCACCTTGGCGATCCGCTCGCCCTGGATCATGATGTTGGCCGGCTTGATGTCGCGGTGGACGATTCCCTTCGAGTGCGCGAAGTCGAGCGCGGCGGCCACCTGCTTCAGCAGCGCCAGCAGCGTCGAGGGGCTGGGCGCGCGCCGGTCCGACGTGATGCTCTCGAGCGTCGGCCCGTCCACAAACTCCATGAAGATATAGGCCGTGTCGCCCTGCTCCTGGATGTCGTAGATGGTGACGATGTTCGGATGCGACAGAATACCGGCCGATTGCGCCTCGCGGCGCAGCCGTTCATGCAGCCGAGCCCGGTCTTGCGGGTCCGTCAGCGAGCTCAGATAGATGGTCTTGATCGCAATGATGCGGCCAATCGCCGGGTCGAGTGCGCGATAGACCACGCCCATCGCCCCCCTTCCCAACTCCCCTTGAATCTGATAACGCCCGATTGTGTCCACAGTGTCTATCACTTAGGGTAACTGTTTCCGGCCGGGGAAGCTCTGGTATTCTTGTCCCGATATGAAGCTGCTGTTGGGCATCGCCTTGGGCGCCGGCATTTTGGCCGCGCAGCCGGATCTCTTCAAACTCTCTCCCGGTTCCGCCGCGTTCTCGGACGCCTCCGGACTTCATCTTCGCCGTTAAGGCGGCGCGCCAGCCCTCGATCTCCATCGACGAAGGCGCCCCCCTTCGCTTGAAGAAAGCCGGCGACCTGTGGATTCATCGCGCCACCCTCAAAACGGGCACCATTCATCGCTTCGCCTACCTCATCGACGACCAGCCCTTCGGCGGCAAGAACGATGTCCCTGCCTTTACCCCGGACCATTATGAACAGGCCGGCGTTCCTCGCGGCAAGCTCTCCGCTAAGATCGTCCACACCAGCCGCGTCTACCCCGGCATGCTCAGCGACTATTGGACCTACGTCCCCGCCCAGTACAACCCGTCGCAGCCCGCGGCCGTCATGGTCTGGCAGGACGGAGCCGGCTACACCGCGCGCGAAGGCGGCAGCCGCCTGCAGATCGTCCTCGACAACCTCACCCATCAGAAGAAGATCCCCGTCGCCGTCCACATCTTCATCCAGCCCGGGTTGGTGGGCGAGAAGCGCATGCGGTCCATCGAATACGACACCGTCGATGACACCTACGGCCGCTTCCTGATGGAGGAGATCCTGCCCGAAGTAAGCAAGTCCTACAACCTCCGCCAGGATCCCTACAGCCGCGCCATCGCCGGCAACTCCTCGGGCGGCATCTGCGCCTTCAACGTCGCCTGGTTCATGCCGAACCAGTTCAGCCGCGTCCTTTCGCGCATCGGCAGCTTCACCAGCATTCAGTGGAAGCCCGGCGAACTCGACGGTGGCAACGTCTATCCGTTCAAGATCCGCAAGGAGCCCAAGCGCAACATCCGCGTCTGGCTGCAGGACGGCAGCGAAGACCTCGAGAATACGCACGGCAGTTGGCCCTATCAGAATCTGCAAATGGCCAATTCGCTGAAGATGCGCGACTACGACTTCAAGCTCAGCTTCGGCATCGGCACCCACAACGGCGGCCACGGCAACGCCGAAGCTCCCGCGGCCCTCACCTGGTTGTGGCGCGACTATGACCCGGCCAAGACCGAACAGATCTACAGCCAGGAACCCGCCGAAAAGGCCAAGCCTTTTTACCGGGTGAAGACGCTCAATCGGGAGTAGATGGAATTCATCCTCTTCATCGCGCTGGTGGCGTTGTCCATCGCCGTTTACCGGCAGCGAGCGCACACTCGGGAACTCACCGAGCGGGTGCGCGATCTCACGGCCCGCATCTATGCCGCCGAACTGGCGCTCGAGTCGCGCCGCTCCCCGGTCACTGAAGAGCCTCGTCCGACTCCGTCCCCGGCGCCCACGCCGCCACCCACACCGCCCGCGAGCCCCAGCGAGGAGCCGCCCCCTCTGCCGGCGTGGCTGAACGCGCCGCCGCCACCTCCGGCTCCCGAACCAGTTCCCCCTCCCACCTGGCTGCCTCCGGTGCCCAAACCGAACTGGCGCGATCGCTTTCAAGGTGAAGAGTGGGAAGCACTGCTCGGTGGCAGCATTCTGAACAAGCTCGGCGCGCTGATCCTGGTCATCGGCCTCGCTCTGTTCCTGCGCTTCTCGCTCGACGCGATGGGGCCGGCGGGCAAGATCGCCGTGGGCATCCTGGTGTCCGCCGTCCTGATCGGCGCCGGGATGTGGGTGGAGCGTCAGCCGCGCTACAAGATCTTCTCCATCGGCCTGCTGGCGGCGGGCTGGGCGATGCTCTACTTCACGGCGTTCGCGGCGCATGGCATTCCGGAGTCGCGTGTCATTGAGAGTCCCCCGGTGGGGCTGGCGGTGCTGTTGCTGGTGGGCGCGGTGATGGTGGGCCGGTCCTTACGGTATGAGAGCGAATGGGTCACCGGGCTCGCCTTCTTCGCGGCGTTTGCGGCCCTGCAGGTGGACCCCTCCTCGGCCTTCGCCATGGTGGCTTCCGCCTTGCTCGCCGCCGGCTTGCTCGCCGTGAGCGCACGGTTCCACTGGCGCTACATGCCGCTGTTCGGCATCCTGCTCGCCTACACGACTGTGGCTTTCCTGCCTCCCACGGTAGGCTTCATCCCCGGTGTGGGGCATCCGATTCTGTGGGTCTACTGGCTGCTGTTTGAGCTTTTCGACCATTGGCGCGCGCGTCAGGCCGCGCTCGCCACGCCGCTCGACGCGGTGCAGTATGTGCTCAACACGATGGCCTTCATCTCCGCTTCGCTCCTCACCACGCGCGGAGCCGCGCCCGAGCACTACTCGTCGTTCATGGGGCTGGCCGCCATTGCTTTCGCGGTGAGCGCTTTCTTCCGGCGGCATCGCGATGTGGCCGAAGATGCCCGTTGGTGGAGCGTGCCCGGCCTGGCGCTGGCAGCGACCAGCGCCGTGGCGGCGGTCGCCATCCTGCTGCGATTTGAGCGCCTGGCGGCGACCTTGGCGTTGCTGGTGGAAGGTCAAGCGCTGTTCGTGCTGGCTTGGCGATCGAAGGCGCCGCTTTCGCGGTGGGTCGCGCTGGCGATCAATGCGCTGGCGCTTTCGAAGCTGGTGCTCGTCGATGACCGGCAGAACGGCGCCCTCAACTGGCTGGGCTGGAAGCTCGAAGCGGTGACACCGCTGGGCGTTCTGATGGGCCTGGTCTTCTACTTCGACCGCGTAGTCTCCGGACTGGTGCCCTACGGCTGGGGCGCGACGGTTGTGCTCGCGCTGGTGCTGGCCGGTGAACTGCCTGAAGGCTGGGTGTTTGCCGGTTGGTCCGTGCTGGCGGCGCTGGTGGCGCTGGCGGGCGAGCGGCTCACCTGGCGCGACCTGCGGTATCAGGCTTACTTCCTGATGGGGCCGATTCTGGCGGCGCTCGCTTACACGATGTTCGAGCGGCCCCACACGTCGTGGATGGCTTGGGCCCTGTTCTCGGTGTGCTTCGTCGCCGTGGGTTGGGGCTGGCGGCAGATGGAGGCAGGCCTGCAGCGCCGTCTGGTGCTCACGGTGGCTTGGCAATATGTCGCGCTCGGCGGGACGACGCTGCTCTGGCGGGTATTGCCCGGTACACTCGCCGCGCCCGCCTGGGGGTTGCTGGCGCTCGCTCTGCTCGAAGCAGGCGTGCTGGTGGACTTTCCGGAGTTGCGCTGGGCGGGCCATTCGGTGGCCATCGCATCCTTTGGCCGCTTGCTGATGAGTAACTTGCCAGCGCTCAGCCGCACCGGGCCGTTCTCGCATCGCCTGCTGACGGTGGCGCCGTTCATACCGCTTTTCTACTACCTGTGGTGGCGTAGCCGGCTCCGGCTGTACCTGTGGCTGCCACCGGTGCTGGCCGTGCTTCTGGTGCGTCTGGAGATCGGGCGCGCGCAATCGGGGGCGGGCACGATGATGGCTGGCTTACTGGTGCTGTGGTTTGGCTTGCGCTCTTCGATTCCGGACCTGCGCTGGCAGGCGTATCTGATGGCGGTGGCGGCGTTCCTGCGCGCGTGGAGCGTGAGCTTCTCGCTCGCTGACTCCACCTTGCGCGTCGCCACGAGCCTCCTGGTGATGGCCGGCCTGTTCGCGGGACATCGGCTGGCGCCACGCGAAGCGCTCACCCGGTGGGAGCGTTGGGCCCGGCCGGCTTATGCCGTCTTGGGCGCGGCGCTGCTGGCGGCCATTCTCTATAACCAGGTCTCCGGCCCCATGCTCACCGTCGCTTGGAGCATCGAGGGGGTGGCGCTGCTGGTGGGGGGCTTCATTACGGCCGAGCGCGTGATGCGCTTCTCCGGCCTGGGCTTTTTCCTGTTCTGTATCGGTAAGTTGTTTCTCTATGACTTATCTTCGCTGCAGGGCCTGGCCCGCATTGCTAGCTTCATTGTGCTGGGCGCTCTGTTGATGGCGGCCAGTTGGTTGTATACGCGCTACCGCGAGCAGTTAAAGAGGATCCTGTAAGTTATGCGGCCTCCACTTACTTTCTATCTGGTCGGCGGATTACTTGTGGCGGGGGCCGTGGGGGCGTCGCTCTCGCCGGTGGACCGCGCGGCGAGCTTCGGCTCTGTTCTCGAGATGTGGGGCGACATCCTCCGCGACGTGGACGCCGTGCCCTTGCAGATGGTGCGCGTGCAGGAAGACACGGAGATGGAGTTCGGTGCTCAACTCGCTGAGCGGATGCAACCCGCGGGGGCGTCCTTGAGCCGGGAGAACGCCTACGTGATTCAGGTGGGTAACGCCGTGGCACGCGGAGTCAAGCGCCAGCGGATCATCTACCGCTTTCGCGTGATCGACTCGCCGCAGGTGAACGCGTTTGCTTTGCCGGGCGGCTACATCTTCGTCTACTCCGGGTTGCTGAAGGCGCTGCGCGATGAGAGCCAATTGGCGGCCATTCTGGGGCATGAGGTCGCCCACGTCGATCTGCGGCATTGCGTGGAGCGCTTCCAATACGAGCTCAAGATGAAGGAACTGAAGCTGCCCGAGGGCGCGGGCGCGTTGGCCGACGCGATGCGCCGCGTGGGGGCCGTAGCCTATGCGCCGTATCAGGAGTATGAGGCGGATGCGCAGGGGCAATGGTTGGCGGCCGAAGCCGGCTACGACCCCACAGGCGGCAGCAATGCGATGGCCGCGCTGATGGAACTGCTCGAGCCGGGCGGAGGCGTCAGGCAGCCGCGCTCGCCGTTGGGCGAGGCGACCGGGGCGGCGGTGCAGGGCCTCAGCGATTTCTTCCGTTCGCACCCCCGCACCGACGAACGCGCGCGCCGTTTACGCGAGGTGGAGCAGGCTTACATCGCCGCGCATCGCGGGCGCGAATACTGCCGCGGCGCGAAGAACCTGGCGGACCGCGTCAGCTGCGGTTTCACCCGCTTCGATGGAGAGATGGTGAGATACTAACTGCATGGAAGAGCGGGCATTTTTTAACGAATCACAAGTGACCAAGCCGGCCACGCTCAATTGCAATTTCTGCAAGACCTCCGACACTTACGATGTGAAGTGGATTCTGCGCAAAAAGAAGGACCGTATTCCCGGCGGGGCGGACGAACGCGACCGCGCGCGGTTTGCCAAGCTGCAGAGCTACCTGGTGCTGCTCGATACGCATGCGCAGTGCAAAAACATCCGGTGCCGGAAACGTTTTGAGATCTCCGGCATCCGGACGACGGCCTTCATCTAAAACGTAAAGCCCAGGGCGACGCTATAGGCGCGCGGGGTGACGAAGTGCGTGCCGCCGAAGGGCGACAGGAAGTTATACAGCCGCTGGGTGTTGGTGAGGTTGGCAATGTTGAAGCGCGCCGTCACTTTCCAACGCTCGCCGCGGAAGAGATTGTCGTTGCCCAGCGAGAGCGTGTGGAGATGGCGGGGCGCCACGCGCGAGGGGCGATGGTCGGGGTCGCCGGTGCCATCCACGGGGATGCGATAGCGCAAGGCGCCGAAGGGCGAATCGTCATCGCACTCAGTGAGGCGATTGGTGCGGGTGGCGTAGTTGGCGCCGCAGTAAAGCCCCATGGCCGCCTGCTGCGCGGCGGTTAGTTCGAAGGCCGCTTCCCGCGAGTCGATGCCGCCGGAGACCAGGCCCGAGTCATAGCGCCAGGTGTAAGCCGCAAACCAGCTCGATTTCGGCACGCGATAAACGATGTGGGTGGTGGATTGGAAGGCCTGATCGTGGTCGATGCGGAAGACGCCTTCTTCGAGCGAATCGGGGAAGATGAGGCCGCCGTTGGAGGGACCGAAGAAACGGGCCTTGCCGTGGCCGCCCAGCCAGTAGCCTTGCAGGCCGTGCCAGTTCACCGATGACAGGCGGAGCGAGAAGCCGCTGATGTTGCTCTTGTACCAGGAGATGGGGAAGACCAGCGGTGTGGTGAGCACGGCGCCAAAGTCAAAGCCGTTGCGCGTGAACTTCCAGAAGTAGTCGCCTTCGAAGATGAAGTGGGAACCCAGCGCCTGCTGGAAGCCGACGTTGTACTGATTGCGATTGCCGGGGCGGATGGGTTCGACGTTGGTCGCGCCGGCGACGTTCTGCGCGAGGCCGCCGCCCGCGCCGGTGGAGCTCGACAGGATCAGGTTCTCGTTGTAGGGCGTTTCAAAGGTGCGGGAGAAGGCGGCGCGGAGCACGGTGCCGGTGGCCTTGATCTGGTGGGAGAGGCCGGCGCGGGGCTGGAGCCCGTGGGCTTTCACAAGGCCAAGATAACGGTCGTAGCGGAAGCCGATCATGATGTTCAAACCGCCAAGGCGCCATTGGTCCTGCCCGTAGAGAGAGTGCTGATTGATGTTCTGGCGGCCGTGGAAGCGGAAGAGCTGGCCGCCACGGGTGAGGTCAAAGGGGACCAGGCCGGGCTGCAGATTCTCGTTCGGCTCGAAGCCGAGGCTGGCGCAACGGGCGGGGTCGCGAACGGTGTTGGGACCGGCGGGCTCGCCATCGTCGTCGACGCAGACGGGGTTGTAGGCCGGGTCAGTGACGCCGAGGAAGAAGTTCTCGACGAGGCGGGTTTGCATGGTCTGATAGCCGAACTTGAGAGTGTGACGGCCGGAGACGTGGGAGAGGTCGACGCGGGTGCCCCAGTTGGTGAGATGCCGGTCCTGCCCGAGCGTGATGGGCGTGTCGTCGGCCGGGTTTGGGCTGGCGAAGTAGGTGACGCGGTCCTGACGGACGAAGGGGTTGACGGTGAGCAGGGTGGAGGGTGAAGCCGAGTAGATCCAGCCGAAGCCGACGTTGGCCGTGGTGGTGAGCTGGCGCTGATCCTGATTGGGCTGATCGTAGGTGTTGGGCACCTGGAAGGAGTTGCGGCCGCCGAGGATGTTGACGTGGAAGGCATGGCGCGCGTTGGGCTGGTAGTCAAGGCGATCGAAGATCGTCTGATGGTTGCCGACGTCGTGGAGGGGGCGGAACTCCGGGGTATCGAGGAAGCGTCCGCTGCGGCCGGTGGTGACGGCGAGGAAGTTGCCGAACTTGGCGTTGCCGGCGCCGAAGGTGCCTTCGGTCTGGGTGGTGCCGAAGGAGCCGTAGCTGGTCTGCAGACTGCCATAGCCTTCGGGGCGACCCAGGCCGGACTTGGTGGTGGTGGAGACGACCAGCGCGGTCTTGTCGCCGTACTCGGCGCTGGGGGCGCCGGTGACGACTTCAAGAGACTGGATGGCGTTGACCGGAATCTGGGTGGAGAAGGCCTTCGACTGCTGGTCGTTGATGGGCTGGCCGTCGACGACGAAGCTGGTTTGGGCGTGGTCGCCGATGGGGTGGAAGAAGCCGTTTGCGTCGGCGACCACGCCCGGAGAACCCAGGGTGAGAGCGTCGCTCAAGCCGGCGGCGGGCGAATTCAGAGCCATCTTCTCGAGGCCTTTGGCGTCGATGTCGTTGTGGGCGAAGTTGATGTTCTCCAGGAGGTCCGTGCCGAAGGCTTCGACCTCGACGCTGGTGGTGCTGGAGGCGAGCTTGAGCTTGATGGGGACGGTCATGGGGACGGCGCTGCGGATGGAGAAGTCGCTGGTGAAGGGGGCGAAGCCCGGCGCGGTGACGGTGAGGTGGTACTGGTTGAACGGCAATTGGCGAAAGCGGTAGCTGCCGTCAGCGTCGCTGGTGATGGTTTGGCGGAAGGTCGTAAGGGGGTTGGTGATGTCGACGTGAGCGCCGGCGACAGCGGCGCCGGAGGGGTCCGTGATGCGGCCTTCGACGCGGCCGGCATTGCCGAGCGACTGTCCGTAGAGGCTGGTGGCGAGCAGGAGGGCGAGGGTAAGACGAGGCATCAGTCCTCATCATAGTGAAAACGCCTTCTCAAAATCAACGATGTTGGGAATTCGTTCTCAGAAAGTTTGCAGCTTCACCTGGTCCAGGAGGTGGTCGGCGATAGCCAGCGAGGCGGTGGCGCCGGGGCTAGGAGCGTTGATCAGGTGGAGGGCGTTGCGGCGGAGGACGAAGTCGAAGTCCTGGAGGAGCGTGCCATCGGGTCCGAGAGCCTGGGCGCGGATGCCGGCGCCGCCGGGGAGCAGATGCCTGGCTTCGATGGCGGGGATGAGCCGCTGCAGAGAGCGGCAGAACTCCTGCTTGAGCAGCGAGCGCTTTACTTCGTAGAACGCCATCGACGGGTACTTGCGGAGGAAGCGCCAGAAGCCGGGGAAGGAGAAGACGTCGGCGACGTCGCCGGCGACGAACTTGCGCCAGGTGTAGCCTTCGCGGGCGGTGGCGAGAACGGCGTTGGGGCCGGCTTCGACGCCGCCGTGAATCATGCGCGTGTAGTGGACACCAAGGAAGGGGAACTTGGGATCGGGCACGGGATAGATGAGGTGCTTGACGAGGTTCGCGGCTTCGGGCGCGAGCAGGAAGTACTCGCCGCGAAAGGGCACGATGCGCGCCGTGCGGACTTCGCCCGCCAACTCGAGGATGCGGTCGCAGTAGAGGCCGGCGCAGTTGAACAGGAAATCGACCGGGGCTTCATGCGCACCGCCCGCGATCAGCCAGCCGCGGCCCTCGGGGCGGATGGAGCGGACGGGGGCGCTGGTGTGCACCTGGCCACCGGCCGCCTGGATCAACTCGGCGAGCTTACGGCAGACGGCGGGATAGTCGACGATGCCTTCTTCGGGGACCTCGACGCCGGCCAGGCCGGCCACGTGCGGCTCCCGCTCGCGCATCTCTTCGGGGCTCATCCAGCGGAGGCCGGCGAGGCCGTTGGCCTGGCCGCGCGCGAGGAGCTCCTTCAGCCGGTCGATCTCGTCCGGTTCAGTGGCGACGACTAACTTGCCGCAGCGTTCGTAGGGGATGGCGTGTTCGTCGCAGAACTGGACCATGCGGCGGATGCCGGTGGTGGACATCCGGGCTTTGAGTGAACCGGGCTTGTAGTAGAGGCCGGCGTGGAGGACGCCGCTGTTGTGGCCGCTCTGGTGCTGGCCGACGGCGGACTCTTTTTCAAAAACAGTGACGCGGGCCGACGGGAAGGTACGGGTGAGCTGATAGGCCACCGCGAGTCCAATGATGCCGCCACCGATGACAGCGTACGAGGAATGCGGAGATTCTGAAGCCAACCTCCCATTTGTACACTAAACTGGTAAGCGAATGCTTCTTCCTCGGGAAATGATCGGCTACCTTTCACGTCAACTGGTCAAGCGGTTGGCTCCGAAATCGATTGATGCGGCCAATCCTCCGGCGGTGACCGAGACGATCACGTTGGTGATTACCCGGGAGTTGGAAGCTGAAGACAAGCTGAACGACGAAGTCCGCGAGCTGTTGAGCCAATACTCGGACTACATGCGGCAGGAAGGCATCCCCTACTCGGAGATGTTCCGCAAGATCAAGAATCAGCTGGTGATCAAGCACAAGATCGTGCGGGCGAGCGGGCGCGATTCGAACGACAACATGAAGCTGTCGCGCGATAAGGTGACCGACCTGTCCCACAAGATCGTGGCGGAGCTGAAGAAGTCGCGCGAGATTCGCGTGAAGCGTCCGGACAACGAGATGCGGCTCGATATCGTGAAGGGCTTCACGGAAGTGCTGCTGGCGGAAGAGAAGGCCGATCGCGACGCGCGGGCGAAGGTGCGGTCGCTGAAGAAGGACATTCCGGAAGGCAGCGAAGAGTTCGAGTTGCTGCAGAAGAAGTTCTACGGCGAAGAGCTGAAGAAGCTCGGCATCGACTTTAACGCTTAGCGCGGAGTTCGAAGACTTCGTAGACGGGGCGGCCTCGCCGGTCCGTGATGGTTTCCAGATTCACCCGTTCCATGCCGGCAGCCTCGACGGCTTGCTGGAAGTCCTGATTGATGTTGGCGAAGGCTTCAAAGGGCTTAATCGTGCCTACCCAAAGGGTGTCTGGCGCGGCGAGTGAGGCCGGGGGGAACGGACGCTCCGTCCACACCAGCGGTACTTGGCCTTGGGTGAGCAACGCCAGGTTATCGGTCATGCCCCAGTCGTAGATCCGGACGGGCTTGGCATGGGCTTGCAGGCGGTCCGCGAGCCGGAAGATGGCATTGGTCCAGGAGGCGGGGCTGCCTTCGGTGACCAGGGATTGCCGGTAGATGTTGAGGACGCGCGCATTGTCGAGCGCGAGCAAGGCCACCACCACCCAGGCGAACGTCGGCCGACTGATCTTCGGAGCAGTGAACGCGGCGGCGATCGCCCAATATTGCAAGGGGAAAATCAGGACCTGATGGTGAACGGCCCCGCCGGCGTTCCTGGTGATCGCCATCAACAGGAAGATGATCGCGCCGGCGATGATGGGTAGCCAGGCCAGGCGGCTGGGCCAGACGAGCAGCAGAATCATCGCGGCGAGCAGGGCGAGGGGAATGTAGGTCCAGCGTTGGGGCGACTTGGGCTCGTAGGTGATGTACTCCATCAGGGCGTAGCCGCGAAAGGTCTCATAGAGCAGGCGGGACTTGGGGCCGAGTTCGTCGAAGGTGAGGTTGACGTTCTGGCTGACCGTCGCCGCGGGCTTGCGGACGTTGTAGCGCAGGAACGGAAACGCGCCGAGGGCGAAGAAGGCGAGCGCCAGTAGAAGCCGCTTCCAGTGAAAGGTGCGCCAAAGCAGGGCGGGGAAGAGGACGAGCAGCGGGAGAGCGAAGCCGATGAAGGTCCAGGTGACGAGGGCCTTGTTCCACAGAGCCAGTCCGAGGCAGAAGAAGGCGAGACACCAGCACCAAAGCGCCGGCCGCAGCAGGAGTACGCCAGCGGCAAGCAGCAGGAAATGCTGGATGGCGACGGGGCCCCAATCGAAGGTCGTGGTGAGGAGGAGGATGGGGTCGGTGGCCATGAGTAGACCGCCGAACCAGGCGGCGCGTTCGCCGTGGAGTTTGGCCAGGAAGAGAGTGAACAGCCAGACGCTGCAGCCGCCAAGGAGGACCATGGGCAGGCGGAGGGACCAGACGCCGGGCGGGAAGAGCTGAAAGATCGGGTAATAGAGCCAGGTCTTTAAGGCGCCGACGTAGCTCATGAGCATGGTGGGGACTGAATGGTGGAAGGCGCGGAAGAAGTCGAGGGCTTCGTAAGGCTGGAAGATGATGCCGGCGAAGAGGGCTTCATCGGTTTGGACGCCGGCGTGCGGGAGGACGGTGAGCGCCAGCAGGATAAACACGAGGGCGCAGAGTGGGCCGCGAGCGCGGGCGAGGGTCACGACTCATTGTAGTCTACGAAAGTCTT
The DNA here is from genome assembly GCA_044226365.1 of Bryobacteraceae bacterium. Taxonomy (GTDB): domain Bacteria; phylum Acidobacteriota; class Terriglobia; order Bryobacterales; family Bryobacteraceae; genus JALHNI01. The sequence continues at coordinate 15,942 of JBGAHE010000023.1, forward strand.
CGTTGACATCTACGAATCACTTCGTATAAACTGCGGGCAGATGAAACCAACCAAACCAACGGCGGGTGAACTGGAAATTCTGGATGTGCTTTGGCGGCGCGATGAGCCGCTGACGGTCCGGGAAGTTCACGCCGAGTTGAATGCCAACAAAGCCACGGGATATACGACGGTGCTGAAGCTGATGCAGATTATGGCGGGGAAGGGCTTGCTGGATCGCGACGAGAGCGAGCGGGCGCATCGCTACCGTCCACGGTTGCAGCAAGGGCAAACGCAAACGCAGTTGCTCCGTGACTTGGTGGAGCGGGCGTTCCAGGGGTCCGCCGCGTTGCTGGTGCAGCAGGCGCTGGCCGCCAAGCCGGCCACGCGTGAAGAACTGGCCGAGATCCGGGAGCTTTTGAATCGCTACGAGAAGGAGACGGTATGAGCAACACGATCCTCGGATGGACGCTGCTGCACTTTCTGTGGCAGGGGACCGCGCTGGCAGCGGTGATGCTGGGCGGTTTGCTGGCGACGCGTTCCCCACGGACGCGTTACTCGCTCGGCTGCGGCGTGCTGGCGGCGATGGCGCTCGCGCCGGTGGTGACCTACGCGGTGCTGGCGCAGCCGGGAGCGGTGACGGAGTTGCCGCCGGTGGCCTTGGCCCTAGGCGCGGGCGACGGTCTGTCGCGGGCGGTGCGGGGTGAGGCGCCGGCGCAGTGGATCGCGTGGGTGCCGCTGTTCTGGTTGAGCGGCGTGATGGCGCTCTCGTTGCGGCTGGGAATGGCGGCGTGGGGTGTGCACCGGTTGACGCATCGCGATGCGCGCGAGATTCCGGATGCGTGGCCGCATTTGAGTGCGGCGCTGGGCGTGCGGCGGCGGGTGCGTTTTTTGGAGTCGAGACGAGAGGCCGGTCCGTTCCAGGCTGGTTTCCTGAAGCCGGTGATTCTGATGCCGGCGAGCTTACTGACGCAGTTGCCGGTGGCGCAACTGGAGGCGATTGTGGCGCACGAGTTGGCGCATGTCGTCCGGCATGACTATCTGGTGAACTTGCTGCAGACATTGGTGGAGACCGTGCTGTTCTATCACCCGGCGGTGTGGTGGGTGTCGCGCACGGTGCGACTGGAGCGCGAGGTGTGCTGCGATCAGCGGGCGGCGGAAGTCGTGGGCGGAGAGCGGCCTTATGCCGAAGCTTTATTGAACTTGGAGGAACTGGCGATGGGACGATTTACGCTAGCGAATGGCGCGAATGGCGGTGATTTGCGGCGGCGGATTCTGCGGCTGCTGGGGCAGCCGGATGCGCCGCGGCGGGACTGGCGCGTGCCCGCGGGTTTGATGGCGATGGTGCTGGTGGGGGCGATGGTATTTCCACTGGTGGAGACGCGGGCGCAGGTGCAGCCACCGGCGCCGGGCGAAGCGGCGGTATCGCCGTCGGAGACCGAAGTCTTGCGGCTGGAGGTGGAACGCTTGCGGAAGGACTTGGCAGAGTTGCGCGCAGAGACGGCGGCGCGGATTCAGCAGCGGTCGAACGCGGAGCAGTTGTCGGCGATCGAGGCGCAGCGACTGAGTTTGACGGATGCGCAGAGGTCGCTCGAACGGCTGCGTGAGTCGCAGGATGCTTTGTTGAACGCGCAGGATCAGGCGCTGGCCATGCAACTGCGGGAAGCGGACCTGTTGCGGGCGCGCCGTACGGAGTTGGAAGCGCGCTTGCTGCAGTTGGCGCAGATCTATCGGCCGTCGCATCCGGAGTATCAGCGGGCGGCGCGGGAGTTGGCGCTGCTGCCGGCGGCGGCCAAGCCAGCGCAGGATGGATATGACAAATGGCTGCATGAAGACGTGGTCTACCTCATCACGCCGGCGGAGGCGGAGCGGTTCGAGCAGTTGAAGTCCGACGCGGAGCGCGAGATGTTCGTGGAGCAGTTCTGGAAGCGGCGGGATCCGAAGCCGGATACGGCGGCGAATGAATTCAAGGAAGAGCACTATCGGCGGATTGGGTATGCGAACCGGCGTTGGGGGACTCCGGCGCTGCAGGGCTGGAAGACAGAGCGCGGGCGACGATATATTGTCAGCGGGCCGCCGGACGAGATCGAGTCACATCCGGGGATTAAGGAGCATTGGCTCTACCGGAATCCGCGGCAGATCGTGGAGTTCAAGTTGAACGACGAGAAGTAAGGGTAGCGCAGAAAAGCAAGAAGGCCCCGGCTCGAGGCGAGCGCGGGGCCTTTTAGTTGTCGAAGTGAAGCTTTGAATCCCTTAAATCTTGGCGGTTTTGAGCTTGGGGTTCTTGCTGGTGGTGTAGAAGTGGCCGGTGCCGGCCGTGGACACCAGACGGATCAAAATGCGAGCCATTAGAGTGCACCTTCCTTGCGCAGGCGGGCGATCACCGCGTCGGCGCCTTGTTTATCGATCGTGCGCATGCCACTGGTGGTGAGGCGCAAACGCACGTAACGGCCTTCGCTGGGAACCCAGATCCGCTTTTCGTGCAGATTGGGCTCGAAGCGGCGCTTCGTGCGGTTGTTGGCGTGCGAAACCCGATTGCCGGACATCGGCTTCTTTTTGGTCACAGGGCAGTACTTAGCCATCGCAAATCTCCTGGCAGTGTCGATTTTTGGATCGGGGAGCCGGCCTGCCAGCGAACTGTAGGGAAACAACCGTACCGTCCGCGAGGCCATGCAAGACACGCGCAGTTTTGAGAATACCACAGAAGTGGAGATTGTCCAAGTCGCGGGGCGAAGATCAGGCGGGAATGATGTCGCCTTCGCCGGGAGCGAGGAACAGATTGGCCATGACGCCATGCTGCTTGGTGTAGAGGTCGTGATAACGGCCCTCGAGCGCATAGAGCTGCTGATGATTGCCGCGTTCGACGATCTGGCCAGCTTCGACGACCAGGATCTGGTCGGCGCGGCGGATGGTGGAGAGTCGATGGGCGATGACGAAGGTGGTGCGTCCCTTCATGAGGAACTCGAGGCCGGCCTGGATGAGGGCTTCGCTTTCGGAGTCGAGGCTCGAGGTGGCTTCATCGAGGATCAGGATGCGCGGGTCGGCGAGGATGGCGCGGGCGATGGAGACGCGCTGGCGCTGACCGCCGGAGAGTTTGACGCCGCGTTCGCCGACGATGGTGTCGTAGCCGTCGGTGAACTTTTCGGCGAACTCGTTGACGCGCGCGATGCGGCAGGCTTCGAGCACTTCTTCGCGGGTGGCGCCGGGGCGGGAGAAGACAATATTGTCGAAGATGGTGCCGTCGAAGAGGAACGTCTCCTGGAGGACGACGCCTAACTGCGTGCGGTAGCTGTTGAGGCGGACGGTGGAAAGGTCTTTGCCGTCGACGGTGACGCGGCCGGAGTCCGGCACGTAGAAGGCGGCGACGAGTCCGATGATGGTGGACTTGCCGGAGCCGGAAGCGCCCACCAGGGCAGTGGAGGTGCCGGGGCGAGCCTCGAAGCTGATGCCCTTGAGGACCTCTTTGCCTGCTTCATAAGAGAAACGGACATCCTCGAAGATGACGCGGCCTTCGATGGGGCCGATGTCAGTGCCGCGGCGCGGGTCCTGGTCCTCGCGCGTTTCGCGGAGGACTTCGCGGGTGCGTTCGAGCCCGGCGATGGCTTCGGTGAGCTGGGTGCCGATGCCGACGACCTGGAAGACGGGGGCGACGAGGAAGGCGAGGAAGGCCGTGAAGGTGACGAAGCCGCCGAGCGTGAGTTGGCCGGCGAAGATCTGTTTGGCGCCGACGAACATCACCAGGGCGCCGACCAGGCCCATGAGCAAGGTGGCCGAGAGACTCATCGTCGAGATCGCCGTGAGGGACTGGAGGACATTGTTCAGGAGGCGATCGACGCCGGCGGAGAAGTTCTTCTCTTCGCGGTCCTCGGCGTGGTAGCCCTTGACGACGCGCACGCCGCTGAGACTTTCGGTGAGGCGTCCGTTGACTTCGGCGGTGATCTTGCCGCGTTCGCGGAAAATGGGGCGGACGTGAGCGAAGGCTTTCTGCAGCACGGCCGCATAGAGAAGGACAACCAGCAGGGCCAAGCCCGTGAGGAGCGGACTGATGCGCAGGAGGATGAACAGGGCGGCGAAGGCGGTCAGCAGGCCGCCGCAGAATTCGATCAGGCCAGTGCCGAGGAGATTGCGGAGACCTTCGACGTCGTTCATGATGCGCGACACCAGGGTGCCGCTCTTGTTGGCGTCGAAGTAGTTGAGCGGGAGCCGGCCGACGTGCGCCTGGACTTTGCGGCGCATCTCGGCGATGAGGCGTTGGCCCTCTTTCGAGATGAGCTGGGTTAAGGTGAACGACGTGACGCCCTGGATGATGGTGGCCGCGAGGACGGCCAGGGCCAGCGGCGTGAGCCATTCGGGATGGCGGTGGCCGATGACGTCATCCACGAGGAACTTCGTGGAGTAGGGAAGCACCAGGCCGGCCATGCGACCGATGACCATGAGGATCATGCCGATGGCGAGGATCCGGCGGCGGGGTTTGATCAGGTCCCGGATGTCGGGCCAGACTTCGCGGAGCTGTTCGCCCGTACTCTTCTTGCTCTTGGGTTCGTCGGGGCGCACGCGACGGGAGGAGCGCTCGCCGTTCATCCGAGCAGGCCGCTGAGTTCCGCGGCTGGGACGCGCAGGCCGACATAGAACATGCCGAACTGGGCGTAGACGGCGCTGACGAGGTCGAAGCGCATTTCGTAGATCAGCTTTTTGAAGACGAGCGGGTCGTCGGCGTAGAGGTCGACGCCCCATTCCCAGTCATCGAAGCCGATGGAGCCGGAGATGATCTGCTTCACTTCGCCGGCATAGCGGCGGCCGATCATGCCGTGGTCGTGCATCATGCGGGCGCGTTCGGCGAAGGGGACCTGGTACCAGTTCTTGTCCTCGCCGCGGCGGCGGTCCATGGGATAGAAGCAGACGTACCTGGTGGGCGGGAAGTCGGGGTAGAGGCGAACGGCCATGGCTTTGCGCTGGCGGTCCAGGGTTTCTTCGAGGGCAGCCTTCCAGGCGTCGCTGTGGGGCTCGAGCGCCTTTTCGGTGAGTTCCTTGTAGATCTTGCCGGTGGACTCGTAGAGGCCGAGTTCGACAACGGAGAGATAAGAGGTGGTGGGCTCGAGGTAGTCCGAGAGGCGGAGGCGGGCCAAGCCGAGTTCGGCCTGGTTGAGGTCGGCGAAGCTGTCGCGGTAGTGGATCAGCATGAGGTCGCCTTTGTGACCGAGCATGGAGAAGAGGGCGGTGCGGGGATGGGCGGTGAGCCAGTCCGTGGCTTCGGTGAGGATGGCGGAACGTTCGCTGGCCGCCAAGGTCCGCCAGGCGGCCCAGCGGAAACGCATCATTTGATGAAGGACGCTGGCGCCTTCCAGGGTGAGAGGGACAATGGGATCCACTCTTCCAGCTTACTAGTCACCCTGGGCCAACGCACCCCGTTTCCCAGTCCGGATACCCCTTGACAACGGGCGGCAGTTTACTTTTGATGTATACTCGGTGAATCCGTGGTGTCTTCCACTACGGAAACCGCCGTTTGGAAGTAGAGAGCTAAGCGGCGAACTTCAGGGAGTTAAAACATGATCAAGAAGACCACGTCGGTCCTGCTTGGCCTTTTTCTCAGCGCGTGTCTGAGTTGGGGTCAAAATGCGACCGGTTCGATCGGTGGCTTGGTGACGGACTCGAACGGGGCAGTGATCCCCGGTGTCGGCCTCACCGTTAAGAATGAAGCGACGGGTTTAGAAATTAAGGCTCAGACGTCGGATTCGGGCGTATACCTGTTTCCCACGCTGTTGCCGGGCCCCTATACCCTTTCCGCGGAAAAGACAGGCTTCCGCCGTTTGAACCGCACCAACATCGAAGTTCGCATCGCGCAGCGTATCGATCTCGATTTGCAACTCGAAGTCGGTGAAGTACAGCAGACGGTGAGCGTCACGGCTGAAGCTCCGCTGCTCGAAACCTCCAGCTCGGAACGCGGTCAGAACATCTCGACGAAGATGATGGACAACCTGCCGCTGTTTGCCGGCGGCATTCGTAATCCTCGCGCCTTCATCAACTACATGCCCGGCGTGACGAACAACGGTGAACAGAGCGTTTCCGGTTCGGGCGGTCGCGCGCAGGAAGTGCTGATCGACGGCGCCAGCGCGCTGAACGTCGAATCGAGCGCGGTGTTCAACTTCCCGTCCGCCGAAATGTTCTCGGAATTCAAGATGCTGCAATCGAACTACTCGGCCGAGTACGGCCGCGTGGGTGGCGGTATCGAAATCTACGTTCCTCGCTCCGGCACCAACTGGTTCCACGGCGCGGCCTTCCACAACATGCGCCGCGACATCTGGAACGCGAACGCCTGGGCGCGCAACGCGAATCCGAACCCGGCCCAGAACTTCCGCCCGAAGGAACGCTTCAACGAAACCGGCGGCTCCGCCGGTGGCCCGATCTTCATCCCGAAGATCTATGACGGCCGCAACAAGACCTTCTGGTATTTCACCTACACGAAGGATCTGCGCCCGGCGACGATCAGCTTCCCGATCATGACGGTGCCGACGGCCGCCATGAAGCGCGGTGACTTCTCCGCCGCTGGTATCCCGACGATCTACGATCCGGCGACCACCAATGGCAACGAACGCACCCCGTTCCCCGGCAACCAGATTCCGGCTTCGCGTTTCAGCCGCATCGCGCGCAACGTGATTCCGCTGATTCCGGATCCGAACCGCCCCGCGCTCGCGCAGAACTATGACTTCGTGAACCAGAGCCCGTTCGACCGTACGATCTGGAGCTTGAAGTTTGACCACGCCTTCACGGCGACCAACCGCCTCTCCTACTTCTTCTCGAACGAAGTGCAGAGCCAGACCGACCTTTCCGGCTTCAACGGCCCGATCGGCAATGGTTTGACGAACGAGCAGAAGCCCTACAACCACCGCTTCAACCACGACTTGAGCATCCGCCCGAGCCTGTTGATGCACACGACCTACGGTTTCTCGATCACCCGCCAGACCTGGGACAACCCGTTCCAGAAGGGCGCGGGTAGCGCGACGGGCTTCGCCGGCCTCACCGGTGACTCCGACGCTCTGCCGCGTATCCAGTTCACGGGCGCTTCCGGCTTCTCGCCCTACGGCGTGCAGGACGGCAAGGTGGCCAACGGTTCGCAGTTCAACCGTCAGTGGTGGGTCAGCCAGACCTACACCTGGCTGAAGGGCAAGCACGAATATCGCTTCGGCTTCAACTGGCGCAAGTACACCACGCTCGGTATCGACCTGGCCGGCACCAACGGCCGCTATGTGTTCAGCCGCGCGCAGACCGCTCTCCCCACCAACCGCACGGGCACGGGTAACGAATTCGCCAGCCTCCTGCTGGGTGCGGTCGACGTTGCGTCGAACGTGGTTCCGCCGGTGCTGTTCGATACGTCGGTCTACTACGACAACTCGGCGTTCTTCCAGGACAACTGGCGCGTTTCGAAGCGCCTGACCCTGAACCTCGGTTTCCGCTATGAAGTGCCGATCGGCTGGCACGTCCCCGGCGGCAACGGTTACTCGATGGTGGACATCAACACCCCGAACCCGGGTGCGGGCGGCCGCGCTGGCGCGCTCGTCTTCTCCGGCGTGGGCCCCGGCCGTACCGGTCAGCGTCGCTTCTACCCGACCGACTTCTCCAATGTTGGTCCTCGTCTCGGCTTCGCCTATCAGGCGACCTCGAAGACGGTCATCCGCGGTGGCTGGTCGATCTACTACCAGGGTCTCTCCAGCGGTGGCTGCGGCTGCCGTCAGGGCTTTGCCGGTTCGAACGACCTGCAGAGCGATGGTCTGAACCAGGTGCTGAACTGGGATAACGGTATCCCGGTGGCCGCCGGCTATCGCCCGCCGCCGATCATCGATCCTTCCTACGTGAATGGTCAGAGCGTCCAGTATCAGGGTCCGACGGCCGGTCAGGCTGGTCGTATCTACAACTGGAGCTTGAACATCCAGCACGAGATCAAGAACTTCCTGATCGACGTGGCTTACCAGGGCAACCGTGGTACGCGCTTGAACTCGACGATCGATCTGAACCAGCTGCCGACGAGCGCTCTGTCGCGCGGCGCGCTGCTCGGTCAGCGCGTTGATTCGGCCGCCGCGGTGGCTGCCGGCATCCAGATTCCGTACAACGGCTTCCTGACGACGTTTGCCGCCAACCCGAGCGTGGCTCAGTCGTTGCGCTCGTATCCGCAGTATCTGTCGGTGTCGAGCCTGTTCGCCGGTTACGGCCGCAGCTATTACGACGCCCTCCAGACGAAGGTGGAACGCCGCTTCGGTTCTTACCAGCTCCAGGTGAACTACACCTGGTCGAAGAGCCTGGGCTATGGCCACTTCCGTCAGGTGTTCAGCCAGCAGGGTGGCCAGGGTTCGCCCCAGGACTACAACAATGTGCGTGACTCGAAGAGCTTCATGCCCTTCGACATCCCGCACGTGATGAACATCCTGAGCACCTTTGACCTGCCGTTCGGCAAGGGTCGCAAGTACCTGAACTCGGATAACAAGATCGTGCGCTCGGTGGCTGGTGGTTGGACGATCGCTTCGGCGCAGGTCTACCGCAAGGGCACCCTGTTCCAGCTCGTCACCCCCGGCAACCCGCTGGGCAACGGCGTGCTGTTCGCTCCGCTCACCAAGGCGAATCTGACCGGTACGGCCATCCGCACCGGTGTGGACCGCACCACGCTTGATCCGAACGTGCCGAGCTCGCTGTTCTTCAATACCTCGGCGATCGCGTCGGCTCCCACCTACACGCTCGGCACTGCGGCGTTCTACCAGAACGATCTGCGTCAGCCGGCCGTGTTCACGGAAAACCTGGCTCTGGTGAAGCGCACCACGCTGTGGGCGAACGACCGTAACCCGGTAGTTCTCACCTTCCGCGCGGATGGCTTCAACATCTTCAACCGCACCAACTTCGGTGTGAACGGCACCTACGGCCAGGCGACCTTCGGTCGCGCCACTGGCCCGCAGAATGGCGCTCGCATCATCACCATGGGTCTGCGTCTCGAGTTCTAAGCTCAAGACCCGATTCGAAAAGTCAGGGGCTCGCCGGAGACGGCGGGCCCTTTCGTTTTTGCGGCGTTAAATCTTGCCCCTTCGTTTGCGGGGATCTACAGGATTGGCGAACCGGTACCGATGTACCATTCGTGAGAGCGAAAGCACGTAAAGGCATTGCCCTGCTGGCGACGGGCGCGATGATCGTGGTCCTGGTGGGCTTTCTGGGGCTAGCGATGGATGCGGGCTATCTGGCCGGGGTGAAGAGCCGCATGCAAACGGCGGCGGATACGGCCGCGATGGCCGGCGCCGGGCGCGGCGAAGCGGCACCGGACGCAGCGCGGGCGGTGGCCCGGCTGAACGGGTTCGCGCACGCGAAAAACACGGTGCAGGTGTCGGTGAACACGCCTCCGCAATATGGCGACTTCCGCGGCGACAACCAGGCCGTGGAGGTGATGATTTCGCAGAATATCCCCACTTCCTTCTTCCGCATCTTCCACATGCCGACGGCCGAGGTGCGCGCTCGCGCCGTGGCCCGGCGTCACAATCAACGCGCGGAACTCGGAGAGTAATGACCATGCGCCGCAGCCGCCGAGGCAGTGCGTTACTGGAAACGGCGCTGGCGTTCCCGGTGCTTGCCCTGATGGTGACGGGCGTGATCGACTACGGACGCGTCTTTTCGACCAATCTGCAAGCCGGCAATGCCGCGCGGGCGGGTGCCCAGGTGGTGCTGCTCGAGCCGGAGCGTTTCCAGACGGGGGACCTGAGCGGGTCGATTCGTGAAGTGCAAGCGGCGACTGACTTGCCCGACGCCGAGAAGCTGGTGACCGTGGAGCGGTTCTCCGAATGTCCGGGCACTGATGAGGGTGAACAGCCGTATCCGGCGGCGTGCCCTGGGGCAGCCGGCTATCTGCGCGTCAAGGTGTCGCTGCCGTTGTCGCCGATGTTCCGGTATCCCCAGGGCGCGTATCCGGCCCAAGTGACCGAGTCGGCGATTGTGAGGCTGGACTGATGCGCCGAAACGCGAGGACGGGCAGCGGCATGCTGGAGGTGGCGTTGGTGCTGCCGGTCCTGATGATCGTGCTGCTGGGGATTGCCGACCTGGGGCGTTATGTCTATGCCACGAATCTGATGCCGTATCTGGCGCGCGAGGGTTCGCGGTGGGCGTCGCTCGAACTGACTCGGTCGAGCGGCAAGCTAGATTCAGCCAAGGTGGACCGCTACGTGCAATCGCTGGCGGTGGGGCTGCCGGCGGAGTCGGTTCAAGTCGCGACGCAGGTGGAGCCTCGCCGGGTGGCGGTGCGCGTCGGCCTCGTCTTTCGCCCGGTGCTGAACGTTTTCGGCAAACCGATGACGATCGAAGGTCAGTCGGCGATGGTGGTCGCTCCGGTGCTAGCCGGCGCGCCGCAGCTTCCCGAGTAGCGTCCCCCAGCCGGAACTAACGGAGACCGGGTCGCCGTTGTTGGTGAGAATGCCGGCCAACTGTTTGAAGCCCCGGCCGAGAGCCGAATCCTTGTCCACGGCCGCTCCCGCCATAACGGCGCGACGCACGGCCACATAATCATTCGGCAACTGACAGGCCACCGGCCGTCCCAAATGCGTCTCCACTTCCGCCTGACTTAGTTCCTGCCGGTGGAAGCGATTCACGAGCACCTTCACTTTGTCGTCGCTGACGCCGCAGGCGGCGAGCTCCGCCAAGCGGCGTGGCGCCAGTTCCAGGGCGAGCAGTTCCTGGGTGGTCACCAGATAAACGCCGTGCGAGCGCAGGACGACTTCGGCCGTCGCCTCGTTGACGAGTTCGGGCAGGTCGGCGAGGACGAAGTCGTAGTTGGGGGCGAGCAGTTCAAGCAGTTCGTGGAAGTCGCTCCAATCCGGCAGGCGGTCCATGCGGGTGCGGTTGGAGAGGAGAAAATCGACGCCGTGCACCTGCGTGATGTTTTGGGCCAGGCGGTGGCTCTCCTGGCGGTGCATGGCCTGGAGGGCGTTCTGCATGGTGCCGACCGAGGGCGCGCGGAGCATCAGCGACATGACGCCGCTGCGCAGGTCGCTTTCGAGGACCAGCACTTTCTTACCTTGCCGGGCGAGTTCCAGGCCCGTCTGCACCACCACCGTCGAACAGCCGCAGCCGGCCTTGGCCGGGAGGAACGTCCACAGGTTGGGGCACTCGGCGCCGCTGGCGCGCCGCACCGCGCGGCTCACTGCTTCCTCCAACTCTGAGCCTTCGGGGGGCAAACCGATGTAGCCGCCGATGCCGATCGCATCGAGACTGACGTTCGCCGGCGGGTCAATGCCGACGAGCGCCGCCCGCGGCCACCGCACGCGGACTTCGTGCAGGAAGTCCAGCGCCTCGTCGGGATGCGCCAGGTCAATGAAGGCGACGTCCGGATCGGCCACGCGCACCAGGCGCTGGGTCTCGGTGGTGTTGGGATAGTGGCCCAGCGCTGAATGGACGGTCATCGAGCCGCTCTCCGCCACGATCATCTGTAAGACGTGACGGCGCTGCTCGCTGGAAAGAATAAGTACCGCGCTTAACACCTGCGGAGCTTATCGTCCGCCGGGAGACGAACTAGAGTGGCCGCCGTTTGGCCTGCTGGAAGACCTTCTTCAAGCCGCGGATGGCAATATCCACTTCTTTCTCCGTGAGGATATACGGGGGAAGGAAGCGCAATACCGTCTCGTGGGTGCAGTTGAAGAGCAGGCCATGGGCGAGGCCGTCGGTAACCATCTGCTTGCCGGGGCGGTCGAGCTCGACGCCGATCATGAGGCCCGCGCCGCGGACCTCTTTCACGAATTTGAACTTCGAGCCGAGTTCACGCAGTTGCTCGCGGAAGTACTCGCCGACGCGGTTCATCTGGGGGAGCAGGTCGTCGAGCATTTCGTAAAACTCGAGCGCGACGCGGCAGGCCAGCGGTCCGCCGCCGAAGGTGGTGCCGTGCATACCGGGGGCGATCGCCGCGGCGGCGCGCTCGTTCGAGACGACGAAGCCCAGCGGCAAGCCACAGGCCACCGGCTTGGCGGCCACCATGATGTCGGGCAGGATGACGGGCGAGTGCAGGTGATAGGAGTAATGCACGCCGGGCCGGCCCACGCCGCTTTGGATTTCGTCGCATACCAGGAGCGCGTCAAAACGGTCGGCCAGTTCACGGGCCTTCTGGAAGAAGGCGGTGGAGACGGGATAGATGCCGCCCTCGCCCTGGATGCCTTCGATGAAGATGCCGCAGGTGTTTTCGTTGACCGCGGCTTCGAGCGCGGCGACGTCGTTCTGGGGGACGAACTTCACGCCCGGCATCAGCGGCTCAAAGTCCTGGCGGTATTTGGGCTGGCCGGTGAGAGACAGGGCGCCGACGGTACGGCCGTGGAACGAATTGTCGAGGGCGACGAACTCGTACTTCGCGGGCGAAATCTTCTTGCCGTGGGCCTTGCACATCTTGATGGCGCCCTCGACGGCTTCGGTGCCGGAGTTGCAGAAGAAAGCGCGTTGGAGGCCGGAGGTCTCGCAAAGCTTCTGGGCGAGCGCACCCTGATAGCGGTGGAAGTAGAGGTTCGAGGAGTGCACCAGGAGGCCGGCTTGCTCGCGCATCACTTTGAGGATGCGGGGATGGGCATGGCCCAGGGCGTTGACGCCGATGCCGGAGATCAGGTCGAGGTATTTCTTGCCATCGAGGTCGTAGAGATAGCAGCCTTTGCCACGGTCGAGCACGAGCGGATAACGGCCGTAGTTTTGCAGAACGTACTGCTTTTCACGATCGATGATCTGCTGAGCTGGGCTAACGGTGGCAACAGGGGCCTGGGTCTCTTCGAGGACGGATTCCATTCCTCAATGATAACGAAACCTACTCGATAAAGCCCAATTGGCGTAGGGTTGCCGCAGGTTCCTGCTCGTCGAAACGGCGCATCTGCGCCTTGGCGCGGCCGCGTTCCAGCGCGACGGCGAAGGGCGGGTCGCCGAAGGGGAACACTTTCTTGAGCGGGGCGAGGTCGTTCGAGACGACGCCCTTCAGCTTGGTGGTCTCCATGAACTGTTGACCGTATTGCGGCAGCACGGTGGGGATGCCGATTACTTTGTCGGCCAGCCACTTGTGCTTGGACATTTCCTTGGCCGCGTCGTTGCAGTGCGAGCACATGGGGTCGAAGAAGTAGAGCAGGACCTTGCCTTCGCGCAAGGAGACGGGCGCGCCGTTCACGGTGACGGTTTCGGGAGCCAGCACGCCGGTTTCACTGCGCAAGGTGTAGATGTGCGCGCCGACGCCGAAGACGGCAATCGCGCCCAGGAGCAGGGCGGCGGGGCGAAGTCCGGTGGAGGGGCGCGCCCACCAGCCGGCGATGCCGGCCGCCACCAGCATGGCGATGTCGCCGTAGAAGAACTCGGGGCTGATGGTGCGCTTGAGCCAGGGGAAGCAACTGCAATCCATGCCTTTGAGCGCCGAGTAATTCCAGCCCACATAGATCATGAAGCCCACCAGCATCAGACCGGAGAGCCACGCGCCCCAACGCCGGAAACGCGGAATCAGCAGCAATAAGCCGCTGAAGATCTCGCCGATCGCCAGCATGACGGTGAACGGCTGGGAGAGGGCGGCGGGCACCTTCATGTTGGTGATCATGGTCGCCCAAGTGAGCGAATCGAGGCTCTTCCACAGTCCGGCGCCGAGGAAGAAAATGCCCAGGCCCAATGCCGCCACCCACGCCACGATGTTCTTCGCCGGCGAGAGTTCCGCCGTGGCAGGACTTGCGGGCGTATATGCCATACTTTCAGCCATGATTCCCATTCTAGTGCCTCTTGTGCTAGCGCTGATCCCGCTGGCCAGCGCTCAGATCGCGGACCTCGTCGTCGAAAACGCCAATATCTATACCGTGGACGCGAAGCAACCGAAAGCGGTAGCTCTCGCGGTGAAAGACGGAAAATTTCTCTTGGTCGGCTCGAAGATCCCTGCTTCGCTCGTCGGGCCCCAGACGCAACGCCTTGATGCCAAAGGGGCTACGATTATCCCCGGGCTGATCGATTCGCACACGCATCTGCGCGGCCTGGGCGACTTACTCACTTCGAACGACTTCCGGCGCGCGAAATCACCCGCGGCCATTGCGCAAAGTCTGAAAGTGCAAGCGGACTCTTTGCCCAGTACCAGTTGGATCACAGGACGGAACTGGGACCAGGCAAACTGGGGCGACCGGATGCCCTCGAAGGCCGATCTCGATGCCGTGGTGCCGCAGCATCCGGTGTTGTTGCGTCGCGTAGACGGTCATGCGGCGTGGGTGAATACGCGCGCGCTGGCCATCGCCAAGGTGACGCGCGAGACGCCCGATCCGCCCGGCGGCCAGATTCTGCGCGATGCGCAAGGCGAGCCCACTGGCATTCTGGTGGACCGCGCCATCGGACTGGTGGCGCGGCACATTCCCGCCGCCACGGCGCAGCAGGTGGAAGCGTCGCTGGCACGGGCGGCGCAAGAATGCGCGCGCTTGGGGCTCACCGGGATTCACGATGCGGGCATCGGGCGATTGGAGGTGGAAGCCTATCGCCGCCTGGTGGCGAAGAAGCAACTGCCGGTGCGCGTGTATGCGATGGTGGGCGGCACGGGCGAGTTGTGGGACGAGGTCCGCAAGCAGGGTCCGGTGGCGGATCCGCGGTTTAGCTTGCGCGCGATCAAGCTGGTTTCGGACGGAGCGATGGGCTCGCGGGGGGCGGCCTTCTGGCAGCCCTATACCGATGACAAGAACAACTCGGGGTTGCTGATTCTGTCGAAGGAGCAGGTGACCGAGACGTCCAAGCAGGCGCTCGACGCGGGGTTCCAGGTCGCTGTCCATGCGATTGGCGACAAGGCGAACTCGATCGTGCTGCAGGCGTTCGCCGAGGCGTTGGCCGCGAAGGGCCTCAGCGGGCACAACGACAAGCGGTTTCGCGTGGAGCACGCACAGGTGATCCGGCTGCCGGACTTCCAACTGTTCGCCGCGCACGACATCATCGCTTCGATTCAATCGACGCATGCCACCAGCGATATGCGTTGGGCGGCGCAGCGGCTGGGGCCGGATCGGCTGCAGGGCGCGTGGGCGACCAACCGCTTTCTGAAGGCGGGCGCGCGCATCGCGAACGGCTCCGATTTTCCGGTGGAAGATCCGAATCCCATTTGGGGCCTCTATGCGGCCTTCACGCGGCAGGATCATGACGGCAATCCGCCGGGCGGCTTTCTGCCGGACCAGGTGTTGAGCCGCGCGCGGGCGCTCGAGTCGTTCACGCTCGATGGCGCATACGCTTCGTTTGAGGAGAAGGTGAAGGGCTCGATCACGGTGGGCAAGTACGCCGACTTCGTGATGCTCGATCGCGACATCATGACGGTGCCGCCGAAGGAAGTCATCGGGACCAAGGTGCGGATGACGGTGCTGGGCGGCGAAGTCGTCTATCAATAAAGCGGCGAGGTCAATTCGACTTTTGCCAGAGGCTATGGCCGCGGGTGGCGCGGTGGATGCGGTCGAGTTCGGCCAGGACGTCTTCGGGCATGGTCTCGATTTCAAGGTCGGCCAGTTCTTCGTCGTCTCCGGCGTCAACGCCGAGTTTCTTCTGAACGGCGTCGAGCATCTTGAGGACGCGGGTGAGTTCATGCTCGGCGAGCAGGCCGACTTGCAGGTTGAGGTCGGCCCGCTTCTCCGCCACTTCGCTCTGGCGGTTCTGCGTGATCATCACGAGGGTCGAAAGGAAGATGGCTTCCAGCGAAACGATGAGCGTGAGGAAACCGTAAGGAAAGGGATCGAAGGGCTTCACGCCCAGTCGACCGGTATTGAGGAGGATCCAGCCGGCGAACCACACGATGTGGATGTGCACGAAGGGCATGCTGCCGGCAAAGGCCGTTACGGCGTCGGCGATGCGATCCTGCAGGCCGCGCTGCTCCGCATCCTTCAAACGCAGATCCAGGATCTTGTGAATGTTGCGTTCCAAGACCTTAGAAAGGTTCGGCCGCTCGTAAGTTTCGTTGGTCGCCAATGTTTCCGTCCCTGCCCAAGACTGTAACAACCGGGTGCTAACCGCCGCACGGGCGGCCACGTCATACGATTGGGTCAACTTTTCTTGATCTGTCGGGTTCAGGAGTGCGGAGTGCTGCGATGATGATGCGACGTCTGGTTCTCTCCCTGGGGCTGCTGAGCGTGGCCTTTGCCGCCAAGAGCAAGCTGTCCAACGAACAGCAACTGCAGCATGCGCTAAATCGGCTGACGTTCGGGGCTCGGCCGGGCGACGTGGAAGCCGTGAAGAAGCTGGGGCTCAAGAAGTGGATCGCCCGGCAACTGCATCCCGAACAGATTCCGGAGAGTCCCCGGCTCGAAGCCCGTCTGGCGGGGATGAAGACGCTGAGCCTGTCGGCGCGCACGTTAGCCGAAGCTTATCCGCCGCCGCAGGCGATCAAGGCGATCGCCGAAGGGAAGGCGTCTTTGCCGGACGATCCGGAACAGCGCGAACGGCTGCAGGCTCTGGTGACGGTCTATAACCGGCGGCAGAAAGGGAGCGACGAGAAGCTCACCGCTGCCCAGCGGAAGAATCTGTTGCTGACGCCGCCTCCCGCGCAAACCGTCGCGGCGGAGCTCGTGGAGGCGAAGCTGTTACGAGCGGCGTATTCCGAGCGCCAGTTGTCCGAAGTGCTGACCGACTTCTGGTTCAATCACTTCAACGTCTTTCTGGACAAAGGGCCGGATCGTTACCTGACGACGTCCTACGAGCGAGATGCGATTCGTCCGCATGTGCTCGGTAAGTTCAGTGACTTACTCCGCGCGACGGCGCACCATCCGGCGATGCTCTTCTATCTGGACAACTGGCAATCCACGGCGGCGGGGAAGGGCCGGGCGCGGGGTTTGAATGAGAATTACGCCCGCGAGTTACTCGAGTTACACACGCTGGGCGTGGATGGCGGTTACACGCAGCAGGACGTGCTTGAAGTGGCGCGCTGCTTTACCGGCTGGTCGATTCAGCCGGAGGTGAGCGGACGCGCGGGTCTCTACGGTGGGGAGTTTATCTTTCATCCGCGGCAGCATGACGATGGCGAGAAGACGGTGCTGGGCGTGAAGATCCCGGCGGGCGGCGGCCAGAATGACGGCGAGCGGGTGCTGGACATCGTGGCGCGACATCCTTCCACGGCGCGATTCCTCGCTCGCAAGCTGGCCGTGCGTTTCGTGGCGGACAATCCGCCGGAAGCTTTGGTGCAACGGTTGGCGGAAGTGTTCCGTAAGTCCGAGGGCGATTTGACGAAGGTAATGGCGGCCCTGTTCGAAAGCAAGGAATTCTGGGATGAGACGGCGTACCAGAGTAAGATGAAATCGCCGCTCGAGTTCGTGGTGTCGGCGTTACGGGCCTCGGGAGCGGAGTTGGAGCGTCCCTTGGCGCTCGCCAACTTACTCCGCACGATGGGGCAGCCGCTGTATCGCAAGCAGGAACCGACGGGTTATTCGAATACCGGCGAAGATTGGACAAACTCGGCGAGTCTGCTGGCGCGGATGAACTTCGCCGTCGCGCTCGAGCAGAACAAAGCACCGGGCGTTCGGATCGGCGCACTGCCCGAAGGCCTGAGCCTGCGGACGCCGGAGTTTCAGAAGCGATAAGGAGGCCGTATGCAGCGTCGCGCCTTAGTAAAAGCAACGGGACTGGCTTTGTTTGGCATCGGTTCCGCGCCGGCCTGGCTGGCTCGGGCCGCGGCGCAAGCGGAAGGGCGCCGCAAGAAGGTGCTGGTGACCATCTTCCAGCGCGGCGCGATGGACGGCTTACACGCAGTGGTGCCGTATGGCGACCCGGCGTACCGGACATTGCGGCCGACGATGGCTGTGGCAAGTCCGCTGGACTTGGACGGTTACTTCGGCCTGAACCCGGCGCTCGCACCGCTGCAGCCGCTCTGGCAGGAGAAACAACTGGCAGTCGTCGAAGCGGTTGGCTCGCCGGACCCGACCCGCTCGCACTTCGACGCGCAGGACTACATGGAGAGCGGCACGCCGGGCGTGAAGTCGACGCGCGATGGCTGGTTGAACCGCACGTTGGCGACGGAGGCCAAGCCTTCGCCGGTGCGGGCGGTGGCTCTGGGCGCGGACCTGCCGCGGATGTTGCGAGGGACGAACCCGGCGGTCGCTTTGGCCTCGGTGCGTGACTTCCAGGTGCGCGACGCGATGGCGGCGCGCGACCTCGAGGCTACGTTTGCCAAAAGCAGCCTCGCGAATTTGAGCCATGAGACGTTTGAGGCGGTGCGCATTCTGAAGTCGTTGCCCGCGGCATCGACGACGGTGACGTATCCGAACTCGCGGCTGGGCCAGAGCCTGAAGGACATTGCGCGCCTGATCAAGGCGGACGTCGGGCTTGAAGTGGCGTTCGCCGACATGGGCGGCTGGGATACGCACGTGAATCAGACGGCGCGGCTCAATCAGTTGCTGGGCGAGTTCGCCACGGCATTGGCGGCCTTCTGGCAGGACCTGGGCGATCGACTGGAAGATGTCGCCGTGGTGACGATGTCCGAGTTCGGCCGCACAGCGCGCGAGAACGGGACGCGCGGCACCGATCATGGCCATGCGAACGTCATGTTTGCGTTCGGGGCGGGCATCCGCGGCGGCAAGGTGCATGGACAATGGCCGGGCCTGGCGGCGGAGCAACTCTACGAACGGCGTGACCTGGCCGTCACGACGGACTTTCGGACGGTGCTCAGCGAAGTGGTGAGCCAGCACCTGGGCCATCGCGCGGCGACGGTGTTTCCTGGCTTCAACCCCACGCCATTCACGCTCTTTTCCTAACGGCGTTCGTGGGGGAACACGGCGCTGCCCGCCGAGCGATCCAGGCGCGCCATCTCGATCAGCGAGAGCAGGCAGACGCCACCCATCAGCAGAAGCGCGAGGCGGAAGTCGTTCAACCTGGGTGGCGCGTCGCTGCCCCAAGCCGGCAGGCGCAGAAACAACGCGCCCAGCGCGACGCCCATGCCCATGGTGAGTTGGAACATGGTGTTGAAGAGCGTGTTGGCGCCGCCCATGCGCTCCGCGGGGACGTCCGCGAACGCCAGCGTGTTGAACGCGGTGAACTGCATGGAGCGCGTGAGCCCGGCGACGAATAGCAGGAGGCCCATGGCGATGAGCGGTGTGTCGGCAGTGATCAGCGCGCAACCGGCGAAGGTCCCCGCGATCAGCAGGCCATTCACGAGCAGTACCGTCCTAAAGCGATAGCGGCGGAGGATGGCCGTCGTCCAGGGCTTCATCGCGAGGTTGCCGGCAAAGAGAATCAGCAGCAGCATGCCCGTGCGCACGGGGCTCATCCCGAGGCCTACCTGGAGCAAGAGCGGAAGCAGAAACGGCATCGATGACACCGCCATCCGAAAGAGTGAGCCGCTGCGCACGGTGACGGCATAACTGGGCAGGCGCAGCGCCCACAGATCGAGCAGCGCGCGCTCGTTGCCCCAAGCTTGCCGATAAGCAGCGACGGCCAGCAACGCTCCGCACCCCAGCAACGACCAACCGGTGGGGCCGGGGCGTCCTTGGCCAATCCATTCGACGGCGGCCATGGTGACCCCGCACGCGGTACCCGTCAGCGCGAAGCCGAGCCAATCAAAAGGGCGCCGCACGGGCTCGTGATCGCGCGGCAGAATCCGCAGCGCCCACCAGCCGCCGGCAATGCCGAGCGGCACATTCAAGAGAAAGATCCAAGGCCAGGAGGCATGCGTCACCATCCAGCCGCCGAGGGGCGGGCCCAGCACCGGCGCGGCTAGTCCGGGCCAGGTGATCGTCGCGATCGCCTGCACGAGCTCGGGCTTGGGCGTGGTCCGCAGGACGGCGAGGCGCCCCACCGGCACCATCATGGAGCCGGCGGCGCCCTGCGCGAATCTCGCCAGGCAGAACGCCAGCAGACTCGTGGAGAAAGCACAAGCCGCCGAGGCGGCCGTGAAGGCGATGATGGCGGCGACGAAGATCCGCCGGGCGCCATAGCGATCGGCCAGCCAGCCGCTGGCGGGAATCAGAACGGCGAGCGCGAGCAAGTAGACGGAGACGCCCAGGCTCATGTCGGTCACCGAAACGCCGAAGGCACGCGCCATGGCGGGAAGCGCGGTGACGATCACGGTGCCATCCAGGTTCTCCATGAAGAAAGCGCCCGCTACCAGCAGCGGGATGGCCGATTGCTGCCTGAACTTCACTCGGCGCTGGCCGCGTCCAAGGTGGCGATCTGCTCGCTGGAAAGGCGGATGTGCGCGCTTTGCGCCAGTTCATGAAGCTGTGCGACGCTGGTCGCACTGGCAATCGGCGCGGTGACACTCGGACGCGCAATCAGCCAGGCGAGAGCAATTACGGCGGGGACCGTGTGATGCTCGGCGGCCACCTGGTCGAGGGCGGCCAAAATCCGCAGACCGCGCTCGTTCAGATACTTCTTCACGATGCCGCCGCCGCGCGCACTCAAGCCGGCGTCCGCAGCGGAGCGGTACTTACCCGTAAGAAAGCCCGACGCCAGCGAGAAGTAACTAATTACCCCGACATTCCGGCGAAGGCACAGCGGTTCTAACTCTTTCTCGAAACCCACGCGCTGGTAAAGGTTGTACTCGGGCTGGAGCGAGACATACTGCGGCGACTTAGTGAGGGCCTCGGCCAAGCGGGCGGCGCTGTAATTTGAGGCGCCGATGGCCCGCACCTTCCCCTGGCGGAGGAGGTGATCGTAAGCAGAAAGCGTCTCGTCGAGTGGCGTATCGGGGTCCTCCTGATGCGACTGATAGAGGTCGACATAGTCGGTCTGTAAACGGCGGAGCGACGCGTCAAAGGACTGGAGGATGTAATCCTTCTTGAGGCCTTTGGAGCCATCGCCCATCGCCATGCCGACTTTGGTAGCCAGCACGACTTTGTCGCGCTTACCGGAGCGTTGCAGCCAGCGGCCGATGATGTTTTCGGACTCGCCGCCCTGATGTCCCGGCACCCAAGTGGAATAGATGTTGGCCGTGTCGATGAGATTGAAGCCGCCATCGATGAAGGCATCAAGGACCGCGAAGGAGGTCGGTTCGTCGATGGTCCATCCAAAGACGTTCCCACCCAGGGCAAGCGGAGCGACGACAAGGCTTGACTGACCGAGAGTCCGATTCTTCATATCAGACTAAGGTACAGGGAATTGCCGGGCGGTGGAACGGCGCAGAACGAACGTTAGTGATCCGGCAATCAGGAGGCACGTGCCGAGGAAGAGCACGCCGGGCAGAAAGCTGGCGCTACGGTCGCGCAGCGCACCAACGAGGTAAGGCCCGGCCAGGCCACCAAGATTGGCGATGGCGTTGATGAGGCCGAGGCTGAGCCCGGCGCTGGCTTTGGGAACGACTTCGGACATGAGCGCCCACATGGGTCCGATGGCCGCGTAGATGCCGGTGGCGGTGACGCAGACCAGCGCGAGCGCGAGCCAGGGAATGCCGCACAGAGCGCTGGCGATGAGCGCGACGCCGGCAGCGAGGCAGGGAACAGCCACATGCGCGTAGCGCTCCTGATGACGGTCACTGCGGCGTGAGTTGTAGATGGCGCCGCCGGCGGCAAAGACGTAAGGCAGGCCGGAGAGCACGCCGATGGTGAGATTGTCGCGGACGCCCAGGCCGCGGATCGCCGAGGGCAGCCACATCAGCAAACCGTAGGCGCCACAGGCGAAGGCGATGTCGAGCGCGGCGAGCAGCCACACGCGACGGTCGCGCAGGAAGCTCCACTCGAGGGGTTGGCTTGACCTGGTCTCCGGAGGTGGTGCGCCGGGCGGACGATCGGCGACGGCCCACCACCAGATGGCAGCGTAAAAGAGCGGCAGCACGCCCTGGACGATGAACATCATGCGCCAGTCGTAGCGGTCGAGCAGCCAGCCCGAGAGCGGACTGGAGATGACGATCGCCATCGGCTGGCAGAGCACCCAGTAACCGTTGGCCCGCGCACGCTCTTCAGGTGGGAACCAGTTGGAAAGCAGAACGACGGTGGCGGGCCAGACGCCGCCTTCTCCAATGCCCAGCAGAAAGCGATAGACGAGTAACTGCGAGTAAGTCTGCGCCAGACCACAGGCCGTGGCAAAGATGCCCCAGATCAGTAGGGCCCAGAAAATAAACTTCTT
The DNA here is from genome assembly GCA_044226365.1 of Bryobacteraceae bacterium. Lineage (GTDB taxonomy): Bacteria > Acidobacteriota > Terriglobia > Bryobacterales > Bryobacteraceae > JALHNI01. Next base: position 37,929 of record JBGAHE010000023.1, read on the forward strand.
CGCGCTCCAGCGTTGGGCGAGATAGCCCCCGGGCATCTGAAACAGTACGTAGCCGATGAAGAAGACGCCCGCGGCCACGCCGGCATCGCCGGCGGCTAATTGAAACTCCCTTTGCAGGGCCGGAATGGCGAGCGAGAAGTTGGTGCGATCGATGTACGCGATGGTGTACATCAGGAAGGCCGCGGGAATGATCCGGTTCCAGCGGCTCATGCGGACAGACTACTTCCCACGCTTCTGCGTGGCGACCGACGCAATGCCGGTCATGGCGAAATTGCTGAGGGTTTGCCGGATGACGCTTGAGAATTCGGGCTCTTCCAGGCGGCGCAGGGCACTGATCAAGCCGCGGTGTTCATAAGCGATGGCTTCGCTAACCGTGACGTCGCTGGCCACCAGGACGAACGCAAACAGCGGCGGAACCAGGTTTTCGAGACTGCGGACGAGAAAGCGGTTATCGGAGAGGCGCCAACATTGACGGTGGAACTCGAGATCCAGCTCGTAGAAACGGCGCACTTCTTTGGCGGACGCGGCAGCGGCCATGGCGTCGATGGTCTTTTCGAGCGCGGCGAGGTCCGCTTCGGTGACCCGCAGCTTGGCCCACTTGAGCGCGAGTAACTCGAACTCCACGCGTAGCTGATACAGCTCCTTCACCTCTTCGATGGAGTAACTGTTGACGTAAGTCGCCGTGTTAGCCACCCGGCGGACGAAGCCTTGCTCCTTGAGTGTCACCAGAGCTTCGCGCACGGCGGGGGTGCCGATCTTCATCTGTTGCGCCAGGTGACGCTCCACCACCGCATCGCCCGGCTTCAACTGGCCACTGAAGATGGCCTCCTTGAGGCAGGCAATCACTTTGTCACGGAGCGAGACGCTCCCAACTTCGGGGAATACAAACTTGTCAGTCACGGTGGCGGTTTCCAGTACTCCCATTGTGGCCTTAGTCGGTCTCGGCCAGCGCGATTACCTCGCCCACCGGCACCATCTGGCCTTCCGGGACCAGGATCTCGACCAGGCGGCCATCGACTTCGGACTGATGCTCGAAGACCACCTTCTCGGACTCCAACTCCACCAGCGGCGTCCCTTTCTGAATAGGGTCGCCCACCTGCACCAGCCACTTGCCCAGCAGGGCTTCGGCCGTATCCATGCCGAGCTTGGGGATGCGAATCTGCGTTTGCGGCATCTGTCTACACTCCTACCTTGGCGGCGTCGAACGACATCACATGGCGCACCGCGGCTTCGAGCTGCTCCGGCTTGGGCAGCACGTACTTGTCGATGGCAATGCTGAAGGGCACCGGGACGTCCGAGCGCGTCACGCGGACGATGGGCGCCCGCAGGTCGCTGAAAAGATGCTCGGCGGCATAGGCGGAAATTTCCGCCGCCATCCCGCAGGTGCGGTTGGCGTCGTCGAAGATGATCAGGCGGCCGGTGCGGCGAACGGATTCGTCGAGCAGGGCGTGATCGAAGGGCAGCAGCGAACGCGGGTCCAGCACTTCGATCGCAACGCCTTCGGTCTGCAAGCGCTTGGCGACTTTGAGGGCTTCGGGAACCAGCGGGCCGATTGCAACGACGGTGACGTCGTCACCCGGCAGTTTGATGTCGCCGCGCCCGAGCGGCACTTCGTAATCGCCTTCGGGCACCGCGCCGCGGGTATTCATCGAAGCGGCGGGGGCGAAGAGCACCACGGGGTCGTCCTCGCGCATGGCGGCGGTGAAGAGTCCTTTGGCATCGGCGGGGGTGGAGGGAATCAACACCTTCACCCCGGCTTGGGCGAGCATCGGGTAGAGATGATCCGAATGCTGGCCCGCCAGGCCGGCGCGCGCGCCGGAACCGGGCACGATGTAAGTGACGGGGATGCGACCCTGGCCCCCCATCATGTAGCGCAGTTTCTGGGCCTGGTCGACGATCTGCTCGAAGCAGACATAGATCAGCGTACCGATCTGAAACTCCACCACCGGCCGCAGACCGGAGATGGCGGCGCCGGTGGCCATGCCGACAAAGCCGGATTCGGAGATCGGCGCGTCCCAGATGCGATGGGCGCCGAACTCGTCCAGGCAGCCTTTGGTGATGCCGCGCAAGGAGTGGCGCACGTCTTCGCCAATTACCACGACGCGTTCGTCGCGCCGCATCTCCGACATCAAAGATTCGCGCAGTGCTTGCAGATAGTTCAGTTGGCGTTCCATGCCGCTCCCTTCGCCGGTAAGCCCGGATAATTGGTGACGTACATGTCGGCGAGAGCGTCGGCCGGTTCGGGCCACGCGCTTGCGCGAGCAAAGGTCACTGCTTCTTCGAGCAGGGCTTCGATCTCGCTGTCGATGGACGTCCGGTCGGCCTCCGGCAACCGGGTCGACCAGTAAGTCAGCGGATCCTTGGCGCGCCACTCTTCGATCTCGGCCGGCGGACGATAGGTGAGCGAAAGCGCCCGCTCCGCCGTAAAGTGGCCCTGGTAGCGATAGGCGTAGCATTCGATGAGGGTGGGGCCCGCGCCGGTGCGTGCCCGCTCGACGGCTTGGGTCACCGCGGCGTACACTTCGTCGACGCGCATGCCGTCGACGCGAATCCCCGGGAAGCCATAAGCTTGGGCGCGCTCGGCGATCCCCGGGCCGGCCGAAGCTTCGCGGGCGGGCGTGGTGACGGCGTACTGGTTGTTCTCACAGATGAACAGAATGGGCAGCTTCCAGATGCCGGCCATGTTCATCGTTTCGTGGACCACGCCCTGGTTCGCGCCACCGTCGCCGAAGAAAGTGGCCGCCACCACCCCGGACTTCTGAATCACCGAAGCCCAGGCCGCGCCCGCGGCGATCGGCACGCCGGCGGCGACAATGCCATTCGCTCCATATATGCCCAGCGAAAGGTCGGCGATGTGCATCGAGCCGCCCTTGCCGCGGTTGTAGCCGGTGACGCGGCCGAATAGCTCGGCCATCATGCGCCGGACGTCGCCGCCTTTGGCGATGATGTGCCCGTGGCCGCGATGGGTGCTCGAGATGACATCGGTGGGGCGCAACGCGCTGCACACGCCCACGGCGATCGCCTCCTCGCCAATATATTCGTGCGTCACGCCGGCAATTTCGTTGGCGTTCACCAACTCGATCACGCGCTCTTCAAACCGCCGGATGAGCCGCATGCGGCGATACATTTCGAGAGTCAGTTCGGGGGTGAGGGACATGGGTTAACTCATCACAATGCCGCCGCAGACGTTGAGCGTCTGCCCGGTGGTGTAGGTGGCGGCGTCGCTGGCCAGGAACAGCACCGCCTCCGCCACTTCGTCGGGCTGCGCGGGGCGGCCCATCAGGGTGGAAGAGAGCGTGGGCTGGGCACCGGGCAAGGCGGCCGTCTGATTCGCTTCGCTCCAACTGGCCTGCAGCCGCTGGAGCATTTCGGTGTCGATCATGCCGGGGGCGACGGCGTTCACGCGGATGCCTTGCGGGGCGAGTCCGGCGGCGGCCGAGCGCGTCAGCGAAATCACAGCCGCTTTGCTGGCGGCGTAGTGCAGCAGAGTGGGGCGGCCCACGCGGCCGGCCACCGAGGCGATGTTGACGATCGACCCACCACGCGGCAGATGCGCGCACGCGGCACGCAAGGCGAAGTAGGCGCCTTTGACGTTGATGCTGAACATCTCGTCCCAGTCGTCGTCGTCGAGTTCGAGCATGGGCTTGGTCTTGCTGACGCCCGCGTTGTTCACCAGGACGTCGAGCCGGCCGAAGTGGGTGGCCGCGGTCTGGATGGCTTCTTCGATCTGCGTGCGCCGCGCGACGTCGACCACGTAGGCCTGGGCGGCGTGACCCTCCTGACGCAGCGTCTCAGCCAGACCTTCGACGGCCTCCGCCTGGCGGTCGAGGAGTGCGAGATGGCTGCCCAGCGCGGCAAAGCGGCGAGCCAGGGCGCTGCCCAAGCCTCCCGCGGCACCGGTGATGACGATGACTTTGCCCGCCAGATCGCTCATGCGCCGGCTCCTTCCTGCTGCGGCCGCCAGACCTCAGGGTTTACGCAGTTCTCCGGCCGCTCGCCCTGCAGCACGGCGATCGCATTGGCCGCGCCGTGGCGCATCAACTCGTCCAACGACTCCTCCGAACAAGCCGCGGCGTGCGGCGTGAGCAACACATTCGGCAAGTCGAACAACGCATGCTGCGGCGCGGCCACCGGGGGACCGAAGAGGTCGAAACCTTCGTAAACGTCGAGCGCGGCGCCGCCCAAATGTCCCTGTCGTAACGCGTCCACCAGCGCGGTTTCATCCACCACCGCGCCGCGCGCCGTGTTCAGAAAGATGGCTCCCAGCTTCATGCGGGCGAATTGCGGACCGCTCATCAGATGGCGCGTCTGCGGCGTGAGCGGCACGTGCAGCGAGACGAAGTCGCTGGTGGCGAGCAACTCGTCGAACGACAAGCGGGTCACCCCGGCGGCGGCGAAGACTTCGTCGCTCGCGAGCGGATCACTGGCGGCGATCTTCAATCCGAAAGGCTGGGCGCGCCGGGCGACTTCCTGGGCAATCCGGCCGAAGCCGACCAAGCCCAGTTGCTTACCTTCGATACGGCGCATCCGTTCGGTGACGCGGGCGCGCCATTCGCCGGCGCGCATCGCCTGATCGAGGCGCACCAGCTTGCGGGCAATGCCAAGCAGCAGGGCTAGTGTATGGTCGGCCACTTCCGCCAGGCAGAACTCGGGGACGTTCAGGACGGGGATGCGGCGGCGCGTAGCGGCCTGGACGTCTACGTTGTCGGTGCCGGAGCCGAAGCGGGAGATGACGGCGAGATTCGGTAGATGATCTATCATCGTCGATGTGACCTTGGCGGACACCACACAGAGGGCGCGGGTGTCGCCGTGGCTCGCGACAAGATCAGTGGAAATCTGTTCTATTTCAATGAGTTCAAAGCCACCGGCCTGGTAGCGGGCGCGTTCTTCCGTCGAGAGGGGGAAGAGGGAGGCATTCGCGCGAAGGATTTTCTGCGGACGGGGCATTGATAGATTACGAAAATACGGTATCAGCCGCGGAATCGGCTGTCAATATGTCATTTTTTAAGAAGTTATGACGATTGAAGCCTTGACCGACCATATGTCCTATGATAGGTTATCACCGACCTGTATTTGTGCCCGGCTGTGCTCGCAACAGCCCGTCACCATGCCAGTGCATAAGGAGTTTGGCCATGTCCGCTTTCGGCTTCAGGGCATTTTCGCTTTTCCGGAGGACCCTTCCCGGGCTTCTCCTCGCTACCAGTCTTCCGCTGCTTGCGCAGCAAAACGCCGCGAACATACTCGGCACCGTGACGGATCCTTCCGGGGCCGCCATCGCGGGAGTGAAGCTCACGGCTCTCGAAGAGGCCACCGGATTCAGCCGGGCGGCGCAGTCTGACGCTGACGGCTCCTTTGTCCTCCCGCTGCTTCCCATCGGCCGCTACCGGCTGACGGCCGAAGCTACCGGCTTCAAGACCTTCATCCGAACCGGCATTGAGCTGCAGCTCAATCAGAACGCCCGCTTCACCGTCGAGATGCAAGTGGGCAGCGTGGCCGAGAACATCGAAGTCTCCGCCAGCACGCCGCTTGTCGATACGGTGAGTTCGGCCGGCGGCGACGTCGTCGAGCGCAAGCGCATTTCGGAGCTGCCGCTGAATGGCCGCAATCCCCTGCAACTCGCTTCGCTGTTGCCGGGTGTCACGGTCTCGAGCAACCCCACCGCCATCACCGGCGGCAATCGCGGCGCGAACTTCGTCAACGTCAACGGCTCGCGTCAGAACGAGACCGACTATCAGTTGGACGGCATGCGGTTTTCGGGCGCTTACAACAACTCCGGCATGAACTATCCGTCGCCGGACGCGCTGCAGGAGTTCAAGCTGATCACCAACTCCTACAGCGCCGAGTACGGTTACTATGCGGGGTCGATTTTCACGGCCGTCACGCGGTCGGGCACCAACGAGATACACGGCGGCTTGTGGGAGTTCTTCCGGAACGACAAGCTGAACGCGCGCAACTTCTTTGCGTCGTCGGTGCCGATTCTCCGGCAGAATCAGTTCGGCGCCAGTGCCGGCTTCCCCATCTTCAAGAACAAGCTCTTCGGCTTCGCTTCCTACCAGGGTCTGCGGATTCGCGGCACCTCCATCGCTTCGTCTTTCCCGCTGACCGCGGCCGAACGTCAAGGCCAGCTCACCGGCACCTTCCGCGACCCGCTCACCGGGCAGCCGTTCCCCAATAACACCATCCCGGCGAACCGCATCAACCCGGTGGCGCAGAAGCTGCTGAACGACATTATCCCGGTGGCGCCTTCGGACAATGGCGGCCTGCTGGTCACCACGGGCTCCAACCCCACCAATGCCAACCACTACATCGGCAAGTTCGATTGGATCGCGAGCGCTAAGGATAACGTCAGCGTCAGCTATTTCTTCGACAAAACGGCCTTCAGTTCGCCGTTCGCCAGCGGCCCGTATCCGGCTTACGGCCTCCGTAGCGAGGACCAGGTTGTCTCCGTCTTTTCGGTGAACTATACGCGCAGCTTCCGCCCGAATCTGTTGAACCAGTTCCGCGGCGGCAACTCCGGACAGGAAGAGACGCGGCGTTGCGACAAGTCGATTACGCCGCGGGATCTGGGCATCAATATCGATCTCGAAGGTCCGCCGCAGCCCCCGAACTTCAGCATCCCCGGCCGCTTCAGCATTGGTGGTTCGGGCTTCTGCAGTTGGGTGGAAGGCGGCACGAACTTCCAGTTTGCCGACTCGATCACCTGGATCAAGGGCAAGCATCAGATCAAAGCCGGCGTCGACTTCTATCAGCGCAAGTTTCATCTGATCACTGCCTACCTTGACCCCGGCGCATTCACCTTTGACGGGTCAGCCACCGGCTCGGCCGTGGCCGACTTCCTGCTCGGCGAACTCACTAACGTTCAGCGCCGCCCCATGCTCGACCTCGGCATGCGCTCGCGTGACTCCGCTTACTTCTTCCAGGACGACTTCAAAGTCTCCAAGCGCCTCACCCTGAACCTCGGCTTGCGTTACGAGTTGCTCGGCCCCTTTGATGAATACCGCGGCGTGCAACGTCCAAACGTGAAGATTCCACAGAACGCCAACTTCCGCCTGGGCGTGCAATCCACCGTGATCCCCTCGGCGCCCGTCGGCTTGCTGTTCACGGGCGACAAGGCTCCGGACTTCCCCGATGGCCTGCCCAGTTCCATGGTCAAGCTCGACCGTAAGCAGATCCAGCCGCGCTTCGGCTTTGCCTACGATCTCTTCGGCAACGGCACCACCAGCCTGCGGGGCAGCTACGGCCTCTATAGCAACGCGCACTTCGGCGACATGGGCGCGCAGAGCTTCCAGAATCAGCCGTTCGTGCTGGGCCAGACGCTCTTCCGTCCCACGGGCGGCCTGAGCGATCCGTGGCGTGGTTTGCAGAATCCGTTCCCGCGCTCGCTGGACCTCACCGGCGGCAAGCAGCTCTTCTTCCTGCCCGGCGAAGTCTTCGGCTGGGACCCCACCTTTGGCATGCCGCGCGTGCAGATGATCACGCTCGGCGTGCAGCGCGAGTTCTTCCGCAAGTTCGCCATCGATACGGGCTACGTCGGCAAGCTCAGCAGCCACCTGCAGGACACCATCAACGCCAACCAGGCGATCTATATCCCGGGTAACGATGCCAGCGGCAATCCGCGCTCCACGCTGCAGAACATCGATTCGCGCCGCGCCCTGGTGCCGAACGTGTTCCAGAAGATCAACATGATCCGCTCGAATGGCAACGCTGCTTACCACTCCTACCAGATGACGGCCAAGTACCGGTCGAACAACCTCACGCTGCTGGCCGCCTACACCTGGTCCCGCAGCATCGACACGGGCCAGACGCCGAACGTGCAGGGCGTCGTCCACCAGGACAACTTCAACCCGCAACTCGACCGCGGCCTGTCGGACTTCAACCGTTCGCACGTCGTGCGGCTCTCGTGGGTTTATGACCTGCCGCGCTTCACGTCGCGCCGCGCGCTCGACCTGATCGCCGGCGGCTGGGAACTCTCCGGCATCACGTCCCTCACGTCGGGCGCGCCGTTCACCATCCGCACCGGCCGCGATAACTCGCTCACTGGCGCCGGCAACGACCGTCCGAACTTGGTCGGCAATCCTGACTTGGCCGACGGTCGCAGCCGGGGCGAGCAGATCATTCAGTACTTCAACACCTCGGCCTTCGCGCAGAACGCCATCGGGCAGTTCGGCAACCTGGGCCGCAACACGATGATCGGGCCGCGGCAAGCGAACACGGACCTGTCGATCATGAAGAACTTCCGCTTCCTGGAGCGCTATCAGCTGCAGTTCCGCGGCGAGCTGTATAACGCCTTCAATCAGGTGAACTTCGGCACGCCGGTGAACGTGGTGACGTCGTCCACGTTTGGCCGGTTGACGTCAGCGGCATCGCCTCGGGTGGTGCAGTTTGGCCTGAAGTTCAACTACTAGGGAGGACGGGGAAAGCCCGGCTCGAAAGGGCCGGGCTTTTTCAGAATTCTGCAAATGATAGATCATAGATCATTTAAGATATCGTAATCTATCTTCTTTCTCCTTTAGAATCAGATCAGAAATTAGGATTTGTTGACCCAATGAGCATTTTGATGATAGCGTATGAGTCAGGACGAAGCGCCATGTCCGCCCTTACCCTCGCTGTCTTCGCAACCTCTCTTCTCGCCGCCCAAACCTCGCCTGATAACACGCGCTATTTCGAAACCAACATCCGCCCCCTGCTGGCCTCGCAGTGCTTTTCCTGCCATAGCTCCAAATCGAAGATGACCTTCGGCGGCTTGAAGATGGACCAGCGTGCGTCCTTCTTTCAAGGCGGCCAGTCCGGGCCGCTGGTAGTGCCCGGTAAGCCGGAGCAAAGCCGGCTGATTGAGGTAGTGAACTATGCCGGCGCCCTCAAGATGCCGCCCTCCGGCAAGCTGAAGCCGGAACAGATCGCCACGCTCACCGAATGGGTGAAGATGGGCGCGCCCTGGCCCGAAGAATCGAATGCCGCGCTGGAGGCGGAGCAGAAGTCCAAGGCCGCGCTCGATGCCCAGCGCCGTCAGTATTGGGCCTGGCAGCCGGTGCGGAAACCCGCGGCCGATGCGACCATTGACCGTTTCATCCTCGCCAAGCTTGCCGAAAAGCAAATCCCCCACGCGCCCGCCGCCGACAAACGCACGCTGATTCGCCGCGCCTACTTCGACCTCGCCGGACTGCCGCCTACCGCTTCCGAGGTTCAGGCCTTTCTCGCCGACTCCTCGCCGGACGCCTTTGCCAAAGTCGTGGACCGCCTGCTCGCCTCGTCCCACTTCGGGGAGCGCTGGGGCCGACATTGGCTCGACCTCACCTACTTCGCCGATAACCTCGAGATCGGGCGCAAAATTCCGGCCAAGGAAGCCTGGCGTTATCGCGACTACGTCATCGATGCTTTCCAGAACGATAAGCCCTATCCGCAGTTCATCAAGGAACAGATTGCGGGCGATCTGCTGCCGGCGGACACCGACCCGCAACGGCGCGAGCAGGTGATCGCTACCGGCTTTCTCGCCTTGGGACCCTGGCCGCTGGTCGCCGCCGACAAAGAGCAACTGCGCATGGACGTGGTGGACCTGCAACTGGATCTGGTGGGCAAAGCCTTCCTCGGCCTCACCATGGGCTGCGCCCGCTGCCATGACCACAAGTTCGATCCGATTCCCGCCAAAGATTACTACGCGATGGCCGGCATTCTGGGTAGCACTCTAACGCTCGATGGCCGCATCGACGGCATTTTCAGCGACGTGCACCGCACGCCCCTGCCGGAGACGCCCGAAGAGCTGCGAACGCGGGCGCAGGAGACTGAGAAGTATCTTGCCGCCTACACCGAGCTCAAGAAGAAGCTCAAGGCGCTCACCGATGAGAAAGAGCAGTTGAAGAAGGCTGAGAAGCCGGTGGCCGACCTGGACAAACAGATCGGCGAACTGAACAAGTCTCTCGGCCAGCTCGAGTTCAATCGTCCTGAGCCGCCGATGGCGCTGTCGGTGCGCGACGTCGATACGCCCGCCGATCACAAGATCAACATTCGCGGCAATTCGCATCTGCTGGGCGAACTGGTGCCGCGCAGCTTTGTGCAGGTGGCGATGTGGTCCGGGCCGCCGCAATTGGGCTATCGCGCTTCCGGCCGCTTGGAGATGGCCGATTGGATTGCCAATGAGAAGAATCCGCTCACCGCGCGCGTGATGGTGAATCGCCTGTGGCAGCATCTGTTCGGCGCGGGCCTCGTGCGCAGCGTGGATAACTTCGGCCTACGCGGCGAATTGCCCTCGCATCCTGAGTTACTCGACTATCTGGCCACGCGCTTCATGGAGCAGGGCTGGTCCGTTAAGAAGATCATTCGCGAGATTATGCTTTCGGAGACTTATCGCCAGTCGAGCGCGCATGTCGACAAGGCGGCCGAGGCAGATCCGGAGAACCGGCTGGTGTGGCGCATGAATCGCCGCCGCCTGGAAGGCGAGACGATTCGCGACTCGGTCCTGGCTCTCACCGGTTCGCTCGACGAACGGCGCGGCGGCCCCAGCCTGCCGCTGGAAGTGCCGGGGAACCTGAACGTCGGCAAGCCGGTGGAGTTCCGTGACGATGCCAAACTTCCGGACGATTTGCTCAAGCGGCGCACCGTGTATCTGCCGGTGTTGCGCAAGAGCCAGCACAAGAGTCTGGACATTCTGAACCTGTTCGACTTTCCGGACGTGAATCAGGTGAACGGAGCGCGCAGCGTCACCACCGTGCCCACGCAAGCGCTGTATCTCATCAACTCGCCCTTTCTGCAGGAGCAGTCGAAACGGCTGGCGACCTTAGCGGCGGAACACGCCACCAGCGGTCCGGCGCGGGTGCAATGGCTGATTGAGCGCGTGCTGGGCCGGGTGGCCGTGCCGGCGGACCAGTCGCGGGCCAGCGAATTTCTCACGAGCTTTGCCGCCGAATTGAAAGCTTCGGGCGAGGCGAATCCGGAAGCCACCGCCTGGGCGCGCTATTGCCATTCGCTGCTGGTGAGCAATGAGTTCTTATATTTGAAGTAGGGAAGGGAGCCTCCATGAACGCACGTCATACTCCGTTGTTTGCCGCTTCCCGGCGCGACTTTCTCCGCCGCTACGGCTGCGGCTTCGGTGGCATGGCTCTCTCGGCGATGATGGCCCAGGGCGCCACGACCGTGAAGGCGAATCCGTTGGCGCCGAAAGAGCCACACTTTGCGCCCCGCGCCAAGCGCGTGATCTTCCTGTGGATGCAGGGCGGCCCCTCGCACATGGACTTGTTCGATTACAAGCCGCGCCTGGCGGCCGGCGGGGGCCAGAAGTTCCCTATCCCTTTGCCGGCGAATTACGAAGCCCCCGGCATCGGGCGGAACCTGATGATGGCGCCGATTTCGACCTTTAGTAAGCAGGGTCCGGCGGGCTTGCATATGTCGGATTGGCTGCCGAATTTGGGCAAAGTCTCCGACGAGTTATGCGTGCTGAATGGCATGCAGGCCGATTCGGAAGCGCACGCGCCGGCGGTCCGGCAGTTACACACGGGCCATACCGTGATGGTGCGGCCTTCGATCGGCTCCTGGGTCACTTACGGACTCGGCACCGAGAACAATAACTTACCCGGCTTTGTCACTCTGTGCCCGCAGGTGGGTGGCGATGGCGGCAGCACGCAGCTCTTCAGCAACGCCTTTCTCCCGGCCATCTATCAGGGCACGCCCATCGGCGAAGCGGGCAATGCGAAAGAAGCGCAGATCCGTTATCTCGAGGACAAGTCAGTCAGCTCGAAGCTCCAGCGCCAGCAAGTGGACTTGATCCAGGCGATGAACAAAAGCTACCTGCGCGACCTTGAGGCCGACCAGAACATGGAAGGCATGATCGAGTCCTTCGAACTCGCCTTCCGCATGCAGACCGAGGCGCCCTCGGTGCTCGACTTAACCAAGGAATCGAAAGCCACGCTCGACCTTTACGGGATCGGCGAAAAGGCGACCGATAACTTCGGCCGCCAGTGTTTGCTGGCCCGCCGCTTAGTCGAAGCCGGCGTCCGTTTTGTGCAGATCACCGACGGTGGCTGGGACCATCATGGCGCCATCCGCAAAGGTTTGCCCGAACGGTGCAAGGCGATCGATCAGCCGATCGCGGCGTTGATCACCGACCTGAAGAAACGCGGCTTGCTGAAGGACACCCTGCTCGTCTGGTCCGGCGAGTTCGGGCGCACGCCGTTTGAGCAGGATCTTTCTGAAGGCAAGGCTCCGGCCTCCGAACGCGGCCGCGAGCACAATCCGAAGGGCTTCACGGCCTGGATGGCTGGTGGCGGCGTGAAGGGCGGCATGGTGCACGGCGAAACCGACGAGTACGGTTGGGAAGCAGTGAACGGCAAAGTCCACATCCACGACTTACACGCGACAGCCCTGCATCTGATGGGCATCGATCACGAGCGGCTCACCTACCGCTACACCGGCCGCGACTTCCGGCTCACCGACGTTTACGGCCACGTGGTGAAAGAGATTCTGGCGTAGGGCGATGCGGATCCTCGGACTGGCCCTCGCATGCGTCGGTTTGTTCGCGCAGGATCCGAAGAAGATCACGATCCCCATGCGCGACGGCGTGGAACTCGCCGCCGACCTCTACGACCTGCAGCCCGGCGTCCGCAAGCCGGTGTTGCTGCAGCGCACGCCCTACAACAAGGCCGGCGCCGCCACCATCGCCCGCCGTTTCGCGCAGCATGGCTACGCCGTCGTGGTGCAGGATACGCGCGGTCGCTACGAGTCCAAGGGCGAATTCTTCCCCTACAACAACGAAGGACAGGACGGCTACGACACCACCGAGTGGATCACGCGCCAGCCGTGGAGCAACGGCCGCATCGGCATGTGGGGCGCCTCCTATGTCGGCGCCGTGCAGTATCAGGCTGCCGCGGAAGGTGCCCGCGGACTTGCGGTGCTCGCGCCCACTGCTACCTGGAACAGCTTCTATCGCAACATCTATACCGGCGGCGTCTCGCGTCTGGCGCTGATCGGCACCGCCGCCGCTGGCCTCTATCCGGCTCCCGCCGGCAAAGCCGCACCGGCGGACTGGTATCAGACGCTCCTCGCGCTCCCGCTCGCTGACCTCGACCTCGCCATCGGCTGGCGTATCCCCTGGCTGCAAACCATCCTCACGCATCCGCACCCGGACGGCTTCTGGAAGCGGCTTGACGTCACCAACGAGATCGCCCATCTCAAGATTCCCGCCCAGCACGTAGTGGGCTACTACGACTTCTTCCTGCGCGAGGTGGTGGCCAACTACCAGCGACTGCGCCTTACTGGCGCCGAGCAGCAATTGGTGCTGGGGCCGTGGGATCACGGCAGCATCGGCAAGCGGACGCTGGGCGAAGTGGACTTCGGCGCCAACGCCGAGTTCGATCTGCCGGGCGAGAACCTGCAATGGTTCGACCGCGTGTTGCAGAACAAGCGGCCAGCCGTGCCGGCGGTCCGCTATTTCTCGATGGGCGATAACGTCTGGCGCACGGCTGAAGCCTGGCCTCCCAAGGAAGCCACGATCACGCCTTACTATCTGCAGTCCGGCGGCAAGGCCAACACCCGGCGCGGCGACGGACGGCTGAGCACGACGGTTCAGCAGAAGGCGCCCTACACGGACCAGTTCACGGCGGATCCGGCGAACCCCGTTCCCGCGTGGCCGCCGGCGATGCGGAAAGGCAAGTTCTCGGCGTTCTGGGGCCCGGTGGATCAGGGTCCGAACGAAGACCGCGAAGACGTGCTGGTGTATGACTCCGGCCCGGTCGCGCAGCCGCTGCGTCTGGCTGGTCCCATCGAGGCTTATCTGTGGGTGAGTCAGAATACGCCCGACGCCGACTGGGTGGTGAAGCTGATCGACGTCGCCCCGAACGGCATCGCGCAGAACCTGACGGTGGGCGTGCAGCGGGCAAGCTTTGTGCCCGGCTATCGCTACAACGCCAAAGACACGCCCTACAAAGTGCGCGTCGACGTCGGGCACGTCGCGGCGCTGATTCAGCCGGGACATTCGCTGCGCGTCGAGATCACGGGTTCGTACTTCCCGCTGTTTGACCGCAACACGAATACGGGCGAGGGTCCTTACAGCGCGCGCACGGTGGTGGCGAAACAGACCGTGCACCACGCGCCGCAATTCGCGTCGATGGTGCTGCTGCCGGTGCTGCCCTAAACCTGCAGCGCGGGTTCGCGTTCTTCGGTGTGCGCCGGGGCCGGCGGCGCCTGGCGGCCGCGCATCCATTCCTGAATCCGCTCCATGTACAGGTAGATGACCGGGGTGATGTAGAGCGTCAGCACCTGGCTCACCAGCAGGCCGCCCACGACGGCCAAGCCCAGCGGCTGACGGGCGTCCGCGCCTTCACCGTAACCCATGGCGATCGGCAGGGTGCCGAACAGCGCGGCCACTGTGGTCATCATGATGGGGCGGAAACGCAGAATGCAGCCTTGCCAGATGGCCTCGCGGGCTGACATGCCTTCGGCGCGGGCGGCAATGGCGAAGTCGATCATCATGATCGCGTTCTTCTTCACGACGCCAAAGAGCATGATGAGGCCGACGAAGGCGTAAAGGTCGAGCTGCTTACCGAACACCAGGAGGGTCGCCAGCGCACCGAACACCGCCGAGGGCAAGCCCGAGAGAATCGTCAGCGGATGGATGAAGCTCTCATAGAGCACGCCGAGCACGATGTAGATCACCAGCACCGCGACGATCAGCAGGATGGTGAGGTTCTCAAACGATTTCTGGAACTCCTTCACCGTGCCCTGGAAACTCGTGGTGATCGACGTGGGCATGCCCATCTCGCGGATGGACTCCTCCACTCGCTCGGCGGCCTGGCCGAGTGCAAAGCCCGGGGCCAGATTGAACGACACCGTCACGGCGGGCAACTGGCCAAAGTGATTGATGGAGAGCGGACCCACCTGCGGCTTCACCGTGGCGAGCGTATCGAGCGGCACCAGATTACCCGCCGGCGAACGCACGTACAGTTTCGACAGCGAAAGCTGATTGCGCTGGTAACGCGGCTCCACTTCGAGGATCACCGCGTACTGGTTGGCCGGCGCGTAGATCGTGGTGACTTCGCGCTGGCCATAGGCGCCGAAGAGGGCGGACTGGATCGCTTGCGCGGAAATGCCCAGTGCCTCCGCGCGATTGCGATCGATCTCGACGTTGATCTCGGGGCTCGAGATCTGCAAGTCGGAGGTGACGTCGACGAAGCCGGGCAGCGCCCGCATCCGGTCGGTAAGCTTCGGCCCCCACTCGTAGAGCGCCTGCAGACTTGTGCTCTGCATCGTCATCTGGAAGGTGCTTTGCGACGCTTGGCCGCCGATGGTGATCGGCGGGGGATTGTTCATGAAGATTTGGATGCCGGGGACCGCGGCCATCTTCGGCCGCAACTCGGCGATGATCTGGTCGATCGACCGCGTCCTCTCGGCGAGCGGCTTGGCGCGCATCACCAGGAAGCCGGCGTTGCCGCTGCGGATGAACGAAACGGCGGAGATGATGTCGGGATCCTTCTTGGCGATCGCGGCCAGCGCCTGCTGATGCTCCGCCATGGACTCAAACGAGATGTCCTGTGCGGCGCGCGTCTGCGAGAAGATCACGCCCGAGTCCTGGCTCGGGATGAAGCCCGTGGGCATGCTCTTGAACAGGTAAATGGTGCCGAACAGCATCGCCACGGCCACCGCCATCGTGGCCCAATGCCAGCGCATCGCCGCCCGCAGCGTCACCTCGTACACCTTGGTCATGCCGTCGAAGGCGGTCTCGAACATGCGGTACATCCAGCCATGGCCGCCTTGATGTTCCACCTGCAAATAGCGGCTGCCGAGCATCGGCGTCAGCGTCAGCGACACGAAGCCCGAGATGAGGATCGCCACAACGATCGTCACCGAGAACTCATGCAGCAGGCGGCCGACGATCCCTCCGAGAAACAGCACGGGAATGAATACAGCCACCAGCGAAATGGTCATCGAGACGATGGTGAAGCCGATTTCCTTCGAGGCGATCAACGCCGCTTCCATGCGGGACTTGCCCATTTCCATGTGGCGCACGATGTTCTCAAGCATGACGATGGCGTCGTCCACCACAAAGCCCACCGACAGCGTTAACGCCATCAGCGAAAGGTTGTTCAAGCTGTAGCCCAACTGGTACATCACGGCGAAGGTGCCCACCAGGGAGAAGGGCACCGCGATGCCGGGGATCAGCGTGGCGGGCAGGTTGCGCAGGAACAGGAAGATCACCATCACCACCAGGGCAATGGTGAGCAGCAGCGTGAACTCCACGTCGTGGATCGAGCCGCGGATGGTCTGCGAAGAGTCGTTGGCGACTTCGAGTTCGATGCTCGGCGGGATCGCCTCGCGGAAGGAGGGCAGCATGGCGCGGATGCGGTCCACGATCTCGACGGTGTTGGTGCCGGGCTGCCGCTGCACGGCGAGGATCACACCGCGCGTGCCATTGTGCCAGCCGATGTTCTTGGTGTTTTCCACGCCATCGAGGATGGTGGCGATCTGGTCGAGCCGGATCGGCGAGCCGTTGCGCCAAGCGACGATGATCGGCTTGTAGGCTTTCGCGTTCGCCAGCGTACCGCTCGATTGAATCGTGAAGGCCTGCTTGCGGCCGTCCAGGCGCCCGGTGGGGAGGTTCGTGTTGCTGGTCTGCACGGCCCGCTGCACATCTTCAATCGAGATGTTGTAGGCGGCCATGCGGTCCGGGTCCACTTGGATGCGGACGGCGTATTTCTGCACGCCAAAGATGTTCACGCTGGCCACGCCGCTGATCATCGAAATGCGCTGGGCGAGCAGCGTGTCGGCGTACTCGTTCACCGTATAGAGCGGCTGCGTTTCGCTGCGGAGAGCGAGGAAGAGAATCGGCTGTTCGGCCGGATTCACCTTCTGCATCGTGGGCGGGCGGGGCATCGAGGAGGGGAGGCGTCCGCCGGCCTTGGCGATGGCTGATTGGACGTCCTGGGCGGCCGAGTCGATGTCGCGGCTCAGTTCGAAGGTGATGGTGATGTTGGTGGAGCCCTGCGAGTTGGTGGAGCTCATCGAGTCGATGCCGGCGATGGTGGAGAACTCGCGTTCCAGCGGCGTAGCGACTGACGTCGCCATTGTTTCGGGGCTCGCGCCCGGCAGTTGCGCCTGCACCTGCAGCGTGGGGTAGTCGATCGCGGGTAGCGCCGCGACCGGCAGCGCCCGGAAGGCGATCGCGCCGAACAGGACGATCGCCAGCGTCACCAGCGTCGTCATCACCGGACGTTCAATGAAGATTCGGGAGAAGTTCATTCTTCTGCTGCCTCTCCCACCTTCGCCGGTGTCGTTTTGCGAACCTTCATGTTCGGAGCCAAGCGGAGTTGACCGTCCAGCACCACTTCATCGCCCGGGGACACCCCTTCCACCACGGTCTTATTGCGATAGATCTCGCCCACGGTGACCGGCCGCACTTCCACGGTCTGGTCCGCCCTCACGCGATAGACGTAAGGGCCTTTCTGCCCGGGCTGCACGGCTTCTGAGGGCACCACCACGGCGTTCGCCACCGAGCCGAGCCCGAGCACCACATCGACGAACTGACCCGGCCAGAACAGCGCCGTCCGATTGTCGAACGTGGCCTTCAGCCGAATCGAACCCGTTTGCGCGTCGACGGCGTTCTCAATCAGCGAGAGCGAACCGGTGGCGTTGGCCTCCGGCTTGTCTTTCAGCGCGGCACGCACGGGCAACTTGCCGGCCGCCTGCAGCTTGCGAATTGTGCCCAGGTTCGCTTCCGGCACGCTGAAGCTCACGTAGATCGGGGTGGTGCGGTTGACGATCACCAGATTGGTTTCATTCGCTTTCACCACGTTGCCGGCGTTGACCAACAAGGCTCCGGTGCGGCCGGCGATCGGCGAACGCACCGCGCAATACGAGATGTCGAGCTTGGCCTTTTCGACGGCGGCCTGATCCGCCGCCAGATTGGCCCGGACGCTGTCCACACTGGCGCGCGTGGCGAGTACGGCAGATTGGTCCTTGTCGGCCGTGGTTCGCATCTGGTCGTACTGAGTGCGGGAAACCACGCCGGCCGTCATCAACTCGGTGTAACGCTTCGCCTCCGCTTCGGAGTACTTCGCTTGGGCGGCGTCGCGGACGAGGTTCGCTTCGGCCTGCTTCAACGCGGCTTGGTCACGCGCCACATTCGCTTCGGCTTGCGCGAGCGACTGCTGATACGGGCGATCGTCGATCTGGAAGAGCAACGTGCCTTTGTCGACGAACTGGCCTTCCGTAAAGCCCACGCGGACGATCTGCCCGGCCACTTGGGGCTTTACCTGCACCGTTTCGGACGCTTCGGTGGTGCCGACGACGGCCACTTCGATCGGAATCTCCGCCGTGGTCGCCTTGCCCACCACCACCGGCGCCACCGGCGCCCGCGGCGGACCCTTCGTTTGAGACGCAGTCTGTTTGCAACTTGCCAGGACGCCCAAGGCCACAGCCAGCCCGGCCAACCACCATCGATTCGCTTGAAAAGTCTTCAAAAAGCAGCCAATGCCCCTATTTCGTCCAATCGTAACACCCAACAAAGTATTGACGCCGTGGCGCGAGGTTCGTTACCCGCTAGGCTTTGGGGTGCGCCTTATCGTAGGTGGCGAGCAGGTCGTTGAGCGCCACTTGCGTGTATTTCTGGGTGGTGGAGAGCTGGGCGTGGCCGAGGAGTTCCTGGATGGCGCGCAGGTCGGCGCCGTCGGTCAGCAGGTGCGTGGCGTAGGCGTGGCGAAAGCTGTGGGGGTGAATGCTCGGGTCCTGGGCGACCATCCGGGCGTAGAAGTTCACGATCCAGCGGGCGCCGCCGTCTTTGAGGCGCGTGCCGAGGTAGTTGGTGAAGACGGCGACTTCGCCCGATTTCGCTTTACGCACTTCGAGATAGCGACGCAGGGCCGTCATGGCGGGCGCGCCAATCGGGACTTGCCGCTCCTTGCGGCCTTTACCTCGGACGATCATCCAGCCTTCGGTGAGGTCCAGGTCGTTCAGGTCGAGTCCGCTCAGTTCGCTGATGCGCAGTCCGCAGCCGTAAAGGATCTCAAACAGGGCTCGGTCGCGTTCGGGGAAGGGCTTTTCGTACTTGCCGCCGCCCACCTGGTCCAACAGATCGTTGGCCGTGTCCTGGCTCATCACGCGAGGCAGCGTCTTTGGCGCTTTGGGAATGCGCAGCAGCTTGGCCGGGTTCAGATCGATCGAGCCCCGCCGGAGCAGGTATTGGAAGAAGCTGCGCAGGGCGGCGATCTTGCGGCGGATCGTCACGGCGCTCAACCCTTCGCCATGCAGCGCGGCCAGCCAACTGCGCAGCAGCAACACCGTCCAGCGTTCCGGCGGGTTCGGGAAATGGGCGGCAAACTGAGCCAGGTCCAGGCCGTAGTTGCGCAGGGTGTGCGGGGAGACGTTCTCGCGGCGGCGCTCGTCGAGAAAGTCTTGGATCTGCTCTTCGAGCGCGTTCATTCTCTATAGGATGCCGTACTTTTCGAAGGCCATCACGGCGCTCATGCCGCCCTCAATGGCGCGGCGGACCGCCTTCTCGCCGCGGGCCTTCTCGAAGGCTCGCTCGAAGACTTCGCGTTCGGCCTTCTTGGGCACCACGCAGACGCCGTCGCGGTCGCCGAAAAGGATGTCGCCGGGATCGATGCGCGCCTGGCCGAAGTCGAGGGGCACGCGGTAGTCGATCACTTTGCCGCGGGGGGCTTGGTCCTGGGCCCAGGCGCCGCTTGAGAAGGTCGGGAAGCCCAGTTCGAGAATGCCGGCCGTGTCGCGATGATAGCCGTTCATAATGGCGCCGACCGCCCCGAGGTGCATGGCCCGGGTGCTCATCAGTTCGCCCCATTGGGCGTAGGCGCACGGGGCCCCGGCGGCCAAGTAGATTTCGCCAGGCTGGAGATTGTCGAGCGCTTCTAACATCACGCCGAAGGGTTTCCCGGCCGGTCCACGACGGATTTCGACACAATCGGCTTCAAGGGCGGTCATGGCCCGGCCGATGAGAACCATCGACCGGTCGATCGGGTGGATGTTCGGGGGCAGAAATTGGCGCATCAGCCCGACCTGGTCCATCACGTCGCCGATCACCGCGGAGAATAACTCGCGTTTGGCCAGGGCGAACAGCTCGTCATCGTTGATCCAGGTCGACATTCCCTACAGCCTACACGCTCTCGATTCTGAAAAAATATTAAAAAGTCAGTTGACCGAAAAATGAAACTTAGTTAATATTGATTCAACAATATGATCTGACGGAATCGACACCTTCCGACCCTTCGATTTCGTTACATCATGGCCGCGGCGCCCACTTTTTAAGCGGGCGCCGCCGTTCCTTCGGTTGACAGGCGACAAGAACCAGCGCGGCGGCACCCTCCGGAGTCGCCGCCTCCCTACCAATCCGCTACCCTAAGAGCTTGCCCCGCCCGACCGTTAAAATCTCCCGTAAAGCCATCGACCGCCTCGAAAGCGGCCACCCCTGGATCTTCTCGAGCGACCTTGTCGACCGAGGGGCCTCTCAGCCCGGCGACTTCGTTCAAGTCACCGATCAGCGCGGCCGGCCCCTGGGCCTGGCGCACTATTCCTCCACCTCGCAGATCAGCCTAAGGATGTTGACCCGTGACGCAGTGGGCGACGAACTCGCCCTGGTGCGCGAGCGCATTGAAGCCGCCGCGGCCTTCCGCGATCGCGTGGTCCAGAATTCCGATGCCTACCGCTTAGTCCATGCCGAAGCGGACCTGCTGCCCGCCCTGATCATCGACCGTTACGCCGACGTCTTCGTGTTGCAGACGCTCAACCAGAGCATGGACCGGCTGAAGCCGCGGATTGCCGAGATCGTGCGCGACATGTTCGCCCCGCGCGCCATCGTCGAGCGGAACGATGCGCCGGTGCGGAAACTCGAGGCGCTGTCGCAGTCGAAGGGCGTGTTGCAGGGCTTGGTGGATGAACCGGTGGCCGTACGGATGAATGGGCTCGACCTGCGGGCCGACGTGCTCGGTGGCCAGAAGACCGGCGTGTTCCTCGACCAGCGCGAGAACTATCTGGCGGCCGGGCGACATGCGCGCGGGCGGGTGCTGGACTGCTTCTGTTCCACCGGCGGCTTTGCGATTCACATGGCGCCGGCGGCCTCGCACGTCGAGGCGATCGACGCTTCGACCGTCGCGCTCGAGGCCGCGCGAGCCAATGCAGAACGCAACCATGTGTCGAATTCTGTCGAATTCCGGGAGGCGGACGTCTTCGCGCTGTTGTCGGATTATGCTTCGGCGCGGCGTCAGTTCGACACGATCGTGCTCGATCCGCCGGCGTTTGCCAAGTCGCGCGCGACGGTGGATAAGGCGTTAGCCGGCTATAAGGAGATCAACCTACGCGCGCTGCGGATGCTGGCTCCGGGCGGCATTCTGCTGACGTATTCCTGCTCGCACCACGTGTCGGAGGCCGACCTGCTGGGGGTAGTAGCCGAAGCTGCGCTCGACGCCGGACGCACGTTGCGCATCCTGGAACGCCGCAGTCAGGCGAGCGACCATCCGGTGCTGCTGACGGTGCCGGAGACGCTTTACCTCAAGGGCGCCATCCTGCAGGTGATGTAGCTACTTCACCTGCCAGGCTTCGTTGAAGAAGCCGGCGCGCAGAATCTTGCCGGGCCAGTGGTTGGTGGGGGGCGTGGCGAGGTCGACGATGGCCCAATCGGGCAGGATCGGGATCTGGCGTGAGTTGGTGCCGTCGGAGTCTTCCCGAAAGGTGAAGCCGGAGTTGAGGACGATGTAGCGCTCGGGCGAAAGCGGGTTCGGGTAGACCATCACCAGGGCTTGGCCGGCGTCCGCCTTCAGGGGCAGCTTGCCCGCGATGCGGGCGATCAACTGATTGCTGCCGGCGTCTCCCCACAGGATCAGGTTGCTCTCGGCGAGGTCCGCGTCGGTGACTTCGGTGTCGTTCTTGATGCGGACTTCGGCGCGAAAGATGCCACGCCAGCGGCGGATGGCGCGTTCCATCTCCGACGCGGCCCACGCGCCCAACTTCGGGTCAGCGGCCTGACCGGTGGGACGCACAAAGAGGAAGCGGCTGAGAAAGGCGTCGTCGATGGGGCCTTGCAGACCCGGGCGTTTGGCGAGGCCGGACTTGGGCGGGCCGGCCACCCACTTGATGCCTTCGCGGTGAAACTCGGCGGTGAAGCTGAGGTCCGTGTTCGCGCCCTGCGTGAGGCGCAGCGGCAAGCCGTCGATGGTGACCGTGGGTTTCACTTCGAGGTCGAACGGGTATTGGCCGGGTTCAAAGCGGAGGCGGAACGCGGTGACGTTGGCGGTGCGCAAAGTGATGAAGCCCGGTTCGCGGATTTCGGCTTCCACGCGGGCCCGGTCCCAATGCGATTCGAGCCCGAGCAGTTCGAGCCAGCGCATCTGGTTATAGTGCAGTGTGTAAGTGACGAAGCGAAGCTTGCGCGGCACCGGATTGCGGCCGTGCTCGGCTAAGACATCCACGCGCCGGGCGACTTCGAGCTTCGCTTGCGGCTCGTACTTGTGCTCGGTGTTTGGCCCGATGACGTGCGCGAGCGAGAGTCCTTCGCCTTCAAGCGCTTTGGCCATGATCTGGGCGGCCTGAATCTGTTTGTCCTTTTCGCCCGAGTAAGCCACCAGCGGCAACTGATAGAAGTTGGCGGCGTAGTCGGTGGCGTTGTACCAGTGGAGCAACTGACGCTCCCAGTTTGGCAGGGCCTTGATCGCTTCGGGCGTGAACTTCTGATATTCCAGCGTTTCGGCGAAGCCGGCCCCCGGCGCCGCAACAGCGAAGAGACCAGCGTAATGGGCGCCCAGGTGCCAGGTGGAGGCGCCGCCCATCGAGAAGCCGCGGACGGAGATTCTGTTCTCGTCGATGGCATAGCGGCGCTTCACGTCCGCCAGGGCTTCGAGCACGTCCATCTCGCCGGCGAACTTGGTGGCGTTGCAGTAGCGCCCGTAGACGTGGAGCATGAGGGTGTCGCGCGGCGTGAACTCACCGCTGCTGGTGAGGCGCTGCCAGAGGAAGGCGAGTTCGCTACGGGTGTCGCCGCGGCCGGGTAGCCAGATGTCGAGGCGCCAGCGGCGAGGCGAGTTTGGCGAGAAGCTCGGCGGAATAACCAGGCCGTAAGGCTGAATGCTGTCGTCGATTTGGGACTTGTAGCCCAGCGGCACGAGGCCCGTGGCGCGCGTCCAAGGGGTGCGGCCGGCGGCCAACTGGTCGGCGCGCTCCATACCGAGGGCGAGCAGGTCATGAGCCCGGCCGAACTCCGCGGGCAGGTAGAACTCGTTGTATTTGAGCGCCGAGGCGACGGCGCGCTCGATGACGGCGATGTCTTCGATGTGGGGCGACTGACGAAGGGGCGCGAGAGCATCCTGCAATCGCTTCAGCTCCGTTTCGAGGGACTGGCGCTCTTCGGCGGGAATCGGAATGCCCGGTGGCGGCAGTGGCTTTTGGGCAAACAGAGCAGGGACCAGCAGAAAGGCAGCGACACGAATCACGTTGCTCATGCTATCGCGGAGCCGCGGGCGGGCGCTATCGCATTTTGGCGTAGAGACGCTCGAGGGCTTGCCGGTAGAGCGGACCGGCTTTCATGGGGAGGTCTTCGTGGCCGGCGCCGGAGACTTGGAGGAAGTCTTTGGGATGGGGCGCGGAGGCGAACAGTTCGCGGCCGAGCACAGGGTCAATCATGCGGTCGGCGTCGCCGTTGATCACCAGGAGCGGAGCTTGCAGGCGCGAGATTCGCCCGAGCGAGTCGAAGCCTAAAGGCAGGCTCCAGCCGATGCCGGGGAGGATGCCGTTGGCGACGTCGCGAGCGCGGGTGAAGGGAGCTTCGAGTACGACGGCGCCGACGCGGTTGTGGCTGGCGAGTTCGACCGCGACCGCGCTGCCGAGAGAAAAGCCTTGCACGACAATGCGCTGGGGCGCGAAGCCGCGGCGGAGCAGCCAGTCGTAGGCGGCCTGCGCGTCCGTATAGAGCCCTTGCTCATCCGGTGAGCCGGTGCTGGCGCCGTAGCCGCGGTAATCCATGATGAGGACTGACTGCGGCACGGTGCGGATGGCATCGACGTACTCCTCGTACAAAGCGACGTAGCCGCCGTTGCCATGCAGATACAGTGTCACCTGGGAGGCGCCGGGTAACTCATACCACCAGGCGTTCAGCCGTTCGCCGTCGGGCGTGGCGATCTGCACGGCCGAGGCGCCGCGAGGCAGCGACGGCGTGCGATCGGGGCTGGGAAAATAAATCAAGCGCCGCCCGCCGAGCGCCAACACCAGCCACACAATGAGAAAGAGCGCCAGGATCCTCAGGGTACGTTGGATCATGACGCTCTTAGACTCCGTTTCCGAACCAGCAGTTCCCTGGCGCCAGCCGCTGGACGGCTGCGAGAACTGCTCGTCCTATCTGACGAGTAAGTGACGCACTTACTTGAGACCGAGAACGCGGCGGTTCTTCTTGACGTCGGTGGCGACGCCGGCGAAGTCGTCAAACGCCTTCTTCGGCGGCTCAATCAGGTGCGAGGCGATAAAAGGAGCTCCTTCGGCGGCGCCTTGGGAGGCGTCCTTGTAGCAGCATTCCCATTCGAGGACAGCCCAGCTCGAGTAACCGATGGCGGTCATGCGGCTGAAGACTTGCTTAAAGTCGACTTGCCCATCGCCGAGTGAACGGAAGCGGCCAGGGCGCTGCGCCCAGCCCTGGAAACCGCCATAAACGCCGGACTTCTCATTCGGACGGAACTCGGCGTCCTTGACGTGGAAGGCCTTGATGAACTCGGCGTAGGTATCGATGAAGCGGACGTAGTCCAGGCATTGCAGGACGAAGTGAGACGGGTCGTAGTTGATGGCGACGCGCGGATGGTTGCCGGTAGCTTCGCGGAACATCTCGAAGGTGATGCCGTCGTGGGTGTCTTCGCCGGGATGGATTTCGTAGGCGACATACTGACCCTGCTTGTCGGCGTAATCGAGCAGCGGCTTCCAGCGCTTACCAAGTTCCTTGAAGGCTTCCTCCACCAGGCCCGCCGGACGCTGCGGCCACGGATAGAGGAACGGCCAGACGAGCGCGCCGGTGAAGCTGGGGCAAACGCTCAAGCCGAGGTTCTTGGAGGCCTTGAAGACGAGCTTCAACTGCTCGACGGCCCACTGGGCGCGGGCTTTGGGATCGTTGCGGACCTTGGGATCGGCGAAGACATCGAAGAGTTCGTCGTAGGCGGGGTGGGAGGCAACAAGCTGACCCTGGAGGTGGCAGGCGAGTTCGGTGATCTCAAGCCCGTTCATCTGCGCGCGCAGGTCTTCGCAATAGCTTTTAGATTCAGCGGCCTTCTTGAGGTCGATGATGCGGGAATCCCAGGAGGGGAGTTGGACGGCGAGATAGCCGAGGTCCTTGGCCCACTTGGTGATGGCAGGCAAGCTGTTGAAGGGCGCCTGATCGCCCATGAATTGCGCGAGGAAAATCGCGGGTCCTTTAATTTGTGCCATGGCAGTGGTCATTGTACGTCAATTCAACTGCTATCCTTGCCGGTGAATGAAACGGGATCTATTGCTATTGACGCTGGCCGGGGCGCTTCCGTTGATGGGAGCTTTTCGCGCCGGGGCGGCGTATCGCGTGATCACGCCGGAAGTGCATCAGGGGGCGCCGCCGGTGTACATCGCGGGCTTTGGCCAGGATCGAGTGGCCACGGCGATCCAGGACCCTTTATTTGTGCGCTGCCTGGCGATGGAGACGCAGAAGCGCCCGGTGGTGATGTGCAGCGCCGACCTGATCGGCGTGTTTCTCGACGACGTGGAGAAGATGCGCCAGCGGGCGCGCCAGGAGGTCGGGCGCGATTTGGACATCATCTTCTCGGCGACCCACGACCATCAGGGACCGGACACGATGGGACTGTGGGGACCGCGGGCGGGCGTATCCGGGATCAACGAGACCTACAACAACCTGGTGGTGCAGCGCGGCGCCGAGTGCATCGTGGCCGCGGTGCGCGGGATGAAGCGGGCCCAACTGTTGCTGGCGCGAACGAACTTCTCGGACCTAAAGAAGTTTCTGCACGATACGCGTCCGCCGGTGGTGCATGACGAGGAACTGCTGGTGCTGGCCGTACGCGACAGGCGCAAGCGCAGCATTGCGACGCTGGTGAACTGGGCGAACCATCCCGAAGCGCTCGGGTCAAAGAATACGAAGATCTCGGCGGATTATCCGGCCGCCTTCTACCGGGCGATTGAGACGCTACGCGGCGGGGTATCGGTGTTTATGAACGGTGCCGTGGGCGGCATGCAGTCGCCGCTGGGGGCCGAGTTTGTTGACCCAACGACGCGGGCGATTGCTCCCAAAGACAGTCTGCGCTTCGCGGAGGTGATTGGCGAGCGCATTGCCGATCTGGCGCATGATGCTCTCGCGAATGCCCGCCCGGTGGCGGTGGACCGGATCGAGTACCGCGAGAAGCGGATTCGCATTCCGGTCGCCAACGACGGGTTTCGGCAGGCCGCCGCCGCTAAGCTATATGGGGATCGCAAGCAGTTTGGCGCCGATGGGACGACCGAAACGGTGGTGGGCTATCTGCGACTGGCGCACGGAAAGGACGTGAAGCTCGAGGCGGCCGCGATTCCGGGGGAGATGTATCCGGAACTGAGCGTGGGCGGCGTGGTGGCGTATCCGGGGGCGGATTATCCGAACGCGCCGGTGGAACCGGCGATTAAGAAGCAGATGACGGCACCTTACCGGATGCTGTTCGGTCTGGCGAACGACGAGATCGGCTACATTATTCCGAAGTCTGAATGGGACAATCAGGCGCCGTTTCTGCAGAATGCCGGTAAGCGCTGGTATGGCGAAGTGAACTCGGTGGGGCCGGAAGCGGCACCCATGATCGCGGCGGCCTTCGCGGCACTGCTGCAGCGTTAACGATGAATTTATTCCGCACGCCACTCACTGCGCTCGCGATCTTCGCGTTGAATCTTACGCTCGCCTGGCGATTCTTTCGGGCCGAGTATATCGTGCACCTGAGCTCGATTGAGGGCGCTTACATTGGGCTGGCGCGCTATATCCAGGCCCATTGGGGCGATCTTGGCTGGCTGCCGCTGTGGTACGGCGGAATTCCTTTTCACGATAGTTACCCGCCGGCCTTGCATCATGTGGTGGCGGCGGTGGGCGCGATCACCGGGTGGAGCGCGGGCCGCGCGTATCACGCGACTTGCGCGGTGACTTACGCGCTGGGGGCGGTGACTTTGTATGGGCTGGTGCGGGCGCTGGCGAAGTCCGAGGCGGCGGGCGTGCTGGCCGCGCTCTTCTTCTCGTTGGTTTCGCCATCGGCCTGGCTGATCTCCGGCATCGGGCGGGACATGGGGAGCGCGACTTACGCACGGCGCCTGATGACGCTGGTGAAGTTTGGCGAAGGGCCGCACTTACTCTCGCTGACGTTAGTGCCGGTGGCGTTACTTGCGATGCACCGTTTACTCGAGAAGCCATCGGCGTGGCGGTTGGCGCTGACGGCCTTGGCTTATGCGGCGGTGGCGCTGAGTAACTGGCTGGGGTCATTTACGTTGGCGCTGGGCACGCTGGTGATTCTGGCGATTCATCCGGTGCGGCGTTCGGTGCCATACGGCGCGGCGGTGGGGGCTTTGGCCTATGCGCTCGCGAGCCCCTGGATTCCGCCGTCGACGATCCGCCTGGTGCGGCAGAACGCGCAGATCGTGGGCGGCGACTATCAACTGACGGGCACGGGGATGCTGGTCTTCGCCGGGATTCTGGCGGTAGCCGGCGTGGCGGTGTGGCTATGGCGCGAACGGGATCCGGCGCTGGCCGCGGCCGCGGCGTTCACGATTCTCACGGGAGGTATCACGCTGACCAAGGAGTGGGTGCACTTGACGACCTGGCCCCAGCCGGAACGCTATCACCTGGCTATGGAAATGGGGCTGGCGATGCTGGCCGGGGTGGTGTGGAGTGGGGCTTGGGCGCGGAGCGCGCGCGCGGGTCGTGGGGCTTTGATGGCCGTGAGCGCCGTGGTGCTGCTTTATCAAGCCCGGGAGTATCGGCACTATGCGCGGACGCTGATCCGGACGACGCCGATCCGGGAGACGCTCGAGTATCAGGTGAGCGAGTGGGTGGCGGCGAACCTGCCGGGCGAACGCGTGTTCCTTGGCGGCTCGAGCGGCTTCTGGGCGACCGCGTTTGCGGACGTGGTGCAGTTCAAGGGCGGCTTTGATCAGGGCCAGCCGTATCGCAATCGGCATGACGTCATCTACGCATTGCCGTATCTGGAGCACAACGGTGCGGTGACGGCGGCCTGGCTGCGCGCCTATGGCAATCGCGCGGTGCTGGTGAGCGGACGCCAGACGCGCGATGCCTATCAGGATTGGCGTGACCCGCAGAAGTTCGACGGCGTGTTGCCACTGCGATGGGAGCAGGGTGACGACCGGATCTATGAGGTGCCGGCGAGGCAGAAGTCGCTGGCGCATGTGATTCGGCCGGCAGAGGCGGTACCGGTGGGTCCACTCGATTGGCAGTCGACGAAGCAGATCGACGCCTTCGTCCGAGCGATCGATGATGGCGCGCGGGCGCCGGCGGCGTTCACGTGGCGGGGCCAAAGCCGGGCGGAGATAGCGGCGACGGTGGCGCCCGGGGAGGTAATCGCGGTGCAGATCAACCACCATCCGGGCTGGCAGGCGGAGGCGGCGGGGCAAGCGCTGGAGACGTCAGCCGATGGGTTGGGTTTTTTGCTGATTCAGCCGCGCGCGCCGGGTCCGCTGCGGATTTCGCTGTGGTTCGACGGCGGGACGGAGGCGGCGGCGATGCGAGCGCTGCAGACGTTTGCGGTGCTGGTGCTGGCGGGGCTGGCGATCCGGGAACAGATCGT
The DNA here is from genome assembly GCA_044226365.1 of Bryobacteraceae bacterium. Taxonomy (GTDB): domain Bacteria; phylum Acidobacteriota; class Terriglobia; order Bryobacterales; family Bryobacteraceae; genus JALHNI01. Next base: position 66,680 of record JBGAHE010000023.1, read on the forward strand.
GCGCCGGCGCGCTCTAAGCCGTTAAACTGAAAGATGGCAATGCAGAAAATGCGAATTGGAATCCTCACCGGCGGCGGCGACGTCCCCGGCCTGAACTCTGTGATCAAGGGCGTGACTTATCGCGCCAGCGAACTGGATTTTGAAGTGATCGGTATCCGCCGGGGTTGGGAAGGCCTGACCCATGTGAACTTCGACGACCCGGCGAGCAAGTCGCGCTACATCCTGCCCCTGACGCGCGACAACACCCGGACGATCGACCGTACGGGCGGCACGTTCCTGCACTCGAGCCGGACGAATCCTTCGAAGATGAAGAGCGTCCCTTCGTTTCTGAACGCCAGCGACTTCCCGGCGACTGAACGAGAGAAGGACGGCCAGAAGGTGACGACCTATGACATGTCCAAGCGGGTGCTCGAGAACCTGGCGGCCTTGAAGCTGGACTATCTGGTGGCGATCGGCGGCGACGATACGCTGAGCTACGCGGCGAAGCTCGATCAGCTCGGGTTCAAGGTGGTGGCGATCCCGAAAACGATGGACAACGACGTGCGGAACACCGAATACTGCATCGGTTTTTCGACGGCCGTGAGCCGCGCGACCGACGCCATTCAGCGTCAGCGCACGACGGTGGGCTCGCACGAACGCATCGGCATCTTCCGTATCTTCGGCCGCGATGCTGGCTACACGGCGCTTTACACGTCGTATGTGACGTCGGTGCGCTGCTGCATTCCGGAGCATCGCTTCGACCTGCCGCATCTGCTGGAAGTGCTGAAGCGCGACAAGGCCAACAACCCCAGCAACTATTCGTTGGTGGTGTTGAGCGAAGGGGCCGAGTGGCAGGGCTATCAGGTGCGCCACTACGGTGAAGCGGACGCCTACGGCCATCGCAAGAAGGGCAACGTGGGCGAGGACATCGCCGAGGAAGTGAAGCGCGTGCTGAAGGAAGAGACGATCGTCAGCGACCTGACCTACGATCTGCGTTCGGGCGATCCGGACTTCGTCGACAAGCTGGTGGCCACGACGTTCGGCAACATGGCGTTCGACACGATTCTGCAAGGCAAGAGCGGCCTGATGAGCGCCATTTCGCATGGTTGCTATGACATGGTGCCCATCCCCGATCCGAAGCTCGGACCGCGCAAGGTGGACGTCGAAACGATGTACAACGTCGAGCGCTTCCGGCCGAACTACGCCAACAAGATCGGCTTGCCGATCTTCCTCACCAAGGCCTAATGTCCTGGTGGAAATCCTGGCTGGGACGGGCTCCACGGCCCGTCCCGGTCGACCTCGACCAGATCCGCCAGTCCTTCGAAACCGGTGCTCACGACGAAGAGCACTTTCCCTCCACGATCGATCCCCGCATTTACCACGTCAAGCTCATTGTTGAGCATCTGGGCTCCGTCTCGGCCGCGCTCGACGTAGGTTCCGGCAAGGGCCGCTTCGCGCGCATTTTGAAGGAGCACAATCCGGACGCGCAGATCGTCTGCTTCGATCTCGCGCTCGAGATGTTGCGCCGCGTGGACGCCAATCTGCAGACCTGCGCGGGCAGCATGACCGCGCTGCCGTTCGCTGCGGCGAGCTTCGACGGCGTGTATGCCACCGAGAGCCTTGAACATGCGGTGGACATCGAAGGTGCGGTGGCCGAGATGTGCCGGGTGCTGAAGCCGGGTGGGCGGTTGGTGATCATCGACAAGACCGCCGAGCTTTGGGGCAAGCTGAAAACGCCGGCGTGGGAGCGGTGGTTCCATCGCGGCGAACTCGAGAAGCTGTTGCGGCGGCATTGCTCGCAGGTGGAGAGCCGGCTGGTGTCCTATTGGGAAGATGTACCGCCGGACGGTTTATTTGTCGCCTGGCTGGCGGTGAAGTAGGCGCTACGAATTACCAAAGAATCGGCGTATTTATGTGTCGTTTATCGGCAATTGTAAAACGGTGGCCCAAAAGTTAGTAAGTTCGCGCACTAGCTGGTAACCGGCGACTTCAGTAGTGCCGGCAAGCCAACTGAAGGAACCGAAGATGCCGGACAAACCTGTGCCTCCCGATGATCAGCCCTTACGTGAGCAGATCCCCGCCGAATGGAAAGATTTTCAGAGCCGTATCGCTACGCCGAAAGGCTTTGCCAGCCCCAAGCCCCTAACTGCCGAGGTGGTCCGCGAGCGCGCCAGTAAGCTCAAGATTCAGCCGACAGTCCCAATGGCGCGGCTGCTGGCGAGTCTGAACCGGGTTCGGTTGGACTCGCCGCAGCCGGTAGCGCGCATGCCGGAGGATGTACGGGCATCAGTGCAAGCACTGAAGCCGCCGGTGCGTCGGGTTCATGGCAGTAAGTTCTCGTTACTCTGGTTTCCGTTTCCCTCGGTGGTGTCGCCGTGCGCCGATCGATTCGGATATATGTCGTCGGCGACCGTCCGGGCGGCGAGTGCGCTGCCTTTCAATACGACGATGCAGGCGCTGATGGGGCAGTTGGGCAACCTGATGGCGGATACCTCACGAGATCCCAATCCCAACTCGAATTCCTCGTCGCAAGCCGGTGTCTCGAACATTCCGGCGGGCTACACTTACTTCGGGCAGTTTGTTGATCATGATGTAACTCTCGACGTTTCGTCGACGCTCAGCGTGGCGACGGATGCTAACACCCTCAACAATATGCGGACGCCGGCGTTGGACCTGGATTCGTTGTACGGTCGCGGGCCGGCGCTCGATCCGTTCCTCTACGTCTTTCCGCAAGGCCCGCTGCCTGCGACGGCGATCAAATTTCAGCTGGGCACGAATACCCCCACCGGGCCGGGCGGGCCGGGGGGCGCCGGTGGCGCGGGTGGCATGCAGGTGAAGACCAATTGGGATGTGCCGCGGGTGCCTGGTACGCTGACCGCGGTGATCGGCGATCCGCGGAACGACGAGAACCTGATTGTCGGGCAGTTTCATCACGCCATGTTGCGCTTTCACAATGCGGTGGTGGATCAACTCACGTTGGTCGAGTTTGAGGGGGATATCTTCGCGGAGGCGAAGCGCATGGTGACGCACCACTATCAATGGGCGGTGGTGAACGACTTTCTCAAGCGCGTTTGCGGAGCGACGGCGGTGTCGAATGCGTTGGCCACGGTCGTGGCGCCCGTGGGAAGCGCTTTCCGTATGCCGGTGGAGTTTGCGGTGGCGGCCTATCGTTTCGGCCACAGCATGATCCGTAATTCCTACTGGCTGAATTTCGGTTTGATCGATAAACCCCTGGCCGATGTGTTCGCCTTTGCCCGTCCGCCGCAATTACCGGTTTTCTCGAACTGGGTCGTCGATTTCAATGCCTTCTTCGACACCGGGGTCAGTGTGCCGGTAAATAACAAGGCTCGCAAGATCGATAGCTTCCTGGCCAAGGGCTTGGAGGAGCTTCCGGGTTTCACGGGGTTGATGGCGATCCTGGCCACTCGGAATCTGCGGCGCGGACTGGCGCTGGGGTTGCCCAGCGGACAGGCGATGGCGTCCTCGCTGGGAGTTCCCGCGCTGACTAGCGCGCAACTCACCAGTGGGCTGCAAGCAGATGAAGTGGCGGTGCTGAACTCCAATGGTGGTTTGCTGCTGAGCAAAACGCCGCTTTGGTACTACGTGCTGCGTGAGGCGGCGGTGCTGGAAGGAGGGAATCAACTTGGCCCGTTGGGGGCGCGGATTGTGGCGGAAACGTTCGTGCGGATGCTGAAGCGCGACGCGAATTCCTACCTCAACGCCGCGGGAGGATTCGCTCCCACGCTCGGCACGAACAACGACTTCACCGTGGGCGATCTGGTCACGGTGGCAGGGGTCACCACCCCGTAGCAGCTACGGCTTCTGGCGGATCGCCTGGGCGAGATGACGAGCCTGGGCGAAGCGCTGAGCGAGATCGTCGTTGGCAAGCTCGCGGGAGACTTCGGTGAGGGTCTGGCCGAGGTCGGCGAGCGCGGCGGCGATGGCGGGGCGGTTGGTGGCAAGGATGTCGCGCCAGAGGTCGTGGGAGCTGAGGGCGAGACGGGTCATGCTTTCGAGGCCCGGGCCGGAGGTTTCGGAGCTGACGCGGCCATCGAGCATGCTCGCGAGCGCCGTAGAGGTCAACTGCGGAAGGTGCGAGCTGAGGGCGACCTGGGCGTCGTGCTCGGCGGCCGTCAGGCGGACCAGGCGGGCGCCGATGCGTTCGACCCAGCCGAGGAATTCGGGGCCGGGGTCGCCCGTCAGGATCCAGGGACGGCCGCGGAATAAGCTCGCTTCCGCCGCTTCGATGCCCTGACTTTCTTTGCCGGCCATCGGATGGCCGCCGACGAAGCGGGGTAGGGCAGCGGCGCGTTCTTCGATCATGCGCTTGGTGCTGCCGGCGTCGGTGACTAACGCGCCGGGCCGCAAGAGCGGCCCAAGACGGTCAATCGTTTCGAGGATGATCGAGATGGGCTGCGACAGGAAGACGAGATCGGCTTGCGGCACTATCTCTTCGAGCGGGCCACCGGCGTCAATCGC
>JBGAHE010000024.1:0-70628 GCA_044226365.1 Bryobacteraceae bacterium
GGCAACGGCGGCACCATCGCCACCGCCAGCGGACTCGTCTTTGTCGGAGCCACCGACGACGCTCGCTTCCGCGCCTTCGACGCCAAAACCGGCAAAGAACTCTGGGCCGTCAAACTCGGCGGTGCCGCCGAAGCCACCCCCATGACTTACCAGGGCAAGGATGGCCGTCAGTATGTCGTCATCGCCTCCACCGGCGGCGGCTTCTTCAATAACCCGGTCACCGACGACAGCATCACCGCCTACGCGCTCGCTTCATCCAAGTAACTCGGCAGTAAGTTCGCTAAACTCGGCTCATGCAGCTCGCCCGTCTCAGTTGGGCACTCTTGGCTACCTTCGCCTGCGCGCAGCCGCCGGCGCCTGACTTCCGCGGGCTACTCGCTGATCTTCGCCAAGCCGTAGGCTCCGATTCGCTCACCTCCGCCGTGGAGGCGGCCCAAAGGTTAGAACAGGCCGTTCAACAGCACTACGCGGATTCGCTACTCCGGAACGCTGACGACAAAGTCGCCGAAGCCCTCCAGGTCTTTCCCCCTGACATAGAATCCGTCTGGGTCCACCGGGATCCCTTCGTCATCGACCCCACCTTGTCCCAGGACGAGCTCCAGGACCGCCCGCTCCAGGTCTACGCCACCGATCACTTACGCGCCCTCGAGCAAGGCGCTTTCTTTCGGGCGCTCGCCCCCCACGCCATCCGGCTCACCGTGGCCGGGGCGAGAAAAATCGTGCCCGGCAAATTCGGGATCCCCGGTCCCATCGGTAGTCATGAAGTCGCGTACTTCCATTACTTCGATTCGCCGGTCGAACTTCCTGCCCAACATGAAAACATCAACGGAAAGCCGATCTGGCAGACCACCGCGTCTTTTCCCGACCACAAAGACACGCTCTGGCTCGCCTTACCCAAGCCCGACTTACTCATCCTGACGAATCACCGCGTCCTGTTGGAGGAGATACTCGAGCGTCTCGCCACCGGCCGTAGATCCGCCGCGTTCCCCGCCACGTTAGGGGAATGGACCTACGTCAATCGCGAAGCCAGCTTCTGGGGCTTGCGGCACCTTGGCAGTCCGCAGCGGCAGGGAATCGCTGTTGGCTTACACCATCGGCAGCTTGAAATCCACTTCCTGCAATCCCCCGCTCCGCTATCCGCCCCGGAGGACTCGGCGTTTTCCCTCGCCTCGCCGGACCCTGCCCACTGGGTCGCCACCTCGGATCTCGCCCAACACGGCGCTTGGCCGGTGCACTACAGCTTGGCGCAGCTCGGCTTTGGACTCTATCGATGAGGCATCTCGCCCTCACTCTCCTCATGGGCACGCTGCTCGCCCAGACCGACACCAAATCAGAGATCCTGCTGCTGGCCGACGAACTCCAACGCGCCCTCGATTCCCAGGACCTCGCCAAAGCCAAGGAACTCAGCCAAGCTCTTACCGCAAAGACCCGCCAGGCCCGCAACGAAAAGCTCGCCGCCGGCGGTTCGGAGTGGGTGGACCGCGTGCTCACCTGGCTGCCGCCCGACACAGAAGCACTCGCCGTCGCCGCCCAAGCCTTCGACCTCACGCTCGATGGTCCCGACTCTCAGACCGCGCTCGCCTCGGCTCGGTCATTCTTCTTCGATCCTCTCGAGTCCGTCGCTGGCGCCGGTGGCTTCAAGCACCTCCGCGGACTCACCGTGCGTCGCGCCGTGCTTGCCGGACGCAAGTTTGACGATACCGCCGCTCCTCCCCGGCGTACAGGAATGGTCCCTTATCAAGGCTGCGCGTTGTTAGCCTTCACCCAACCCGTGGCCCAGCCCCTGCTACCGCGCCCGGCCGACGAGAACTTCATGGGCCACCCCGTTCGGACTCATCGCCACGGAATGGTAGAAAACTTGCTTACCTTCCTCGAACCCGACCTCCTGCTCGCCTGTAACCATCGCAGATTCTTTGAACAAGTCATCACCCGGCGCTCGAGCCCCACGTCGCCCCGAGCGCTTCCCGACACCCTGCGCGAGTGGACCCTCGTCAACCGGCAAGCACCCCTGTGGGGACTCGCGCACTATGCTGGCCCACCAAGCACCCTGGCTGCGGCGGCTTTTGGCCAGGACCCTGAAGCCACCGGCGCCGTCATCGAGTTTGGCCCGCTCGCCCGCGTCCGCCTTCTCGCCAAACGCAATCCCTGGCACGACGACGTGACGTCCCCCGACTTCCACGGCGCCGCCCGAGCGCAACAGCCCGTCGCAGGGCTCTGGGAGCTTTCCGTCTCTCCCCAATCCGATGCCGCCTTGGTCACCGCCATAACCCTGATGGCGGCTATCGGCTTCATCCTGATCATCTAGCAATTCGGCGGCTGGTTACAATGAACCTGATGCCGCTCTCTTCAGGCTGTCTTTCTCTTTTCCTTCTCGCCGCCACCCTGGCCGCCCAAGGGCCGCCGCCAACCACCCCTCCCGCCAAACCCCGTCAAGGCGGTTTCGTCCCCGGACAACAACGCCCCACCGGCGACCCGGTTCAAATCGCCCGAGGCGAGAAACTCTACGGCGTCTCCTGTCGCGGCTGCCACGGCGCCGACCTTCGCGGCGGCGACATGGGCGGTCCGAATCTGCTGCGCTCCATGCTCTCGCTCAGCGATCGCGAGGGCGAAAAGATCGTCCCGGTCATTCAAGGCAGTCTTCAAAGCAGCGGCATGCCTGCCATCCCGATGAGTCCAGTTGACGCCAAAGCAGTCGCCGCTTACGTCCGCAGCGTCCTCGCCACCATCGGCGGTCAGGGTCGGCCTCCCTCGGCTATGGAGCCCCCCTCAATCCTGGTCGGCAAGGCCGCCGAAGGTCAAGCTTACTTCGCCGTCAAATGCGCCTCGTGCCACTCGGTCACCGGCGATCTCAAGGGCCTCGCCGCACGCATCACCGACCCCAAGATTCTGCAGAACACCTGGGTCGCGGGCATGTACCGTCCCGGCCGCGGACCCGCCACGCCCTCTCCGCGCTCCGTCGTCACCGCCACCGTCACCCCGCGCGGCGCCGCCCCCGTCGAAGGCAAGGTCGTTCGCCTCGACGACTTCCTCATCACGCTCGAACTCGCCGATGGCTCGCAACGGTCCTTCCGCCGCGATGGCGACGTGCCGAAAGTCGACGTCCGCGATCCCCTCCAAGGCCATCGCGACCTGCTCCCCCTCTATACCGACCAAGACATGCACAATCTGACCGCCTACCTGGTGACCTTGAAATGAAGCTCTTTCCCTTACTGCTGCTCTCAGCTAACTTATTCGCCCAGGGTGGCGGCGTCTCTCCCGAAGAGTTACTCAAGCCCCTCAAGAACGATTGGCCCACCTACAATGGCGATTACTCCGGCCGCCGCTTCAGCGCCCTGAAAGAAGTCAACACCAACACGGTGAAGAATCTTTCGCTCGCCTGGAGTATCCGCATGACGCCCGGCCCGGCTTTGGCCACCGGTCGCCGTTCCAACGGCCCGCCCGCCCCGCTCGTCGTCGGCGGCGAAGGCAGCGGCGATATCTCCGTCGGCGGTACCACGATCAAAGCGTCGGTCCTCGCCGTCGACGGCACACTCTACTTCACCATGCCCGACAATGCCTGGGCCGTCGACGCACGCGATGGCCGCGAGCTCTGGCACTACTTCTGGAAAACCCGCGGCGGCACCCACATCGGCAATCGCGGTCTCGCCATGTGGAATAACTACCTCTACATGGAGACGCCCGATAACTACCTGGTCTGTCTCGATGCCAAAACCGGCAAAGAACGCTGGCACAAAACCATCGCCGACCTCGACCAGGGCTACTTCTCCACGCCCGCGCCGATTGTCGTCGGCAACCATGTGCTCGTCGGCACCGGCAACGACATCGACTCACCAGGCTTCCTGCTTTCGTTCGATGCCGAGACCGGCGACCTGCAATGGAAGTTCTACACCGTCCCGATGAAGAAGGGCGATCCCGGCCTCGAAACCTGGGCCAGCCTGGACGCTGCCCGCCACGGTGGCGCGCAGACCTGGATCCCCGGCGCTTACGATCCGGAAACCAAGCTGTACATCATCGGCACCGGCAATCCCACCCCCGCCTACACTACCGGTAAGCGCGGCGAAGGTGACAATCTCTTCACTTGCTCGCTGGTCGCCATTAATGTCGACACCGGCAAAATGGCCTGGTATTTCCAGACCTCGCCTCACGACATGCATGACTACGACTCCGCCCAGACGCCCATCCTCGTCGACGCGCCATTCAACGGCAAAATGCGGAAACTCGTCCTCACCGCGGCGCGCAACGGCTACTTCTTCACGCTCGATCGCGTCACCGGCGAACGGCTGGTCACCACCAAGTACGGCCAGCACACCAATTGGGCCAAGGGCCTGAATAAGTTCGGTGGCCCCGAACATGACCCGATTAAAGACCCCACCGTCGGCGGCGCCATCGTCTCGCCCACCTCCGACGGCACCGTCAACTGGCAGCCGCCGGCCTTCTCGCCCGATACCGGCCTTTTCTACGTCCCTGAAGGCAACGGCTTCTCGATCTTCTATCTCACGGACCTCGACCCGCGCGGTTCCATGGGCCTGGGCGGAAAAGAAGAAGCGGCCGTGGGCACTGCCGGCAACTATCTCAGCGCCATCGACTATCGCACTGGCAAAGTCGTCTGGCGCCATCGCTTCTACGGCAACGGCGGGGGCGGCGGCTTACTCGCCACGGCCGGCGGCTTGCTCTTCGCCGCGGACGGCATGAATAACTTTGTGGCCCACGACGCGAAGACCGGTAAACCGCTCTGGAGCACCCGCATCGGCAACGCCTCGAACGCGCCCCAAACGTTCATGCTCGACGGTCATCAGTATGTCACGGTGGCCACCGGCGATACCCTTTGGGCGTTCGTCTTGAACTAAGTCACTAACTGCGGTCCCGCCCACCATCTCGCGACCGCCGCCGATGTGCAGTGCGGCGTGCGGGCGGGGCCGCATCATTCCCAGCGACAAGCCCCGGCCTCAGCGGACCCGCCCACCCGCGGCGTTCGCGCAAATAAGTTAACAAGTACCTCACGTCACATGAACATTCGTCGCTTCCTTTGCTCCATAATTGAATCAGCGTCCTTGCTTGTTCGAAGGAGAGCTGCGTGAAAATCGTGACGTTGATCACCCGATTGGCCTTGTTGAGCGCGGGTGTTGCCGGGTCGGTCCTGCAACTGGCCGCTCAAGTCCCCACCCCGAATCCCACTTCCCTCACCCTGAGTGCTCCGGCCAATTCCACCGCCGCTGCCTCGGCTACGTTGCTGGTCACCGGTGCCGCCGGCCAATCCTGGCGCGTGCAATCGGTGGGCGGATTCTGGCTTCGTTTCCTGGTGACCCCCACCTGCCCTGCGTCGGTGAATGACTGCACCACCACCAACGCCGGCACCACCACCATCACGGTTCTAGCCGACCCCACCGGGCTGCCAGCGTTCACCTATTCTGGCTCCATCACCATCACCTACCCCACCGGCGTAGTCACCGTCCCGGTCAACTTCCAGGTCGGCGGCGCGTCCGGCAATGCCACGCTCTCGGCCACCCCCACCACCCTCACCTTTTCTGGTGCACCCGGCAGCGGCGCCCAATCCCAGGTCGTCGCCGTCACCAGTTCCGGCGCCACCAGTACGGTCTTCTTTAGCGCCACCTCCAACGTCGCCTGGCTCACCACGAACCTCGATACCGGCTCCACCTACGCGCCGAACAATCTCACCATCACCGCGAACGCGACTTCCTTAGCCGCCGGCACCTATCAGGGCACCATCACGCTCACCGCCACGGGCGGGGCCACTCCGCCGGTCACCATTCCGGTCACTTTCAACGTCGGCGTCGCCCAACAGCTCGTCGTCAATCCGACCAGCGTCACCTTTAACGGCATTGGGTCCGCCGGCGTACCCGTCGCCGTCACGGTCAATAGCGGGGCGAACGTTCCGTTCAGCGTCTCCATCAGCTACCCTGGTCTCGCCGCACTCAGTTGGCTCACCTCGAACGTCACTAATGGCACCACCGGTAGCACCAGCGTGGTCCTCACGCCCTCCGGTTCCACGAATCTGCCCGCTGGCGTTTACTCCGCCACGGTCGCCATCGCCTCGCCGAACCTCGCCACTGTCTACATTCCGGTGACCCTCAACCTCAACAGCGGCGGCGGCACCGGCCCGCGCTTGGTGGCGGACGTCAACCCCGTGACGCTCGGCGTCGCGCCCGGCGGATCCGCCTCGCGGACGGTGGTCATCAGCACGTCCACCGGGGTCACCGCGCCTTACAACGCCATCCCGCAATACACGTCTCCCGCCAGCCCGGCCGTGAATTGGCTGTCGCTCACCGCGGCCACCGGCACCACCCCCGGCACCCTCACCATCTCGGCCAACGCTGGCAACCTGCCCGTCGGCGCTTACACCGCGAACATCGTCGTTTCTTCGTCGAATGCCACGTTCGCCAGCGTCACGATTCCGGTCACGATGAACGTCAGCAGCGGCCAGATCGTCACCTATTCGCCGAGTTCGCTTAACTTCAGTTATGTAAACGGCGTGCCGATTCTCTCCGGCCAGAACATCCAACTGAGCCTCTCGCCGGCGAGCCCCGCCCTGCCCGCCACGCTCAGCGTCGTCTATGACGTCGCTGGCCAGTCCTGGCTTTCGGCCACCTTGTACAGTTCCATCCCCGGCAGCATCACCACCGGCGCGCAGATTGGCGTTGCTGTCAACGGCGCTGGCCTGCCGAACGGCACTTACACCGCGAAGGTTCAGATCTCCGCGCCGGGTGCCGGCAACCCGCTCATTCAAGTTCCGATTACGCTCACCGTGTCTGGCGGAGCCGCTGGCACCTTACTTACGTTCTCGCCGACCGCACTGAACTTCAGCGCGGCGCTCAACGGAACCGCGCCGGATCAGTTAGTCACCGTCAGCAGCAGCCCCACCACCGGGCTCAGCTACACGCTCTCCTCCAATTCCTCCTGGCTCACCTTGGTGAACTCCACCGGGACCACGCCCGGCAGTAACACCGTGCGGATCAATGCGGCTGGTCTGGTCGCGGGCACTTACAACGGCACCATCACCGTCAGTGCTCCCGGCGCCGGCAACAGCGGCACTTCGATTCCGGTCACTCTCACCGTGAGCGGCACCGCCTCGAACCTGACCGCCAGCCCCGCCCTGCTCACCTTCGCCGCCCAAAGCGGCAACGTGTCCCCCGCTCCGCAGACCATCCAGGTCACCAGCCCGCTATCGAACGTGTCTTACTCGGTCACCACCAATCAGGCTTGGCTGCAAGCTTCGCCCGCCACGGGCACCACGCCCGGCACCATCTCCGTTTACGCGAACTCCACCGGATTGCTGAACGGAATTTACAACGGCACGGTCACCGTGATCTCCGGATTCGCCACCATCAACATTCCGGTCACGCTCGAAGTCACCAGTGGCGCCCTGCTCCGCTTCAGCCAGCAGTCGGTCACCTTCAACTACCAAACCGGTCAGGCCGTGCCCACCGCCAGGGCGATCGTCGTCACGTCGTCCAACAGCTCCGCGCTCAACGCCTCGGTCACCGCCAGCACCAGCACCGGCGGTAACTGGCTACTCGCCACGCCGGCCACCGTGCAGACGCCCGGCTCGTTTGCAATCTCGCTATCGCCCAACGTCCTGCCGACCCTGGCCACCGGCACTTACTCCGGCACGGTCACCGTTAGCGCGCCCGGCGCACCCAGTTCCGTCATCGGCGTCACCCTGGTGGTCAGCGCCGGCTCGCTGCTGACGGTCTCCACCGCGCCCGTCTCCTTCAACGCCGAACTCAATGGCGCGGCGCCGCCGTCACAGACCCGCTCGATTACCAGCACCGGCGCCGCCTCACCCGTCCTGGTCAGCACCAGCACCAACGGCCTCCAGGGCTGGCTCACCGCGGTCCTCACCTCCGGCGTCACGCCGTCGGCGGTCACCATCACCGCCAACCCGGCTGCCTTGGCCGCGGGAGTCTACACTGGCGTCGTTACGATTTCCGGCGGCGTCGGCACCACCGCTCAGTTGATCCCGGCGACGCTCAACGTCAACGGCGCCCCGAGCCTCAATGTTGATAAGTCGGAGTTGATCTTTGCCGGCGCCACCAGCACGACGCCGCAAACCATTCAAGTCAGCAGCACCAGCGGCAATTACAATTACACGGTCAGCACCAGCGTGGGTAACTCTACTGCCAACTGGCTCACCGTAAATACCGGCGGCGGCATCACTCCCTCCGGAATCACCGTCTCGGCCAACCCCTCGTTACTCACTGATGGCACTTACTTCGGTACCGTCACCATCACCCCGCAAGGCCTCGCGAATACCACGCCGTTCATTATTCCCGTCACCCTACTCGTGAATCGCGCGACGGCGCTTCAGGTCAGCCCCACCTCGCTCTCGTTCACTCAGGTACGCGGCGCCGGCCTCCCCATCGCCCAAACGCTCAGCGTCACCAGCCAACAACCGGTGCCGTTCGGCTACACCTCCGCGGTTCAGACGCCCGCGGGCGGCAACTGGCTAAACATCTCGCAAGTGGGCTCCGTCACCAACGGCTCGCTGCAAGTCAGCCTGAATAGCTCCGCCGCCGCGCTTCCCGTCGGGAACTACACGGCGACCATCACCGTATTCGACGCGAACTCCGGCAGCAGCGTCCCGGTGGCGGTGAACCTCGCCGTCGTGGCCAGCAGTTCGCTCGTCGCCACCCCGAACGCGATCACCTTCACCACGCGCGGCGGCCAGACTTCGCCTTCGTCGCAGACCGTGGCCATCGCCTCTTCAGTGCCCTCGTCACCCGTCTCCTTCAACATCACCAGCGACGCCGCCTGGCTCAATGCCACGCCGCTCTCGGGCACTACGCCGCTCAACCTCACCATCGCCGTGAATACGACGGCGCTGCCTGCCGGCACCACCAATGCCGTCGGACATCTCACCGTGGTCCCGCTCGTTGGTGGGCAGCCGATCATCATCACGGTGAACCATGTCACCGAATCCGGCCCGCCGCCGGTGATCGGCTCCTTCGCCAACGCCGCCACCTTCCAGCCCGGCCCCCTCGCCCCGGGGATGATCTTCTCGATCTTCGGCACGAACCTGGGCCCTGCCACCGGCCTGAACGGCACGGTTGCGGATGGCCGCTTCACCACCTCCCTCTCGGGCGTGCGCGTGCTGCTCGATGGCATCCCCGCCCCCATCCTGTTCGCCAGCGCCACGCAGATCAACGCCGTCGCGCCGTATCAGTTGTTCGGCCGCGCCTTCGCGCAACTCACCGTCGAGTACAACGGCGTCACCTCGAACACACTCGCGCCCCGGATTGCGGATTCGTCCCCCGGCATCTTCACTGCCTCGGACGGCCGTCAAGCCGCCGCGCTCAATGAGAACGGCTCCATCAACAGTGCCTCGAATCCTGCGGCGCCCGGCAGCATCGTCGTTCTCTATGTCACCGGCGAAGGACAAACCACGCCGGGCGGCGTGGATGGCGAAGTCGCCGTAGGAACTAATCTCAAGCGCCCGCTCGGCGCCGTTCGCGTCCGCGTCAACGGCAACGACATTCCCGCGTCGGACATCTTCTATGCCGGGTCCGCTCCCGGCCTGGTCTCCGGCTTGATGCAAATCAACTTCCGGGTGCCCGCCAACGCGCCGTCGAATAGCTCCACCGGTGTCGACGTCTTTGTCGGTACGGGTCAGAGCCCGGCCGGCACCACCATCGCCGTCCGCTAAATCCTTCCGGCCGGGCGCGGCGGAAGAGGGCAAGCGTTCTACACTGGGCTATGCCTTTTTCCGTCAGCGCCCGTCTCGCCGGGATGATGTTTCTTACGTACCTGATTTGGGGCTCGTGGTACATGACCATCGGCACCTACCTCACGGCGACGCTGAAGTTCACCGGCACTCAAGCGGGCGCCGTCTTCGGTACCACCGCCCTCGCTTCGATGATCTCGCCCCTCATCGTCGGCCTTATTGCCGATCGCTACTTCGCCACGGAACGCGTTCTCTCTACCCTCTTCTTCCTCGGCGCCGTCGTGCTCTGGCTCATCCCCCAAGCCAGCAGCTTCACCGCGGTCTACAGCCTTCTCTTGCTCTACGGCCTCATCTTCTTCCCCGCCGTCCCGCTCACCAACTCCCTGGCCATGCGCCAAATGACCGATGCACAGCGGCAGTTCCCGCCCATCCGCATCTTCGCCCCCATCGGCTGGATCCTCATCTCGGTCACCGTCAGTTCGCTCGGCATTGAAGCTGCGCCCACGCCCTTTCTGATCGCCGCCGCCCTTTCCGTCGGCATGGGTTTTTACTGCCTCCTGCTGCCCCATACGCCCCCGGGCGGCGGCAGCGGCCCCACTTCTTGGAAGACCATTCTCGGCCTCGATGCCCTCGTCCTTCTGAAGGACCGTGCCTACTCCGTCTTCCTCATCGCCTCTGTCCTGGCTTGCATCCCCCTCACCTTCTACTTCTCCTTCACCAACGCCTATCTCAACGACGTCGGCGTCTCGAACGCGGCCGGCAAGATGTCCCTCGGACAAGTCTCCGAAGTGCTCGTCACGCTGGCGATGCCCTGGGTCTTCCGGCAGTTCAGCATTAAGAACGTGTTGTTGATCGGCTTGGCCGCCTGGGCCGTCCGCTATGTGCTGCTCGCCTTCGGCAATGCGGAAGGGGGCATGTGGATGTTCTACGCCGCCATCCTGCTGCACGGCATTTGCTTCGCCTTCTTCTTCTTTACCGGCTCCATCTATACGGACGCCACCGCGCGCGCCGCCTTGCGCAACACCGCCCAGGGCCTGCTCACCTTCATGACCTACGGCGTCGGCATGTTCCTCGGCTCGCTCTCGTCGGGCACTGCCGTCGACCTGTTCACCACCACCGTCAACGGCGTCGCGCAACGCAACTGGACCGGCTTTTGGCTCACCTCGGCCGCCGGTGCCGCCGCCATCGCCGCGATGTTGCTAGTCGTCTTCCGCACCAGCAAGAAGGCGCCCGCCGCAGCCTAGCGCAACTGCTGCTGCAGCCACTCCACCATCTGCTGCCGATATGGCGTCGACGCGTCCCAGCGACGCAAGCCATGTCCGCCGCCCGGCACCGTGATCAGCTCGCAGGCAGCGCCCACCGTCTGCATCTGGTCGCACATCGCCTTCGATTGTGCAATCGGCACCACCGGATCCGCATCGCCGTGGATGAACAGAAACGGCGGCATCCCGGCGCGGACAGCTCCGATCGGCGATAACTGACCCAACCGCGCCAGAATCAGCTTCTCCCAGGGCGTTCCATTCAATTGCTTGCGAATGTTCTCGGGAATGTAGGCACTCGTCCGTGCCAACGCCACCAGGTCGGTCGGCGTGTAAATCGCCACCACCGCCTTGACAAACGATCCGCCGGCCGAACCCAGCGCCGCCATTGACGCCAACTGTCCCCCAGCGGATTCGCCCACCAGCACCAACCGCTCCGGATCAATCCGATAGTCCTTGGCGTGCGCCCGCAGGTAGCGCATCGCCGCTTCCACGTCGCTCACCGCTTCGCCCACCTGAAGCGGATTCGCCGCCAGCGTATAGCTAATCGAGAACCACGCAAAACCGGCTTCCGCCAGCGGCTGAAACAATGGCTCCACATTGGCCCGGCGATCGCCGCGCACCCACCCGCCACCGTGAACAATCAGCGCCGCCGGTACCGGCGTTTGGCCCGCCGGCACATAGCCATCCAGCCGCAAGCTCGCCCCACCCGCTTGCGCGTACTCCACATCACGAAATTCACGGGCTGGCGTGGGGGAAACCGGCTCGGCGGCAAAGGTTTGGCTCATCAGCATGGCGAAGGCCCAGGTTGGGGCAAACATCTACTTTCTTATACGTGCCAGCGGGCGAATCGTTCCCGGCCTCCCTTAGTAGCTTTACAGTATTGCCGGTCGACAGGGCCGATTCCTACCATGAGAGGCTGATGTTGTTCACCCGGTTGTGCTTTGCCCTCGTCGGTTTGCCGTTCTATCTCCTCTCTCAAGACCCCACCGGAGCCCTCGAAGGCCAGGTCAGCGCGGCCAATGGCGATCGCATCCCGCGCGCCACCGTCACCGCCCGCAACCTCCAAACCGGCTACACGCAAACGCATCAGGCAGCCGACAATGGCTTCTATCGCCTCGCTCCGCTAGCCGTCGGCACCTATTCGCTGACAGTGGAAGCGGCGAACTTCTCGCGCTTCGTTCAGGAGCCCATCTCGATCCTCGTCAGCCAGACGTCGCGCGTCGACGTCCGCCTCGACCTCGCCAGCGTCCGCGCATCCATCAACGTCACCGCCGACGCCGCCCAGATCGACACCGCCACCAACACTCTCGGCAAAACCGTCAGCGGTCGCGAAGTGCTGGACCTCCCGCTCAATGGCCGCAACTTCACCCAACTCGGCTTGTTACAGACGGGCGTCGCTCCCCTGCCCGCCGGCGTCGCCCGCATCGGCGGCACCTTGCGTGAAGGCCAGGCTTACTCGGTGAATGGGCAGCGCCCGGAGTCGAATAACTATCTGCTCGATGGCTCCGAGAATGTCAACCGTGTCGATGGCGGCTACGCCCTCAAAACGCCCGTCGATTCCATCGCCGAGTTCCGCATCCTTACCCACACCGCCCCGCCCGAATACGGCGGCTTCAGCGGCTCCACCACCAGTGTCGTCACCAAGGGCGGCAGCAACGCCGCGCACGGCACGCTCTACGAGTTCTTCCGTAACGACCAACTCGATGCGCGCAACTTCTTCTCCCGTTCTGTCGAACCGCTCAAGCAGAATCAGTTCGGCGGCACGTTAGGCGGTCCCGTCGTCCGGGACCGCCTCTTCTTCTTCGGCTACTACGAAGGCTTCCGCAATCGTCAAGGCTTCACCCAGACCTCCGCCGTGCCCACGGCCGCGCAAAAGGCCGGCGACTTCTCCGCCCTACCCAACCCGCTGCGCAACAATCAAACCGGACTCGTCTATCCCGATGGCCGCCTGCCCTCGAACCTCTGGAATCCCCTCGCCCTCCGCATTCTGCAGTTCTATCCGGACGGCAACATCTCGCCCTCCGTTCATTCGGAAACCGTCGTCACCCACAACCAAAGCAATCAAGCGGGTGGCCGCGTCGACTTCAACCAGTCCGAACACGACCAGTTCTTCGCCCGCTACTCGTTCTCCAAGGGCGACAACCTGAATCCCATCTCCGTGCGTGGCGCGCCCGTCCCCGGCTTCCCCACCAAGGACAATCTCACAGCGCATTCCGCCGTGCTCGCCAACACCCACGTCATCTCGCCCACGATGACGAACTCCGCGCGCGTGTCGTTCTTCCGCTTCGAATTCCTCTTCGACCAACGCCTCAACCGTCTCTCGCCGCGTGAACTCGGCTTCAACTACGACTCGGCCTCCCCCCAAGGACAGGGCCCGCCCTTCTTCAACGTCAGCGGCTATTCGCCCATCGGCGGCGCCCAAAGCGGCCCACGCACTTCCGTGCAGAACACCTACGAACTGGGTGATAGCCTCGCCTGGTTCCGCGGCGCGCACTCCTTCAAGCTCGGCGGCGGTTTCCGCCGTAACCAGATCAACGTCTTTCAAGCCACCGTCCCCAACGGCTTGTTGATCTTCACGCCGGCCGCCCCCACCAACGACGCCTTCGCCAATCTCATGCTCGGCGCGCCGCAAATCTTCTTCCAGGGTCTCGGCGACTTCTATCGCGGCCTTCGCAATTGGGGCGCCACCGCGTTCGCTCAGGACGAATGGCGCGCCACCCGCCGGCTCACCATCAACTATGGCATCCGCTGGGAGGCCATCAACCCCAATTCGGAGATTCGCAACCGGCTCAATGGCTTCGTCCCCGGCGTCCAATCCGTGGTTCGTCCGGAAGCCCCCACCGGCATCCTCTTCCCCGGTGAC
Organism: Bryobacteraceae bacterium; assembly: GCA_044226365.1. Classification (GTDB taxonomy): domain Bacteria; phylum Acidobacteriota; class Terriglobia; order Bryobacterales; family Bryobacteraceae; genus JALHNI01. The sequence continues at coordinate 13,805 of JBGAHE010000024.1, forward strand.
CCCGGCGTTGGCGCCGGCATCGCCGGTAACTACTATCGAGGCTGGATGCCGCGTGTCGGCTTTGCCTGGGACCCCACCGGCAACGGCACCTGGTCCATCCGCTCTGGTTACGGCATCTTCTATGACCCCTTCTCAAACGGCGCCAACATCGCCGCCACCATCGCTGTCAGCGCCGTCCCTTGGGTGCAGTTCTATCAACTCGCCGGCAACATCAACTTCCAAAACCCTTACGCTGGCCAGCCCACCGCTCAGCCCAACACCTTCGCTCGCCCCACCACCATGCTCGCGATGGATCCCACCGCCAAGCCGCCTTATGCGCAGGACTGGAACTTTTCCATCCAGCGCTCCTTGCTCAAGGACTATGTCCTCGAAGTTCGCTACGTCGGCACGAAAGGTACCCACCTACCCCGCACGGTGGAGCGCAATCCCTCCGTCTATGGACCCGGCGCCACCTCCGGTAACGCCGACCGCCGCCGCATCTACGCCGGCTGCCCCGCGGACGGTTCCGCCTGCCGCCTCGCCACCGCGGCCACCTTACTCTACGGCATGAACTCCTCTTACCATGCCGCCCAAGCCAGCCTCTCCCATCGTTATGCGTCCGGCTTCTACTTCAACGTCTCTTACTGGTACTCCAAGTCCATCGACTATCTCTCCGGCATGAACCTCAATCTCACTTCGGCGCAAGCCCTCGCCGGCGAGAATGACTTAGCGCAGAACCCCTTTGACTTACGCGCCGAACGCGGTCCTTCCATCTTCGACGCCCGTCATCGCTTCGTCGCCAGCGGACTCTGGGAGTTGCCTTTCGCCCGCGGCCAGCGCGGCTTGGCTCGCACGCTCCTCCACGGCTGGCAGATCAACGGCGTCATGACGGCCAACAGCGGTACCCCCTTCACCGTTTACGACACCGCCAACGTCGCCCTCCAAGCCACCAGCCCGCCGATCTCCGGCTATGCCGCCAGCCGACCGGACCTCATCGGCAATCCCAACACGGGTCCCCGCACCGTCGAAGCCTGGATGACCCGTGCGCCCTTCCGGCGCTTGGTGGCGGCCACCGAAGCCGGTAACTTCGGCAACGCCGGCCGTAACATTGCCCGCGGCCCCGGCCTCGTCAACGTCGATGCCTCGCTCCTCAAGGACTTCCGCTTCAGCGACCGCTGGAAGCTGCAGTTGCGCGCCGAAGTCTTCAACCTCGCCAATCATCCCAACTTCGGCCTCCCCATCTCGGACCTCGCCTCGCCCAACTTTGGCCGCATCCTCTCCGCCAGCCAGGCGCGTCTGATGCAATTCGGCCTCAAGATTATTTTCTAGGTGGTACCCATGAGCAGTCTTTACATCCCGGACATCGAGCGCCGCCCAAAAGCCGGGGGCGTTTATCAGAAAGTCGTTGAAGCGACCAAAGCCGCGCACCCCGAGTATCCTAAGATCTGGGACTTATTCGCCTTCGGTGAAGACTTCACCGGACATCTGGCCCGCTTCACCCAGGGTGTCATCCGTACTCCGGCCACAATCACACCCGCCATGCGTGAGTTAATCGCGGCTTACACCTCTCGCCTCAATGAGTGTAAGTTCTGCACGAAGGCTCACGCCGCTGCGGCTGCCGAGTTACTCGGCAGCGAGGAGCTGGTCGCCCAGGTGTTGGACGATCGCGAGGCCTCGCCACTCAGCGAGAAGGACAAAACCCTTTTGCGCTTCGTGGAGAAGGTCACGCGGCACTCACACGCCATCACGGCTGACGACATGCAGCCGCTCTACGCCGTCGGCTGGGATGACGAAGCCATTTACTACGCCATCACTACCTGCGCGCTGTTTAACTTTTACAATCGCTGGATCTCGTCCACTGGCGTACCGCCCATGTCCGACGACATGCACCGGTGGCAAGGCAAACTGCTCGCCACCCGGCTACGTCCGCGGCTAGCGCGACGCCTGAAACTGCCGGTTCACCTGCGAATAGCCGGTGGAACAGATCTGCGCCGCCCGCTGCCGGTAGAACTCTGGATCGGGCGACGCCACCGTGTCCAACCCGTCCACATAGCGGTTAAACATGCAGAACGCCGCGGCGATCAGCACCGTGTCATGAATCTCCTGATCGGTCGCCCCCTGCTCACGCGCCGTAGCGACCGCCTCCGCCGTCACGGACTTACCGCTCCTCTGCACTTGGCCGGCAATCGTCAGCAATGCCTTCATCTTGTCGGAGATGTCGGCGGCCCCAAAATCCCGCTTCACCTGCTGCACCAGGTCTTCATTGCCGTTCAGATCGTGCGCCGCAATCGCCCCATGGATCGTCTGGCAGTAATAGCAATCGTTCTGCGAAGAAACGTAAGTCGCAATCAACTCCCGCTCTCCCGAGCTCAGGCTATTGGGCGACCGCAAAAGAACATCCACTAATTCATTCAAAGGCTTCGCCGCCTCCGGCCGAAAGGCCATCAGTCCGCGAATGCCAGTCAGGTTGTCAGGAATCGAGATATGGGGCATGTGTGTGCTCTGCGGCGAGCATACTGCGGCCCAGCCGTCCCGGTCAATCCTCTCAATCTTGTAGTTGATCGACGTACTTCTCGAGCGCCATCCGCACCAGTTGACTACGCGTCCGGACGCCTGTCTTCGCAAACAGCGCCTGCAACGAAGCCTTCACCGCACTCTCGGAAATCCGCAGGTGTGAGGCAATCTCCTTATTCGAAAGTCCTTCCAGCAGCGAACGCAGAATCTCGCGGTCGCGATCGGTGAAACGCGCCACCGGCTGCTCCACGTCTGTCGTCGCCGAAGCGATCAGCCCTCGCAGATACTCTTGGTCGATCAGCGTCCGTCCCTGCGCCACTTCGCGAATGCAGCGCTGTAAGTCCGCCGGCGGATGCAGCTTGTGAAAGATGCCGGAAACGCCGTTGCGAATTAGCGACAGCGCATCGCGATCCGGCAGCCCCGCGGTCACCAACAGGATGCGTCCCGAAAAGTCACGCAGTAACTCCACCACCTGCACCGCGGTCTTCTCGCCCAGATCGTAGTCCAGCACCAGCACATCCGGCTGCAACGCCGCGATCTGCTGCAGAGCCTCCGGCACCGAACCGGACGCCCCCACCAGTTCAAACTCCTCGTTCGTCGCCAGCAGACTTAGCAGACCCTCGCGAAACAACGCGTGGTCATCGAGCACATAAAGTCGAATCCGGCGCGAGCTCTCCTTTGCCTTTTCGCTTCCCGTGCAGAGTGAGGTCAAAGCGGCATCCTTTCGTTTGGGGGACGTAGAGCAGATCGCCGCCGAAGTTGCGAGCGAGCATGCGGGAAACATAAAGGCCCAGGCCCGTGCCGTCCGAGTCCGGACGAAACGCCTGAAAAAGCTTCTCGGGCTGTGCCACACCCGGGCCATTATCAATAAAGCTCAAGCGAATCCCGTTCCCCTCGCCCCGGGCGCGAATCAGCAACTCGGGCGACGCGGAGTCGCCCAGCGCGCGCAGCGAGTTCTGGGTCAGGTTCAAAAAAATCTGCAACAAACCGTGCGCATCGGCGTGCACCTCGGGTAAGTCATCCGCCACTTCCCAGCGCAACAGACAGTCGTTGTCACGCCAGTCCGGTTCAATGATCACCCGCAACTGCTGCAGCACCACCGGCAGCGACACCGGCGCGCTGTGCGCCTCGGTCCGATGATGCAGATCGAAGGACGCCATGCGCGACAACCCCTCGATCAACTGCGTCAACGCCGCAAAGTCTGTGCTCTCACGCAAGTCATGCCGCTTCGCCAGGACCGACGTCAACACGGACGCCGCCGAGCATAAGTTCCGAATCTCATGCGACACCGTCCCTGCCAGCAGCCGGTTGTAGTCGAGTACATGCTTAAAGTTCTCTCGCTCGCGGTCGCGAATCTCCTCGGACACGTCGACGACAATCGCCGCCAGATGCCGTCCGTCGCCCGCGCCATAAGTCGAGAACCAGGTCGCCAGCGGAAACATCGAACCGTCCTGCCGACGGCCCCAAGTCCAAGCCGACGTGCGCATCTGCCGCGGCCCGCTCGGCAATTGCATCGCGTTGCCCAACGCCGCCACATAATGCGACACCGGCTCACCCACCAGCGACTCGTGCCCGAACATCTCTGCCACCGAACGGTTCGCCGCCACAATCTGCCCCGCATGATTCACCGTCAGAATCCCCGCTGGGCTGGACTCCGCCAGCACCCGCAACTGCTGCTCCGCCTGCCGCCGCAACTGTTGCTCGCGCTCCAGATTCGTGTAGTAGGAAAGCACTGCCCGCCGGTTGCGGCTCATCTCCACCACCAGCAATCCCACCGCCGAAAACGCCAGCCCCGCCATCACAAACCGTAGCCCTTCTTCCAGCGGTGTATGCTGCGGAATGAACTGACCTCGGATGTAGGCGCATGCTAGGGCCAGCCCCACAATCTCCCAACGACTGAGTACCGAGGCCGCAATCGCCACCGGGATCACATAAAGAATCCCCAGCGAATAGTCAATCCGCAGGTACCACTCAATTGCCGCCAGAGCCGCGATGAGGACGATCGCCAGCGGCAGCATGTAAGACCTCCGGAACGACTTTTCCGGAAGCCGCATCCCGAGGATAGAGAGGCGCGTCGGCATTATGAACTAATATTCATCTTTCGATGCGCCATTTGTCCACCCCGTTGCAGATCTTTTGGCTAGCCGGAAGATGATCCCCGTAACCTGAACGATTCCCAAGGGATATCTAGACCCTTGCGCCCTTCACCCGCTAGCGTGGAGAAGTGATCGTCCGCGACCATTTACCCCTCCGGCGCGTCTGGCCGACGGTAGCCCATCGACTGGTGCTCCTGTTCCTGTTCGACCTCGCCATCGCCTCGCTTTACACCTTCGCGGACTGGAAGCTCCTCGCCCTACCCGGCCTGCCGCTTTCCACGATGGGCAGCGCCATCGGCATCTTTCTCGCCTTCCGCACCAACAGCGCCTACGAGCGCTGGTGGGAAGCCCGCACCCTGTGGGGCGGCCTCGTCAACGCCTCGCGCACGCTGGCTCGCCAGGTCCTCACCCTCATCGACCGTGATGCCCACACGCCCTCCATGCTCCAGCGCCGCATGATGAACCTCCAGATCGGCTTCATCCACGCCGTGCGTTGCCACCTGCGCCGGCAGAACCCGTTCCCCGAGCTCCAAACCATCCTGGGCGATGTCACCACCGACGAGCTCCGCGGTCAGCGCAACGTGCCCTCGGCACTCCTCCTCAAGAAGGCCGAAGTGCTGCAAGTCGCCAAGGAAGAGAACCTCATCACCGACTACCGTTGGATGCAGATCGATGGCACGCTCACCGAACTCACCAACCTGATCGGCGCTTGCGAACGCATCAAAGGCACTCCCCTGCCCCGCCAATACGACTTCTTCCCGCGCGTCCTGGTCACCGTCTATTGCCTCTTATTGCCTTTCGGCCTGGTGGAAGGCATGGGCTTGCTCACCCCGCTCGCCTCCACGCTGGTCAGCTTCATTTTCATTGCCCTCGACACCGTCGGCCGCGATATCGAAGCGCCCTTCGAGAGCTCCGTGCATGACACACCTCTCACGGCCATCTCCCGCATGATCGAAATCAACGTCCGTCAGCTCTTCGGCGATCGCCGCCTGCCGGCGGAGGTTAAACCCGTGGACGGCTTCCTGTACTAACCAAGGTGGATCCCATGACCAACAACAAACTTCTGTTTCTCACCAACTTCACCGAGGCCTGCTACCAGGCCATCCCCACCATTGCCGAATGGATCGACCGCGAGCGCGGCCACCTCACGATCGTCCACGTCACCCGGCAGGAAGGCCGCAAAGCCGAAGGCGCCCGCGAGCGTCTCCAATCCTTCTTCGCCGAAGCCGACCGCTACCCGCACTGCGAGCGCGTGCTCCTGCACGGCCGGCCCGCCGACGCCCTGGTCCGCTACTGCCGCGCGCAGCGTCCCGGCATCGTCTTCGTGCCGGCCAGTAAACCTTCGGGCCTCCCGCGCTTCCTCCACCAGTCCCTGCGCGCCAGCCTCATCCGCCGCGGCGGCGTCAAAGTCTGGACCCGCGGCCGCAGCGACGGTACGGACCTTTCGCCCCGCACTCCCCGCCGCGTCGCTTACGCCATCACCGGCCACACCGAGTGGATGGCCGAGGCCTTCGAAGCCGCCCGGTGGGCCGATGCCTACGGGGCCCAGTTGCATCTGCTCTACCTCGCCCCCTGGCCCGAGGTCAACGACGGTACGGTCGCCCACGTCCCGCTCGAGGATCCGCACGTCTCGCTCGACGACGTCGAAATCCTCGCGCAACGCCTTCCCGGCCACCCCGAGATCCACACCGCGCTCGGCAACGATACCCGCGACCTGGTTCATCTACTCACCGAATGCCGCGCTGACCTCGCCTTCGTCTCCGAAAACCACGCCGTCCGCCGCTGGTTCTTCCGCGAACGCATGGACAAAGTGCTGGACCAACTCGATTGCGAAGTAATCTGCTTCCCCAAGCACCCCATCGCGCGGCGCGAACTTGCCAATCCCCGCTCCCGGCAACTCGAGCCGATGGCCGCTTCCTGACGGTCTCACCCAACCCATTTCCGGCTACGGCCGGCTTCCACCCCGGCGGCGCAAGCCATCCTCATCACACATCATGGAGCGCCGCCGGTCTTTTTTAGCGCAACGCGAACGCCTCCGCACTCAAGCCGTCCCCTTCCCCCACGGTCCGGTAACGATACGGCCCGGCTAACTTCACCACGCGGTTCATCCAATTGGTCGGATCCGTCCAGAAGATTCGCGGCGTCCCAATCAGCTTTACGAAATCATCATAGTCCCAGTGACGCGCTAAGCCTGGCACCGTCACCTCAAATAACTGATTCGTCAGCGGCTCTTCGAACGCCCCGGCCAGATTGGCCGACATTCGGTCCAGCCAGATCCGCTTCAACCGCTCGTCGGCGGTCGCCGCCATCATCAACCAGAAGCCCTTCGCTCCGCGGGCGTAGCCCCCGATCCGCGTCGCGTCGACTTCCGCATGCGTCGCGAGTAACTCCACCGCCGCCAGAATGTCCTGCGCCCTCATCGCCGCCAGATTCTTGCCGATCAGGTCCGCCCGCTCATTAGTCAACCAGTTCCCCAAAAACGGACGTCCGTCATAGGCCGAGGGCGCGTCGCGCGGCTCAAACTCCAGAACCACGTGCCCCGCCTTCACCAATGCCTCCACAATCGAAGTCGTCGCCTGGCTGCGCTGCACATACAGGGGCACCGGCCGCCGCAATTCTTCCACCACCACCACAGCCGCCTTCCGCCCGGTCTTCGGCGGAAAATACAACTTACCCGTCAACGTCACGCCGGGCTCGCTCTCGAAGGCAATCTCCTGCATCCGATAATCGAGCGTCGAAGCCTGCCCCCGCAGCCGGAAACTGATCTCCCGGCCATTCTTTCTCACACCCCATCGCTCCAGTTCCGCCTTCAAGTCCTGCGTCGGCTTCCGCTGTCGGATTGCATAAAACTCATCGCGAATCACCTGATACACCTTGCGGCTACCAGGCTCACCGTCGACGTTTCCGGACGGAGTGACTTGTAACTCGAGGTTCGTGAGTAACTCCACCGGCCGATCCAACGAATCGCCCTTTCCACCCAGCCAACGATTCATCCAGCGATAAATCTCCTCGCGGCTCTCTTTCGGCGTCCCGTGCGGACCCGACCCCACAAAGTGCCGCACCCGCTCCTCCGCCCCATAAATCCCGTACCAGCGGCGCACCTCCTCGTACACCGGCTTCGCCCCGGCCGGCGTAAAGTAATCGCCCTCGGTCGCCAGTAGCAACCAGGGCAACGGCGCCGAGACCTCATAGAAGTCTGCTAAATCCAAGCCCGTCGCGAGAAACGACGGTAAGCTCATCTCGGAGTCCGGCGTCGGCCCCGTAAAAAGCGTCCGGAACGAATTGATATGGCACCCCGGTGACGCCGCCTTCAAACGCGGCTCGAGCGCGCCTAAGTAAGTGGTGATCGCGCCGCCGCCCGAGCAGCCGGCCACTCCCAGGCGGGCCGCATCCACATCGCTTCGGCTCACCAGATAGTCCAAGGCCCGCACCCCGTCGTGGATAAAGTAGCGCGCCACGCTTTGCCCCAACAGCAGGCTTCGCGCGCCCAACTCCAGATGCTCATTCCCGCCTCCGCCGGAAAGGGCCCGCCCCAGTTGCGGCAGATAGGTTTGCTCCCGCTCGCCCTGGCCGATTGGGTCGTAAGTCAACGCCACAAAACCCTGCAGCGCGAGATTCGCGGCCAGCACCTGCATCTCGGGCTTTCCTTCCTGAGTATGCCCCGCGGGAATCAGCACCGCCGGATGCTTCCCCGCTTTCGCCGGCCGGTACAGATTGCCGGTCACCAGCAAACCGGGCAGACTTTCGAAGATCACCTTCTCGATCACGTAGCCGTTCCGCGTTAGCGTGCCGGTTACCTTGGCCTTTAACGGCCCTCGGTGGGTGGGTAGCCCGCCCAGCACTCGCAACAGCTCCTGCCGCACGAGGCTTTGGCGTTGCTCGGCCTGCTCACGGGTCTGTATCGCGGCGATCGCTCGCTCCCGCTCGTCCAGTTGCCGTTGGGCCACCCGGTCCATCCACTGCAACAATGGATCGTCCTGAGCCAACAGGACCAGCGCGAGCGTAATCAGGGGTGCCATGCAGGTGCCATGTTACTACCAACCGCCCACGGCTCTCTCGCCGCTCCATCCCTGCGAGAATAGCCACATGCTGCCGCTCTTGTGGCTCTTTTTCGCCCAGGCCGAGCCGGCGCGGGTCGCTGGCTGCGTGGTCGACCCTTCCGGGCAGCCTCTTTCGCAGGCTTCCGTCGAGGTCACCGTCAACAATCAATGGGAAGCTGCCGGCCGCACCGATGAGAAAGGCTGTTTCCGGTTCCGCAAAGTCCTGGCGGAAGGCTTCCAGCTCCGCGTCTCCCGGCGAGGCTTCTGGACTGAAGTACGCGCTGGCAAACAGGCTGCTCGCCAATACGATTTCCCCACCCTTCGTCTCCGCCTCGGGATGGATCACGAGCGAGAGCCGGCCGCAGCGCCACCGACCGAATGGACTCCTTCGCGGGCGATCGCCCTCCGCGACTACCCGGAAGCCGCTCGCTTGGCGCGTATCAGCGGCCGCATCTACGTCGAGTGCCTTCTGTCCGAGGACGGCTCGGTAGTCCGGGCGACGGCTGGCGGAGATCCCCGTCTTGCCGATGCAGCCCTCGCCAATGCCCGGCGCTGGCGCTTTCGTCGCATTCAGCCCGGATTGCAACAGGCACTCACCTTAACCTATGTCTTCGAGCTCATCCCGCCATCGTCATCGGCCGAGTCCATCGAGGTCTCCTTCGATGGACTCACGACGCTTCGCATCACCGCACCAGTTCACTAAATCGTAAATTCTCTAACGCGCTCACGGTCCCCGTGCGACACCACCTCGCGCAAGAATGTTGACGTACTTAGTGCGGATTCTCTCGGCTTCTCGTAGAAATTTCCAATCTTTTGTAACACCGGTAAACTGCGACCCGTAAGCTACCTTACAAATGCGCCTTCGCCGCCGAAAATTCCCCGTATCTTTTTGCCTTGACTTTACTTACCGTTCCGCCAAATACTTCCAACATCGCGTTTTCCCCAAGACGCAGTCAAGACAAAGGAAATCGATTTCGCATGGCTATCTCTATCACCGCGACGAAGGCTGGACGCTACGGCAAGCCGGCCGTCGACATGATCTTCGATCCGGGCACGACCCTCGACGACATCCTGAAAGCCCAGAAAAGCCTTTTCGCCGATAAGGCGCTCGCCAAAAAAATTGGCCTGAAGTTCTGCGGCGGATGTTACTCCGGCCTCGACCTGAACATCAAGCAGAAGTTCGAGAACGTTGTCCAGTACTAACGCTTGACTCTTCCGGAAACCAAACGGCTCGGGGTCGGACTTCTCTTCAATCCGGTGTTACCCGATTTCATCGCCTCGCATCCGGAGGCGTTCGATTACCTGGAGATCATCCCCGACCGTGAGTGGGCGGACCGCGGCGTTCACACGACGCCGCGGTATCAACCCCTCGAATCCTCCTTCGACCTCTTCCGGCGCCTGCGCGAATCCAAGCCCTTCGTCTGCCATTCCATCGGCCTTTCCATCGGCAGCGCTGGCCTTTTCGACACCGGCCACATTGAACAAATCGGCCACGTTCACCGCGATCTCGACTTCGCCTGGCACAGCGACCACCTCTCCTTCGCGCGCCTGCCGGGTGAGCACGAGATGCACACGGCCATCTCCTTACCCATCCCCTACGACCAGGAAGTGCTCGATCTCGTCCGTACCCGCGTCCAGCACATCCGCGACGCCGTGCCCTGCCCCTTCCTGCTCGAGAACAACGTCTACTACGTCGACGCTCCAGACCAGGAGATGGCCGAGCCCGAGTTTTTGAACCGGCTCGCCGAGCAATCCGGCTGCGGCATCTTGCTCGACTTACACAATGTCTACGTCAACTCCCGCAACCACGGCTTTACGCCCGAGTCTTTTCTCCGCGACCTCGACTATAGCCACGTCGCGGAGTTACACATTGCGGGCGGCGACGACTTACTCGGCTTCTACACTGACGCCCACGCCGGGCCCGTGCCCGAGCCCGTCTGGGGACTGCTCGAGGACACTCTCCGCGCCGCTCCAGACGTTCGCGGGGTCACTTTCGAGTTCCACGAATCCTCCTTTCCGCTGCTGAAAAACGAAGGCATCCTCGCCGAGCTGAACCGCATGCGCGATCTCTGGGACCGGTGCCACTAAAATGTCACTCGCCGCCTATCAGGAACTCTTCTGCCGGATGGTTGCCTCACCCGCCCTGCGCGACCGCTTCCTTCAGACACCGGACGAAGTCTGCCGCCACCTCGACCTCACCGACCGCGAGCGGAAGCGCCTGGAGTCCATCGTCCATCAGCCCGGCATGCGCGTGAACACCGCCATCCACCGCGCCAATCGCCTGACGCCCCTCTACCAGACGCTGCCTTTCACCTGCTTCCTCCTGGGTGAAGGCCTTCGCGAAACTCTCGATCGTTACTGGACCCTGCACCCGTCCGAGAATCTGCAATTGGACGTGGAATGCGAACGTTTCGCCGACTATCTGATCGGCGAGCTCCGCGCCGGTCGCGTCTGGGGCGACTACCTCGAGGAAGTCCTGGCCTTCGAACGAAATTGTGCCGCTCTGCGCTTCCGGCAGCCGCCGCTATTGCGCATCATCCCCTTCCGGCACGACCCGGAACCGCTGCTTGCCGCCTTGGCGCGCCTCGAACTCCCCACCCCGCCGCCGGCCACCGGCGACTTCCAACTGGCCGTCGATTGCCGCCACGGCGAGGCCGACTTCTACCTCCTCGACCCCACCGCCACCGCCGCGCTTCAGAAAAATATGTGAGATTTTTCCCGCTGGCCACCCACTATTCAATAGGTGCGCGAACCATTGCTTTGGCCAGCGGGCGCGATGCTGGTAGGCATCACCGCCGGTCGCACTCTCCATCTCGGCGCACTTGAATCGCTCGCCGCTGCCGCGGGCTTTCTGGCGCTCACCACCCTGGCTCGCTGGCACGCGCTGGCCCGTTGGTGGCTGCCCGCGCTCGCCTTCGTTGCGGCGATTGGTGCCTCGCTCGAAGCCGCCGCGCGACCCAGCCATCGCCTCCGCATTGAAGCAGACCCCGAAGAAGTCCTCGTAGTCCAGGGCTGCGTCGTCGAATCCAGCAGCTTCTTCGAGGGCCGCGCCGAGTTCGTCGTCGAGCTCGAACCGGGCGCGCGGGCCAAGGTCTACCAATATCCGAAGAACGAGCAGGCCCCGCCGGCGCTCTCCTACGGCGACCCCGTCGAGTTCGACGCCCGCATCCGCCCGCCCGGCTCCTTCGACAACCCCGGCGCCTTCGACTATCCGGCCTACCTCGCCCGGCGGCAGATCTACTGGATCGCCACCATGCCCAATCAAGCGCAGGTGACGCGCCGTCCCGGCGAATGCGGCGACCCGCTGCACCGCACCATCGCCCGCACCCGCGCCGCCTTGCTGACCCGTATTGAGCACTTCTTCCCGCACAACCCCTACGCCAGCGGCATGCTGCAAGCGCTCCTTCTCGGTGACACGACACACGTCAAACGCCTCTGGACAGAAGACTTCCGCCGCACCGGCACTTTCCACGCCCTGGTGATCAGTGGCCAGCACGTCGTCGTGCTTACCGCGGGCTGGGTCTGGGTGATCTTTCAGATTACCCGCCGCCGCTGGGTGGCCGCACTGGCCGGGGTCGCGTTGGCCTGGGTCTATGCGGGGCTTTCGGGCGCCACGGCCCCCGTCTTGCGCGCCGCCTGGGGCCTCACCTTTTACGCCGGCGCAGGCTACTTCTACCGCCGCGGCCGCGTTCTGAATCTGCTGGCCGCCGTAGTTCTAGTGTTTATCGTCCTCGACCCCGGCCAAGCCGTCGATGCCAGCTTCCAGCTCTCGTTCCTCGCCGTGCTCGCCATCGGAGCCTTTGCGATACCCGTAGCCGAAGGCACGACCGGGCCGTTTCAGCAGGCCAGCCGCTCGCTCAACAACCGCGCCTGGGATCCGTCATTGCCTCCATTGGTGGCGGCCATCCGCGTCGAGTTGCGGCTGCTAGCCGAGACCCTCTGGCTGATCACCTGGATCCCCGAACGTTGGGCCACGCGGCTGATCGCCGCCCTCGTCTGGATCGCCGCCACCGCCGGGGAGATGCTGCTGGTGACGGCCATGGTGCAACTCGCCTTGGCCCTCCCGCTGGTAGCGTATTTCCATCGCTTCCCGGTCACCGGACTGCTCGCCAACCTGCTCACCGCGCCGCTACTCACTCCGGCTATCCCGGCCGGGATGCTCGCCGTGGTCTGCAACTCTTCCTGGCTCGCCGGCGTGGCTGCCTGGCTGGTGTGGGCCTCCGGCGAGGTGGTGACGTGGACGGTGCGGTGGGAGCCGCATTGGCGGATCCCGGCGCCGCCGCTTTGGCTCGGACTGCTGTTCCTGTTAACCTTGGCCGGTCTTGCCGGCGCCCTGCGCACTCGCCGCTGGCTGTTGCCGGCCTCGGGACTCGCGCTCGCCACCTTCGCCGTCGTCCTCTGGCATCCGTTCGCTGCGCAGGTCCGCTCCGGAGAACTGGAACTCACCGCGGTCGACATCGGGCAAGGCGACGGACTGCTGCTGGTACTCCCCGACGGACGCACCATCGGCGTTGACGCCGGCGGTCTGGCGACCTTTGGCAAGGCTCGCACCAGCGGCATCAACACCGGCGAAGACATCATCGCACCTTATCTGTGGACGCGCTCCATCCGCCGGCTGGACGTGCTGGTGCTCACCCACGCCCACGCCGACCACATGGGCGGCCTGAGCGCCTTGATCGACAACTTCAGCCCGGGCGAAATCTGGACCGGCGCCATGCCCGCCGAAGAGGCGGACTGGCAGAAGCTCGCGCGCCAAAAGGGCATCCGGGTGAAGGGCCTCACCGAGGGTCAGCGTTTCCGCGCCGCGGGTGTCGAGTTCACCATCCTCTCCCCGTCCCCGGACCGCGCCCCTTCACCCCGCGCCCACAACAACGACTCGCTGGCCATGCTGGTGAGCTACGGCCGGCGAGCCTTTCTCCTGACGGGTGATCTGGAAGCCGGTGTCGAACGGAGACTGATCGAGGAGTGGAATCTCCCGCACATCGATGTCCTCAAGGTGGGGCATCACGGCAGCCGCACCTCAACGACCGACGAATGGCTCGACGCGTTGCAGCCCGGCGTCGCCCTCATTTCGGTGGGGCGCGAGAACCGTTACCACCATCCGCATCCCCAGGTGATGGAGCGCCTCGAGGCTCGCCACATCACGACCCTGCGCACGGACGAACTCGGGCTGGTGACGATTCGCACCAACGGCCACTGGCTCGATTTCGACAGTTTCCGCTGGCGGGAACACGGTGGAAGCCTGCTGCCGGCATTCGAGGAATAACTTCAAGACTTCAGCGCAATCCGAACAAAATAAGAAACTTGCACACTACTTCAAGTAACACTGCAACAAAAATGCCCGGTGACAAAGTCGCCAACCGGGCATTCCGCAAAACTGTCGAAAAGTGTCGAATGACTTAGGAGGCCGTTCGCTTGGCGGTGAACTCGGTCTTGCGGTTGCCGCCTTCGCGGGCGCGCGTACCGGTGAGCGTATCGCCGTCCACGGTGCCTTCCCAAACCTGAATCATCTCGCCCTTCTGAGTGGTCTGCTTGGTCTTGAAGGAGAACTTATTCCCGGTGACCTTGCCTTCCATGATCTCGCTGGTGCTCGCCCGCGGACCGGCCATGGCCACCGAGCCGGTGAGCGATTCGCCACTGGACTTGAGATCGAAAGTCGCCGTAATCTTCATTTCGCCGTCGGGACCACGCATGGTCATCTCCGAGGTCCACTTGCCGTCGATACCTGCCGCCAACATCGTCAGGGCCGCCAGCAGCAAACCTGCGATCATGAGGGTTAACTTCTTCATTCCTTGATTCTCCTAACAGGGGATGGGTCATCTGTTTAACGCAATGGCCGGAGCAATAGTTACGCTGTAGATGAATCCGACACCCCGTTACTGCGACGTCAGTTTGCCGGTCCCACTCGACCAAGCCTTCACGTATTCGATGCCCGAGACGCTGCGGCATCGGGTACAGGTAGGGTCGCGTGTTTTGGCGCCGTTCGGCACGCGCCAGTTGATCGGGGTGGTGCTGAAGGTGCACGACGAAGCGCCGGCTGCGGGCAAGACACGCGACGTCCTGCGGCTGCTGGATGAGACGCCGGTGCTGAATGAAAAGCTGATCCGGCTGGGAGGGTGGATCTCGCAATACTACTGCGCGCCGCTGGGCGAAGTGCTGCGAGGGATGGCGCCGGTGACGGGCGAGGTGCGCCAGACGGAGGTCTACGCCATCACCGATTCCGGCCGTGATCTGGCCCGGCAGATGTCGATCGACGCGAAGCTGGCCGAAGTCCCGACAGTGGCGTTGCTGCAGATGCTGGAGCGGCGGTCGCTTTCGGCGTCGACGCTGAAGAAAAAGTTTGAGGACGCGCCGCGTCGGCTGCAGTCACTGGTGAAGAAGGGACTGATCGAACTCGAGCAGGACACCACCGAGCGCGATCCGCTGCGGGCTGCCTCCGAGCGGCTCGAGATCGAGTTTGCCGAGCGTCCGGAGGGCAAGGTGCCGAAGGCCGAGCGCGAGTTGATCGCCTATCTGGAACTGCATCCAGGCCCGCACAATCTCGGCGCGCTCGATGCGGGAATGAAGAACGCGAGCACCGCGGGGCGTTCGCTCGCACGCAAGGGTCTCGCTAAGCTGAGCCTGGTGGACGCCGCCCGGCCGCTGACGCCGCTCGCCAAGGTGGTGCCGGTATTGAACGCAAGCCAGCAGGCGGCGTTCGACACGATCAGCGCGGCGCTCGCCCAGGGCGAGTTTGCGGCGTTTCTGCTGCAGGGCGTCACCGGGTCGGGCAAAACCGAAGTCTATCTGCGGTCGATTGAGGCGACGCTCGCACTGGGCCGGAGTGCCCTGCTGCTGGTGCCCGAGATCGGTTTGACGCCGCAGGTGGCCGCGCAGTTTTCGAGCCGCTTTGGCGATCGCGTGGCAATTCTGCATTCGGCGTTCACCGACAGCGAACGCGCCCAGCAATGGCGGCGCATCCGGCAGGGCCAGGCGACCGTCGTCGTGGGGACGCGCAGCGGCGTCTTTGCCCCGGTGCCGAATCTGGGCCTGGTCCTGGTGGACGAAGAGCACGACGGCAGCTACAAGCAAGAGGAGACGCCCCGCTACAACGGGCGGGACGTGGCCGTCGTCCGCGCGCAGTTGGAAGGGGCCGTCGTGGTGCTGGGTTCGGCGACGCCGAGCCTCGAAAGCAAGCACAATGTCGAGCGCGAAAAGTACCGGTTCCTCGAGCTTCCGGAACGCATTGAGCGGCGGCCCATGCCGGACGTCGAAGTGGTGGACATGCGCGTGGAGTTTCTCGAGACCAAGAAGTCGGTTACCTTCTCTCGCCGGCTGGTGGAACTGATCAACCAGCGGCTGGACGACGGCGAGCAGGTGATGCTGCTGTTGAACCGCCGGGGCTTTTCGACGTCGGTAGCCTGCCGCAGTTGCGGCGAGCGCGTGACGTGCATCAACTGCGCCGTCGCGCTCACCTTCCATCGCCGGGACCGGCGCATGCTTTGCCACTATTGCGGGCACGCCGAGCGCGTCCCCACCACTTGCCCCAAGTGCGGCAGCGAGCATTTGTACTTCCTGGGCACCGGCGCCGAGAAGGTGGAAGACGAGTTGCACGGCCTGTTTCCCCGCGCGCGCATTGCCCGCATGGACCGCGACACGGTGACTACGAAGCGGCACTTCGAGACCATCCTGCAGGGCTTCCGCGAGAAGAACTACGACATTCTGGTCGGCACGCAGATGATCGCCAAAGGGCACGACATCCCGAACGTGACCCTGGTGGGCATCGTCTCGGGCGACATCGGCCTGGGGCTACCGGACTTCCGGGCCGCTGAGCGAACCTTCCAGTTGCTGACCCAGGCGGCCGGGCGCGCGGGCCGCGGTGAGTTGCCAGGGCAGGTGGTGATCCAGACGATCAACCCGGACCATTACGCCATCGAGTGCGCCGCCGCGCAGGACTATGCGCGCTTTTACCAGAAGGAGATCGAGTTCCGCCGCTTCATGCGCTACCCACCGTTTGCCGCGCTGGCGAATGTCGTGCTGCGCCATGAGAAGCAGGAAGAGGCTTTGCGGATGAGTGGCGAAGTGGCGAATCTGCTCGATCCGCCGCCGCCGAACCTGCGCGTGCTGGGTCCGGCGGAAGCGCCGGTGGCGCGGCTGCGCAACGAATTTCGCTATCAACTGTTACTCAAGACTTCGAGTCGTAAATTACTGGCAGAGATCCTGATGCGCATTCGCCGTCATGCGGTGGAACACAAGTGGGGAGCGACGGCGCTGGTGATCGATGTGGATCCGCTGACGCTGAGTTAGTTGAGAACCTTGCCCATCTTCACGCTGTGTGGATCCCACTTCTGAGCAATCTCGCGATCCTCAAAATGGGCACCGGTGGAGAGCGTGCCGAAGACGTAACTGGCGACGGCGCGTCCGGTGAAGATCGAGTCGCCGGGCGGCAGCGGCCAACTGCGGTAGCTATCGCGCGCCGAGGCCCAGCGGCCGGAGCGCCACTGACACTCAGCGAGCCAGACGCGGACTTCGGAATCCGTGCCTTGGAATGACTCAAGCGCGACTGCTTCGAGTAACGGGAAGGCATCCGCGTAATGGCCATCGAAGAAGAGGGCGTAGGCGAGCGATTGGCGGCGCACAGGTCCTTCGGGGGTAACGCGCGCGACGCGGGCGGTCCACTCGGCGACCGAGGCCGAAGGCAAGCTGAGGAACTGGCAGAGAGCGGCGACGGGATTGGGCGCGGCGGCGAGCGCGGCGCGGGCGGCCGCTTGAGCACCGGCGCGGTCCGACTTCAGGAGCAATCCGCAACGGTGGGCTTGAAAGACACCAGCCGCCTGGGCCGGGGCCTTCGCCGCGGACTCGGCCAGCAGGGTGAGCGCCTCCTGCGGTGAGCCGCTGGCGTAGAGGTAGTGAGCCTTCGCGACGACCGCCGCCGGTTGGCCATTCAGAAGCTTCGCGTATTGTTCAAAGGCCTGGTCGGCTTCTTTGAACTGGCCGGCCAGGAGGCGGGCATAGGCGGCTTTGAGGCCGGCGCGTCCGCCTTCGAACTGGGGGGACTTGGCGAAGGCGGCCTGGAAATAATCGGCTGCGGCTTTGAAGTCCTGCCGGACGTAGTGAACTTCGCCCAGGGAGTCAAGCGGATTGACGGTGTTGGGCGCGAGACGCTGGTAGGTCTCGAGCGCCTGTTTGGCTTGCGGCAAGCGGCCGGCGTAGGCGTTCACGTAGCCGAGGCGGTTCCAGGCGTCGGCGTTGTCGGGGTCAACGCGCAGGGCTCGCTCGTAGGCAGCAATGGCGGGGAGAAACTGACGGAGGCGCTGCAGAGCATTCGCGACGAACAGTTGCAGATTGCCCTGGAGCGGCCCGGCCTCAGACATCTTCTGAAGGGCGGCGGCCTGGGCGTTGGTGTCGGTGGTCAGGTTGGCGGTAAGCGCGGCGATCTGTTCGCGCTCAAGGGCGTTCGGAGATCGACCGGCGGCGGCCCGCAGCGAGGCTTGGGCTTCGTCGCGCTTGCCGGAAGTCAGGTTCAGTTCTGAGAGGGTAATCAGGGGCAGGACGAACTTCGGGTCGAGTTCGGCGGACTTCGCCAGCAGCGCGGCTTTGGCGTCAGGCTGCGGCGCCTGGAGGGCGGCCACGTAGGCTTCGAGCGCTTCCGAACGCGTGACCGGCGGAGGCGCGACGTCGGCGGCAAGCGAGTGCGCCATGCGGTCAAGACCAGGCAGGACCTGAGCAAGAGGCGCGGTGAGGATCATCCGCTCGCCGACCTGACGGTGGGTGTCCGCGTCTTCGAGATACGCCTCGAGGCGCAACGCGCCGCCGCGCTTCTCGATGGTGCCGTGCAGATAAAGGGTGGCGTGACCGAGCGTCGCATCGGCCAAATCCGGGAAGGATGAACCGGCGACGGTGCGCGACACAGAGAGTTGACGATTGAGGACAACTTGCACACCCCGCCCGAGCCAATCGAGCGAGCGATCGCCGGTGAGGTTCTCAAAGGGCAGGATCGCCACTCGTTCGAGCGAACGCTTCGGCGCCGAGGAGCGGCAACCGGCCAACAGCAAAATCAGGAGGGCACAGGAAGAACGCCAGCTAAAGGACACGCGGCTCCAACTTGATCAGCTGTTCAAACTCCGGGAGCTTGCGGAGTTCGGTGAACTCAGAGTCTTCCATGAGCTTATTCTTTTCGGTGAAACCTTCTTCAAGCGCCTTGCGAATGTAGAGCAGCGCGCGTTCGAACTGGCCGTTCTTGGCATACGTCTTTGCAAGATAGAAGTGAAACTTCGCGCGTTCGGTGACGCTGCGTTCCTGCAGCAGGACGCCGGCGCTGGAGCGGTGCTCGAACACCTCGGGATCCAACTCGACAGCGCGCTGGTAGCTGGCCATCGCCAGGTCGTACTTTTTACGGGCGAAGTAGGCCGTGCCTAGGTTGCTGTGGATGGAGGCAGAGTTCGGGGTGAGTACCAGGGCGCGCTTGTAGTAAGAGATGGAGCGCCGGAAGCTCTTGCGGGCATAGTAGACCGTGCCCAAGTTGTTGATGGCTTCGGAATACTTCGGATTGAGCTTGTAGGCCTTCTCGTAGTTCTTTCGCGCCGCCTCCAGGTTGAGCATTTGGTGGTAGGCGATGCCGATCTTATTCCAGGTGATCGGGGAATCCTGGCGGCCCTGAAGGTACATGTCGACGGCTTCGCGGTACATCTTGCGAGCCATGAAGATATCGCCGCGCATTTCGGTGGTGATTTGGGGCGCAGGCGAGTTCAGGCCGTTGTCCTGATGGACGGGCGTGGGTCCCGCGAAGCCGCGGGAAAGGTCGCTCTGCCCGAACGCCAATGCGACGCCGGCCAGGGAGAGGAGCATGAATCGTGACATCCGAACGCCTCCTTCAACGTCCGGCGAACCGGACGATTACTTAAATATAGACCGAACCTTGCCCCAAAATCCCCGCTTGCCGGAGGACTCACCGTCCGCAGATCCGTTAGCGGGCTTATCGGCCTTTTCGTTCGGCCGCTGCACATTGACCACGCGCGAGGCCACATGCCGGGAGCGTTCGCCCGTGGGCGGGGCAGGCGCAGCCTTTTCTCCGACGGGTTGATCGGTGTCCCAAGCGGCGGCGGTGGTGGTGGAGACGCCATCCACCGGCTCGGTGCCGGCGATGAAGACTTCGCCGCGGGTGCCCGTGCTGGAACTGGCAGATTCGACGTTCACGCCGACGATGCCTTCGGGCGCGGCAAAGCTGTGGAGGTTCCGATAGGCGCGGCGGCTGTGGGCGCGCTTCATGAACTCGGTCCAGATGGGGAGAGCGGACTTGGCGCCTTCAAGCTTGAGGTCGCTGTTATCGTCGAAACCAACCCAGACGACGCAGATCAACTTAGAGGTAAAGCCGGCGAACCAGCCATCGCGGGAGGTGCCGGTTTTGCCGCCGGCGACCTGCCAGAAGCCGCGGCTGCGGGCGCCAGCGCCGGTGCCGCTGCGCATCACTTCTTCGAGCAGGTTGACCATCAGGTAATTGACGCGGGGGTCCAGGACCTGCCGCTTCTCCTGTTTGGCGGAGTAGATGTTATGGCTCTCGGCGTCGCGAATGGTGTGAAGCCAGGTGGGCTTGGTGTAGACGCCGTTGTTGGGGAAGATCGTGTAAGCGCCAGCCATATCGATCGGCGTGGCTTCGTAGGAACCGAGGGCAATCGACGGGGTGGCGCGCTGCTCGGTGAGCCCCGCCAGCTTCGCCAAATCGCGGACGCGCGAATAGCCGACGGCTTCGGCCAGCTTCACGGTGGGGATGTTCAAGCTACGGGCGAGGGCCTGCCGCATGGTGACCGGGCCGTAGAAGTGGTCCTTGAAGTTGCTGGGCTCGTAGCTGTTGCCGTTGAAGGTGAAGGTGGTGGGTTCGTCTTCGATGATGCTGACGGTGGTGAAGACTTCGGGAGCGTCGTAGAGTCCGGTGTTGAGGGCGGCGGCGTAGACGAAGGGCTTGAAGATAGAACCGGGCTGACGCTTGGCCAGCGAGCGGTTGAGCTGGCTGAGTCCGTAATTGCGCCCGCCGATGAGCGCGCGGACTTCGGCGGTGGCGGCATCGAGGACGACCATGGCGACCTGCGCTTCGGGTACCTTGGGCTTGCCTTTATACATGCGCTCGATCTGTTTGTCGACTTCGGCCATCCCGACGCGGACGGCTTCGGCGGCGTCGCGCTGGAGGTCGAGGTCGAGCGTGGTGTACAGGCGGTAGGCGCCATCCTGGAAGTCGCGGTCGCCGAACTTGTCCTGGAGGGTGTCGTTAACGAGGTCGATGAAATAGGGGGCGTCGTTGCTCTCGGCCGAACCGCGCGAGACGACCATGGGGGCGGCCTTGGCGGTTTCGTATTGGGCGTCGGTGAGCTTGCCGTTATCGTGCATCAGGCCGAGGACAACGTTGCGGCGGGCCAAAGCGCGATCAGGCCAGCGCACGGGGTTGCGGTAACTCGGCAACTGAATGACGCCGGCGAGGGTGGCTGATTCTTCAACAGTCAGATGGCGGACGTCCTTGCCGAAGAAGGCTTGGGCGGCTTCGCCAAAGCCGTGAATGTCGAAGCTCCCCCGGCGGCCGAGGGGAACGTAATTGGCGTAGTACTCGAAGATTTGCTCCTTGGTGAGCTTTTGTTCGAGGTGAATGGTGATCAGCGTTTCGGCGGCTTTGCGGGTCCAGCTTTTCTCGAGGGTGAGCCAGAGTCCGCGAGCCAACTGCATGGTGATGGTGGAGGAGCCCTGCGCCTTTTTCCCCGTGGTGATGTCGACGTAGGCCGATTTGGCGATGCGGAGGGGGTCGAAGCCGGCGTGCTCGAAGAAGCGCTTGTCCTCGACGGAGGTGACAGCGTCGACGAGGTGCTTGGGCAGGTCCTCGAATTTGACGAGACGGCGTTTCTGGCGGTTCTTGTCGAAGAGGTTGGTGATCAGTTCGGGTTCGAGCGAGTAGCGCGTGCGTTCGGTGTTGTCGCGCAGGGAGATGATCTGGGCGATCTTGCCGTTTTGAACTTTGATGACGCCGGGCTCGTCGCGATCGAAGTACGACTCGGAGCCAGGGAAGACTTCGATGGCGTCTTCGCGCAAGTTGTACCAGCCGGTGGTGTTGGTACGCGAGGTGGAGTAACCGCTGCGGGCGAGTTGGGCGGCGAGTTCGTCCAAGGTGGCGGCTTCTCCAACACTAACGACCGAGGGAGCGGCAAAGATCCGGGAAGTTTTGGCGAAGGGGCCCGCGGCGAGTTTCTCGTCGATCAGCTTGGCGTAGTGGACGTAGAAATACGTAAAGACGCCGAGACTGACAATAAAAAGGGTCAGCGTGGAGGCGAGGATAAACTTGCCCACCGGGTGCAACAGCAGGCGCACCAGCATCGCGCTCTTCGGGACTTGGAGCCTAAGGGCCACTCGTATGCCTCTCTCTCGCCCTGAGTATCTCATAGATGGCACAGTAGAGGATGGGATGATCGAGTTGGTTTTGGCCGCGAACGCGTTGGTTTTACAGGTTCAGACGCCGCCGGCGGTGGTGTATTCCCGGCAGGTGGCGCCGATCCTGGCGAAGCATTGTATGCCCTGTCACCGCGAGGGACAGGTGGCGCCGTTTCCGCTCGACCGGTACGAAGCGGCGCGGGCGAGGGCGAGGACAGTGGCTGAGGTGACAGCGAAACGGCAGATGCCGCCGTGGAAGGCCAGCCATCTGGCAGGTGCGGAACTGGCGGGCGAACGGCGGCTGACGCTGACGGAGATCGCGACCTTGCGGCGGTGGGCAGAGACCGGGGCGCAGGCGGGTCCGGGGGTGGTGGAGAAGGCGGCAGCGCCGGCGAAGGAATGGGAACTGGGGCCGCCGGATCAGATCCTGGAGATGGGGGAGCCGTTTGCGGTGGCGGCCGAGGGCAACGACGTCTACCAGTGCTTCGTGATCCCGATTCAGATGCCGGCGTTTCGCTGGGTGCGGGCGTTCCAGTTTGCGCCGGGGGCGCGGCGGGCGGTGCACCATGCATTGTTCTTTGTGGATGCCACGGGGGCGGCGCGGAAGCGGGATGCGGCGGAGGCCGGGCCCGGGTACCGGTGCTTCGGACTGCCGGGCTTCCTGCCAACGGCGAGTTTGGGGGGCTGGTCGCCCGGGAACGGCGCCTACGAGATGCCGCCGGGGGTGGCGCTGCCGCTGCGGAAGTCCGGCGATTTGGTGCTGCAGATTCACTACCATACGACGGGGGAAGCGGCGCTGGACCGGTCGCGTTTGGCGCTTTATTGGTCGGCAACGCCGCCGACGCGGTCCGTGTTCGATGTCGCCCTGGCATCAAAGGCGATCGACATTCCGGCGGGCGAACGGGCGTATCGGGTGACCGACGGCATCACGCTGCCGGTGGCGGTGGACCTGATCGGGGTGATTCCGCATGCTCACTATCTGGCGCGACAGATGCGCGGGTGGGCGACTCTGCCGACGGGCCGGCGAATGAATCTGCTCGAAATTCTGGACTGGGACTTCAACTGGCAGCAGAACTACCGGTATGCGCGGCCGATCCGTCTGCCGGCCGAGACGCGGCTCGAGATGGAGTTTGTGTATGACAACAGCGAGCAGAATGCGCGGAACCCGTCGCATCCGCCGCGGAGGGTGACTTGGGGTCCGGAGACGACCGATGAGATGGCTGGACTGCATTTTCAGGCGATCCCGGTGAACCCGGCGGATGCGGCGGAACTGGCGCAGACGTTGTGGGGCAAGCTGATTCGTTTCATTGGCGCGGGCGGCCTGCGGCATACTGGTACCCAGAATGAAGCTGCGCCCCTTCCTCCTCCTTAGCCTCTGTTTGCTGGCGTTCGGCCAGAATGAGAAGTTTTCGCGGGTCTTTTCCAAGACGGGTCCGAAGCCGGGGGGGCCATACTCTCCGGGCTTGTGGACGGGGGAGCGTTTTTACATCGCCGGCCAAGGTTCGAAGACGGGTGGCGGTGAGTTACCGGCGACGCCCGAGGGGCAGATCCGCCAGACGTTGGACAACGTCAAGGCGATCCTGGAGGCAGCGGGGCTGACGATGGATCACGTGGTGTTCTCGCACGTGTTCTACGAGGATCTGGCGCACTATGAGACGTTGAACCGGGTTTGGAAAGAGTACTTCAAAGGGACGCCGCCGGCGCGAGCGACTTCGCAGGCGGCTGCCCTGCCCGGCCCGACGCCGTTCGAGATCAATGCGATCGCGGTGCGGGACAAGTCGCAGATCCAGGGCGTGGAGTTACCAGGGTCCAAGTCACCGGTGCCGCTGAGTCCGGCGGTGTTGATCAAGGATCGCGCTTACATCTCGGGCATTTTGGGACGGGACTCGGACAAGGGGACCATTCCGGCGGCGCCGGAGGCGCAGGTGGAGATGGCCTTTGACCGTTTGAAGCGGGTCCTCGGGGCGGCCAAGCTCGATCTGCGCCACATGATCTCGCTGAATATTTATACGACGCCGCAGATGCCCGAAGAAGCAGTGAGCCAAGCGCTGGCGAAGTACATCAAGGATCGCAACCAGGTGGCGATCACGACGACGCGCGTGGTAGCGCTGCCCTTCGGCACGAACATCGGGCTGCACGGCGTCGCGACGCGGCACCTGAAGGCTCGGCAGCGTCAGCAGAATTGCGTGGGCGCCGACGACACTGTTTATTGCGGGCAGTTCACGTCGGACGACTATCGCACCGCATTGGTGGGCTTGACCGGACTGTTGCAGCGCTTCCCTGGCCCGAAGCCGTCGATCGTCGCGACTTATGTGCAATTGGACGACGTGAAGGAGTTCGGGGCGATGAATAAGGTGTACGCCGAGTTGATCACGACGCCGCTGCCGACGCGGACGACGACGCAACCGGCACCAACAGGAAGTTCGCCGAAGTTCCGCATTTCGGTGGTCGCCGAGCGGTAGGGAGTCGGCGGGCGGTAGGGAGTCGGCGGGCGGGTGCTTCGTTGTGACGGGAACTCAGTCAGATCAGTTGACGACAGGATCCTATGCCGGACGAGCAGCGTGATCTCTATTTAGCCGTGATCGATGACGCCACCCAGGAAATGGTTGGCTACGAGCTTGAGGTGTTTGCGCCTTCTCACGAGGCGGCGCAGATGAAGGCGCAGGACGCGTTTCCTTACGGGATTGTGCGGCAGGTCCTTTCGCGGGCGGAACTCGAGGAGATCGCGGAGGTGGAGGTGATGCGGGCGAAGGCTCTGGCGAAACGAGCAGAGGACCACGAGACGCTGACTCGGGCGCTCTCGGAGTTTGGGGTGGTGCCCCGTTCGCTGAACTGAAGACAGTTTCTGCGAGCGTGGCGGGCGACTTACTCAGGCTGGTGGATGGGCGTGAGGAATTTAGCGTCACCCGCTAAAGAACCATGCGCACCCCGCATCG
This sequence comes from Bryobacteraceae bacterium, assembly GCA_044226365.1. GTDB lineage: Bacteria > Acidobacteriota > Terriglobia > Bryobacterales > Bryobacteraceae > JALHNI01. The sequence continues at coordinate 38,756 of JBGAHE010000024.1, forward strand.
GGGACGGGAGAAACGCGACGGGGGCGAGCCTCTATAGTTTAAGGTGGCTCAATGCCCCCTGATGATGATGCTCTGACCGCCGCGCTCCAAGAGCAGGAAGAGAAGAAAGAGGCGGCGAAGCAAGCGACCCGAGCAGCGGTCGCCGAGTTATTCAAGACCGGTGCGAAGATGACCGCGATGGGAGCGGGCGTCTTGGCGTTGCTGGTGCTGCTGGCCGTGGCCGGGAGCGCCTGGGCTTTCTGGCGGGCTGACACTTCGATGATTTGCCTGATGGGACTGGTCTGGGTGATCGGCTGCCTGATGGCGTATCTGCTGCTTCAGGAATTCGCAGGAGTCGGCGAAAATCTTGATCCGTTGTTTCGGGGCTTCGCGGAGTTCAACCAGACCTGGGAAGACGAATGGAGTCAGTGGTTCGGTCTGCGGAAGTTGATGACCGAGAAACGCCTGCGGGGACTCGGCGACGCGCTGACTTACGTTGAAGGCGCGAGCGAAGAGATAGCCGAATGGAGTGAGAAGTTCGGGCAGCCGATTTTGAAACTGAGCCGGTGGCTCATGAAGCAGCTTTATCGATGGTGCTTCGTGGCGATGGGGTTAGCAAGCTTCGTAGCACGACAGGCAGCCGATCTGCACCTGGGCAAGGCGAACGCGGAGATCCAGAAGCTGTATGTGGTCTTTGGACAGTTGGTCAACGAGCGCAAGGTCGAGACGGTGATCAGTGCCGCGATTGTCGCGCTGGGCTTTGCACTGGACCTCCGCCGCAACTTAGCGACGAGATGGGGCGAGAACCGCGTCACGCCGCCAAAGAAGGACGGCAAAACGGTGATTCCCAGCCGTCGCGCGGAGAAGTCACTGCTGTTCCTGATGTCGTTCGAGATGATCCGCGTGCTGATTCTATTGGGCTGTGGACTGAAAGGCCAGACGAGCCTGGACGCCGCGCAGACGATTTTCGAGGTTCCCTCGAAGGATCAGGTGGGCGGGATCTCGGTCCTGGTGCCGGTACTGGCCTTGAGTGAAGAGCGTCGACTGGCGGCGTATCAGTTATTCGAACAGTTCGGTCCGGAGACTTATTGGACGCTGTTTGCACTGGTGCCAGCGGTATTGGTTGGATACCGTTTCGCTCGAAAGCTGTGGGGGGCGACGTTCGGCAGTCCGGTATCGCCCAACGAAAACTGGTCCGCCGCAGTGCTGCTCAGTCTGTGGATCCTGTTGCTCAGCACCACCGTGGCTTACTCGAGCGGCGATTTGGAGAAGCGGGCGAAGGAAATCTACGCCGCGACACTGGCGGAACCACCGGAGAAGGCGGTGATTGAGTGCGAGGCCAAGGCGCGGGCGGCGGCCGGTCCCGATCTACCGCAGCGCCTGGGAGCCTGTTTGACCGCACTGGCGGCTGATTGGGAGACCGAGACGCGCCGGGCGATCACGGGCCTTCGCGAGGTGTCAACGGCGGGCGAACGGCAGAAGTGGGAGCGGACCCAGGCGGAGTGGGAAAAGAACCTCGCCGCAGCAATTCGCCGGAGTCCGAACGATGCGGTTGAGTTGCGCGTGAGGAACTGGCGCCAACGAGCGATGGACATGAGTCGTTATGAGAATGAGTTGAGGAGTAAACGCACACAAGGTAAGTAAGTGGTTGGATGCCGGGGAGGCGGCGGGGAGATGCCCGCGCGTGATAAGCTCGCGGCAGGAACGGTCGGAAAGAAGTTTTGAGGTGTCCGATGAAACAGATCCTGTTGCTTTGTGTATTGCCTTTCGCCGCGGCGCAGACGGAGATCGCGCCGAACCAACAGGTGGCGATTCCGGTGACTGGGGATGACGGCGTTTTCTTGTATGCGGCTCAACCGGACGGCGGCGGCATCTCGATTGTGCGGGGAGCCCCGTCGCGCACCGCGCCCGGAGCGAATCAGTTTTACGTTCTAGCAACAAATGGGCTTGGAGCAACGACAACTTACACCCTGTCGGACGCGCTGCAAGGACCGATGACGGTGTTTCGGCGGCACCTACTGTTCGCGCGATGGCAGCGGCCGCTGCCGGAGATGTGGACGCTAAACCTGGATACAGGGGAGGAGACGCGGTTACGGCTTGGCTTCTACGCCCACCAGGCGATCGCTTGCGGCGACCGGGTGGTGATGCTGGGGAGAACGGGGATGCGCCCTGAAGACGAGGAGTTACTCGGCGTGCTGGATGGGTCGATGACACTGGCCACGCATCGCGTGCCCGCCTTAGCCTCGGACGGTCTGAAGGGCGCTCGCTTGTCCGCTGGTGGGGGCAACCGGCTGTTGCTGATCGAGCGGTCCGAGGCGGCGTATTGGCCGTTGCAGGTGAGCGACACCGTGCAAATCGGCGCGCGGCGGGCGCTGAGCGGTACTGAAGTGGACGAGTCGCGCCGGCGGGCCAAGCCTCCGACTAGGCTTACGACTCCTCCCCCTGCTTACGTGGGCCCAGTTCTGGTGCTCGCCCATCTGAGGGCGAAGAATGGAAACGATCTATTCTTTTTCGGACCCTACCGGGCTACTGACGGCTATCGCGTGGGCGAGTTCGATCCAGAGGGGCGGCAAGTGCGGAGCTATCGCCTGACGCTACCAGGCGCTTCACCCGGCCGCGATGCCACCGTGCTCAATAGCACCGTGGCGGTGACGGCGGACACGATCGAGGTGATGACTCTGGGCGGTACCAAGCGCTCTTATTCGCGCCCTTGAGCCGAGGCTCAACCGAGCCGCGCTTCCCGTTGTGAGACCCGCGAGCCGGCTGCAATCTGCGGCTTGGACGTGGAGGGCTGGCGCGCGGGAGCGCCAACGGTGGCGGAGGCGAAGACCTTTGGCTTTGCCAGGCGGTCACTGGCGGAGTTACCCGAGGGAACTTACTATTTCCAGGTGCAGATGCATCGCTACGAGACTTTCATCTAACCGATGGGCGGGTGCTGAAGCTGCGATGGCTTGGCGATGCGATTCCGGCACTGAAGCCGCCGGTCATTCCGAGAACGTCCAAGATGTCGGCATGAAGAGTGAGCGCGATGGTTCAGCGAGCGGTGCTGATTTATCAGTTAGCGGTGTTCGCATCGATCTCGACTCCCCGGGGAAGGACTCAAGGGATGGCCCGCCAGCGGAGGCGACCGCGGACTTCGAGTAACTCGCCCGGTGGCGCGTCGAGGGGATGGAAGACCAGGGCGTCCGCCTCGAAGAGGAGTCGGGCTGAGAAGGGGACGTATACGGGGGAGGCGAGGAGCGAGCCCTGTTCATCGTGAAGAGCGAAGCCCGTGGTCCAGTCGACGAAGGTCAGATCGGCAACGTCAGCGAGGCCGAAGAGACGACCCGCGTTGGGGGGCGGCTGATAAGTAAGTTCGGTGCTGACGGTGTGTTGCATAGCGGCATAGGAGCGGCGGACGGTGCGGCCGTCGGGGAGGGACGCCCGGACGGCGCCGTCGCCCTGGCGGATCCACGAACCGAGAGGAGAGCAGCGGCGCTCGGTGAGATGGAGATTGGTGGAGGGCTGGAAATAGTCGAGGTCCTGGCAGTTACCCGAGGCGACGACGGGCAAGGTACGACGACGCGAGGCGGCAACGACGAGGTCCACCGTGACACGGGCGGGGCGCGTGGGGGCGTCGGTATCGGCCCAGAACCAGTTGCCGCCGACGGGGCGCACGCGATAGCCCTGTTCCATCACGCGACGGATCGAGGAGTAATTGCCAAGCAGGTCAATCTCGCGGCCGGAGGAGCCGTCAAAGATGATGGCCTCCGGCCAGCCTGCGACGATTTGCCCGGAGATGACGGATTGCGCACCAGCACTCTTGTCGCAAGGGTCGCCAGGCGCGCGCACGTCGGGATTCGGTGGGAAGACCTGGCAGCCGAACTCAGCGCTCTGCAAGCCTTCGAGAAAGCCACGAGTGCGGCCGACGGGCCGGAACCAATGGGGCTTCCACTGCGCGGGATACGCTGGCAGCCCGCCCGCGGATTGCCGGTAGGCAGCCAGATGTTTGGTGACCAGGGTGAGGTTGCTGGCGCGGGCTTCGTAGACCCCGGTAATAGCGCCTGGGCGGCAACGCGTGGTGACGAACTCGGCGAGCCCGTCACGATTGGCATCGACCACGAGAATCGGGACAAAGGGCGGCCGGGTTTCCACAGACGGAACCTCGGTTTCGAGCATCCAGGGTATCGGTCTGCCTTGGGGATCGAAAAGTAAGAGGGCAATGAACGCGTGATTGACGCAGGTGCCATTGCCGGGAAAACTGCTGCCGATGAGAAGGTCGGGCTGGCCGTTGGCGTCGAAGTCGGCCGTGAAAGCTTCGGTCCATCCGAGGCCACCGATAGTCCGTAGAGATACTTGCCAGGGGTGGCCATCGCGATCCCGGCCGTCGAGGCGGACCGTGTCTGACGCAGCGAGAGCCGTCGCGGTGATGTGCGGTCCGACGGGGGTGGGACGCGCGCCGGCTTCAAGATGACCCAAGCTGGCGAGATGGCGCAGGGGGAACATGGAGAAGGGTTGGGCGACGAGAGGTAGGACTCCGACGAGAAACAACAGGGAGAAGCGCACTTCAGCCACAGGCTAGCAAACGGGCCGATCCCGTGAGTTAACACGGTGCGAGCCAGTGAGTAGAATCTGACAAAATGAAAGCGCTTTGAGAAGGCGGCTCATCTGCGAAGCGGGGCTGACGCTGACGGCGGGATTGCTGCTGCGCGGCGCGGGAGTCCCGGAGGGTGCGGCATTGAGTTCGCTGTTCACGACGCAGGTGGACCGGCGCCTGGAGTTGCCGGAAGAAGAGCAGAAGCAATACGGACGGTTGTTAGGGGAGGCGCTGAGACGATCGGGCCAGCCGATGAACGAGGCGCAGTATGCGGTGATCGTGGATCGCAGCAAACTGGTGCAAGCGGCGATGATTTACTCGCTGGGCGTCGATGGGACGGCGCAGTTCGTGGGGGCGTCGCCGGTGTCGACCGGGCTACCGGGGGCTTACGAGTACTTTGAGACGCCGTTGGGCGTGTTTGTGCACACGGTGGAGAATCAGGATTTTCGGGCTGAGGGCACGAAGAACCGGTTGGGCGTGCGGGGCTATGGAGTGAAGGGGCTGCGCGTGTACGACTTCGGGTGGGTGTTCACGACGCGGGGATGGGGCGACCGCCGGGAAGGGTTCATGCGGCTGCAGATGCATGCGACGGACCCGGATTTATTGGAGCCAAGCCTGGGGACGGCAAAGTCCAAGGGATGTGTGCGAGTGCCGGCGACGTTCAACCAGTTTGTCGACCACTACGGATTGCTGGACGCGGATTACGAACGGGCGCTGCGGGCGGGGCGCAAGTTCTGGGTGCTGCGGGAGGACCGCGAGGTGACGTCGACGCCGGGCCGCTATCTGGTGGTGGTGGAGACGCAGCGGACCGAGCGACCCGCGTGGTCGCCGGCGCCGGGCAAGCGCTAGGGTCTATTCCAAGTCAGAGAAGTCGTCGCGAAGAGCTTCCATGCGGCGGCGGAAGGTTTCGGCGTCACCGTGTTGGAAGAAGTGATGGTAGCGGGAGTGGGGCGCCACGGGTGGATGGCGGTGCGCGATGGGACACCAATACTGCTCGGTGCGGGCTGCGACCTCACGGAAGTAGGCGACGAGGCCATTGGCGTAGGAGCAATAGAAGCAATTGAGCTTCTGATACCAGGTCAGGTAAGGCAGCTTCGCGCGATCGAAGCGGAAATAAGCGGCGCGTTCAACGCGAGGCACTTTCCAGGCGGGAAAGCAGAGCCGCTGATAGAGGACGAGGAACAGGTCGAGGGCGAGGAAGATCGGGAGGCCGGCGTAGATGAATGGAAGGGTGAGGACGAAGCGGAGGGTATAAGGCGCTGGCAGGGCGACCGGGAGGTCAGGGGTGGCGAGGGCTTGAGGCTCGGGGCGAGGCATCCGGGGACTCCGTTGGCCAAGTATGGCAGAGTGCGCGGGAATCGGCCGCATCATGTTTTTTTTCGCAGAATCTTTAGAGGGATTCCGTATTGGCAGGAAAGGGGCTCGTCGACGCGTCGTTGGCGGGGTTCCGAAATCTTTCAACCAAGGCGGAGGTCGTTTTGTCTCGATACACGTGGTGGCTCGCGGGAAGCCTGGTTTTCATGATCACGCCGATGGAAGCGCAGTTCGGGGGGATCGTGGACCGCGCGAAAAGAAAAGCCCAGGAGGCGATGACGGAAGGCCGGAGAACAGAGACGAAGCGGCCGGAGTCCAAGCCCACAGCGACAAGCAATGCACCATCGACGGCGCGCGGGTCTGCGCAGCGTCGTTCATCAGGACAGGGGGCAAGCGACACGAGTGCGAAGGAAGCCGTTTGGCCTGGCTTAGTGCTGGATGAGGCTTTGGTGAAGACGCAACAAGCCGAAGCCCGGAAGTATTGTGAGGAGAAAGCCACTCGGGGGACGCCGAGGATCGACTGCGAATGCGTGATGGGCCGTTTTCCGGAATGGCGTCTACTGGATCTGAGCACGCAGATTCGTTCCACCAAGGCGCGGCTGGATAGTTACTGCGCGAAAGATCCGGGGGCACCGGAGTGTGCGGCGGAGCAGCAATTGCTGGATTGGCTGCTGAGCAAGGAGGGCCAAAATCCGCGTACGCCGTACCCATACGCGACCCGTCCGCCGACACCGCGTCAACTGGATCAGGCGGCCGAGAACCTCTTTAACCGGCTAATTCTGGCACAGGGCGGCCAGTGCGTTAATCCCGTTCCCCTGGCAGAACAGCACGAGAAAAGCTGCCTGGAGAGTCCCAGTCCACGTCCGCCGGGGACGAGCACGGCCGCTTATTGCGGATGCGTGAAGCAGGAGATGATCCGGTTGTTCCAGGAACGTAAGGTAGCGCTGACGTCGAACAACGAATTGAAGATCACGGGCGAGGCACAGGCCAAGTGTCGAGAGGAGTCGCGATGAACGGCAGAGCGCTGATGATGGGCTGGGCGATAGCCGGGTGTCTGGTTGGCTGGTCGGTGGAGTTGGCCGTGGAGAGGCGAACCATGGGTCCGTTGAGCGCGGTAATGCGGCAGGCCATTCAGGAAGGCCGGACAGGGACGTCGCAACTGAGCCCGGACGGCAGCCGATTGGTGGCAGTGCGCTCCGAAGGGAGCCGATTCGTGGTGGAGAACGAGGGGACGCGCAGTCAACTTTGGGACCAGGTGGGGTTGTTCCATGAGAGGCCCGGGGCTCCTGGCTACACGTTTCAATTTAGCCCTGACGGACAGCGCGTGGCGTATGTGGCGCGCGAGGGCGCAACGATCTATCTGGTCGAGGGAAAGGAGAAGGTGCCGATCGAGCCGGCGAATGTGGCACAGGCAGGATCGATCATTTACTCGGCGGACAGCAGCCGGTACGCCATGGTGGCGACGCAAGCGCGGAATGCGACAGAGTGGGTGGTGACGGATGGGAAGAAGCGGGGCCCGTACGGGAAGGTGCAAAACCTGCGCTTCAGCGGCGATGGACGCCATCTGGCGTTTGTGGGTGTGAAGAATGCCTATGACCCTAAGCAAGGGTCAGCGCTCGTGGTGGATGAGGAGCAGTGGGGCGGCGTTCAGGCGATCGAGCAGGTGCAGATCAGCTTCGATGGCCGGCACACGGCGTTTGCCGCCAGGGGTCCGGGGGATGGCTGGAAAGTGTATCGCAATGGGAAGGCAGTACCCGGGCTGTTCGCAAAGGTGGAGCAGCTCTCGCTGAGCCGGGATGGGCAGCATTTGGCATTTGTGGGCAGCCCGATGCGAGATGGCTTCAACGCGACCGGCGAGGTGGCTTATGTAGACGGGAAGGTAAGCCGCGAGTATCTGAGCATTCAAAGTCTAAAGCTGAGTCCAGACGGTTTGCGGCATGCGTATGTGGCGCAGGTGCGTCCGGCGCCGCAGGCCACGGCACGGTATGTGGCGGTGGTGGATGGAAAAGAGAGCCGAGACTACGGGACGGTGTATAACGACGCGACTTTCTTTAGCGGCGATTCGCGTCATGTGGCCGTGCTCATGGACCGGACCTTTGTACTTTTCGATGGTCAGGAGTATGTGTCGCAGAGTCAAGAAGGGCCGCAAGTGGTGGTGGACCCGGGCTCGGGCTCGATGGTTTTCAAAGAGTTTGGAGAAAACAACCTGACGCGAGTCTATCTGAACGGGCGGAAGGGTCCGGAATTGGGCGAGGCGGACCTGGGGTCCATGGTCTTCAGCAAGGACGGTACGCATATCGCATATCCAGGGCGGGACCGGACAAATCGGGCGGCAGTCATTCTCGATGAGCAAGTGTATGTCGCTCTGGCGACGCCGTTTGTGAGGCGAGGGGCGCAAATGGCGAGGGTGGTGCCGAGTCCAGATGGAACGAAGGTGTTGTACTACTCGGAGGGCCGGGTGCACTTGAACGGGCAAGCCGGGTTCCGTTGTCCGGGAGCGACACCGCCGCGGTTCTCTCCGGATAGCGCGCACTTCGCGTCAGCATGTATGGAGCGCGATCCGCGAACGCGGCAGGCGAAATTTACCGTAGTGGTGGACGGCATGGCTGGTCCGGTCGTGGATCTGCTGTTCGGCACGGAGCCGGGCGACTGGCGGTTCCCAGCGGAGGGCGCGGTCACGTTTCCAGCGGTGGTGGGCGATGAGATTGTAAGTTTGCGAGTGAGACCGCCGGCGGGCGGAATTGCGGCGAACTTCACGTCGGGAGCGGAGCAAAGTCCCGTGGCGAGGCGTCCGGGCACGGCGCGCGAGGGGTCCGCGGGGGCGAGCGGCGAACGACTCCAACCTCTCCGGCGCCCAGCGGCGACTCACGAGTGGAGCAAATGAAGGACAAAGTAAAGACCCGCATCCCCCGCGTTTTCAAGACGATCCCTTGAGAAGGAAACGAACGGCCCGGCTGGAGAATCTAGGCGGTGGAGGTCTAGATGCCCAAGTCCAAGGGAAGTGACAAGAAGAACCAGCAGCAGCCGGGGGGGGTCGCCGAGACGATCGGAAACGGTGGTGAAATTCACCAGGAAGTGCCGCGGGAAGGCGACCACGGAGATGGAGCTCAACATCTGACCGATAACTTCGGTCATCGGCTCTCGGATAATCAGAATTCGTTACGAGCGGGCGAACGGGGACCGACGCTGCTGGAAGACTTCTTCCTGCGGGAGAAGATCTTCCATTTCGACCATGAGCGCATTCCGGAGCGCATTGTGCATGCGCGCGGGTCCGGGGCGCACGGGGTGTTTGAATGTACGAAGGCGATTCCGCAGTACACGAAGGCCAGTCTGTTTCAGAAGAAGGGGAACAGTTGTCCGGTATTTGTAAGGTTCTCGACGGTGGCTGGCGGGGCGGGGTCCGTAGATACGCCGCGCGATGTGCGCGGGTTCGCGGTGAAACTTTACACCGACGCGGGTAACTGGGATCTGGTGGGGAATAACATTCCGGTGTTTTTCATTCAGGATGCGATGAAGTTTCCGGATCTGGTGCACAGTGTGAAGATGGAGGCCGATCGCGGGTATCCGCAAGCGGCTTCGGCGCACGATACGTTTTGGGACTTCATCAGTCTGATGCCGGAATCGATGCACATGATCATGTGGGCGATGTCCGACCGGGCCATTCCGCGAAGTTTCCGGATGATCGAAGGCTTTGGCGTTCACACGTTCCGTTTCGTCAATGCGAAGGGCGAAGGGCGTTTTGTGAAGTTTCATTGGAAACCCGTACTGGGTCTGGAGTCGACGGTGTGGGATGAGGCGGTGAAGATCGCAGGCGCCGATCCGGACTTTCAGCGGCGCGATCTGTTTGAGGCGATCGAGCGCGGAGCCTATCCGGCATGGGACCTGGGCGTGCAGGTGTTCGACGAGGAGTTTGCGAGCCGGCAGCCTTACGATGTGCTCGATGCGACGAAGTTAGTACCGGAAGAAGAGGTTCCGGTGGAAATCATCGGGCGGATGACATTGAACCGGAATCCGAGTAACTTCTTTGCGGAGACGGAGCAAGCGGCGTTTCTGCCGAGCAACGTGGTGCCGGGGATCGACTTTACGAATGATCCCTTGTTACAGGGGCGGCTGTTCTCCTATCTCGATACGCAGAAGTCGCGGTTGGGGACGACGAACTTTCACCAGATTCCGATCAACGCGCCGAAGTGTCCGTTCCATAACTTCCAGCGCGATGGCATGATGCAGACGATGGTGCCGACGGGACGGGCGAATTATGAGCCGAATAGCTTGGCGGACGCGGGCGAAGAGGCGGGACCGCGGGCTTGCCCGACGACCGGCTTTTCGACGTTCCCCAGGAACGAGCGGAATGATCCCGGCGAAAAGTTGCGGGTACGCGCGGAGCTGTTTGCCGATCATTTCAGCCAGGCGCGGATGTTCTATCGCTCGCAGACGGAGAACGAGCAGGCGCATATCGCTTCGGCGTTGGTGTTCGAGTTATCGAAGGTGAAATTGCCGCAAGTGCCGCCGCGCGTGGTCTCCCGGCTGCGGAACATCGATGAGGACTTAGCGCAGCGGGTGGCCGATGGACTCGCGATTGAGTTGCCAGAGAAGGCTGAAGCGGCGCGCGAACCGGTGGACTTACCGCCTTCGGAAGCGCTCTCCATCCAGAAGCAAGCCAAGGCGACGATGCAGGGGCGGACCGTAGCGATTCTGTTTGCTGAAGGTTCGGACAAAGCGTCGATCGATGAGATGAAGGAGACGATCGAGCAGGCCGGCGGACGAGCGTTTCTGGTGGCGCCCAAGGTGGGCGGCATTCCGGTGAAGGGCGGCACGCTAAAGGCCGATGGCCAGTTGGCGGGATCGCCTTCGGTATTGTTCGACGCCGTGGTGTCGATTCTGATGCCGGAGCAGGCAGAGATGTTGACCAGCGAAGGAGCGGCGGTGCAATGGTTCATGGATGCTTACGGGCATTGCAAGACCATCGCGCATTGCGACGGGACGAAGATCCTGCTGGAGAAGGCGCACGTGGAGAAGGATGAGGGCGTAGTCCCGCTGCGCGACTTCGCGAAAGTGGGGACGCGCCGGCATTGGAACCGCGAGCCGAAGGTGAGGGACTTGGCTTAGACGCTAAGGCGAGGAGTCAGCAGGCGCGACGGCGAAGCCACGTGCCTGCTGACCGCCGGCCTTAGGACGGAGAGGTTCACTCGAGAAGGCGAGGCCGACGGCGCCCTGGTTGCGGCCGATGGCGACGGGACGCTCCCAGTGCGGCGGGATCTGCACGTGAGGGGCGAGTCGCTCGCCCTGATAGAAGTTGAGCGGTTGGCGGTCGAGGGTGACTTGGAGGGTTTCGCCGCGCGCGATGACTTCAAGACGGTGGAAGACGAGAGGATCGTACGAGGGGGGGACGGCAGTGTAGGCGACCGTATGGACGGGGTTAAGACATTTGACGCTGACGCGGCCGGAGGAGTGGAGTTGGACCCAGTAGCCGGCACTGGTGCCGCCGAGGATGCCATCGCCCGGGGCGGCGGCGCGGCTACGAAAGTAGGGACCGGCCTGGAGCGTGTCGCCCGAAGCGGAGAACGGTACCAGGAGTTCGACGGCGAGGCGGAGGTCCTGACCGAGGTCCGCGCCCCTTAGTTTCTCGACGGGGCAATCCTGACTTTGGGCGGCGAGTTGGATGCCGGCATAGTCGTCGCCATCGTGCTGGAGGTGACCATCGCGCAGGGAGAGGCGAGGTAGCGGACGGGCCTGCCAGGGGAAGATAGGGCTGAAGAAGTACTTGCCGCGCGGAGTGATGGCGTCGCTGAGGCCGGCGGTGCAGCGGTGGAGAGCGGCGACTTCGGCGGGGCGAAGGGCGCGACGCCAAATGCGAACATCATCGAGCGAGCCATGGAACCCGCTGCGGGACTGGTCGAAGTGGCTGGCGATGGCCCAGGGTGTGGCGGGGGTCCAGGGGAGCCAGGACGGCGTCCAGGAACTGAACCAGGATGAGGTGGCGCGAGGGACAGAGCGCATGGCGGTGACGGCGCTGGGGACGCCATCAAGGTAGAGAATGCCGCGGCCATCGGCGAGGGTGCCGGCGAGGTGATGCCAGCGGCCATCGAGGATGCGCTGCGAGGCGACGGCGAGAGACCGATCGCCGCCGATGCCGGCATACCCCTGATTGGCGAAGGCGGGCCGGCCGTCGGGCAGGAGCATCAGTTGGGGGGCGTCGTAGGACGAGGGGCCGGGCGAGTCGCCGAAGTGGAGAATGCCGGCGATGTCGCCGTTGGGATTCTCAGCGCGGACCCAGGCGGCCAGGGTACGAGGCATATTGACACGGGGGAGGACGTGGGCCGAGTCGAGCCCGGCGACGCGCTGTCCGGTGCCGGCGAAGCGTAAGGCACTGCTGCGGACGCCCGTGTCCCAGGCAGCGTCCACGACGGTACCAGTGAGGCCGTGTCCGGAGCTATCGGCGATGGAGTGTCCCCTGCCCTCGTCGAATTTCCACCAGGCAGCCTCGCGCAAGTCATCGACGGGAGGGGGTCGGCGGAACCAGCCGAAGGCGGCAACCAGGACAAGACCGGCGAGGAGCACGGGCAGGCCTCGCTTGAGGAGGGAAGGGGGCGGGGGGTGCAGGGTGACTGGAGGTTCGACGACGCTGAGAACCGGGGAGGGCGGCTCGTCAACCGGGGCGACGAAGCGGTAACCGAGCCGAGGAACGGTCCGGATGAAGCGAGGGTCTTTGGCGTCGTCCCCCAGAGCGCGGCGCACCTCCTGGATACAGCCGGCGAGCGTGGCGTCCATGACGGCAGTGTTTGGCCAGACCCTCTCGAAGATCTCCTCCTTACCGACGATGCGATGGCGCTGATCAACCAGGAAGAGGAGAAGGGTAAGGGCCTTGGCGCGAAGTTCGACGGGCTGGCCGGCCCGGGTGATCGAGGGCACAACCGGGTCGATTTCGAGATCGAGACACCGGTAGAGGGTGCGCCGTTGTTCGGAGACTTGGTCAAATTCTTGGCGCATACCAGTGGAGCCGAGGAACTGAGGAAGTAGAGGGCTCGATGAGGTCGTCGACATTGTACCTGGAGGCGGGGTCCGGTTCAATGGCTGAGGGACGAGGGCGGTGGGGTTGGAGCAGTTCCACAAGTCCCAGAGATTGAATCAGTTTCACATGGGTTCGCAGGGAAATCTTATGGAAATCTTATGCGCGACGAAACAGAGTTTCCTTAGACTCGGGTCATGCTATCGTTCCCCAGTCCTGGAACTCGCACGCTCGAACAGCGAGACAGGGGGAACCGAGCCACCAGAGGGGTGATTTCGGCCCTGCTGTTGGGGGCGCTGGCTGGATCGCTGCAAGCCCAAGCCGTCCGCACCGGGTACTCGGTGACCGGGACGCAGGCGCGAAGCGACGATACGTTCACGGGGCCGATCCAGATCGGGTTCGCGGTGAACTTCTTCGGGACGACCTACACGAGTCTCTATGTCGGGACGAACGGCTACGTAACGTTCGACCGTGGGCAGACGGGCTATGACCCCCAGAACCTGATCAATTATCAGCAGAAGATCATCGCGCCGTTCTACAGCGACATCGACACGCGGAATGCGCAATCGGGAGAGATCAGTTGGGGCACCAGCACGGTGAATGGCCGGCAGGCCTTCGTCGTGACCTGGAATAACGTGGGTTACTACTCGAACCGTGCGGACAAAACCAACACCGTGCAGTTGGTGCTAATCAATCGGAGCGACCGGGCGCCGAACGACTTCGATTTCGAGTTCAACTACAACCAGATCCAGTGGGAAGCGGGCAACGTGAACGGGGGTGTGAACGGATTGTGCGCCTCGGGCTGCGAGCCGCCGACGGTGGGTTACTCGAACGGACTGGCGGGGAGTGCGAACCGCTCCTTCGAACAGCGCGGGTCGCACCAGGCCGGGGCGTTCCTGGACAGCAACACGAGCACCGGGTTGCGCTATCAGCAATCGGGGGGCAGCGGTGTAAATGGGCGACTGCTGTTTACGGTGAGCAATGGGTCCGTCTCAGGCGGCGGGACGGGTGGCGGCGGCAATCCGGGTGGCGGAACGGGCGGTTCGGGTTTCTGTACGACTACGGGGGGCAGTCCGTCTGGCGGAGTGACGCTGATCGATGGACCGGTGTGTACGGGATTGCCGCCGACGGCGCCAGCTTGCCCGCTCACGCGGCCTGCGCCGGTAAGCAGCTATTCGGCCACGGACCCTCTGGTCTTGGTCTGGCTGGGTATGACCGGCCTGGGGCCGACCTCAACGGTGCGAGCGAGATTCTCTTATAACGGCGTGGAGCAGCCAGCGCTCGATTATGGTCCGTACGGGCAGTTCACGGCGGGGCTGAATTACAACCTCTGCCCGAGCTTTGTGCCGAACGCCAAGTGCGAGCGAGATTCTCTTATAACGGCGTGGAGCAGCCAGCGCTGGATTATGGTCCGTACGGGCAGTTCACGGCGGGGCAGAATTACAACCTCTGCCCGAGCTTCGTGCCGAACGCCAATAGCGTGGGTCCGTGGACGATGAGCGTGTACGTGAATAACTCGACGGTGCCCTTTGTCACCGTGTCGTTCAGCGTGGGGGGAACCGGTGGCGGAACAGGCGGGGGCGGCACAACGGTGACGGCACCCAGCAATAGCACGAGCTTTGGCCCGAGTTGCGCTGCCTCGTTCCCGGGCACTTGGAATACGTCGAATATCGGGATCATGGGCATTGACCCGGTGCGGGCCGACGGTTTTCTGACTGGCAGCAGCAGCACGGTGGCCGGGGGCGGGATGATCGGGAACGGGTTCGTGATCGGGCGCGTGCTGACGGCGGTGACGAATGGCGTGGAGGGGTTCACACGATGGCTGATGGCCCCAAGTGGGCAAACAATGGTGGGGTTGCCGAATGCGTTTTTCGGGCCGGGGTCGGCCTCGAAGCTAGCGACGACGGTGGCTTCTCCCGTGGTGCCTTGCCTGGGGACGGGGACGGCGGCGTTGTGGGTAGGTCAATGGGATACGGTGCCGTTTGGCACGATTCGAGCGCGGATGAACTTGAACGGATCGGTGTCGTTCGTGGTGCCGCAGAACTGCGATTTTCCGGGCGGCACGTTTACGGGGACAGCATCCGGGTTGGGATTGAGCGGCACGTTCTCGGGGCCCTCGACCTCGGGGACGTTCTCACTCGCTTTCCCGTCCAACGACATTGGCAATTTCTCCGGGACCTACACGGTGGGCTCGAGCGGGACACAAACCTGGACCGGTAAGTATCGGAGCAACGGCCTGATTACAGACTTCCAGAGTAGCCGGGGCTTCAGCGGACGCTGGTATACGCCGTATGGCCTGCTGACACTGAAGGTGACCGGGACTTCTGTGGTGGGAACGTATCCTAATGGCGGCACAATTACGGGAACGATTACGCCCGGGAACACGATCGGCGGTCCGGATTTTGGGCAGGGCTCGACGCTGTCCGGCTCTTACTCGGACTTGACCGGCTCGGGCACGATCTCGCTCAGGATCAATGCCAACTCGGCGCCCGGCCCGGGGGGCGATCCGTTCGCCCAGGGATCGGCGATCACGTTCTATGGCAGTTCGACCAATAGCAGCGGCTTTACAGCTCCCTGGGTGGGCGCGCGGGCGGGCGACTGGTCCGGCACGTGGAGCACGCAGTTGGGGACGATGACGGCTTCGCAGCGCGGCGATGGTAAGTGGGTGTTCAAGGTGGGCGGCTATACGTTCGTGGGGAACGCGACGAATCCGCCGGCGGGCGGCAACGCGGTCTCGGGCCAGTTTATCGGGCCGTTTGGTGGCGGCGGCTTTGTGTTCAGTTTGAATCCGGACGGCGTGAGTTTCTCCGGGTCGGTGGCGGCCTGGAGTCATTTGGGTTTGTACGCGACGCTGCAGGCGACGCACGTGAGCGACACGATTGGCCCCATCGACTTGTGCAGCACGATCCGGCCGGTGACGACAATCACGACGGTGCCGTCGAGTCTGCAGGTGCGGGTGGATCAGACGACTTACACAGCGCCGGTGACACGGACGTGGCCCTCGGGCGAGGGCCATTCGTTTGCAACGCCGTCCCCCCAAACGCAGAACAACATTAACTACTCGTTCGCCCTGTGGAACTACACGCTGAATGCCGGTGGAACGATCCTCGCGCCGCCTTCGAGTACCACTTACACCGCGGTGTTCATGGCCGGCAACAATGGCGCAGGGCCGGGCGGTTTTGGCGGGATCTGGACGTCCCCGAACGGTCCGATCAGGATGATTCCGGGCTCGAATAACACGGTGGATGGGATTTACACCGCCGGTGGGCCGGGTGGGTATAGCGGCTTTACTTGCACAGTGAGCGGTAATACCTGTACCGGCACGGCATTCACGCCGAACGGGCCTCCGGGAACGATCACAATTACTTCAGCGGGACCATCGATCACGGGGACGATCACGCGGCCAGGTGGCGCGGGAACGATTCCGGTCTCGGGCACGCCGAGCGGACCGTCGGCGGAAGCGCCTGGTCCGCGGGTGACAGCCAGCCCGGCGATGACAACGGTCCATCAGAGCGCTTGCACCGCTTCCCTGCCCGATCCGTTGAAGGTGGCGTTCTTTACCAACGACGCCAACATTACGCATTGGGTGTCGGTGGCTGGCGTGAATCCAGGCGATGTGATCGGGGTGACTTATGTGGGCCCGGGCGGCGTGCGGTACTTCGGACAGACGCCGACGAGTTGGAGCAGCATCTGGGCTTGCTACACGCTGCCGGTGTCGCCAGCGAATGCGCCGTTGGGCAGTTGGACGGTGTCACTGAGTGTCAATAATCAGACCGTGGCCGGGACGACGGCTCAATTCACGTTGTCGGCTCCGCCGCCGGGTCAGAGCGGGATCGGTGGTATCGGTGGCGGCGGGGGGACTGGCGGCGGTGGGACTGGTGGCGGTGGGACTGGTGGCGGTGGGACTGGTGGCGGTGGAACCGGAGGTGGTGGAACCGGTGGCGGCGGGACTGGTGGAACAGGCACGCCGGCCACCGGGCCTGGTCCGGATCTGCCTCCGGCGACTGGTGGAGGCGGCGGCGCAGGTGGCGGCGGTACCGGCGGTGGTGGAACCGGTGGTGGCGGCACGGGCGCGGGCGGCGGAGCGGCCGGGTACGGCCTGCTCTGCAATGGCGGCTTCGAGGAGCCGGCCATCAATGTCTCTTACGAGTATCGGGCGACGGGTTCAACGGCGATGCGGTGCTGGACGGTGGTCGCCGGCGATGTTGATCAGGCACGCACGTTCTTTTCGCCATCCGAAGGCGCGCAGTCGCTCGATCTGAATGGTTCGACGGCGGGCACGCTGCGGCAATCTTTCGCGACTGTGCCGGGAACCCAGTACACAGTCTCGTTCGACCTGGCGGGAAACGCCGGCGGAATTCCGGCGATCAAACGGGTGCGCGTCTCGACAACCGGGACACCCATCGAACGGTCTTTCGATATCACCGGACGAACGGTGACGAATATGGGATGGCAGCGCGAAAGCTTCACCTTCCGCGCCGAATCAAGCACGACGGTGCTGGAGTTCACGAGCTTGTCGGAGGGCTCGTTTGGTCCAGCCATCGACAACGTCTGTGCCGTGGAGGGGACGAACCCTTGCGGCGGAGGCAGCGGATCCGGCGGGACAGGCGGTGGCGGGGGTGGGACAGGTGGTGGAGCTTCCGCCACTTTGACTATCCCCGCCAGCGCGAATATCTACGCGGCGGGTCGGACGGCGGTGCCGGCCTTGACCGACGGCGGCGGAACGTTGCCGCCGGTCTATAATCTGCCAGTGGGCGCGGCGGGACAGGCCGTGACCGTGACGAATGTCACCGGGACATTCATGGGTTGCCGGGACTGCGTGACGAATGGTCCGGACGGGTCTTCCAATTTCGGCGGCACGAACAGCGATCCAAATGCGGACGCGGGTCAGCAGCAGACGCATCGATTGGGGATCTCCGGGATCCGCCACGACAGTACGAATGGCTTCCTGATCGGCGTGTTCACGAATGGTCAGGTGGCGGCGCCACCTCCGCCAGCATCTGTGAACTTTACGACGCTGACGGCGAACACGTCGTTTACGCCGCTGTTGTTCCAGACTTTCTATGTGGGCGACGGGTTGACTGGTACCGGCACGGGGTCGGTCCAGCAGTTCATCATTCCGGCGGGCGCCACGCAGTTCTATCTGGGCTATGTGGACGGCTTCTCGTTTAGCGGCTATCCCGGGTATTTTGGCGACAACCGCGGTCAGATGACGGCCACGGTCCAGCTGGGAACGCCGACCGGCGGCGCGGGCGGCGGCGGTACAGGAGGCGGTGGCGGCGGCACTGGTGGTGGCGGCACGGGCGGGGGCGGTACGGGCGGGGGCGGTACGGGCGGGGGCGGCGGCGCCGGTGGGAGCACCGATCCGTGTGCATCGCTGGTGATTAGTCCTTCGGGGCAGCCGGTGAGCGCGGCGGGCGGCAGTTTCAACTTCAGCGTGAGTTCGAGCTGCGCGTGGACGGCGGTTTCGAACGCGACGTGGCTGCAAGTAACCTCCGGACAGAACGGAAACGGCAATGGCACGGTGGTGTATCTGGCAAGTGTGAATTCGGGTGCACCGCGGACGGGCACCATTACCGTGGGCGGGCAAACCTTCTCGGTCTTCCAGAACGGCACGCCAAGCGGGACGACGCAAGGTTGCAGTTACCCGATTCAGAGCACAACGACGTTATCGTTCAACCGGGACGGCACAAACAAGGCGGGCGGGACCAGCGGCTTGGTGCGGTTCCTGACCAATTTGACCTGTGCGTGGACGGTGGCAGTGGTCTACCCGCCGGGGATGGGCACGGGCTGGATTACGGCAGCGCCACTCGCCGGTAGCGGCAACGGGGCAATCTCCATCACGGTCGCAGCGAATACCGGTAATGCGCGGCAAGGTTCGGTGGTGATTGCGGGGCAGAATGTGGCGGTGCTGCAGGACGGCGTTCCGCCGGGTCCGCCGGTGGGGACACCGGCGATCGCGACGGGCGGTGTGGTGAATGCAGCGAGCTATGCGCCGGGTGGCCCGCCGAACGGGTTGGCGCAGGGGTCGTTCTTCAGCATCTTTGGGACGAGTCTAGGCCCGACGGAGCCGGCACAAGCGGGCTATCCGCTGCCAACAAACTTGGGCGGGGTGAGTGTGGAGGTGCTAGCTGGCGGCAATACCTATAACGCGTATCTGGTGTTTGTGTCCGCGGGGCAGATCAACGGTTTGCTGCCGTCGAACGTACCGGCGGGCCCGGCCCAGATGACCGTGACGTTGAATGGGCGGACGAGTGCGCAGGCGGCGATCCAGGTGAGCCCGACGAGCTTTGGGACCTTCTTCCAGAGTCTGGAGGGCAATAATGTGGCGATCGCGCAGAACGTGGCGAGTGCCACCGATTATCCGCTGAATCTGGCGTCGTCACCGGCGAAACCAGGACAGATCGTGATTCTGTGGGGTACGGGTTTGGGACCGATCAATGGCCCGGACAATGTGGCTCCGGGCGGGAATGCCGGCGACCTGCGAGCGCCGCCGCGGAATCTGGCGGTCTCAGTGACGGTGGGCGGACTGCCGCTCCCGCCGCAGAACGTTCTCTACGCCGGGCGGCAAGCGGAGAGCTCCGGTGTGGATAACATTTACTTCACGCTGCCGGCGAACGTGTCGCTGGGTTGCAACGTTCCGGTGCAGGTAACCGTGGGCGGGGTGACGGCGAACACGACGTCGATTGCGATTACCGCGGACGGGTCGCCCTGCCGGTGAGGGCGGCCTCTTCCTGACGGTAGCGAGTGAGGACGGCTGCGAGGCGGCGGCGCGCGGCGGCGTCTTCGATCGGGCGCGTCTCGAGTGGGTCGGCGCTCCAGTTGTAGAGGCGGCCATCTTCGTAGAGTTTGAAGCGACGGTCGAAAACAAAGCGCTCGGTGCGGGTCCAGCGCTCTTTGTCGTGGCCGGGGCGAGGGTCGTACCAACTGTAGATCCAGTCGCGGGGATGACCGCGCTCGCCGCGGAGTTGGGGTAGGAAGCTGCGGCCATCGAGTTTGTCCATCGAGGCGGCGGAAATGCCAGCGGCGGCGCAGAGGGTGGGCAGGAAGTCACAGGAATCGATGAGATCCTCGCAGACGCGGCCGGCGGGGATGGTGCGGGGCCATTGAGCGATCAGGGGGACGTGCATGCCAGCGTCGGTGGTGTCGCCCTTGCCGCCGACGAAGTCGCGGCCGGCCAAACGTGAAGTGATTTTGGAAAGCGTGCCGTTGTCGCCGTAGAACAGCACCAGCGTGTTTTCGGCTAAGCTGAGTTCGCCGAGGCGAGTGAGTATCCGGCCGACGATGCCGTCCAGGTATTCGACTTGATCCTTGAAGTATTTAGGATCGTTCTTGAGGCGATTCGGGGTGTTCCAGTCCGCACTCAGTGGAGTGGGCGTGAACGGATCGTGAGTCAGTGCCAGGGGGAAGTAAGCAAACCATGGCTCGGTGCGGTGCTGCTCGATGAAGCGCAGGAGAAAGTCAGCGGAGACGTCATCGCCGTAGCGATCTTTCTGGGCGGGGTAAAGGCGGCCGTTTTCGTAGTAAGTCGGATTGCCGTAACGGGAGCCTTTGTCTTCGGTGTGGTGAGCGTGCCAGACCGAGTAGGCATCGAAGCCGGCGTCTTCGATGCGCTGTCCTTTCCCGCGCCACTGCGGTTCGAAGTCCGGCGGGTTGTAACTCCAGAATTGCCACTTACCCGCGATGGCGGTGCGGTAACCCTGATCGCGAAACAGATGGCCGAAGGTACGTTCGCGAGGATCCATGAGACCGAAGGCGCGCCAGTTGCGGAAGTTGGACTTGCCCGTCATCAGTTGGAGGCGGGTGGGTGTGCAAAGGGGCTGCGCGAAGGCCGAGGTGAATCGGATGCCGCGCGCGGCCATGGCATCCAGGGCGGGGGTGCGATAACTCTGGCCGCCATTGCAGCCGACGCATTCGTAACCGAAGTCGTCGGCGAGAAGGAGCAGGATGTTGGGGCGGCGGCGCGGGGCCGCCCCGAGAGTAGAGGCGGCCACCGTCTGCAAGAACTGGCGGCGGGAAGGCATGGGCTCAGTTTAAGCCGTTCTGCTGGCGACTTTAGAGATCGAACTCGTACCCCAACAGATAGAGGGTGAACTGCCCGCCGGCGGCGAGGTAGGCGGGAGTGGCCAGCAGACCATCGTTCGTGGTGATGCGGGGAACTGGCAAGGGGCGGTTAATAGAAGAGCCGTCGGAGAGTTGGCCTTGCGAGTTGTCGCCCCAAGAAAAGATTTGGGATGCACGAAGGGCGACGCTGTGGTTGTAGCCCGCGTCGACGGCGGTGACCGGACTGAGCGGCGCGGTGCCGGCCGCGTTCATCACGGTGACGGGCGAGCTTTCATTCGTGAAGGTCGAGTTGTTGCCGAGTTGTCCACGGTCGTCGGCTCCCCAGGCGACGACCGTGCCGTCCTGCTTGAGCGCGAGGACATGTTGACCGCGAGCGGAGATTTGGATGACGCCGGTGAGGCCAGCGACGGGCCGGGGACGGGAGGCGCAGGGTCCCTCGAAGCAGGTTTCGGGGGAGCCGGGCCCGTCGCCGAGTTGTCCGGCTGTGTCTTTGCCCCAGCTAAAAACGGCGCCGTCGGAGCGGAGGGCGACAGTGAGGTCGTCACCCGCGGCGATCGCGACAATGCCGGTGAGGAAGCCGGAGCCGAGCGGGGCCAGCACCTGAGTGGGAGTTTGCTTGGTGACGCCCGGGGTGGCGACCCCGACTTCACCGAAATTGTTTGCCCCCCAGGCGAAGACCGCGCCATCCGCCCGTAGCGCCACACTATGGCGGTGGCCCGCGGCGATGGCAACGATGTCGGTGAGTAGACCGCCGCCGTCCGGGCCGACGACGTTCGCCGGCGTGCTGAAGACCCCGTTAGCCGTGCCCGTACCGAGAGCGAAGCTATTGTTGCTGCCCCAGGAGACGACCGTGCCATCGGCGCGCAGGGCGAGGCCATGCAGGAGGCCGGCGGAGACCGCGAGGACATTGGTTAGATTGGACGAGCCACCCGGGGCCTTGAGCGGCGTGAAAACGGCTGCGTTGGTCGTTGAGCCGATGCCTAGCTGGCCGGACGTATTGGAGCCGGCCCCGCGCATGGTGCCATCGGCGAAACCGAGGAACTCGGTTTGATGGCCCGCCGCGGCGATGACGGAGCACGCGTCCGAGTTGAAGATACATTGGCTCCGATAGACCGGTTGGGTCGCTTGGAGGCTGGCGGCAGCGCTGGATTCAGCGCCGTTCGCGGTGACAACCAAGCTGTGAGTGGACCCAGCGGAGACCGCCAGTGCGCCGACCAGGGCGAGGCCGGTGTTGTCGTCGAGTACGGGGACGGGGCGTTGGCGAGGGACTGCACTGCCGTCGCCGAGGAGGCCGTCGTTGTTGGCACCCCACGAGGAGACCGTTCCGTCAACGGCCACGGCGACGCTATGGACTGAGCCGGCCGCGATCGACACGATGTTGGCGAGGGCTCCTTTGCCGGTGGAGGTGACCACGGCCCGGGGAGTGGAGGAGTTGCCCACGGAATCGCCGTTGCCGAGTTGGCCGTCGCTGTCGCTGCCCCAGGCGAGAACGGTGCCATCGCTTCGGAGTGCGAGCGAATGCTGAGCACCACCAGCCACGGCGATGAGGCGGGTGAAGGGGAGCCCGCGCGCAGCGAGAATCTGAACGGGGACGTTGCGGTTGTCGCCTATCGTTCCTGTACCCAGTTGTCCCGCCTGATTACGCCCCCAGGTGACCAGCGAGCCATCGGAGCGCAGAGCCAAGCTGTGGTGCCTGCCCGCCGCGATCGCCACCACATCCGTCAGGACGCCGACGCCGCCGATGCCCTTCACCTGCACCGGGATGTTGGTCGAACTGGGCGTAGCGCCGCGCCCCAACTGGCCGAAAGCATCGTCGCCCCAGGCCACCACGGTGCCGTCGTGCCGGAGAGCCAGGCTGAATGACTCGCCGGCGGCAACGGCAATCACGCCGTTCAGCAAACCGACGCCGCCGACGCCAGCGACATTGACTGCACTGTGCTGAGTACCACTGACGGCAGGGTTACCGATCTCGCCGACGGTGTTCGTCCCCCAGGCGAGGACCGTGCCGTCCGCGCGGACAGCTAAGGCATGCGTGCTGCCGGCGGCAATCGCTACTGCGTCGTTGAGAGTCGCGCCGTTCGTGAGGGTCACATTTCGACGTTCCGAACATGGCACGCCAGCGCAAGTGCCACTCGCCGGGCCGGATCCATCTCCCAGTTGCCCGAGGAGATCGTTGCCGAAAGAACCCACGACGCCATTCGCCGTCAGCATCAGGCTGAAATGGGCCCCGGCGGCGACTCCCACCACCCGAAAAGAGAAGGGATTGTAGATCGCGCGATTGCGGAAGCCGATACCGCTCGTGTCCGCGAGTTGCCGGGTGGCGTTCAAGCCCCAGCCTTGAACGCGGCCGAGGTTGGAGCGGACACCGGAGTGATGGGGACGGCTGGAGGAGATTCTGGTCACTCGTTGGCCAAACAGCAGGTTGGCGGTCGCGGCGCAAAGTAGGAAGAAGCGAAGGGAAGACATCGTGGTACCTCGGAGTCAGCATGGAGTAACGGGCGAAGGAAGTCGTCAAGAAGTTGTCAACGTTTCCTCAGGGAGTTGTCAGGCGCTGAGGTTGCACTAAACTGAGAAGCCAATGCGGTGGTGGAGATCAGGTCGGTGGGGGACGCTCGGGCTAGGAAGCGCGGTGCTGGCGGGCGCCCAAGCCGTGCCGGACTATCACCTCGGGCCGGAAAAGCTGGCCAAGGCTGAGGTGCTCTACCGGAATGACGTGGTGTCGACGGTGGCGGGGACGATGGGCTTGCTGCTGGTGCTGGCCTGGTGGGTGATGAGCGGGGCGAGTGCCCGGCTACGAGATGGGGTGGAAGCGCGCACGGCGCGGGGGTTTAGGCAGGCTCTGCTGTTCGTGCCCATTGTGGCGTTGAGTCTGCAGGTGGTGAACCTGCCGTTGCGCTGGTATGGACGATCGCTGGCGCTGGCCTACGGACTTTCCGTGCAGCCGTCGGCATCCTGGTGGGCGGATTGGGTGAAGGCCGAAGCGATCGAGTTGCTGATGGTGAGCGCATTGGCCTGGGGGTTCAACCTGGTGATCCGTCGACAGCCTCAGCGGTGGTGGCTGTTCGCCTGGCTGGCCTCCATTCCAACAGCGCTGGCGCTGGTGTTTTTCTATCCCCTCGTGGTGGATCCGCTGTTCCATGAGTTCGACCGGCTGGAGAATCGGCGGCCGCAGTTACTGCCGGAGCTCGAGAAGGTGATGCGGCGCGGCGGCCTGGTGATCGATCGCTCGCGTATGTTCGAGATGAAGGCGAGCGACAAGGTGACCACTTACAACGCTTACGTAACGGGGTTGGGCGCCAGCCATCGCGTGGTGGTGTGGGACAGCACGGCGCGGGACCTGAGCGTGCCTGAAGTGATGTTCGTTTTCGCGCATGAGCAAGGACATTATGTGTTGCAGCACATCTGGCAAGGGCTGGCGTTGACGCTGCTGGGGATTCTGCTGGGCTTGTATCTCATGTACCGCCTCGTGGGGGCCATCCTCGCGCGGTGGGGTGCGCGTTGGCAGATCCGCGGGCCGGGGGATTGGGCGGCACTGCCCTTACTGGCGTTAATCGGTGCGTTGCTGGCAACGGTGGGGCAGCCGATTTCGAGCGCAGTGTCCCGGGAGATTGAGCATCAAGCGGACATCTACGCGCTCGAGGCGATCCAGGGGCTAGTGCCGGGTTCCTCTGAGATGGCCGCGCGCACGTTTCAAAGGCTAGGCGAGAACTCGCTCACCTATCCGGCGCCACATCCGTGGTTCGTGGCGTGGACGTACGATCATCGGCCAGTGGGGGAGCGGCTGCGGTTTGCTAACAGCTACCGTCCTTGGGATAGCGGCGAGCCTACGCGCTATCTGCCGGCGCTACCCGAGTCGCACGGCGCAGGAACGCGATAGCCAGCA
Organism: Bryobacteraceae bacterium; assembly: GCA_044226365.1. Lineage (GTDB taxonomy): Bacteria > Acidobacteriota > Terriglobia > Bryobacterales > Bryobacteraceae > JALHNI01. The sequence continues at coordinate 63,578 of JBGAHE010000024.1, forward strand.
AGATGCCAGCGGCGTCGGCGGCGAAGTCGAGCCAATCCGGCGAGCGAAACCGGCTGAGCGACTGAGTGAGTTCGTCGAGCGCAGCCAGGGTAAGGGGGAAGGTCCAGGCGAGGGCGGGACGCGACGGCACGCACCAAGCGAGGGCGAGAGCGAGAGCGCCGTAAATGGCGAAGTGAGCGACTTTGTCCCAGGGCGCGAGGAAGAGTCCGCGCGGGATGAGATGAAGGTAGGCCAACGTGCTGGCGGTGACGAAGACGGTGACGACGAGAAATAGTAACAACCGGGGACGGGACACGCCACCATCATATTGAAAGTACTTTGCAATTACAAGTTAAAGGGCAAAAGAAACGGGCCGTCTCCCGCAAGAGGCGGCCCATTGATGCTTAAGCCTTGAAGGGACTGCGGGCCATGGCGTAATCGATCGCCGCCTGTGGCGTTTCGTACTTCGCGTAGGCACCGTTGCCGACGAAGCCGATGTCCTTGATGCCGATCGGGCTCGTGTAAAAGGCATCGACGGTAAGGCGGCGGCACCAGTCGAAGAAGCGAACCCCGGGCCCGAGCGTGCCGGCGCGCTGAACGGTGTAGCCGGTGAAGTCGTTGTAGCGGCCACTTTTGCGATAGCCAGCCTCTTCATCGAGACGCTTGCGCTCAGCATTGTCGGCGGCCACGAGGACGTCCAGCATGTCGGTTTGTTGTTTGGGCGACGCGTTGACGAAGCTCTTCTCGTAGCGGCGGTTCATCTCGGCATCGAGCCAGGCGAGGCCGCCGTGAAAGATCTCGGCGAGTTTCTCGTTCTGGCTGGAAAGCAGGTCAATGAACTCGGGCGCACCCGCTTCCAAGGCGCTGGCGGAGACATCGTCCGCCGGGACGATGATCTGAGCCAAGCGTCCGAGCGTCTTGAACTCGGCGGCGGTAAATTCCTTGGGCTTGTACGGTCCTTTGGACTTCTCGGCCTGAGCGGTGTCGTGAACGTGCTGGGCCGCCAAGGACTCGACGGTGCCGACGGCGAGGGCTCCGGCGGCGATGTTCCGCAAAGCCTCGCGGCGATCTAATGCTGCTAATGGTACGTGGTTAGACATTGCCCCTCTTCAATTCTTCATGGAGATAGTCGCAAGCGCGCCAAGCGAGCGCGTTGATGGTCAGGGTGGGGTTCTTGTCCGGATTGCTGACGAATGAGCCGCCGTCCATGACAAAGAGATTCTTGACTTCGTGCGCCTGGCAGTAGCCATTCAGCACAGAAGTCTTCGCACTGGCGCCCATGCGGGCGGTGCCAACTTCGTGGATGATGCTGCCGGGGATGGAGATGCCATCGGCTTCGCGCTGCGCGGCGCTCAAACCGGTGACGCGGCCGCCCATGCCGACGATGATGTCAGCGAAGGTTTTTTCCATGTGGCGGGCCTGCTTCCACTCGTAGTCCGTCCACTTGAAGTGGAACTTGAGCACGGGGATGCCCCACTGGTCGACGACGCTGTTGTCGATCTCGGTGTAGCTGTGGATGTTGGGAATCATCTCGCCACGGCCGGCGAAGCCGACGTTGCAGCCGTAGGCCTGGCGAGCCTGCTTCTTCATTTCGGCACCATAGCCATAACGGCGAGCGGCGCCCTGGAAGCTGCCGATGCCGGGCATGCCGTAGCCACCGCCGATTTCGATGTGGTAGCCGCGGGGGAAGTCCAACTGGTTGTGCTTGTCCCACATCCACCAGGGCATGAAGAGATGCGCGCCGCCGTAGCCGTCCGTGTTGTAGTGCGGCATGCCTTCGAGCGCGGGGACGTAGCCGCTTAAGCCGAAGCCGACGGTGTCCATCAGGTAGCGGCCCAGCATACCGCTCCCGTTGGCGATGCCATTGGGGAACTCTTTGCTCTTGGAGTTCATCATAATGCGCGAACTTTCGCAGGCGCTGGCGGCGAGGATGACCACCTTACCGCGAACGATCTTGTGTTCGCGAGTGCGCTTGTCGACGTAAAGAACGCCGGTGGCTTTGCCATTGCCGTTGGTGAGAACTTCGCGCGCCATGGCCATGTCGAGGACCTTGCAGCGGCCCGTCTTCATGGCGGGGAAAACCTGCACCTGGCTGGAGCTATACGCCGAGGCCGTCTGGCAGCCGCGTCCGCACTGACCGCAGTAATGGCAGGCCGCGCGGCCGTTCAACGGCTTGGTGATCACGGCGCGACGATTGGCCACGCAGGGAATGCCGAGTTTGTCGCAGCTCTTCTTAACGAGCAGTTCGTGCACCTTGGGTGGCGGAGGCGTATGGAAAATGCCATCCGGACAACTGGGGATGCCGTCGCGCGAGCCGGCGATGCCGATGAAGGTTTCGGCTTTGTCGTAGTACGGCGCGATGTCGGAGTAGGAGATCGGCCAGTCGAAACCGAGTCCGTCCTTGGAATAGGGCTTGAAGTCGTACTCGGAAAAGCGGAACGACATACGGCCGTAGTGGTTAGTGCGCCCCCCGACGATGCGGGAGCGGAACCAGGTGAACTGGCTGCCTTCACCCACGGTGTACGGTTCGCCATCCAGTTGCCAGCCGCCGCTGGTGGTGGAGAAGTAGCCGAAAGGCTTGCCTTTGCCGAAGTAATCGGCACCGCCGACGTCGGCGCCACGGTGCGGCACGTCGTAGGGCCATTGATGCTCTTTGAACTCTTTGAACGGATCGAGCATGGGACCCGCCTCGAGCAAGGCGACTTTCAGTCCTTTAGCCGTGAGGACATGGGCGGCGGTGCCGCCCCCAGCACCTGAACCAACAATGACGGCATCGTACTCTTCCGTAGTCCGGGGAATCTGAGGCATGCCTGCTATTGCATCACAAAGTTCGCATGCGCGTTACAGTGGGGAGTGATGGCCGTGGATCCCGGGAAGAGTCTCATAGTTCGTTGGAGCGAGGGCAAAGCCTCCGATGTGGCATTGCTGAAGTCGCTGAAGGCTGACGCGGTGTGGCTGGACACGCCGCAGCCGGAGTTCTCGGCGGCTTGCGCGACGGCGGGCATCCCCACGATCGCGACGCTGGAAACGGTGAAAGGCGGCTTGTGGCCGGGCATCCGTAGCGCGGGACGCCGGAACGGTCCCGAGGGCGAAGTGGCTAGCGCGAGCAGCGAACCTTGGGTAGACGCGAACGGCTATCTGGTGGCGTGTCAGCGAGCCATCGAGCCCGGCAAGACTCCGGTCCTCGCGTATTCGCAGACGGACCCGGGCCGCATGGTGGCGTTCGAAACGCTCGAGATCGGCTTGGCCGAGGCCTGGATGATGGGCGGCAATTCCGCGCTTCAGGTGGAAGATCGTTACCTGCGCGGACTGCGCGCGAACGACAGCAAGGCGCTGGCCGCGTGGAACAAGCTGGCCCGGACAGCGGACTGGCTGAAGCAGAACCGCAGCCTCTTCGGACATCCGTCGCTGCCCAGCGTGGTGGCTCTCTATGACGGGCGCGGCGGCACTCGAGAGCTCTGCAACCTGCTGTATCGGCGCAATGCATCGCCCCGGGTAGTGAGCGCGCCGCCGGCCACTTCGCCACAGATCAAGGCCCTGGTAGCCGCGAGTATCGCGACGCCCGCCCCGGCGTTGCGCACGGCCATTCTGGCTCATGCCGAGGCAGGGGCCTCGGTGGTGGTGGACGCGGATTGGTGGCGGGAGCCTCGAGCGAAGCTGGTAAAGGAGCAGGAAGACCGCGCGTTCTATGCTCTCGGCAAAGGCCAGGTGGTGGCCTATCACAAGCGAATCGCCGAGCCCAGCGAGTTTGCGCTCGACGTGATCGACATTGTGACGCATCGGCAGCGGGCGACGCGTCTGTGGAATGCGCCGGCGATCATTGCCGTGGCCACTGAGGGGGTCCGCGGGGGCGCGATTCTGAACCTGCTGAACTATGGGACGGGCGTGCCGCAAGAGATCCAGGCACATATCCAGGGCACATTCAGCAGAGCGTTGATGCGTCAACCGGGGATGACACCCACTACCCTGCCCGTGGCAAAGCGCGCGACGATGACCGAAGTCTTCGTTCCCAAGCTCGAGCGCGCCTGTAGCATCGAATTCACGGCCTAGGCTGCGATAAGCTGCAAGCCATGGTCAGCCGTCGCAGCTTTCTCTTTAGTTCCGCGTCCGTGGCTTTCGCCCAGAATGGACGCCGACCCAACGTGCTCTTCATCGCCACCGATGACATGAACAATGCGCTCGGTTGCTATGGGCATCCGGTGGTGAAGACGCCGAATATTGACCGGCTGGTGGCGCGCGGCGTACGGTTCGATCGCGCTTACGCGCAGTTCCCGCTGTGCAGCCCATCGCGCTCGTCGCTAATGACAGGCATGGGGCCGGATACGACACAGGTCTATAACCTGGTGAAGCATTTCCGGTCCACGCTGCCGGACGTGGTGACGATGAGCCAATGCTTCCAAAGGAACGGCTACTTCACGGCGCGCGTGGGTAAGATTTATCATTACGGCAATCCGGGGCAGATCGGCACCGATGGCCTGGACGATGCGCCGTCCTGGAATCAGCGCATCAACCCCAAAGGCGTCGATAAGACGGAGGAAGAGCCGAAGCTGACGATCCATACGCCCGAGCGCAAAGGCTTGGGGTCAACGATCGGTTTCTATGCTTCGCCGGCTCCGGACGAAGCGCATACCGATGGCATGGTCGCCGCGGAAACCATCAAGCTGCTGGAGCAGAATCGAGATAAGCCATTCTTTCTGGCGGCGGGTTTCTATCGACCGCATTGCCCGTATATCGCGCCAAAGAAGTATTTCGACTTATACCCGGTCGATAAGATTGAGCCGATTCCGTATCACGACGGCGAGAATCTGATCGCCCCACCCTGGGCATATTTCACGACGCCGCCCAACTGGAATATGACGCGCCGGCAGCAGCAGGAGGCGCTGCAGGCTTACTATGCGTCGATCTCGTTTGTGGATGCCAATGTCGGCAAGTTACTCGACACACTGGACCGCTTGAAGCTGACCGAGAACACGGTGGTGGTGTTCTGGAGCGACCATGGCTACGGCGTGGGAGAGCACGGGCAGTGGATGAAGCAGACGCTTTTTGAGGCGTCCACTCGGGTGCCGATGGTCATGGCGGGTCCGGGCGTGACGGCGAAGGGCAAGGGCTGTCCGCGCACGGTGGAGTTACTGGACCTCTACCCGACGCTCGCGGACCTTTGCGCATTGACGTCGATCCCGACAAATCTGCAGGGGACGAGCCTGAAGCCGTTATTGAAGAATCCGCAGGCGAAGTGGGACCGCCCGGCGTTGAGCCAAGTGGCACGTAATCGGAATCAGGTGGAGAACTCGCTGCGGGGCTACAGTCTGCGGACGGAGCGGTATCGCTACACCGAGTGGGCGGAGGGAGCGGAAGGAATTGAGCTGTACGATTATCAGACCGATCCGACCGAAATGAAGAACCTCAGCAAGAGTCCCCAGCACGAGAAGTTACGTGCGGACTTACAGCGGCAATTACGGGCGCGGATCGCCGAGCGGCGTAAGTCTAGCTAAGAATCTCTTTCAGGATTCGCACCGGAAACTCATCCGTGATGCGTTCGTTGCGACCTTCACGCCGGAAGACAAGTTGCCGGTGATCCAAGCCGAGTTGGTGCAGGATGGTCGCGTTGAAGTCATGAACGCTGACGGGGTTTTCCTGCGCCTTGTAGCCGAACTCATCAGTGGAGCCGTAAACGGTGCCTCCCTTGACGCCGCCCCCCGCCATCCAGGTGGTGAAGCCGGAGGGGTTGTGGTCGCGTCCGGCGGTGGGTCCGGGCGACTGGGCGATCGGCAGGCGGCCGAATTCCCCGCCCCAGACGATGAGCGTGGTGTCCAGCAGGCCGCGCTCTTTGAGGTCGCCAAGCAAAGCACCGATGGGCTGGTCGGTTTTCTTGCAGCAGTAGGTGAGGCCTTTGCGCAGGTCGTTGTGATGATCCCAGACGTTACCTTCGGTGAACACCTGGACCATGCGAACGCCGCGCTCCACCAACCGACGCGCCATCAGGCATCGCTTGCCGTAGGTGGCCGTTTCCGGATCGTTCAGGCCATAGCGCTCCTTGGTAGCTTCGGATTCCTTCGCCAAGTCGAGGGCGTCAGTCGCTTCCAACTGCATGCGCGCCGCTAGCTCATAGGTGGAGAGGCGCGCGTCGAGATCGGGCTGATGCGGGCGGGCGAGTTTGTGCGCCGTGTCCATGCGATGGAGCAGCGAACTACCGAGGTCCGTGATGCCAGACGGATACTCCTCGTCGGGCTTCAGGTTCAGGATGGGCGTACCCTCGGCGCGGACGCGCGTGCCCTGATAAACGCCGGGGAGATACCCGGCCTGCCAGTTTTGAATATCGTTAACCGGCAAGCCCTTCGGGTCGTCGAGTACCACATAGGCCGGGAGATTCTGATTCTCGGTGCCGAGTCCGTAGACGACCCAGGCGCCCAAAGTCGGCCGGCCAGGGAGCATGCGGCCAGTGTGCATGATGAACAAGGCAAAGTCGTGCGCGATGTGGGTGGTGAACATCGAGCGGATGACGGCGAGGTCGTCGACGTGTTTGGCTAAGTGCGGGAGTAACTCCGAGACCTCCAAACCACTCTGACCGTATTTCTGAAACTTGAAGGGCGACGGCATCATGCCGCCGGCTTCGCGGACTTGACGGATCTGGCTGGCGAGGTCGCGGCTGGGAGCTTGGCCGGCGTACTTCTCGAGCGCCGGCTTCGGGTCGAGTAAGTCCATCTGGCTGGGGCCGCCATTCATGAACAGTTGGATGACGGACTTCGCCTTCACCGGAAGCGGAGCTTGCTTAGGCTTGAGGTCGTAGATGCGCGGCGCAGTCTCGGCGGCCAGCAACGAACTCAGCGCCGCGCCGTATAGACCGCCAGACATGTGAGACAGAAAGTGCCGTCTAGTCGACATAAAGAAACTCCGCGGAATTGAGAATCGTATGGGCGAGCGTGGCCAGGGCCATGTGCGAGGACTTCGCGGCGATAGGCTCCGAGGGAGGCGTCGCTGTGTAGTGAGTCTTCCACTGCTCCGTCATTGCCCCGAGAGTCTTGGTGGCGGCGTCGCGCTCGGCGGCGCTGGGTGGCCGGGAGAGCACGGAGAC
>JBGAHE010000025.1:0-69850 GCA_044226365.1 Bryobacteraceae bacterium
CTATTCGCGAGGTTCGTGCTGGTGTGGGTATACCGCAGTTCGCCGGCGCGAGGAAGCTTGGCCGTCAGCATCTCGCCCGAGGCGTTGTAAGTGAAGGTATAGTTGGCGCCCGTGGGCGTGGACGGGATACTGACGCTGGTGAGGAACTTCTGGCTGCCATAGCTGCCGGCCACGAACGGATCGACGAGGGTTCCGCTGGTGTAAGTGAAGGTTCGACTAAAGCCGGCCGAGAAGCCATTCAGCGTGGTGGCGTGCGGAATCGGATCCGAGTTGTAGTAGACGCTCGCCATGGTGCCGCGAAGGTCCACGAGCAGTTCGATGCGAGCGGAGGTGTTGGCCGTCGAGGAGCCAATCGCCGGCTTGTAAGAGATGTCGACGTAGTTCCCGTTGGCGTTCTGGATGCGGGTGGGGTAGCGGGTACCGGCATCGACTTCGGTGGAACCGGAGACGCAATCCATCTGCCAGAAGATGCCACTATTGAACCAGAGTTTGCGGGTGTTCTGGTCGTAGCTGACGTAGGCGCCATCTTTGCCGGTCCAGACGCCGCCGGTATTGGTGGCGAGGTTGTATTCGGCGCCGGTGGCGTCGGTAAAGACGAAGTGAGAGAAGGCGCTGCCGTTCCAGATCGGGGTGAGCGCGCCGGCCTGCAGACGCCAGCCATAACCGAAGCCGAGATCGCCGGCGAGGCGCTTAACGATGCTACTGTCCTTACGCCAGATTTGCGCGTTGTAAATGAAGGCGAACGGGACGCTGCCGCCGCCGCGCAGATTGATGCTGAGACCCGGGAGGGCGAAGTTCAAGTTGCCGGAGAGTGTGTCGATGGCTTCGCCCAGGTCGCCAGCGCCCCAGCTTTGCGAGAAGCGATGAATGCCGAGACGGGTGGGAACGATGGGGACATTGGGGCTGTGGGTGGAGGTGCTGACGGTGGTGGTGACGGTGGAGGAGATGTTGAAGTGCCGGTCCTGCGCGACGACGCCGAGGGTGTAACTGGTGCCGGGCGTGAGGCCACCGAAACTGTAAGCATTCGTTCCGGCGGGGACCGAAGCAACGTAAGTGCCGTTCTTGTAGAGGAGATAGTTGGTGACGCCACTGCCGGAGTCCGTGGAGGCGTTCCACTGGAGGTCGATGACGGTGGGCCAGGGTTGGGTGGTCAGGCTCGAGGGATTGGTGGGCGCCGTGCGATCGAGGTCGCGGTAGAGCGGCGGATACATGATGTTATTGAAGCTGACGTGGCCGGGGTAGCCGCTCGTAATGCTGGTATCAGAGACGTGCCACTCGTTGTAGCCGAGTTTGATGTGGATACCGGGATTGGCGCCGTCCTGACGGATGAAACTGGTGAAGGGTTGGCTCGCTTGAGAGCCGGCCAATTCGACATTCAAGAGCGTGGTCGCCGAGCCGCTGACCACTTTGTAGACATAGAGGCGGGGATTGCCATTGATTCCGCATTTATTCGTGTCGAGAACGATGTCGTAAGCGGAGCCAACGGTGCCCGCGTAGTCGGAGGTGGCGCGGAGCAAGTGGTGATGCATGTCCCACCGCGGATCCCACCACGGCCCACCCTGGCTGCAGGTGGCCGGAATGGTGGTGGATATCTCGTAGTCGCTGGTACCGTCGGGGGCGCTGGTTTGAGAGACCATGAACCCGTCGTTGAACAGCGGGAAGGTGCCCATATTCGTCCAGTAAGCGCTGGGCGTGAAGCTGGTGTAATTGGCGAACGCCAAATAGACGCTCAGAATGAGGACAACGAAGACAGCAAGGGCGAGACGGGTACGCATGGAGACCTCGTGGGGATGAAGTTCGGGAATAGGGCGGGTGAGCGAGCGACGGCGGCGGTTGACTTGGGGACAGTCGCCTTACGGGATGGCGACGCCGAAACGTTCGGGGCGGAAATTGCGCTTTAATTGCTTGAATTCTTCGTAAATGCTGTCTTTGGAGACAGAGTCTTTGCGCACGGCGCGCTGGGCGCCCGACATGACCCGGTCGAGAAGACTACGGTCTTTCACGACAAACTCGACGAGAGCCAGGCGGCCATCGTCGCTTAGTTCGGCGGTGTAACCGAGTAAGCCGGGTAAGTCGGAAAACATGGGTCTCTTGGGGTCTTTTCCAGTGCCTTGGCCGATCATCGGGACCAACGCGACAATCCGTTCATGAGTTAGGGTGGGATCGACTTTCCGAAATTGGGCTTGCGAGAAAAGGAGAGCAGGAATAGCCAACAGTAAAAGTACTTTCATGATTTCCGCCGAAACCAATTGTCAGCGAATCCCCCCCCCACATGCAAGCGAATTACAGACAAAACTCTGTTAATTGTCGATGTGCCTTCAGGGACTAATTGCCTCACCCCAGACGAGGGTAAGTGAACCCACTCATTCACGCTCTCGGGCGCCGGGTTCCGTTCGGCGGAAGGGAGCGCAGTCGATCGAGGAGGCGGCAACGAGGGTCAGGCCACCACGAAGTGATTCGGCGAAAACGGGCAGGCACCGGCCGAAGCAGGACGGCCAAAAACTCTCCAGGCCGCGGCATGATGCCGACACGCTCATGGCGGAGTCCTGCCGCTGGAGGCAGATTCAAGTACACCGGTGGCCCGCTGAGCGAAAGACGGGCTGCCTATCCGGCCCGCTTGCTCGACTTGCTGGGGAAGATTGGCCGTGACGGGAGTCGTGCCGCTCTCACGCTAACATGCGCGCCCAGCGGCGGGCATTTGCCGTCACAACGCAAACCGGCAGACGACGCCGACGTCGTCGCAGTAGTAGAGGGTGTGGCGCCAGATGGTCATGCCGTGGGGGAGGAGGTCGGTGGGGGCGGTTGCCGGGAGTGGGGAATTGGGCTTCGATCTGCCACGTTTTGGGGTTCATGCGGTAGAGGGTTCGGGAAGGGGGACGGCAATCCAGAGGCGGCCGTTTTTCCATTCGGGGCCGTGGGCGCCGGTTTTGTGGGGTTCGGGGGCGGGGCGGGTTTAGCAAGAGGGCTGCGGCGGGCTTCGGGCGGGGTCCAGGAGAGGGCGCCGGGGCAGGGGTGGCGGTCGAGGGTGTGGCCGGTGCGGGCGTTGGTGCGCAGGATGCTTCAACTCATCCCGGTGGCTATCCAGTTCGCGTCAGGCATCAGCGATATCAAATACTCCAACCCGACGAATATCCACGTCAAAGGTGCTGGTCTCGCACCTTCTTTTTGCAAGCCGAAAAGGACACGGCTTAATTTCGGCACCGTCAAAAGCCGGGGTCAAAAAGAGACGCGGATAGTAGAAATCCTGGCTGTTCGTGGAGGATTCTGGCAATTCGTCAGAACCTTAGCGCTCCTCTGCAGACTGGTCCATTGCGCTTATGCAGCCGGCCGTGGCTCTGCCTCGCTGCGACGAGGGATGCGCTTGATCGCCTTCCCGTTCTCTTTGCGAGCCAGGTCAAGCTCGTACGCGGTTTGCAAGTTCATCCAGAAATCGGCGGACATGCCGAAATACTGACTGAGCCGCAGGGCGGTATCCGCGGTCATGCTTCGCTTCCCGGCCAGCAACTGATAGAGACGATTGGCAGGAACTTCCAGAACGTCCGCGAGCTTTTTGGCGGAAAGCCCGGTCTCCTCGAGTTCGTCGGCCAGGATCTCTCCGGGGTGGATGGGGGTGCGCGTCATGATCTTCTCCTTCGCTCTAGTGGTAGTCAACAATTTCAACTTCCGAAGGCCCCGGTTCGTCTTGGGGCCAATTGAAGCAGATGCGCCACTGGTCATTGATCCGGATGGAAAACTGGCCCTGGCGGTCTCCCTTGAGGGCCTCCAGCCGGTTGGAGTTAAGAGCGGCGAGATCGGCCAATACCGTGGCGGCGTCCAGAATGCGCAACCGCTTTTCCGCCTGCCGGCGAAACGGTTCCCACTGACGAACTCTTTCGCCTGCGGCGAAGCGCTCGGTCTCTTTGTCGCCGTAACTCCTTATCACTCAGCCATATGACCATTATATGACGAGTGACGTCAAGCGTACAATCACTTCAATCATCCTCTTCGCCTCTCCCTGCGAGGGAAAGCAATCACTTGCCCTCGCCGAAGGAGTGGAAGGGAGCTTGATCGTCGCGCCGGAAATCCCATCGTCCTCGGGGCGGAGGGCACGCTGACAGAGCACGGCGGCCTCCACTTTAGCTGGCCGCGGAGCGCGGGACGCCCCCCAGATCCGGCCTTCGCCGCACGACCCACCTCGAGGTGGCCGGTGTCGCTCACCGTGACGTATTAATTTAGCCAAAGGGGGCCAAGACTTCCGAAGACGGACGAGAGGGAGGGACAAGAATGCGCTGGTTGGTGGCGGTGGCGGCGGTGATGTTGGGTGGCTGCGGGAAAGGTGAGATTCCGCAATATGCCTGCGAGATCGTCAACACGTATCCGCACGACCGGAGCGCGTTTGCCGAAGGCCTGTTCTTCCTGGATGGCTTTCTCTACGAGAGCACCGGCGAATTCGGCGAGTCGAGCATCCGGAAGGTGAAGCTCGAGACGGGCGAGGTGGTGCAGCGGCGCGACTTACCGGCCCAGTATTTTGGCGAGGGCATCGTGAAGTGGCGCGACCGCCTGATCATGCTGGAGTATCAAAGCGGCATCGGCTTTATCTTCGACTTCCAGACCTTCGACCTCCGCGACCAGTTTCATTACCCGCCGGAAGGCTGGGCGCTGACCACCGACGGCAAGCGACTGATCATGGATGACGGCACGGCGAGGCTGCGCTTCTGGGATCCCGAGACGCTGCAGGAGATCGGCGGGGTGACGGTGACCGCGCAGGGCCAGCCGGTGAAGAACCTGAACGAACTCGAATGGGTGAAGGGCGAGATTCTCGCGAATGTCTGGACGACGGACCGGCTGGCGCGGATCAATCCGGAGAACGGCGAGGTGACGGGATGGGTGAACTGCGGCGGACTGCTGTTGGACAGCGACCGTACGGGCGGGGGGAAGCCACCGGAGGTACTGAACGGCATTGCGTACGACGCGGCCGGGGATCGGCTGTTCGTGACGGGCAAGCGGTGGCCCAAGTTGTTCGAAGTGAGGCTGGTGAAGCGCTGAAGAGCACGGGCGGGGCATCAAGCGGGCGGGGCATCAAGCGGGCGGGGCATCAAGCGGGCGGGGCATCAATTCGAGAGAAGTGGTGGCCTTTGAAGAGCAGGGGTTCCCGGCGGACCTGAGCGAGGGCATAGGTGAGGCAATCGCCGAAGTTCAGTGCCGCGGGATGATTCCCTCGGCCAAACTCGCGAAAGGCTTGGCGGGCGAGCTTCGCCTGCTCCGGGGTGACCGGCTCCAGGGAGATCTCGAATTCGGCGAGGAAGGTGTCCAGCATGGCCCGGCGGACGGCGTCGGCGGAACGGTCAATGACCATGGCGGCTTCCAAATAACTGGCGGCCGACAGGTACACTCCCTCGGACGCCTCTTCGATCCGGGCGGCAAACCGGGCCGCCTCCGGTTCGTTGAACAAGATCGCGAGGAGAGCCGACGTGTCGAGAATCATCGGGGCAAGCCGTCCTCACCGTAGAGGAGGGCGCCGTGATCGGTGGAACGGAGTTGGGGATCGACACCCGCGGCGAAACGCGACGCGAAGGCCAGAATGCGCTCGGCTTTGCCCTGATGCTTGCCAGTTTCCGTCCGGAGCCGCAATTCGAGGGAGGAGATGACGACCTGAGTGAGTGATTCGCCGGTGAGCTGCGACAAGCGGTTCGCCAGGAGATGCGCCTTTTCGTTCTTGATGTTGAGGCTCACGGTAGAATTCTACCATAATCATGGAAGAATGGTAGAATCCAAGGTCCTCTCGACGGGAGTTCGCTAGCTGGCGGGAGCAGCGGGATGGTTGGCCGTGAAGCGGCAGACATCGGCGATCGACACATTGCCGCCGCAGAGGATCAGGACGACGTGGCTGCCGAGTTGGCCGCGGAGACGCTGGGCGGCGGCGAGGGTGCAGGAGGCCGAGGGCTCGGGAAGCACTTTGACGCGCTCGGCGAGTTCGACGAGCGCCTCTACCGCTTCCGCGTCAGGCACGACGGTGACGCCCTCCAAGTACTGACGAACGAGTTGCAAGGTGAACGGCGACACTTCCGGCGCGCCGAGCGTTTTGGCGATGGAGGTGATGGCCGGAAGCTGGACGGGCCGGCCGGCGGCGAGCGCCTGGGACATGGCGTCGGCCCCGACGGTCTCGACGCCCCAGATGCGGGTGGACGGGTTGGCGTGCTTGGCGACGAGCCCGACTCCGCCGGCGAGGCCACCGCCGCCGATGCTGACGATGAGGTCGGTGACCTGGGGCAGGTCCTCGAGAATCTCGAGCCCGACGGTCGCCTGGCCGGCCACGACGAGGGGATCGTCAAACGGGTGGACGGCCACCGCCCCTTCGCTTTGCAGACGGGCCATCTCGTCCAAGGCGCGCGCGATGTTCTCCACCAGCACCACTTCGCCGCCATAGCCGCGCGTGGCGTCGACGTAATTTTGCGGGGTGTTGGCCGGCATGAGAATCGTCGAGGGCAGCCCCAAGGCGGTGGCCGCATAAGCCACGCCCTGAGCGTGATTGCCGCCGCTGGCGGCGACGACCCGGCTGCCCGCGGGCACGGCGGCCAACATTTTGTTGAAAGCGCCGCGCGGCTTGAACGAGCCGGTTTTCTGAAAGAGCTCGAGCTTGAGGTAGACACGGGTGCCCAGGCGGCGCGAGAGCGTCTCGCTGGAAACCAGCGGCGTCCGGTGCACGCGGCCCACCAGGCGTTCGCGCGCCGCCTGGACGTCTTGAATGGTCATGACCGAGCTTAACCTGACTCATACTGAGAGGACGATGTTGATCGATCTGCGCAGCGATACCGTCACGCGGCCTACGCCCGAGATGCGCCAGGCCATGGCCCACGCCGAGGTGGGCGACGATGTCTACGGAGAAGACCCCACCGTCAACGAACTGGAGCGGCGCGCGGCCGAAGTGGCGGGTAAGGAGGCGGCGTTGTTCGTGCCCACCGGCACGATGGGCAATACGATCGCCATCAAACTCCATACCCACCATGGGCAGGAAGTGATTTGCGATTCGCGGGCGCATATTTTGAACTATGAGCTCTCGATGATGGCGTGGTTTGCGGGCTGCGTGGCCCGGGCGATCCCGACGGAGCAAGGGATTCTGACGTGGCCGCAGATCCAAGCCGAGATCCGCCCGGTGGGGCCGCATGCGGCGCCGACGGGCCTGATTGAGATCGAGAACACGCACAACATGGGCGGGGGCACGGTGTATCCGCTCGAGACGATCCGCGAGATTGCGCACGAGGCGCACCGCCGGGGCATCCCGGTGCATATGGATGGCGCGCGCGTGTTCCATGCGGCGGCGGCCGGCGGGGTGACGGTGGCGGAGGTGGTGGCGCCGGTGGATACGGTGATGTTCTGCCTCTCGAAGGCGTTGGGCGCACCGGCGGGTTCGATGCTGACGGGGCCACGGGAGCTCATCGACCGGGGACGCCTGTACCGCAAGCGCTTGGGCGGCGGGATGCGGCAAGCCGGGATCCTGGCGGCAGCGGGCCTGATTGCGCTGAACGACATGCCGGCGCGGCTGCCTTCGGACCATGCCAACGCGCACTGGTTAGCGACGCACCTGGCCCGGCTGGAAGGAGTGCGGCTGGACCCGGCCCGGGTGGCGACCAACATCGTGATCGCCGACGTCGCCGGCACGGGCTGGAAGGCCCCGGCGATGAGCGCCGCGCTGCGGGAGCGGGGGGTGGTGGCGAACGCCATCAACGACCGCGACATTCGCCTGGTAACCCACTATGATGTTGATAGAGGGGCCTGTATGGCGGCTTTCGACATCATCCGTGAAGTTTGCCTCCACCCGCCCCACCGTCACGCCTGAGGAAGTCTTAGTTGACCCACGACAATCCGCTGCTGAATCGCGAGTTTCGCATTCAGTTTGACCGTTTCCAGGCTGAGCAGGTGATGCCCGCCCTGAACACCCTGCTCGCCGAAGCCACGCAAACCATTGGGAATCTGGCAGCTGAGCCCGCGGAGCCCCGCACGTTTGCCAATACGCTGGCCGTGCTGGACCTGGCGACCGAGCAGTTGGAAGACACCATGTCGCTGGTGCGCCATCTGGAAGGCGTGGCGACGACGCCGGAACTGCGCGCGGCTTATAACGCCGCCGAGCCGGTGGTGAGCGAATTCCTCTCGTCGATTCCGCTGAACCCCGGCCTCTATAAAGCGGTGAAGGAAGTGGCCGCCTCGCCGGACTCGGCTCATCTGGACCCCGTCCGGCAGCGCTTTCTGAAGAAGACCGTGGATGGCTTTCGCCGCCATGGGGCTGAGCTCGACGACGACGGCAAGCGGCAGTTGCAGGAAGTGGAAGTGGAGCTGACGCGGCTGACGACCAAGTACTCGGAGAACGTTTTAGACGCCACGAACGCGTTTGAGCACGTGATTACGGACGAGGCTAAGCTGGCCGGTCTGCCGCCTTCGGCCATCGCGGCCGCGCGGCAGAGCGCGATGGCGAAGGGGCTGGAAGGCTGGCGGTTTACGCTGCAGGCGCCCAGCTATACCGCGATTCTGACGTACCTGGACGATGCCGCGGTGCGCGAGCTGTTCTATCGGGCGAGCATTCGCCGCGGCGCGGCGGAGCCCTACGACAATCGCGAACTGGTGGAGCGCATTTTGGACTTGCGCAAGAAGAAGGCCCATCTGCTGGGCTACTTCAACTTCGCCGACCTAGTGCTGGAAGAGCGCATGTCGAAGCGCGGCGCCCGCGCACTCGAGTTTCTGCTGGAGTTGGCCGCGCGCACGCAGGACCGCTTCGAGCAGGAGAACCGGGACCTGCATCAGTTCCGCTGCAAGCTGGAAGGCCACAACGCTCCGGAGCCCGAACCGTGGGACGTGGCTTACTACGCGGAGAAACTGCGGCGCGAACGTTACGACTTCGACGAAGAACAACTGCGCCCCTACTTCCCGCTGCCGCAAGTGGTGCGGGGCATGTTCAAGCTCACCGAGAGCCTTTTCGGCATTCAGGTGGTGGAGCGGCCCGGCGTCCCCGTGTGGCACGCGCAGGTGAACTGCTACGACATTCTGGACGGGAATGGCGCGCTGCTCGGCTCGTTCTACTCCGACTGGTATCCGCGCGAAACCAAGCGGGGCGGCGCCTGGATGGATGCCCTGCGCACGGGCAATCCGGCTACACAAGGCGCGCAACCGCATATCGGCATCATCTGCGGCAATCTCACCGAACCGATTGGGACGGACCCCGCGCTGCTGACGCATCGCGAAGTGGAGACGATTTTCCACGAGTTCGGCCATCTGCTGCACCATTGCCTGAGCCGGGTGGAGATCCGCTCGCTGGCCGGCACCAACGTCGCCTGGGACTTTGTGGAACTGCCTTCGCAGATCATGGAGAACTGGTGCTGGGAGAAAGAGGCGCTGGACCTGTTTGCGGCGCACTACCAGACCGGCGAACGGATTCCGGCCGAACTGCTGGCCAAGATGAAGCGCGCGCGCACCTTCCGCGCGGCCAACGCGCAGATGCGGCAATTGGGCTTTGGCATTGTCGATCTGCAGTTGCACATCGACTTTGACGCGAAGAGCTATCGCGAGAAGACCGGCGGCGATGTGATCCAGTACGCGCGCGAAACCATGCAGCCTTACTCGCCGGCGACCTTCCCTCCGGATCACGCCACCATCTGCTCGTTCACGCATTTGTTTTCGAGCCCCGTGGCTTACGGCTCCGGTTACTACTCCTACAAGTGGGCGGAAGTGCTGGACGCCGATGCCTTCGGCCGCTTTAAGGAAGAAGGGGTGTTGAACCCCGCGGTGGGCCGGGCCTTCCGGGAGATGATTCTCGAGAAGGGCGACAGCGCCGATCCCGCCGATCTCTACCGCGCCTTCCGAGGCCGCGAACCTGACCAACACGCGCTGTTGGAACGCCAAGGGCTGCTGACCCTGCAAACGGACTGAACATGTTTCTCAAAATTCTTGGCCATCCGGTCTTCCAGAACCTGAACTATCATCTGCCGATGATCCTCGACCTGTCCCATCCGGTCGTGATGCTCGAAGGCGAAAACGGGTCCGGCAAGTCCACCTTGCTGCACTCGATTTATTACGCGTTGAAGGGCGAGCAGGTCCCCGGCTATATTTATCGCTGGGAGGGCACGGCGCCCACGCCGCCCAAGACCTTCCTGTTCGATGCCGAAGCGCACAATCCGCGCATGCAGCTCGATTTCTTCAAGGACGATCCGCGCATGTCGGAGTTTCTCCAGACGGCCAGCCATGGCCAGGTGATGCTCGCGATGTTCCAGGACAACTTCCCGGGTCTGCCGGACGGCACGGTGCTGCTGCTGGATGAGCCGGAGATGGCGCTCTCGCAATCCAATCAGCGGCGCATTTTGAAGATGCTGTTCGAGCTGGTGGAGAAGAAGAACTTCCGCATTATCTGCGCGACGCATTCGCCGGTGCTGATCAGCGCCCCGGAAACCTATGTCATCAACCTCGACCGGCACATTAACCGGAACGTGGCGGATATGACGATGGGCATCCAGGGCGGCAGTACGATTCAGTAGGCCGAGCTTATTCGGCCTTCAGGTTGCTGTGGCTCTTGCTGTAGGTGAAGTAGACCACCAGGCCGATTAACAGCCAAACGAACGCCGCGAGTTGCGTGGTACGGTCGAGCGCAATGATCATGGCGCCGCAGACGAGCATGCCGAGAATCGGCACGATCGGCACAAGGGGTGCGCGGAAGGGACGCTCGACGCGGGGGTCCGTTTTGCGGAGAATCATCACGCCGGCGCAGACCAGCACGAAGGCGAACAGCGTCCCGATGGACGTGAGGTCACCAGTGATGTCGCCCGGCAACAGGCCGGCAATCAAACCGACGAAGACGAACAGGACGACGTTGGACTTATAGGGCGTGCGGAAGGTGGGATGCAGCTCGGAGAAGATCTTGGGGAGCAAGCCGTCTTTGGCCATCGAGTAGAAGACCCGGCTCTGGCCTAGGAGCATGACGAGGATCACGGAAGAGAAGCCGGCGAGAATGGCGACGGTAATCAGCGTGGCCAGCCAGCCGTAGCCGGGCATGTAGGTCTGAATGGCGAAGGCGACCGAGGCTTCTTTACCGGCGATCTTGAACTCTTTCCAGTTCGCCACGCCCGTCAGCACATGGGCGAAGAGGATATAGAGCAGGGTGCAGACGGCCAGCGAGCCGAGGATGCCGAGCGGCATGTCCTTGGCGGGGTTCTTGGCTTCCTGCGCCGCGGTGGAAACGGCGTCAAAGCCGATGAAGGCGAAGAAGACGATGCCGGCGCCGCCCAGCACGCCGCCCCAACCGTGGCGGAAGAGTCCTTCGTGGCCGGGAGTGCCTTCGGGAATCATGTAGGGGACGTGGTTGGCGGGGTTGATGAAGCTCCAGCCGAGGGCAATGAACAGCAGCACGATGCCGACTTTCACGTACACGATGACGGCGTTCACATTGGCGGATTCTTCGGTGCCTTTGATCAGCAGCAGGGTGAGCAGCAGCAGGATCACCAGGGCGGGAAAGTTCATGATGCCGTGGGTGCCATCGGCCGAGGTTTGGAGAAAGGAGTGACAGAAGGCGTAGGGGATGGCCCCGCCGAGGAGGTTATTGAGGTACTCGCTCCAGGCAATGGAGACGGTGGCGGCTCCGAGTGCGTACTCGAGCACGAGCGCCCAGCCGATCACCCAGGCGACGAACTCGCCCATGGTGGCGTACGCGTAGGTGTAAGCGCTGCCGGCGATGGGGATCATGGCGGCGAACTCGGCGTAGCAGAGTCCGGCGAGGGCGCAACCGATGGCGGCCACGATGAAAGACAGCGTGACGGCCGCGCCGGACGCTTCGGCGGCCGCGGCGGCCGTGCGGACGAACAGGCCGGCGCCGATGATGGCGCCGATGCCCAGCGCGACCAGCGCTTTGGCGTCCAAGGTCCGTTTGAGGCCCTTTTCTGAATCAGCGGCTTGCGACAACAGCCCGGCTAGCGACTTCTTCCGCGTCAAACTCATGCAAGGTCTCCTTTAGACAGTTCCACTATTAAATCACGCACTTCCAGCGCTGGCGGGCGATGATGAAGAAAAGATGAACACTGAGTACGAAGCCATCATCGTGGGTGGCGGGGCAGCAGGTCTGTTCTGCGCGGCGATGGCAATGCAACGAGGCCGGCGGACTTTGTTAGTGGAACACGGCGAGACGGTGGGCCGCAAGATCCTTATCTCGGGCGGCGGGCGGGCGAATTTCACGAACCGCGAGACGCGGCCGGAGAACTTTTTGAGCGAGAACCCGCACTTCGCGAAGTCGGCGCTGGCGCGCTACCGTCCGGCCGACTTTATCGACCTGGTAAACCGCCACCACATCGCGTGGCACGAGAAGAAGCTGGGCCAGTTGTTCTGCGATGGGTCGGCGCGGCAGATCGTCGATCTGTTGCTGGCCGAGTGCGCCGGGGTCCGCATCCTCACCGGGACGCGCGTGGAGAGCGTGACGGCGGGCTTCCAGGTGCAGACCAGCGCAGGCGCCTTCGAAGCGCCGAAGCTGGTGGTGGCGACCGGCGGCCTCTCGATTCCGAAGATCGGCGCCACGGATTGGGGCCATCGGCTGGCCCGCCAGTTCGGCTTGCGCGTGGTGGAGCCGCGGCCGGCACTGGTGCCGCTGACGTTTAACGCGGCCGATGCGCGCACGTTCGAAGGACTCTCCGGCGTCGCTACGGACGTGATCGCCTCGGCCGGCGGCGGTCCACGGTTCGAAGAACGAATGCTCGTCACCCATCGCGGACTCTCCGGCCCCGCCATCTTGCAGGCAAGCTCCTACTGGCGGCCGGGGCAGGCGGTGGCGCTCAACCTGGCGCCTGGTCATCACCTCGAAGCCGAATTCCTTGAGCGCAAACGCACGGGCGGCGCGCTGCTGGGCTTTCTGCCGCAACGGCTGGCTGACCGGTGGGCTGAGGTCCACCAGCTGACGCCGCCACTGTCGCGGTTGAAGGATGCGGTGCTGAAGGACGCCGCACGGGGGCTCGAGCAATGGTCCTGGCAGCCGGCGGGGACGGAAGGTTATGCCAAAGCCGAGGTGACGGCGGGCGGCGTGGATACGAACGAGCTCTCTTCGAAGACGATGGAAGCAAGGCGCGTCCCCGGGCTCCA
This sequence comes from Bryobacteraceae bacterium, assembly GCA_044226365.1. Classification (GTDB taxonomy): domain Bacteria; phylum Acidobacteriota; class Terriglobia; order Bryobacterales; family Bryobacteraceae; genus JALHNI01. The sequence goes on from JBGAHE010000025.1 coordinate 13,081, forward strand.
CTTCATCGGCGAGGTGGTGGACGTGACGGGTCAACTGGGCGGCTACAACTTCCAATGGGCCTGGGCATCGGCCTTCGCCGCGGCGCAGGCGCTTTAGCCGGCCCGCGTTAGTCAGTTCGCAAAGCGGCGGCTGGTTCGATGCGGAGAACGCGGCGGGCGGGGAGATAAGTGGCGACGGCGGCGATGAGGAGGAGCAGCAAGCCGGCGCCGGTGTAGGTGAAGGGGTCCGTGGCGGTGACCTGGTAGAGGTAAGAAGTCAGGAGGCGCGTGGCGGCGACGGACACGACGACGCCGAGGAGGATGCCGGCCGCGGCGAGGCCAATGCCCTGACGAAGAATCAGGCGCAGGACGCTGCCGGGGGAGGCGCCCAAAGCGCGGCGGATGCCGACTTCGCGGGTGCGCCGCGTAACGGTGCTGGCGATGATGCCGTAGATGCCCACCGTCACCAGCAGCACGCCCGCCGAGGCGAAGATGCCGAGCAAGGTGGTGAGTGAGCGGCGCTGATCTTCGGACTCCTGGACCAGCGCGTCCATACTGCGAATTGAGGTGACGGCCTGCGTGGGGTCGACCCGAGCCAGTTCCTGCCGGATGGGCTCGGCCAAGGTAAGCGGGTCACTGGCGGTGCGCACGGCGAACATCGCGCGCTGCAGGGAGAACTGCGTACGCGGGCGATAGAGGGCGGGTTCGGGCGCTTCGCCCAAGCTGACCTGGTGAACGTCGGCGACGACGCCCACCACTTCCACCGGGTTGGGGTTGGTGCCGATCAGAATGCGGCGGCCCAGCGGCGAGTCCTTCCCCCAGAACTGGCGAGCGAGCGCTTCGTTGACCACCGTGACCAGGGGCGAGGTGGCGGTGTCGGTCGCCGCGATGTCGCGGCCTTGGCGCAGCGGAATGCCGAGCGTGCGGAAGGAGCCGGGCGTCACCAATTGAAGCACTGAGAGGAGGCGTTCGTTGAGCTTGAGCAGGGGCTGGTCCGCCCGCTGAATCGGCGTGCCGGTGAACCCGGTGAGGGGCAACGTGAGAGTGACGGCGGCAGCGCGCACGCCGGGGATCGCCTCCACGCGGCGGATGAGCTCGTCCTGGCGTTCCGGCGAGACGTTGATCTGCATGGTGAGCAGATGATGCGGCTCGAAGCCCGGGGGCACGCGCCCCAGGCGATTCAGACTTTCCAGCAGCAGGCCCGCGCCGATCAGCAGGACCAGCGTGAGGGCAACTTGCGCCGCCACCAGCCAACCGCGCGGGCTACGCCAGAAAAGCCAGCGGGCGTGCGCCTCGGCCGTGCCTTTGATGGTGGAGGCCAAGTCCGGTCGGGAAGTGTGGAGCGACGGGGCGAGCCCGAACAGCAGGCTCGTCAGCAGCGCGGCCCCCAACGCGAACGCGAGCACCTCGCCATTCAGACGAAGGCCGGCGTGGCGCGGCAGTTCGAGCCCAGGTAAGCGGCTGACCGCTCCCAAGCTGGCCCAGGCCAGCGCAATCGCGAGCACGCCACCGGCCAGGGCGAGCAGCAAACTTTCCACCATCTGCTGGCGGATGAGTTGTCGACGGCTCGCCCCGAGGGCAGCGCGAACGGCAAACTCGCGGGCGCGAGCGGCACTGCGCGCGAGGATCAGTCCGGCGACGTTCGCACACGCCATCAGCAGCACGAGAGTGACGGCGCCGAAGAGCGTCCAGAGGGTGGAGCGTACGTCGCGGACGAGCGATTCCTGCAGGGGCAGCACGGCCTCGCGCAGCGTGGCGGGCCGCGCATCGAGAGCAGTGGGGTTGGCGTTCGCGTACTGACGATTGATGACAGTCAACTCGGCGCTGGCCTGGTCGACGCCGACGCCTGGGCGCAGACGGCCGATCACGTTGAGGATGGGGCTATTGCGGCGGACGGGCGAAGGGTCGAGGTCGAAGGGACGCCAGACGTCGAGTTGGGGAAACGGAAGCTGCAGGCCATCGGGGAGAACGCCGACGATGGTGTGGGGCACGCCGCCCAGGGTCAGCGTGGAGCCCAGGATATCGGGGCGGCTGTGGAAGCGGTTGCGCCAGAGGTCGGCGGCAATCATCGCGACGGGTAAGCCGCGGCTCTCTTCTTCGGGCAGGAAGGCCCGCCCTTTGACGAGCGTGATGCCAAGCGCCGCCGCGTAACTGTCGGAGACCCGGACGCTGCGCAGGGGCTCCGGCCCGTGCTCGGTGGCCAAGGCAATGGTGTCGAGGAAGACATTCGATGCGGCGACGGCGACATAGGAATGGGCGGCGCGCAGGGCGGCGAAACGGGTATGGGTGGCGCCACCGGTCAGGCGAACAAGACGGTCCGGCTGGGGGTAGGTGAGCGGGGCGAGCAGCACTGCATGGACGACGGAGAAGATCGCGGTGGTAGCGCCGATCCCGATCGCCAGGGTGAAGATGGCGGTGAGGGCGAACGTAGGATCGCGGCGCAACCGGCGCCAGGCGTAGGTGAAGTCTTGCCGCATAAAGAAGGTAACTCCGGAAGAGCGATTTTACTGTGACGGTTCAACCCGAACTTTGTCCCAGTCAAAAGCAAATCAGTACCAAACCACCCCTCTCCGAGGATTGAACTCCCCAAACTCCTCTGATATCATGCCGCCACTTAGCTTTGCAGGGTAGTTTGCCGTTCGTTTTAATTTCAATCGAATTTCCGGGAGACCTTTATGGTGCGTGCTTTGGGTTGGGTGGTGTTGTTGGGGTGTCTGATGGGGTCCGCCATTCAGGCGCAGACTCTTTATGGTTCGCTCACGGGGACAATTACCGATCCCACGGGAGCGGCGATTCCGAATGCCAAGATTGAGGCCCTGAATACGGCGACGGGGATCGTCAAGGCGACCGTCAGCGATGATCGCGGATCGTTTCTGATGAGCGATCTGTTACAGGGAACCTACAAGCTCACCGTCACGGCGCCGGCATTTGCGACCTACACCGCCGAGGGCGTCGCCATTACGGTGAACAGCGTCCGCCGCATGGACATTGCGGTTTCGGTGACGCAGGTGAATGAGAGCGTCACCGTGGGGGCGAACGCCGTTGTGTTGCAATCGGATCGCGCCGACATCAACAACGTTCTGCGCTCGCAGCAGATTACCGACTTACCGTTAATCAATTCGCAGGGCCGCAATTTCCAGATTCTCTACAAGATTCTGCCGGGCTTTACGCCTCCGGTGGAGGTGCACTCGGAGTCCGGGAATCCACAGCGCTCGATGGCGACGCAGGCCAACGGCATGCCGCAATCGTCGAACGCCACGAAGCTCGATGGCGCGACGATCAGCCATCCTTGGCTGCCGCGCCTGGTGGCTTATGTACCCTCGGTTGAGTCCGTGGAGACGGTGAACATCGTGAGCAACGCCTTCGACGCCGAGCAGGGCATGGCCGGCGGCGTGGCGACCAACGTGATCATCAAGAGCGGCACAAATGCCTTTCACGGTGCGGCCTGGGAATTCGCGACGAATAGTAAGCTAAAGGCGCGGAATTACTTCTACTGTCTGTACTCTTGCACCGGCGATCCGGACCGGGCGCCGAAGAACGTGCAGCATCAGTTCGGCGCCACCTACGGCGGGCCGATCGTGAAGAACAAGCTGTTCTTCTTCACGGGTTGGGAACGCACGACCCGCCGGCAGTTGGCCACCGCCAACCGGACAGTGCCGACGGCGGCGATGCGCACCGGCGACTTCAACGGCACCGGCACCACGCTGTTCGATCCTTCCACCGGCAACCCCAACGGCACGGGGCGCACTCCCTTCCCGAACAATCGCATCCCCAGCAGCCAGATTGACCCGGCGTCCGCGTACATGATCAACCTGATTCCGGCTCCCAATCAGCCGGTGTTCCCGAACAACTACCTGGCGGTGGCCGGCTATCAGTTCCGGCGGGACAACATCGACTTCAAGGTGAACTACAACAAGAGCGAGAAGCTGCAAATGTGGACGCGCTACAGCTTTTCGCCGACGCTCGCGTTTGACCCGCCTTCGCTCGGTGAAGCCGGCGGCGACGCGACCAACGGTGGACAGCCGGGACGCGCGCCCGGCTTGACTCAATCGGCGGCCGTCGGCGGCACGTACACCATCTCGCCCCGGGTGATCTTGGATGCCGTGCTGGGCTACACGCGGTTACGCCTTTCGGCGGAGAATATCGATCTCGACAAGAACTACGGGCTTGACGTCCTGAAGATTCCGGGCACCAACGGCAGCGACCGTCTGCAGGGTGGCTATCCGCGTTTCACGTTTACGACGTTTTCCTCCATCGGCAATCCAAACGTCTCGAACCCGTTCCTCTTCCGCGACAACCAGTACACGGCAAGCGCCAATATTGGTGTGATGCGCGGGAGCCATTCGATCCGCTTCGGCTTCGAGTACAGCCGGTTCGACATCAACCACTTCCAGCCGCAGGCCTCGAATGGTCCGCGCGGCGGCTTCAACTTCAATGGCGGATTGACGTCGCTCAACGGCGGCGCGGCGACAACGCCCTACAACAGCATCGGCGACTTCCTGCTGGGCTTGCCCAACGTGATGGGCAAGGACGTGCAGTACATGAACCCGGCGACCGTGTTTATGCCTTCCTACGGCATGTACATTCGCGATGCGTGGCAGGTGACGCGCAAGCTGACCATCGACTACGGCTTGCGCTACGAAGTGTATCCGATGGCGCGCCGCGACCATGGCGAAGCCGAACGCTACGATCCGCAAACGGACAAGATCTATCGCGGCGGCTTCGACACCGGGCACGGGCAGTTTGCGCCGCGCTTGGGGATTGCTTATCGCGCCAACGAGAAGACCGTCATCCGGCTGGGCGGCGGAATCAGTGTCGATCCGAACACGTTCCGGTATCTGCGCGACGCCTATCCGGCTACGATCTCTACGCAGTTCAACGGCGCGAGCAGCTTTCAGGCGGCCGGCTCCCTACGGACGGGCATTCCGATCGTGCAGGGTCCGGATCTGAGCCAGTCTGTGTTCACGCTGCCGGCGGCCGTGGGCACCACGACCTTCCCCCAGCGCTTCCATCGCGGCTATATCGAGAGCTGGAACCTCTCGGTACAACGCGACTTGGGACATAACGTCAACATCACGACCGCGATCGTCGGCAGCCGCGGCATTCGGCAGACGTCGATCCAGAACATTAACGCAGCGGGGCCGAACGGCGGCGCGGCGGGCCGAGCCCTTTCGCAATTCGGACGCACGGCTGACGTGCGGCTCTTCAACCCGTTCAACACGTCGTCCTACAACGGCTGGCAGTCGAACATCACGCGGCGGTTCAGCGGCTCGACGTTGGGCTTCTCTTATACGTGGTCGCGTTCGTTCGGCTATACAGATGACACTGACGGCGGACTGACGTTCAACTGGGTACCGATGCTGAATCGCAATCGCGCCGTGGCTGGCTTTGACCGGACGCACAACGCGCAGTTCTACGGTAACTACGAACTGCCGTTCGGCAAAGGCAAGGGCATGGCGACCACCGGCGTGGCGAGCGCCTTGCTGGGCGGCTGGCAGATCAACTGGATCATGAGCCGGACGAGCGGCCTGCCCTTCACAATTACGGCCGCGGGCACGTCGCTGAATGCGCCGGGCAACACGCAGACGGCTGACCAGGTACTCTCTACGGTCGACATTCTGGGCGGACATGGCGTGGGCCAGCCTTACTTCAATCCGCGGGCGTTCGCTTCGGTGACGCAGCCGCGCTTCGGCAACGTGGGCCGCAATACGGTGCGCGGGCCGGGCGTCTTCAACCTGGACGGCGGGCTGTTCCGCAAGTTCTCGATCAAAGAAGGGCTGGATCTGCAGTTTCGCGCGGAATGCTTCGGCGTGACGAACACGCCGCAGTTCAATAACCCGTCCGGCACCAACGTCTCGAACAACGGCTTCGGCGAGATTACCGGCGCTGTGGGCGAACGCCAGTTTCGGTTCGCGTTGCGCCTGAGCTTCTAATTCGAAGAAGACAACTGGAGGAGAGCGGTCCGCTGTTATAAGATCATCGAGGTCTTACCATGCGGATACCGGCTCTCCTCCTTTTTCTTGCCTGCACGCTCCAGGCGCAGAACTCCGTCCAACCTGGCCGGTTTCACGTCGAGCATCCGACGCTGTTGAACCTCGGCTTTGAATGGCTCATCGAGGGCGACGCCAATCGCAATGCGACGGTGGAAGTGCGCTTCCGCAAGACAGGTACTGCCGATTGGAAGCCCGCCTTGCCGTTACTGCGCATCGGCGGCGAGCGCGTCTTCCGTGAGCGCGAGAGCATGACTTACACCGTGCCGCATGGCTTTGCGGGCAGCATTCTGAATCTCGAGCCGGGCACCAGCTACGACTGCGAGTTCACGATGCGGGATCCCGACGGCGTCACCGGTCCGGCGCAGCAGAGGGCAACGGTCACCACCCGGACCGAGCCCAAGTCCTATAGCGGCGGGCGTGTGCTGCACGTCTATCCGGCCGATCACGAAGGGCCCAAACAGGAGCCAAGCTTCATCGGCCTGAAGGCAGCGTATTACGGCGAGGGTCGCGGCGATTGGACGGCCGTGCGGATGCGGAAGGCGCAACCCGGCGATACGCTGCTGATTCACGCAGGGCTCTATCGCCCGGAACGGCTGAACTATGTGGACCCGCTGAGCGCGCCATTTACAGGCTCGTGGTCGTTGTCCTTGAAGGGGACGGCAGAGAAGCCGATCACCATCAAGGGTGCCGGCGACGGCGAAGCGATCTTCGATGGCGCGGGCAACGCGAAGCTGTTCGACATGATCGCCAGCGCGCATCACATCATCGAAGGCCTGACGTTCCGCAACACGGAGATCGCGATCTTTGCCGGCGACAAGGAAGTGCTCGGCGCGACGAATCTCACCGTGAAGAACTGCCGGTTTGAGGACATCGGCGTCGGTGTATGGACGGAAAATGCGGACTCGCGCGACTTCTACATCGCCGACAACCTATTCCTGGGCCGCGAAGATCAAATGCGCCTGATCGGCTGGAATCAGGCTGGCCAGCGTACGGCGGGTATCTACCCGTCGCATCAGTTGCGCAGCTTTTTTGCCGTGAAGGTGTACGGGCCCGGGCACGTGATCGCCCACAATGCCGTGGCTTACTTCCATGACGCGATCTGTATCTCGACTTACGGGCCGCCGGACTCCGACCCCGAGCGGCGGGCCTCCTCCATCGATATCTACAACAACGACATTCACCTTTCGAACGATGACTTCATCGAGACCGACGGCGGCGCGCACAATGTCCGCGTCTTTCGCAATCGCGGCGTGAATGCGGCGCACAACGGCTACAGCTCGCAGCCCTTCTTCGGCGGGCCGGTATACTTCATGAACAACCTGCTGTATCACGTGCCCGCGGGCGGCGCGTTCAAGTTCAGCGCGGCGCCCGCCGGCATTCTGGCGTATCACAACACGATGATCACGGAACAGGCGGCGCGCGAAGGTTATTCGAATACGCACTTCCGCAATAACTTATTCCTGGGGCGCAACACCAACCGCGGCGTCATGACGTGGGCCAACGCCACCAGCAGCTATAGCAGCGACTATAACGGGTTCCGACCGAATCCGAATGTGGCAAAGCAATACTCGTGGCTGGCGCCGGCCGGGCCGGGCCAGGTGTCGCAGGGTTCGAAGGAAGATGCCTGGAAGTACTTCGCGACGCTAGCGGAGTTCAGCCGGGCCACGGGTCAGGAGGCGCATGGCGTGGAGTTGGACTTCGACATCTTCGAAAGCCTGACGCCACCGGATCCGGCGCAACGTTACCGCGTTTATCACTCGATGGACCTGAACTTCCGGCTGCGCGCCGGTTCAAAAGCCGTCGACGCCGGCGTGCCCTTGCCGACGGTGAACGATGGCTTCACGGGTCGCGCGCCGGATCTCGGTGCGTTGGAAGTCGGCAAGCCCGAGCCGCACTACGGCCCGCGCTGGATCACCTGGAAGCCTTTCTACCGGTAGGTCGCCTAAGCGCGCAGAGAGCGCAGAGGAATGACGGCCATCTCCGCGCTATTCAGGTTCATGCCCTTGCGACCGGCATTGTTCGAGTAACCGACGTAGAGCGCGTCGCCATGCTCGGTGGCATAAGGATAAGAGAGATTGCCGCGCGTGTTGGACTCGCCACCGTTCGCGGACTCGGCGCCCCGAATCAGAAAGACCTTACTGAAGTGCGCCGCGCCCGGCCGGCTCACCGCAATCGTGAGCGGCGCACGACGCTTGCCGCTATCGGCGGTGGTGGTGGCCACCAAGTAGCGTTGACCATTGCGCAGACGTCCGGCATAGGGCTTGGACGTGACCATCGGCAAGTTCGAAGGCGCCATCGGGGTCCATTGGCGCCCGCCGTCTTCGCTCACCGAAACCAACGCCTGAGCTTCGTCGCCGTAGCGGGCGATGTTCAGCACGCGATTGCCGTCCACCAGAATGGTGGACTCGCCCCACATCTTGCGAACGGAGGCAGCGCGCGGGATGACGACGTGATCCCAACGCAGCAGGTCGTCGCCATGGCTGATCGCGACCGAAGCAGGTTCGCCATCGCCCACCTTAAAGCCGGCCATGATCCAGTTGCCATTGGCCAAGCGCAGAGGCTCCTGCATGGGCCAGAAGCCGCCTTCCACCACCACGCCGCGCGGCTCCCAGGCTTGCGTGGCGTCGTTCAGTAGATAAGCGCGCGCATGCACTCGCTCGCGGCCGTTGTAAAAGGCGCCCAGGAAGGCCCACAGACGCCCCTGATTGACGAAGAAGACGCCGTGGCTGACGGCCAGTCCTTGTTCTTTCTGGCCGGCATCGATCGTAAAGACGGGTCCCCAGGTGCGGCCGCCATCGTTGCTCACACGGCCCCGCGCCTCCTCGCCGGCCGTGTTCTCCAGAGCTTTGTTGTGGCCAAAGGAGGCGTAAAGACGATTGCGGTGCCACTGCAGAGCCACGCCATGCAGGAAGCCGTAGCCGCCGTCGCGTTCGGGTTCGTAGGGCTTGATCACCGAGAAGCGCACGCCGGCGAGCGTCGCGAGTTCGGCTTGCTTGGGGACAGGCTGCGACGGGTCCCAAAGCTCTGGCCTGATCTGCGCCGAAGCTCCGGTGGCCAGCGCGCCGAGCAGAGCGCGGCGGGTGAGTAAGCAGGACATGGGTAGCTCCATCTTAGTTAGAAGGTGAGGCGCAGGCCGAGTTGGACCTGGCGGGCGCCGCTGGCGCTGGCAATGGTGCCGAAAGCGGCGCTGCCGCGCGCGCCGTTGGGCAAGCCGAAGTTGGGGCGATTGAGAATGCTGAAGAACTCGCCGCGGAACTGCAGCTTCACGCGTTCGCGGAAGGCGAAGTCCTTGAGCAGCGAGAGGTCGAGCCCTACGGACCCGGGGCCTTGGCCCACGCTGCGCGGCGAATTGCCCAGCACGCCATCGCCCGGAAAGACGAAGGCAGCGGTATTGAACCATTGCGAGATGAGTTGGGCCCGGGAACGATCGCCATCGAGTTGCCAGGCACCCACGAGGTTCGGGCGTTGAGAAGAGGAGAAAGCGTTCAGGCGGTTGGTCTGTTCCGTGACGCCGAACGGGAGGCCGCTGCGCAGTTCGGAGATGAGGCCCAGGCTCCAGCCGCCGAAGGCCGCATCGAGCACGGGTTGCGCCAGGTTGAATGAACGGCCGCGACCCACGGGCAACTCGTACACCGCGCTCGACACCCAGCGATGCCGAAGGTCATTGCCGCTATAGGACTTGTCGAGGTGGCGTGCGTAGTAGCTCTGCGGACCGCCGCCGCCCGCATCGGCCGCCGATTGCACGTCATCCAGAAACTTAGCCCACGTGTAATTGCTCAGCAGATTCAAGCCGCGCGAGAAGCGCTTCTCGACCTTGAAATTGACGCCGTGATACGACGAGTTGCCCCAGTTCATGGCGCGCTGCGTGACGTTGGCGTACTGGGGAAACGGGCGAAGCGTCTGGTCCTGCCGCGCGCCACGGCGCTCCGGGCGAATCTCGTTGACGTTGGTGGCGCGGCCACTCACGCGATGGGAGAGGTTCGCCGTGTAAGCGGCTTCCACCAGGAAGCTGCCGGCCAACTGGCGCTGCACGCTGAAGTTGATGTGATGCGCGTAGGTGGCCTTCAGATCGGGGTCGTAGAAGTCCGGGGAGACGCGCGGCGCGCTTCCGACAGGCACGGCGCCGAAGCCGGGATTAGGCGATTCCACCGGAGGGAGCGGGACGCCGGAGCGCAGCAGAAACGCGGGCGTGATGCCGTTGTCCGAAGACTGGAACTGGCGGACGTCGCCGAAGCCGACCACGTTGGCCCGCGTGATGGAGTCGTCATAGATGGGGCCGTACATCAGGCCATAGCCCCCGCGGAAGACGAGGCGATCGCCGAGCGGACGGTAAGCGAAGCCGAAGCGCGGGCCGAAGTTGTTGCGGTCGAAACGGTGGGCGTAGACCGACGTGCCGCCCACGCCCGCGTAGGTGATGGCGCCGGGCGTGCCGGAGACGGGGTTAATGGCAAACCGGTCAAAGCCGGTCTGCTGGTTGTTCTTCTCCGAACGCGGCGTGTCCATGTCCCAGCGCAAACCGATGTTCAGCGTAAGGCGGGAGCTGACCTTCCAATCGTCCTGCACGTAGCCGGCGAAGTAGTTCATGCGGGCGCTGGTGAACCCGGTGTTGACGGCCGCCGTATTCACCCAGCCCAGCAGCAAAGACGCGAGCCCGAAGCCGCGGCCGGTAGCGACGTCGTTGAAGTTGAAGGTGCCGGCGCGCGAATCGCCCCAGAGGTCGGGCATCTCCGAAGAGCGCCATTCGCCGCCGAACTTCACCTGATGCGCGCCGCGAATCCAGGTGGTGGAGTTGATGATCTGGTGTTGGAAGCCAGGTCCGGCGAGCCGATACTGGCCTCCTTGGCCGATGGCGGTGAAGCCGGTGATGTTGAGGTTAGCCGTGCCGTCCTGCGCCACGCCACGCAAACCGACATCGGCATTGATGGTGCTGGGGTAGAGCGAGGGATCTTCGTTGGTGCGGCGGTTGTAGTTGTAGCGGACTTCGTTGAAGAGCGACGTGCTGACGTTGCGCACCCAGTTGCCGGTGACGTGGAACTGATCGGAAAGCTGATCGCCCACCGTATCCGCCGCCGGGTTCGGATAAACGCGGCCCGGTTGCACGGGGCTGCGAAACTTCAGATACCGTCCGGAGATACGATCGCGCGCGGAGAGCGAGTGATCGAGCTTGAGGATGTAGCTATCGCCGGTGGTGCGATTGACGGCGTTCTGCTGGAAGTTGCGATTGCCACTGGGCGCGCCGGGGACGTTGGGCGTGGGATAGAGGCGGGCCAGCGCCGCCCCAACCGGGTCGAGCCGAGAGGCGGGAATCACCTTGCCCGGGAAGGGCTGACCGTTAGCGGGATCGAGGAGCGTGCCCGCCGTGGCGGAGAAGTCGCCACGCACTTCCTGTGCCGTGGGCACATTCAGAATGCGGGTGACGCCATCGCGCCGCCGCGTTCCTTCATAAGAGAAGAAGAAAAATGTGCGGTCGCGGCGGATGGGGCCGCCCACCGTGCCGCCGAAGACGTTGTAGCGCAAGGGCGGCTTGGTGGCGGAGAAGAAGTTCCGCGCGTCAAAGGCGTCGTTGCGCAGAAACTCATAGAGCGAGCCATGGAACTGGTTGGTGCCGGACTTGGTGGTCATCGAGATGAAGCCGCCGGTGCTGCGGCCAAACTCAGCGGGATAACCGTTGGCCTGGATGCGGAACTCCTCCATCGCCTCGACGGGCGGCGCGACGCTGGCGATGCCCGTCACCAGCATCACGCCCTGCAGGTTGCCGCCATCCAACTGCCAGATCTGCTGACGGCCGCGACCGCCCGCGATGGAGAAGTTGGTGATGCCTTCCCAGGACGCTTCGCTACCGAAGGTGACGTTGCCCATCAGACGGATTAGGCTCCCGATGCGGCGGCTGGCCAGCGGCATGTTGCGTATGGTGGCGTTCTCCACCAGCGTGCTGATGGCGGAAGAGTCGGCCGCGAGCAACGGCGTTTCGGCCGAGACCACGACGGACTCGGCGACCGAGCCGATTTCGAGACGCACGTCGAGCACCAGCGCCTGGCCCGTATCGAGCGTCAGGCCCTGGCGAACGAAGCGTTTGAAGCCCTTGGCCTCCACGAAGAGTTCGTAAGGCCCGGGCGGCAAGAAGGCCGCCGTATAAAGGCCTTCGTTGCCGGCCTGCACCTTGGTTTCAATGCCGGTAGCCGCATTCTTCAAGGTGATCGACGCCGCCGGGATGACGGCGCCGGCCGAGTCCGTCACCAGACCGGAGACGCGCGCGGTGGAGGTTTGGCTCAAAGCGGCAAAAGCGAGGGCGAGTAGACACACGACGACTCGACGAGGAGACATAGAGTTCCTTTCCAGGGGGACTTCGAAGATGGATGACGAGAGTTAGGCCGAAACGGCCGGAGCCAGAGCGTTCATCGCCGCGCGGATTCGCTCTTCCTGCGCCGCACTGCTGACGGGCATGGGCGGACGCGGCACGCCGCCTTCGCGTCCGAACACGCGCATGCCCGCGCGAACATTAGCCGGAAGGTTGGGAGCATCGATGGCGTTCCACAGATGCAGCAGCTTCTTATGCAGGTCCAGCGCGGTGCGATCGTCACCGGCGGCCACCGCGTCCCACAAAGCCACACAGGCTTCGGGCGCGGCACTGAGAATGGCCGCGACGGCGCCATCGGAGCCCAGCCGGAACGACGGATAAAGTAAGGCGTCGACCGCCGAGAGAATGCGGACGCGGTCGCGAATGCCAGCCTCTTCACTGAGCAGGAGCAGATCGGCCAGCGCCTTCATGTCGCTGGCGCTTTGCTTCACGCCAATGACGCCTTCCACGTCGCGCAGGATGCGGACCAGCAGGGGCGGCAGCAGGTAGGACCACGGGACGACGTTGTAGATGATGACGGGAATGCCGGTACGGTCGGCGATCGCGCCGAAGTGGCGAACCATGGAGTCGTCGTCCGGCCGGAAGACGTAGTGCACCGGCGTCACCTGCAGCGCGGCGACGCCAAGGTCGGCGAGGGCGAGCGCGCGATCAATGGTGGATTGAGTGCTATCGGTGATGATGCCGGCGATGACCGGCACGCGGCCTTTCACTTCCTCCACCGTCCAGCCGACAATGCGGCGAGTCTCGTCGGTAGAAAGCGTGTGGCCTTCGCCGGTGCTGCCGCAGACGGCGAGCCCATGCACGCGGGCTTGCTCCACCATGTAGCGCACCTCGGCGCGATGGGCCGCCTCGTCGATGGTGCCATCAGGGCGGAACGGGGTAACCAGGGGCGGGATGATGCCGCGAATCGATTGAGAGTTCATAATTGCTCCAGAAAAGCTTGGGGACGAATGGCGCGCGCCGCCGCAGTGACCTCTTTCACCAACTCACGCAAGGCGGCATCTTCCAGGCGGACGCGAGGTCCGGAGACGCTCACCGCGCCGATGGCGCCGCGCAGCGTATCGACAAACGGGGCGGCGACACAATGCACGCCGGGCTCGTTTTCTTCCAGGTCCAGGGCGTAGCCGCGCTCGCGGATCAGGTTCAGTTCCGCGCGCAGCTTCGGCCAGGAGGTGGTGGTTCGATTAGTGAAGCGCGCGAGCCCTCGTTCCGCAACCGTGGCTTCGGCCTCATCCGGCGGCAAGGCGCTCAGGATGGCTTTGCCGAGACTGGTGGAATGCAGGGGCCAGCGCGTGCCGATGTCGCCGCGCGTGTGCAACTGGAAGCTCGACTCGAAGGCCGCGAGAATCAGGACCTGGCCCGTGGAGAGGACGCCGAGTTTGACGGTCTCGCGCGACGTATCGGCCAGGCGGCGCAGGATGGGGCGCGCCTGGTTCAGCATCTCCGTACTGCGCGAGAAGACGAAGCCCATCTCAATCGCCCGCGGTCCCAGACGGTAGGTACGGTCTTCGCGGTCCTGCTGCACGAGGTCAAAGGACTGCAACGTCCGCAGCAGATTGTGCGCCGTGCTCTTGGGCAGCTCAAGCTGGCGGGCGAGGTCCGAGAGCGACCAGCACGGATTGGCCAGCGAGAACGCACTGAGCAACTCGAGCGCTTTGCGCACCGAAGAGACTTCGTAGTCCCGGGTGTTCAGCTTTGCTGACCGGCTGATGGCTTTAACGGTGGCCATGGATCAATGAGAGTATTCATCGCCGCGGCCAGAAGGGTCAAGCGTCGTTCAGCAGGGCCGAACACGATTCTAGCCGCGGAGATCGAGGCCGCGCATCGGACCGGTGGACGAGGCGAACTGGCTCGCTTCCACCCCCATACGCTGGATCATGCTGACGAAGAGATTGGGCAGCGGATAGTTGCGCTGAACGTCGAAGGCCAGATGCTGACCGTGCGCGAAGCCGCCGCCGGCCAGGATCACCGGCATGTTGGTGGTGGTGTGCTTATTGGCGTCGCCGAAGTTGCTGCCGTAGAGGACCTGCGTGCGGTCCAGCAGCGAGTGATCCTGCTCGCGCGCGCCTTGCAGCTGGGTGAGGAGTTCCGAGAAGAGCTGCATGTGGCGGCGATCGATGGCTTCCAGCTGTTGCAGCTTGCTTTCGTTTTTGCCGTGATGCGAAAGGTTGTGATAGCCGTCGGTGATCTTCACTTCGCCGAGGTCGATGGCCGGCGAGTTGGAGCTATCGAGGAAAAGCGTGATGAGGCGCGTCGAGTCGCTTTCAAAGGCGAGCTTGGCCATGTCGTACATCAGGGCGGTCTTCTCCATGTAGGAGCGCATCTCGGGCGGATCGGTGGGGGCGGGCCGCGTCGTCTTCGGCTTTGGGCGGCGCTCCCATTCGCGCGCCAGGACAAGCCGCCGTTCGAGCTCGCGCACGCCGGTGATGTACTGATCCAACCGTTCGCGATCGCGAGGGCCCAAATCGCGCTCGAGCCCCCGGGCATGCACCGCGACGGAGTCCATGATGCTTTGGCCCAGCTTCAAACGGGCGATCTGCTTTTCGATCTCGTCGGCCGAGCCTTGCAGAAAGAGTTTGCGATAGACGGCGGCGGCGCTCTCCTCGCTCGGAATCATCACGCCGGAGCCGGTGAACGACAGGCTGCGTTGGCCGCGATTGACGTTGACGCCCAAAGTGAGCGACGGGAACCGCGTGAGAACGCCGATGTGGTCGGCCAGGTATTGATCCAGCGAGATCGAGTTGCGGAAGCCGCCGTTACCGGGGTGCGGCGCCGCGGTGAGGAAGCAGACTTCCGAGGAGTGGCTGCCATCCACGTCGGGATGCGACACGCCGCTGAAGACGGTGAACTGCTGCCGATGAGCGGCAAGCAATTCGAGATACGGCGAGGGCTGATAGCTGGCCCCGGCTTGTTGCGGAAAGAACTTGTCGGTCAGGAAGCCCAGGTTGTTGCAGACGGCGAACAACCGGCGCGGCGGCGGCGCGTCCGCGGCGAGCGCGGGCTGCATGGCATCGAGCAACGGTAAAGCCAGCGCCGCGCCGGCTCCGCGCAGAAAGCGGCGGCGAGGGAGTTGCTTGCGAGTGATGAAGTTCATGCGATGGCCTCTATTTACTCAGGAATAATGGGCTCTGGACGATTTGCTCCACCAGTGACGCGACGCCATAGCGCGGCCCCGCGGCTTGCAGCAGACGTTCAACTTCTTCGCGTTCGGCAAAGCCGGGGGCGGTGCCGGTGGCGTAGGTCATCAGCTGCGTGAGCAGGTTGCGGGCGAGATTGCGCTCGTCGCGCAGCAGGACTTGCTTAAAGTCGCGCACGTTGGCAAAGCTCTGGCCATGCAGCTGGCCGCTGGCATCCACCGGCGGGCCCAGGCGATAGGTGAAGCGATGGCCATTCTTGCCGAACCCGCCCACCGGGTCGCCTTGTTCGAGCGAACGGTAACGTGGACGGAAGGCGCCCACGACGTCGAAGCTCTCGAGTGCGAAGCCGGGCGGGTCAATCTTCTGATGGCAACTGGCGCACGCGGCAACGGAGCGATGTTTGTCGAGTTGCTGACGAATCGTCGTGGCACCGCGCGTATCCGGCTCCACGGCCGGCACGCCGGGCGGCGGAGGCGGCGGCGGTTCGCCCAGAATGCGCTCCATCACCCAGGCGCCGCGCAGCACGGGCGACGTGGTGGTGCCATTGGCCGTGATGGTGAGAATGCTGGCCTGCGTCAGCAAGCCGCCGCGGACGCTATCGGCCGGCAGGTTGACCAGGCGGAGGTCGCTGCCGGCCACCGGCGGCAGACCGTAGTGTCGCGCCAGGTGCGAATTCAGCATCGCGAAGCGCGCCTCGACCAGCGTGGCGGCCGGCAGATTGCGGCGCAGTAGGTGGTCGAAGAAGAGCTGCGTTTCGGTGCGGGCGGACTCGTTGAGCAAATCGTCCAGGTAATACTCGGGATAGAGCGTTTGGTCCGGCGTGGTGTCGCCCAGACGGCGCAAATCCAGCCAATAGTCGAGGAAGGCGTTGACGAACTGCCGCGAGCGGGGATCCGCCAGCAGCCGGCGAGTTTGCCGCAGCACGGTGGCTGGCTGTCGCAAAGCATCCCGCGCAGCCAGCGTGCGCAGCTCATCGTCCGGGGGCGCGTTCCACAGGAAGTACGCCAGGCGGTTGGCGACAGCCCAGGAGTTGAGCGGACCCGGCCGCTCTTCGAGATACAGGAAGCCAGGCGAACACAGCACCGCCGTGTAGCCGGCCACGAGCGCTTCAGAAAACGCCTGCGGACCTCCGGCCGCCAGCCGATCCCGGGCGATGGCCACATAGGGAGCGAGTTCGCCCTCGCGCACCGGGCGGCGATAGGCCCGCGCGGCAAAGGATCGCACCAGCCGCTCGAGATCCGCGGCATTGCCGGCTGGCTGCGGTAAGGAGCCATAGAGCCGTTGACTGACGGCGCGCGCGGCGGGCGTCGCAAGCGGCCCTACCACCTCCATCCAGCGATAGGCCACACCAGGCATGCCGTCTGCGGTGGCGTCGGGGCTCGCGATAAAGCCGGGCCGGGAGCGGAACAGGCGCGAGGCGTCGGGTAGAATCTGTTCGCCGGCGAGCAGATGCACGGTGAGTTCATGGAAGCCGGGCTCGGGCGAGACGTCGAAGGTGCCCAGCAGGCGTCGCTCGCGCGCCTGATTTTGCGCGTAGATGGTGACGGGCTCGGTGGTGCGACCGCGCGAGGTGTGGTCACGATCCGGCCGCCAGGACATTTCCTTGCCGCCGGGAGCCTTCACCCAATGCGTGTGAATCCACAAGGAGAAGGCGTTGAAGCGCAGCTTGTACACGCCACCTGCGGGAGCAGTGAAGCCGTCGAAGTGCATCTCGTTGCCGATGTATGTGCTGGCTGGCGTGGCGTAGCCTTCGAGATCGCGCACCGCGGGATTGGCCGGGCCCACGGTGATGGGCGCCTTGAGTGCGATCACCTCGGGCTGCGCCTCAAAGCCCAAGATCGGGATCGTCGCCCGCTCCGGATGACTGTTGAAGGGCGAATACTTCATCCGGTTGACGAGTCGTTTCTGGTCGCGCGCATAGTGCCGGCTAGTCGCCGGCGCCACCGGAGCCGCCGCCATCACGTCGCGCAACGCCTGTTCAGCAACCTCCATATAGCGCGACATCTGCACATGAGAGACGTCGAGCCCCTGGCCGCTCTTGTTGAAGCGATGCACGATGCCGTCTTCCGGCACGGAGTCCTTGAGTTGCAGCCACGGCGCCGAAAGCAGGTCACGCAGCGTGTTCTCGTACTCATACCGGTTCAGACGCCGAAGCACGGCGCGGCCTTGTGCCGCCGTCTGGCGGCGGCTTTGCGCGGTGAGTTCCGCACTGAGTGCGGCGAGGAACGGCTGGCGGTTGAAGTTCAGGGAAGCGGGAGGCATACGCCCGGCGCGGACAGCGTCGTAGACGCGCACCCACTGGTTGTAACGATGCACGTCGCCGAGTTCGAAAGAGAGCGCCGTGAAGTCGAAACCACCGGGAGCATGGGCGCCGCGATGACACGTGGCGCATTGCTGTTTCAGCGCCGTATCGATCGCCGCCGGCGCGGCGGCGTGACCGTACAGAGCGAAGGCGAACGGAGCGAGCAGTCGGGCGGCGTTCATGGCACGAGGTTCGCCCTCAGTTTATCTCGCGGGGAGTGGGCTAGAATCAGAGGCGTTTGTGACTCGGTCCGCCATTCCTGAGCTTGAAGTACAGTCTGCGCTTGATCGCGTAGCGGGGAGCGCTTCGTTCCGCAAGGCGCCGGTGCTGCATGATCTGCTCCTTTACCTCTGGCGCAATCGCGGCGCCGTCGTCTCCGAGTATGCGATCGGCACCGAAGTGCTGGGCCGCAAGACGGACTTCGACCCCAAGACCGATTCAGCCGTCCGCGTGCACATCTCGCGCCTGCGCACCCGTCTGAAGGAGTATTACGAATCGCCCGTCGGCGAGTTGGAAGTCGTGCGGCTACAGATTCCCGCCGGGGAATACCGGCTCGACTATCAGGTCGTGACGGCGGAACCGGCAGTTGCTGAGCCACCGCAATCGTCGCGGCGATGGTGGATCGCCTGTGCGGCGTTGGGCGCGCTCTCCGCGGGTCTCGCCTATGACAATCACCGGTTGCGGTCCCAGGCCGGCGCCGACGTCCCACCCATCGATCGCTTCTGGCAACCGATGGTCACCAAGGGCAAGCCGGTGGCCATCATCGTGCCCGCGCCGCTCTTCTTTCGCTGGGAGAATTCGCCGCTGGTGGTCCGCGACTTCCGCGTCAACCGGCCGGACGACGGCAAGCTGTCCGAACAACTGGAGAAGCTCTTCCAGCTCTACGGTAAGCCGGAGACCAGTCATCTTTATACGGTGGCGTCGGATACGGTGGCGGCTTCGGCCGTGTCCCGGTATCTGGAGGATCGCGGCGTACCGGCCAAAGTGCTCGACACTCCGGCCGCCACCATGGACATGCTGGACTCGCAGGATGCCATCGTTTTTCTGGGCCCCGGCTCCAGCCATCAGGTGCCCAACGTGATGGACCGGCTGGGTTACGCCTTTGACCGTTCGCCCACCGGCACCGCCCGCGGCTTTGCCGACACCAAGTCCGGCAAGCTGTATCCCACCCAGGTCCATTCGCCGCTGCGGACCACCGGGCACGGCGTGATCGCGATGTTGCCGGGCAAAGCGCCTCACACGCGGCTCCTGGTGGTGGCTTCCGCCTTTAACCCCGCGCTCGCCACGTTGCTCACCAGCCAGACAGAATTGGGCGTGCTGCGGACGTTTCTGGATCAGCGGCAGGCTGGCGAGTCGTTCGAGGCGATCATCCAATACGAAGTGAGCGCCGATCGTGTGCTCGATGCGAAGCCTGTGGACGCTCGCGCACTAAGCCGTTGATTCCGCTACGCTACACCAACGTTAAACGCGCTTATAAACTGCTTTGCACTTGGCGTCACAACCGGCCCCGTGGCTGAATACGCAAAGTGACGACCGCGCTGTCCACACTCCTCAGCCTGGCTTGCCTGTCATCTCTCGCAGCTGCCGACGACAACCTGATCGACCGTTGGATTGAGGCAAAGGCCAAGGCCGACCGCGTGCCCCTGGCTGCCGTCGCCTCGGACGCCGAGTTTCTGCGCCGCCTCTCGCTCGACCTCACCGGCAAACTGCCGGACGTGAAGACCGCTCGCGAGTTCCTGAAGAACGACGATCCGCAGAAACGCGCAAAACTGATCGACTCGCTCTTCCCGCCCCTGCCCGTCACCGGCATGCGCTCCGTCAGCCAAGCGCCCTTCCTCGACCGCTGGACCTATTTCTTCAGCGACCTCTTCCGCAACGGGCAGTTGCTCGAAGAGGGCATCAACACCCAATACGACTACATCTACAAGACCCTCACGCTGAACCTGCCCTACGACGAGTTCGTCCGGGACCTGATCACCGCCACCGCCGTCTCCACCTGGAGCGACGGCGCCGCCAACTTCATTGCCCGCAGTCATGTCTTCGAAGGCGACGGCTACATGATGAACCACGAGGACACCGCCGACGAGATCGCCATCAACACCACGAAGCTCTTCCTGGGCGTGAACGCCGAGTGCATCTCCTGTCATGACGGCGCCCATCATCTGGAGAAGGTGAACCTGTGGCTGAGCCAACGGCAGCGGGCCGAACTGTGGCGTCAGGCCAGCTTCTTTGGCAAAACGTACATTGCGCCCGTGTTTGGCCGGTCGCCGCAGTTCATGGTGAAGGACACGGCCCAGGGCTACAGCCTCACCACGCGCAGTTCACTGCGTCCGCCGCGGAACCCGAAGGCGGACGTGACGCCGACCTTTCTGCTGGGGGGCGGCAGGATCGAGCCGGGCGAGCGGCCGCGCGAGGCCTACGCGCGCCTGATCACCAGCCATCCGCAGTTCGCCCGGGCAACCGTGAATCTGTTCTGGGCCGAGTTGATGGGGCAAGGCATCGTCGATGGGCCCTTCGACTTTGACCTGGCGCGGCAGGACCCCAGGAATCCGCCGCCCGCGCCCTGGACGGTGCAGCCCTCGCATCCCGAACTGCTGGACGCCCTCGCCGAGGACTTCCGCACGCACGGCCACGACCTCCGCCGCCTGATGCGGCTCATCGTCAGTTCGCGAGCCTATCAGCGCGCCATCGCCGCGCCGGCCGGGTGGAAGCCCACACAGGAGAGCTATTTCTCCCGCCGGCTCACGCGACGCCTCTCCGCCGAACAAACCTTCGACGCCATCGCGCAGCTCACTGGCGTGCCGGCCAGCTTCAACGTGACGTATTCGAACAAGAAAGCCGCCGCCGTGATGCAGACGCGTTCGCCGCAGGACATCGACAAGAGCGACCCCAAGCTCTATCGCGCACTGCAGGCCTTTGGCCAATGCGACCGCTACGCCATCGAGGCCAATCGCAAGCCGTCGATGGTGCAGGCGGCCATCCTGATGAACGACCAGTTGATTCGAGAACGACTGAAGATTCAGAAGGGCAGCCGCCTGGAGGCGCTGATGCGCGGCGACAATCCGGCCGCCAACGACGCAATCGTGGAAGAGCTTTACCTCGCGGCGCTCTCGCGTCCGCCTTCGGTGAGCGAACGCGCCTCCGCCGTCGAACTGCTGCGCGAGCAGCGCGAACAAGGCGCCGAAGACCTGCTGTGGGTGCTGGTGAATCGCCTGGACTTCCTTTTCTACTGACATGACACGTTTCCCTCAACTGACGCGACGCAGCCTGTTGAACCTGGGCGCCCTCTCGATCGCCGGCTACGACTTGGCCGACGCCGTGCGCCCCTCGAACGTGCAGGCGCAAACCCGCTTCATGCCACGCGGCTCCGCCGAGTCCGTCATCTTTCTGAACTTGCAGGGCGGTCCGTCGCAGATGGACATGTTCGACGTGAAGTTCGGCAAGTGGGCGCCAGAGAATCGCGACGTCCGCGCCACGCCGTTCGGCTATCAATATCCCTACGGGTTGATGCCGAAGCTGGCTGAGCACCTGGGCGACCTGGCAGTGGTGCGGTCCGCGCAAGCTTGGGAGACGGTGCACTCGCGGGGCCAGTACTACTTGCAGACGGGCCATGCCGTCAGCCCGGCGAGGATCAAAGAAAGCCCGTCGCTCGGCGCAGTGATCGCGCATGAGTTCAAGGGACGCGGCAAGCCCAGTGACTTTCTGCCGCCGTTTGTGGCGATGAACTACGAGCCCACCACAATGTACGGGCCGTTGCAGGGCGAAGGTGCCCTCTCCTCCGATTGCGCGCCCTTAACGCTCGACCTGGCCGCCCGCAATCTGCCCTTCTATGTGGAAGAGAAGGACCGGGCACGCCTGGCCCGGCGCTGGGACCTGCTCCAATCGATGGACACCAGCCGGCGCGAGTTGAATGACCTCGCGCCGGTGGGCATGCGCCAGTTCGACAGTTTCTCCCGCGCGGTGTACCGCATGATGAACACGCCCGCCATGAGCACCGTCCTCAAAATGACCGACGACGAGCGCAAAGCGTACGGCAGCACCCCGTTCGGCGATGCCTGCCTGATTGCGCGCAACATGGTGGCGGCGCAAGCGGGCGCGCGCTTCCTATTGGTGACCCAGCCCGGTTGGGATCATCACAGCAACATCTACGGCAAGGACGGCAAAGGCGGGCTCTACAAGACTTGCGAGACGCTGGACGCGGCGTTCTCCGCCCTGATGGCCGACCTGAAGCGAATGAAGCTCCTCGAGAAGACGCTGGTGGTGTGCATGGGCGAGTTCGGCCGGACGCCCGGCGACCTGACGCCCGTAGCGGGCCGCGAACATTATGCCGACACCATGTTTGCGCTCTTCGCCGGCGCCGGTGTGAAGGGCGGCCGCGCGATTGGCGCCACCGATGACCAGGGCGCCAAAATCACGGACTTCGGCTGGTCCGGCAAGCGGCCCGTCTACACCGAAGATGTTTGCGCCACGATCTACTCGGCGCTCGGCATCGATTACACCAAGCGCCTGACGCAGATGCCTTCCGGGCGCGACTTCGTTTATGTGGATCCGGCGGCCGGCACCAAGGTCGTCAACTTCCGCGAGATGAGCGACCTCTACAGCTAAGGAAGTACTTCGATCGCCACCCGTTCGGACTCAAGCATCCGGGTGTCGTTCGATCGCGAGCGCACCACGATCTGATAAGCCGGCGGCACGGAACCATGTTGGGACAGTTCATGCAACAACCCGGGCAGGTTGAGCAACGAGGTGAGGTAATCCATCGCCGCGTCGCTGCCGTCCGAATTGATGCCGGCCACCAGCACCGTGCGCCGGGGTCCGGCGTCGGTTTGCCGCGTCAGCACCGTGATCAGGCCGTAGTTGATGGAGCCGCCATTTTCGCGGAAGAAGGCGCGCCGGCCATCGGCGGAAACAACGCCAACCTCGCGTCGCTCTGGCACATACTTCACCGAGAACCCGGCGGGCGGCTGCAGCGCGAGCGCGGCGCGGCTGTACTCCGGCCGGCCGATCACGACGGCGTTGCGATCCTTGATTTCGAGCGCCCCGGCCCGGTCGCCGGAAAGCATCTCGACGGGCACTTGCCGCGCAGCCAGGAAGGCGGCCAAACGCACGGCGGCCTGCGCTTCGCCGCCGAGCGGCGAGTGATGATTTGGATGCAGGATCAGGTGCCCCGGTTCGCTCAGCATGGTGCGGCGGTACCACTCGGGGAAACGAGGGTCGTTCGGAACCGAAAAGTAATAAGGCGGATCATGAACCGGCAGCGGCTGATCGCCAAACTCACGGACCCAAAGTTGCGGCACATTGGCAAGCAGCAAGCTAACCGGCGTGCCGGGCGTGAGCAAGGGTCCCCAGATGGCCCGCGCGGCGCGTTCCGAAGCCGGGGCGGGCCAAAGCCACCAGGCCAAAGCAGCCAGCCCACACAGCCCCAGCCCCGCCAGGAACCCGGGCCAGAAGCGACTCGGCGCCGGAAGGACCGGCGCGGCGACCACCGCCGGCGCGGGCTCCACGGACCCCACCGGAGGTATGAAACGGGCGCGGTAGGTGCCCTTGGGAAGTTCAATGCGCCAGCCGCCGGTGTGGTCACTGCGGAAGTGCTCCTCCATCCGCTTGCGCAGTTCATGCGCCCGGCTGCGTACGGTGGAGTCAACGTCGGGCAGATAGTCGGCGGGACGGCCCAGGGCGTTCACGCCGATACTGTATTCGCTGAGCTGGTCGCCGCGCCCGGCGAGCTCTTCCTCCACCATGTAGCGGAGCATTTGCCGCAACTGGTCAGAACGGCCAAAGGCGGGGCTCCGCAGCAGGTCCTCGAGGACGCGCTGCTTCGTTTCAGCCTCCAAACCCCCGACTGCCTGCATGATCAACAACAATACAACAAAGTTGCAACGTCCACCAGACCACTGAAAACACTAGCCTTCGCCAACAACGCGCCCATGACAAGAAGTTGCTTGGCGCGCCGCCCCGATGGTGCGCATCATGCGCCAATGGCTTCAGGTTCCCGTCGCCTTTTCCTCGCTCAGTCCGCGAGTGCCGCCTTCGTCTGGGGTGCGTCCGCGCCCGAAGTAGTGGTGTATGGCGGCGTGCCCTGTGGCATCGCGGCTGCTCTGGCCGCGGCACGAGCCGGCCGGCGGGTCCTCCTGATTGAGCCCACGCGCCACATCGGCGGGCTGAGTACCAGCGGCATCAACACGGCCGAATCCGAGCACATGTTGCATTGGACGATCGGTGGCCTGGCCAACGAGTTCTACGAACGGCTCGGCCAGCACTACGGTACCGGCAGGCCCGAGTACTACTTCGAGTCCTCCGTGGCGGAAAAGACCTACCTGGACATGTTGTCCGAGGCGAAGGTCGAGATCCGCTACGGCGTGCGGGTCACCGACGTGAAGAAGTCCGGTGCGCGCATCGTCTCGCTTACCTTAAGCGACGGCTCCACCGTCACCGGCCGCGTCTTCATCGACGCCGGCTACGAGGGCGACCTGATGGCGCGCGCGGGCGTGTCTTCCACCTTCGGACGTGAAAGCCGATCCGAGTATGGGGAGGACGCCGCCGGCATCCGCTTCGACCAGTTGCGCGAGGCGAAGACTGTGGACGCCAACGGCCGCCTGCTTCCCGGCCTCTCCGCCTGGCGCAAGGATCTGCCCGAAGGCAGCGCCCATCGCGCTGGCATGAACTACAACTTCCGCCTTACCTTTGCCAAAGACCCCAGCTTGCGCGTGCCGATTCCCGGCCCCGCCCACTACGACCGTGGCCGCTATGCCCTGCTCGCCAACTACCTTACGGAGAGTCGCGCGCGGCAACACAAGCTCACTGACTTTCTGGACCTCTACGCCCGCCGCCACGGCAAGTTCGAAGTGAACAACAAACACGTGGCGATCATCTCGATGGGCCACTTCGGCGGGCAGTTCGACTATCCTTCAGCCGACTACGCCGAACGCGACCGCATCGTTGCCGATCACTGGGACTACACCTTGGGCTTGCTTCATTTCCTCGGCCACGACGACACCGTGCCCGAGAACGTCCGCCAGGAGATGCGCGGCTGGGGCCTCCACCGGGACGAGTTTACGGACAACCGCCACCTGCCCTATCAGCTATACGTGCGTGAAGCGCGGCGCATGAAAGGCGAGTACATCGTCACCCAGCGCGACGTCACCACGGACCGGCACAAGGCCGACTCGATCGGCCTCAGTTCGCACTTCATTGACTCGCATCCCGTGCAGCGCGTCGCCGTCTCGCCCACCGCCCTGATGAACGAAGGCCGCATCTGGCGGCTCGCCTGGGCGTACCAGATCCCCTATCGCACCCTAGTTCCCAAACGGAGCGAGTGCACGAATTTGCTGGTCCCCGGCGCGGCAAGCTTCTCCCACGTCGGCTTCTGCACTTACCGGCTGGAGAGTGTCTGGATGATTGGCGGCCATGCCGCCGGCACCGCGGCGGCCCAGGCCGTCGCCACGTCAAAGTCCGTTCAGCAGATCGACCTGCCCCGTTTGCAGGCCAGTTTACGTCAGCAGAAACAAGTCATCGACTTTGTTCCCGGCCAACCGGAAAAATGGTCCGACCCACGGGGCGGCACCGGTGGCATTCCCGAGTTCTAACTCAGTTTGTTGAAGGAGTCAGCCATGAAGCTGTATCGTATCGTCTGGATGACGGCGATGTCTGCCGTTGCCCTATTTGCTCAGTCCGCTCAGATTACCGGCCGCGTTGCGGATTCCGGTGGCGCGATCGTCGTCGGCGCGAAGGTTCTGGTCACGAACACCGAAACCGGCGTCCGTCGCGACTTAGTCACCAATCAGGATGGTTACTACGCCGCCCCGTTGCTTGCCCGCGGCACTTACACCGTCCAAGCCCAGCAAGCGGGCTTTAAGGAGATCACCCGCACCGGCCTGACGCTCGATGAAGGGCAAACCCTGCGCCTGGACTTCACGATGGAAGTGGGCCAGGTCACCGAGCGCGTCGAGGTTTCCGGCAGCGCCCCGTTGCTCGAAACCGAAGGCGCCACGCTCAGCACCGTCGTCCCCAATCAAAAGATTCTCGACATGCCCACCGTCGGCCGCAATCCGCTGCAGTTCGCCCTGCTGGTGCCCGGCGTGCGCGCCGTGGGCTCCTACGGCGATCTGCCGGTGTCCGCCTATGGCGGCGGCCGGGCCTCGATTGCCGGCGGCGCCGCCGGCACCAACAA
Organism: Bryobacteraceae bacterium; assembly: GCA_044226365.1. Classification (GTDB taxonomy): domain Bacteria; phylum Acidobacteriota; class Terriglobia; order Bryobacterales; family Bryobacteraceae; genus JALHNI01. Next base: position 39,020 of record JBGAHE010000025.1, read on the forward strand.
CTACATGGTGGACGGCATTGCATCGGAGAACTTCACTTCCGGCAGCTTGCAAACGCCGCTCTCAGTGGACGCCACCGAAGAGTTCCGCCTGATCGTTCGCAACCCCAGCGCCGAGTACGGACGCACCGGGGGCGGCACCATCAACCTGATCAGCAAGGCCGGCACCAACTCCTTCCACGGCAGCCTGTATGAGTTCAATCGCAACAAGGTGCTCCGCGCCAACGACTTTTTCAGCAATCGCGCCGGCCGTGCCCGCCAGCCCTTCAACTTCAATCAATATGGCGCCACCTTGGGCGGCCCCATCAAGAAAGAGAAAACGTTCTTCTTCTTCAACTGGGAACAGTTCAAGCAGCGGACCCTCGCGTCGACGATCCGCTCGGTGCCCACCGCGTTGCAACGCACCGGCGACTTCAGCCAAACCCTCACGTCTGCCGGCGCTCTGGTGCAGGTCTATGATCCCTTCAGCACCCGCACGGATCCCAACAACCCCGCCAATCGCATTCGCGATCAGTTCCCGGGTAACCGCATTCCCGCCAGCCGGCTTTCGGCCGCGGCCTTGGCGGTGAATGGCTTTTATCCCGCGGCCAACACGGTGGGCGCCTTGAATACGAACGCCAACAACTTCTTTGGCCTCGGCTCCTCACCGGTAAACAAGGACATTTATGGCCTGCGTCTGGACCACTACCTCACCCCGACGCGACGCTTGGCCGGCCGCTACACCTGGGACAAAACCTTCCAGGGCATTCCGAACTTCTACGACAATGTCGCCGAAATCCAAACGTCCGACCTGCCGCTGCAGCGCCACAGCGCCTTCGTCAGTTACTCGGACGCCATCCGCCCGAACTTACTGTTCGACATCCGCGGCGGCCTGAACTTCTATCTGCCGAATCGCGTGACGCGCAGCTTCGGCTTCGACGTCACTAAGCTGAGTTTGCCAGCCCGCCTGAACGCGCTGATGCAGGTGCCGGGCTTCCCCCGCTTCGACATGAGCGACATGACGTCGGTCGGGGCGGATCAGGGTGACCAGTTGGTGCAATCGAACAAGGCCTTCAGTTACACCGGCACGCTCACCTGGATTCGCGGCGCGCACACCTGGAAATTCGGCAGCGACAACCGCGTGTACCAGTTGAACAACACGCAAGGCGCCGCCGGTGCCACGTTCACCTTCAACCGCGCGTTCACACAAGGCTCGAATCCGAACACGGCGGGCGCCACCTCCGGCTTCGGCTATGCCTCGTTCCTGCTGGGCACGCCCGCCAGCGGCACAGTGGGCTTCGGCGCTCCCGTCACCGAAACCGTCAAGAACTTCGCCATCTACGCGCAGGACGATTGGAAGATCACACCGCGCCTCACGGTGAACCTGGGCCTGCGTTGGGAAGTGGAGCCGGGCATCACCGACCGTTACAACGCCATCAGCAACTTCGATCCGTTCGTGCCATCCACGGTCAACGGCGTGAACCTGCGTGGCGGGCTGGTGTTCCCCGGCGTCGGTGGACTGTCGCGCGGCCACCGCGACGCCGAGATGACGAACTTCCAGCCACGCCTGGGCTTCGCCTGGCAGGTGCTGCCGCGTACGGTGTTGCGCGGCGGTTACGGCATCACCTACCTTCCCACCACCGGCATCTACGTGGGCCTGGACCGGTCGGGCTTCTCGCTCAACACGCCGCTGGTGTCCTCCATCGATGGCGGCTTTACACCGAACGAGACGCTCGCCAACCCCTTCCCCAACGGCAAGCTCGCACCGATCGGCTCCAGCCAGGGTGCGCTCAGCCTGCTGGGCCAAGGCATCTCCGGCAACCTGCGCGACATCCGCCGCGGCTATTCGCAGCAGTGGAGCTTCTCGGTGCAGCGCGAGTTCACCGGCAACTGGCTGGTGGAACTCGGCTACATGGGCAACCACGGCGTGCATCTGCCCGGGCGCCGCACGTTTGACTATCTGCCGCAGCAGTATCAATCGCTGGGCACGCAGTTACAGCAGTTAGTGCCAAATCCGTACTTCGGTATCATTCCCTCCACGCTTGCCCTGGGTCAGGCGCAAGTCACGCGCGCGTCGCTACTGGATACTTACCCGCAGTTCAGCGGCGCCTCCGGCTATGCTACGTTCGCCGATGCCATCTATCACGCGGCCACCGTACGCATCGAAAAGCGCTTCTCGCGCGGACTGAGCATGCTCGTCGCTTATACGTTCTCCAAGCTCATCGACAACAACACGGGCGATGGCGGCGCGAACTTCACCGAAAGCGGCGACAACGGCGTCCGAAACTGGGACAACATCGCCGCCGAACGTTCCGTGTCGTCGAATGACCTGCCCCAGCGCCTGGTGATCTCCACCAGCTACGAACTGCCCATCGGCAAGCGCGGACCCGCGCTGGTGAAGGGCATCCTCGGCGGCTGGCAGATCAACGCGATCGCCAGCTACCAGAGCGGCAACGTCATCTCCGTCTCGCAGAACGGCACCGCCTTCGGCAGCAGCAAGCCGAACGTGGTGGGTGATCCGTCGCTGCCGAACCCGACGATCGACATGTGGCTGAATCGCGCTGCCTTCGTCAACTCACCCGCGTTCACCTTCGGCAACGTCGGCCGCAATCTGCCGCGTACGCGCAGCGATGGCCAGAACAACATCGACCTCTCGCTAATGAAGAGCTTCACCTTCCGCGAACGCTATAAGTTCCAGTTCCGGGCCGAGGCGTTCAACTTCACCAATACGCCTACGTTTGGCAATCCCGGCGCGAACATCGACGCGGGCACCTTCGGCACCGTTACCAGCTTTGCCGCGAACGCCCGGGCGCGTGAGCTGCAATTGGGGCTTAAGCTGTACTTCTAATGCATTGGTTCTCACTCCTGCTTTTGGCTGCTTTGCCGGCGGCCGCGGTCTCCGTGGATCTGGTGGTTTACGGAGGCACGGCCGCTGGCGTGATGGCCGCGGTGCAAGCGAAACGCATGGGCCGGACGGTCGCGTTGGTCGCCCCGGAACAACACGTGGGCGGCATCGCGGTCGACGGCTTGGGCAGCAACGACGTCAACAACCATTGGTTCCGCAACGACCGTGCCGTAGGCGGCTTGGCCGCCGAATATTACTTGCGCATCGGGCGTAAGTACGGTCAGAACGCACCGGTCTATCGTTACGAGTCCCATGTCGCCGAAGCCGTCTTCGGCGACTTACTCCAGGAGGCGGGTGTGACCGTCTATCGGCGGCAGCGCCTGCGCGAGCCGCTACCGTCCTCAGTGGAGTGGAAACCAGGCACGCGCGTCCTGCAAGCGATTCGCACCGAGACCGGCGAACGTTTCGAAGGCCGCATCTTCCTCGACGCGACCATCGAAGGCGACTTACTCGCTGCCGCGGGCGTTGAGACCACCGTCGGCCGCGAGGCCAATGCGAAGTACGGCGAGACGAAAAACGGCATCCGCGCCGAAACCACCCACGCGCAGTTTTCAGTGCGTGTCGATCCCTATCGCATTCCGGGCGATCCGAAAAGCGGCGTCATCTACACGATTCAGGACGAGCCGTTAGACGAGCCCGGCGCCGGCGACAAGAACCTGCAGGCCTTTTGCTTTCGCCTTTGCCTCACGCGCGACCCCGCCAATCGCCTCCCGATTGCCAAGCCGGCCAACTTCGATCGCCGGCAGTACGAGATCTACTTCCGCTATGTCCGCGCCGGCGGCAAGCTCTGGACGCCCGCCCCGCGCTTACCCAACGGCAAAACGGACCTCGGCAGTTGGCATGACCTCTCCGCCAATCTCTACGGCATGAATCGCGAGTGGCCCGAAGGCAGCTACGCCACCCGCGAACGCATCTTCCGCGAGCATCGCGACTTTACCCAAGGCCTGCTTTGGCTGCTCGCCAACGATCCCGAGATTCCCGAATCCACCCGCGCCGCGTGGCGCGAATGGGGGTTGCCCAAGGACGAATTCACGGACCACGGCGGCTGGCCACGGCAGCTCTATGTGCGCGATGGCCGGCGCATGGTGTCCAGCTATGTGATCACCGAACATCACACGCGCCGCACCAATCCCACGCCCGTGGAGGATCCGGTGGCCATGGCCTACTGGCCCACCGATACGCACAGCGTCCGCCGCATTGTGCGCGATGGCGCCGCCTACAACGAAGGCTTCGTCTTTGACGACAACCACTGGGGGCCCTTCGGCATCGCCTACCGCGCGCTACTGCCGCGGCCCACGGAGGCGGCCAATCTGCTCACCGCTTCCTGCCCCTCGTCATCGCACGTTGCCTACGGAGCCATCCGCCTGGAGCAGACCTTCATGTCGCTCGGTCAGGCAGCGGGCACCGCCGCGGCAATCGCACTCAGCAGCGGTCGACGTCTGCACGACGTTCCCTATCCGGAGTTGCGGGAGCGGCTGGTGCGCGATGGTCAGGTCGTCTCGCTTTCGAGCCCGGAGCCCTTGCCCCGTTAGCGAAGGATAATCAGGAGCGGAGACCTTCCGCATGCTGCTACTCGTCGCGCTCACCCTGGCGATCAACTCGGACTTTGAGAATGGCCGCCTCGGCCAGGTGGAGGTGTTGGCCAGGAACCAGTACCGGCTGCACGTGGAGGGACAGAAGGATCAGGCGGGTCGCAACCGGCAGGCGAGTTGGTATTACTTCCGCGTGGACGATGCACGCGGGCAGGACTTGAAGTTCGAACTCGTCGACTTGGCCGGCGAGTACAACTTTGCTCCGAACGCGGGCGCCATCACCAAAGACACGCCGCCTTTCTTTAGCTACGACCAGAAGACCTGGCATCCGGTAGAGAAGTTCACGTACGACAAAAGCGGTCCCTCGATCCGCTTTGAGGTCCACTCCGAGCGGCCACGGGTTTGGATTGCGCATGCCCCTCCCTACACCAACGACAACTTCGCCGCCTTGCTTCGCTCCATCCGCCGGCATCCTGCCGTGACGTACTCCGCCATCGGCAAGACTCCGGAAGGCCGGGAGATGCCGCTGCTCACCATCACGGACCACGGCGTGCCCGATGCCGGCAAAAAAGTCATATGGCTCATGTTCCGGCAGCATGCCTGGGAGTCCGGCAGTTCTTGGACCGGCGAAGGCTTCATCCGCTTCGCCCTCTCCAGCGATCCCACAGCCCTCGCCATTCGCCGCGGCGCCATTCTTAAGATCCTGGCCTTGTGCGACCCCGACGGCGTGGCGCACGGCCGAGTCCGCTTCAACGCCCAAGGCTATGACCTGAACCGCAACTGGGATGTCGACGACCCGGCTAAGCTCCCCGAGATCACGCTGCAGAAGAAGGCCATCTTCAGCTGGCTCGACGCCGGGCACCGCATCGATGCGTTCGTCACCCTGCACAACACCGAGACTAACGAGTATATTGCCGGCGCTCCCGATCCCACCGGTAAACTCCTTCAGTTGGTGGAACGCTTCAATCGCTTCTGGGAAGAGGGCCAGACCTTCGCCGCCGTCACCAAACCACGGTTGCTGCCGGCCAGCACCGAAGTGGGTCGCCCCGGCCGCATGAACGTCGTGCAAGGCCTTTATCATGCTCGCCAGATTCCCGCGATGGAGATCGAGATGCGCATCGCCCAGCATCCCAAACTCGGCCATCAGCCCAACATTCCGGACCGTCTTCGCTCCGGCGCCGAGATGCTCGCCGCCTTGTGGCGCGCGCTCAACTAACTTGCGGCTCCACCGCGAGTAAGTGCGGCAAATAACTGATTCATCGATATCTTCCCATTACTCCTAGTGCCACCTGGTTATTCAAGTACCAATTATAGTTTTGGTACATTTCTGTGCGTTGACATTAGTACTATTTCGCACTAACCTTGCATCGGGTCCATCCCATCTCGCCCGCCAAATGCGGTTCAGGAGACGCTGCGGGATCGGTAAAAAGGGAGTCCCACCTAAAGACCACACAGAATGAACACCGCGTGACCCGGCGCAGGTGTCAGTCCGTCATTCGGAGGATTAAGTCCGTGAAGCTACCACGTCTCGTATTGCTCGGAGCCATGCTCAGTACCCCCGCCGCCTGGGCCGTCACCGCCCAAATGCAGATGGTTTCCAATAGCGGCTCCGGGGTGTTCGTCTTCAGCGTGAACGGACAAGCGCGCAAGTTGTTCTGCACGCAGTTCACGCCCAACGCCACCACGAGTCCCTATGTCGCCAACGTCGCGACGCTGGCCAACCTGGCCGGCTCCACCTTGGCCTTGCAGAATGACCCGCAAGCCCTCCACAAGTATCAAATGGTGGCGATCCTCGACCTGATGGCCCTGGCCGATCCGTCGATCGCTGTCGACGTGGTGCGCGCCAATCGCCGCATCGTCGATGGCGTGGGCCCGCTCACTCCCGCGGCCCAAGCACTCTACGACTTTGTCCAAACGGCTAACCCCGCGAACTACGACCTCACCGGCTTCAAAATCTACACCAACGCCATCACGCAAGAAGTTACTGGCTTCGAGCCGGCCTTTATCCAGATCTGCAAAGTAGCCGGCGTGGGCGTGGCCGTGGGCACCAACTTCAACTTCACGGTCGCCGGTGGCGCCGTGGTCGTCGCGGCCGGCGCCGCGCCGGGCGGCAATTGCAGCGCCCCCATTGAAGTGCCCATCGGCAGCCGTCAAGTGACCGAGACGATTCCCTCTGGCGGCAAAATTTCGAGTGTCACTGCCGTACCCCCAGGAAACCTGACGAGCGCGAACCTGACGACCGGCACCTTTACGGTGAACGCGACGTCCGGCAGCCAAACCGTCCTGACCTTCCTGAATACCGTTCCCCCGACCACCACGGACGGTTACATCACTGTCTGCAAGGTCGCTGGCGCGGGCGCCTCCGTTGGAGCCACCTCCAGTTTCAACGTCGGCGGCACGGTGGTGAATGTGCCGGCCGGCACGGCTCCGGGTGGCCAATGCAGCAACCCGGTCACCGTGCCGGCGGGCAGCGCTCTGATTACGGAAACGCCTCCCTCAGGCACGGCTCTCTCTTCGGTGAGCACGTTCCCGGCAGGCCAGCTCGTGAACAGCAATCTCCCCGCGGGACAAGCCACCATCTCCGTTGGCGCGGGGAATCAAGTCATCGCCACGTTCATCAATACGTCCACCGTGATTCCTCCGAACTCCGGTTACGTGTCGATCTGTAAGGTGGCCGGCTCCGGCGTGCCGCAAGGCGCCGCCTTTAACTTCGACGTCTCCGGCACGCCCGTTTCCGTCAGCGCGGGGGCCGCGCCCGGCGGCAACTGCAGCGGCCCGATCCTGGTGCAGGCGGGTCCCGTCGGCATCAAAGAGACGCTGCCGACGGATACACATCTTACTGGCGTCAGCACCATGCCCGATGGCTTGCTGGCCGAAGTGAACCTCAACGCCGGCACCGCTACCGTGATGGTCGCTCCGGGCGGCACCACGATCGCGACCTTCACCAACACGTTCATCGATACGTCGATCGACGTGCCCGCCGTCGGTAATGACCTTCCGTATCAGGTGCACTATGTCTCGAACCTGAACCTCGCCGACTCGAAGATCAACATCACCAACTCCGGCGCCATCGGGGCCAGCATCTATTCCGGTATCAGCGCCAGCACCACCGGCGCCTTCTGCGCCAACGTTTACGCCTTCTCGCCGGACGAGCAGATGGTGGCTTGCTGCTCCTGCCCGGTCACGCCGAACGGCCTGGTGTCGCTCTCCGCCAAGAACGACCTCATCAGCAATACGCTCACTCCGGCCGTCCCCACGTCGCTGGTGGTGAAGTTACTCGCCACCCGCCCCATCGGCGGCAGCTGCATCGATTCGGCGATCACCGCCTCGATCGATAACATCGTCCCCGGCCTCTCGGCTTGGGCCACCACCATCCACGTCGGGCCCACCAAACTGGCCACCACCGAGACGCCCTTCCTCCCCGCGACGCTCAGCACGTCGCAGACGCAGGGCAATCTAAATGACGTCGGCGAACTCGGACGCCTGACGCGGACCTGCACCTTCATTAACGCCATGGGCTCCGGCTTCGGCATCTGCCGCACCTGCCGCCTTGGCGGTTTGGGCGGCGGTCGCCTCTAAAACCAAACAACCACCCTGCCTCCGGAAAACTAACGGCCCGGCGCCCGCAAAGGCTGCCGGGCCTTCCTTTTCGTCCTATAAGTGCCCGCTGAAATGGCAAACGGCCAGTTAACCACGTCTGGTTGACTGGCCGTGTGCCGCCCCTACGCTGGAGATATGATCAGAACTCCAAGCGCAGGACCATCGTGATGATCCTGGAAGAGAGTTGGGGCCCGGTGGTGCGTCCAAAGTTCGGATTACCAATGGCGGATACCACGCCGCCAAAGTTAGTCCGGTTGAGTAAGTTGAACGCGCTTGCCTGATATAGCAAGTCGATGGTGCGGTCACGTGCGATGGGGAACTTCATCCGCTTGGCCAGCGAGATGTTCTCGCTGAACACCGGCGGTTGACGGAACTGCGTGTCGTAAGTGGAGGCCGTCCCGAGTTCGAATTGTCCCGGCAGCGTATAGGCGTTGAGATTGAACCAACGCGCATTCGGGTCGTTCGGATCGAGCGTCGTACGGTCAATGCCCGTGCGAATCGCATCCGGACCACGATTCGCCTTCTTGAAGCGGCTGAACAGCACGCCGTTGCCGAGCGTGTTCGGCGCTGAAACCTGAATCGGAGCACCGCTGCGATACTGCTGCGCGCCGCTCAGCGTCCAGTTGCCCACCAGCAGATTCGTCATGAAGTTGCTGCTGTTGAGATACTTGCGTCCTTTGCCAAAGGGCAGCTCCAGCGTCCACAACGCATTGACGATGTGCGGCTGATCGAACGGCAGCAGCGCCTTCATGTCGGACAGGTTGTAGGCATCCTGCGCGCCCACATTGCCTTGCTGGCTGAAGATCTGGCGGTAGTGGTTCGCCGCCAGAGACTTGGACCATACATACGAGCCCATCATCTGGAAGCGGCCAAAGCGACGTTCCACCTTCGTCTGCAGCGAGTCGTACCAGGTGCGGCCCGCGCCGCTATTGCGATCGAGCACCCCGAAGTACTGCGGATACGGCCGCAGCGCCTGGGCCAGCGTCTGGGTATCGGGGAAGTTCGCGTAAGGCTTCTTATAGCCCGCCGCGATCACTTCCGGGCTCGAGATGGGACGCTGCAGCAGCGTGCCCAACGCCAGATTGCTCACCGCCAGCTGATTCAGTTCCACCGTCGAGTTCAGCCCGCGGCCGCGATTGCCCTGGTAGGCAATATCGATCAGGAAGTTCTTCACTTCCTGCTGCACTCCGAGGCTCCAGTTGTAGATGCGCGGCGCCTTGCCGAAGTTATTCCCCAGCACGTCCATGTCGCCCGAAAGAATGCCCACGGCGGGATCGATGAACGGCGAGCGGAACCCGGGAGGCGCCACAATGCCGTTGTCCCAGTTCATCGCCTGGTTCACGCCATCGCTCACCGCGCTGATCGGGATCGCAAAGCCGATGCGGCAGCCGCAGCCACCGTTGCCCAGCGTCTGATAGAAGATGCCGAAGCCGCCGCGGATCACGCCCTTCTGACCCACGCGATAGGCAAAGCCGCCGCTCGGTCCGAGGTTCGAGAAATCGGTGGGATAGAAGCGCTTCTGTCCCGTTCGTCCGGCGCCGTTGCCGGCGAAGATCATCGCGCCCGGCAACCCGCCCGCGCCCGGATTCGGCTTACTCAAATCCACCGTCGAGTAATCGCCGTTCTTCTCGTGCCAGTTGATGGGTAAGTCATAGCGCACGCCCATCGTCAGCGTCAGGCGCGGAGTGACCTTCCAGTTATCGTTCAGATAGAACGCGTGGTAGCCATAGCGAATGTTGCCGATCTGCACGGGCAAGCCCACGCGATTGGCCTCGTCCACCGCCCCTAGCAGCAAGCTCGCGAACGCATTGCCGGTGCCGGCTAAGTTCGTCGGTGAAGCTGTCTGCGCGCGATTGAAGAAGTATTGTCCGTTGCTACCCGCGAGGTCGATCGGGTTTGAAGTCGTCTGCAGGCGGCGGATCTCCCAACCCACCTTCCACTCATGCCGGCCACTCACCCACGAAAGGCGCTGGCTGAAGTGGTAGGTGATGTTGAGCTGGCTGCCATTGGCCACCTTGCCGTCCTGCACGCCCCACGCGGTCAGGGCGTCGGCGCCGCGGAAGTTCACGCGCGGCGTGGCGTCCGAATCACCCGTGATACCCGGAAAGCCATAGCGCGAAGCATTCCCGCGCTGGAAGTGGTTATCCCAGAACTGCCGCGTGCGCGAGTAACCGTAAGTGGAATGCAGCAGGACCGTCGGCTTGATCACCAGATCATGATTGATGCGCCAGTTATCTGGCCGCTGATATGTCAGCAACCCCTGCCCCAGCGGGCCGGGCAATTGCGACAAGTCGTCGCTGATCTGCTGCTCCTTGGTCACCAGAAAAGCCACGCGATTCTTGCTCGTAATCGCATGGTCGAACTTCAGATTGTAGACGTAGCGGTCGAACACCTGCAGATTGGTGAAGTCCAGGTTCGACGTCACCGTGTTGCGCGTCGGATTCGGCAGGTCCGGGATGACGTTGCGCGCGATACGGCTGAAGCGCGATTGCGGAATGATGTTGCCGGGGAACGGCGTCCGCGTGTTGCCGGAAGTCGTTGCCGGGTCGTAGATGATTTGCGACGCCGGCAGTTCGCTGAAGTCGCCGGTCTTCATCTTGGCCGTGGGCACCGTGTTTACCGGCGTGCCCAGAATCGACGCCGGGCGTTGGTCCTTCGAGTAAGTGAAATACCAGAACGTCTTATTGCGGCCGTCGTAGACTTTCGGAATCCACACCGGACCGCCCATCGCGCCACCAATCTCGTTAAACCGCTCCTTGTTCTTCGGCAAACCGCGCGAGTTATTCGCCCACGAGTTCGCATTCCAGATGTCGCGCCGCATATTCAGAAACGCGGCGCCATGCAAGTCATTGGTGCCGGACTTGGTCACATAGATCTGCACGCCGCCGCCAAAGCGGCCATACTCCGCATCAAACGTACTCGTCAGGATCTTGAACTCGCCAAACATCTCGGCGCCCGGGAAGTTGAACACCGTACCGCCCGATTCAGGGATCGTCAAGCTGGCGCCATCGATCAGTACCTCGGCCGCGCGGCCACCGGACCCCGCCACCGACTGCTCCGCCGTCCCGCTCGACACCCCCGGCATATAGCTCACAAACGCCTGCGCGCTCCGAATGCCGCCCGAGAAAATCGGTAGCGTCTGCAGCATCTGCGGCGAGACGCTCGTGCCGCGCAACGGCGACTCCGTTTCGAGCAACGGCGCTTCGCCCGTTACATCGACGCTCTGCTGCACTTCGCCAATTTCCAAACGCAGGTCCAGCGTTTGCCGCTGAGCCACGCGCAGTTCCACATTGCCGCGGTTCAACCGGCGGAAGCCCTGCTTCTCGCCGGTAATCGTGTAGGGGCCGGGCGGCAGGCTGGGAAACACGTACAGGCCGGCTTCGCTCGAAACGGTTTCGAACTCCTGGCTGGTCGGTTCATGGCGCGCCTTCACAGCCACGCCCGGGATCGCCGCCCCGTTGGCATCGGTCACCAAACCGGAGAGTGAGCCGATGGTTTGCTGAGCTGGCAGAAACAGGGCGGCGAGACAAAGCGACGCCGCGAGCCGGATCAGATTCTTTTTCATGCGCGAGATTCCATACTTCTTGACTTAGATTACTCAGTAAGACAGCTACCCGAGTTATCTAAGTATGCACAGCGCGCGAAGCCTCGTCAAGAGGAAAAGACTGTTGAAAGGAAAGGACCTATTCCTGGCGAAGAGCCTGTCGAGGGTCCACCCGCAGAGCCCGAATGATCACCGGAACCGTCGCCAGTGTACAAATAATCGTCAGACAGAGCAGCGGAAAACTCACCCGCCCGACTGACCACGGCCGCACCTGAAACAACATCGGCTCAATCAGTGGCATAGCAAAATACGACACCACCGCGCCCAGCAGCACCCCCGTCACCAGCACGCGCACCGCACCGCCCGCCATCCGCCGCGCGATGTCCCATGGCGAAGCGCCAATCGCCAGCCGCAGCCCGATCTCCTTGAACGCGCGCGTAAAGGAGAAGTGCAACAGACCCACCAAACCCAGCGCCGCCACCAGCAGTGCCAGCACACCCAGGAACGACGACAGCCAACCGAGCAGACGCTCCCGGCGCAACGTGCCGTCGAGCAAATCCGGATACGGCGTCTGGCTTGTGATGCGCACGCTGGGTGCCAGGCGCCCCAGGGCCCGCGTCAGATCGACGTCGTCCCCACGGACGCTCAGCGTCGCCTGGTTCATGCTTTCGTACGGCGCGATCACCAGCGGCTCGATCGGCTGGTGCAGATTCACTACCTGGAAGTCCGCCACCACGCCAATCACCTTCTGCGCGATCGGCCCCTGTGGCGATTGTCGCTGAAACTCGAAGCCCAATGGCTGGGCTTGGCCCAAGTACTGCCGCACGAAGGACTCGCTCACCAAAACTGCGGGCGTCCCTAAGTCCGCCGGCGCAAAGTCGCGGCCCGCGCGCAGCGCAATCGAGAACGTAGCCAGAAATCCCGGCGACCCGCCCAGATAAATCGGCCGTGGCGATGGCCGCCCCTCCCCCAGCAGGACCGTAGCCCGCGCCTGGCGACCCTCGGCCGGCACACACGTCGAGAGGCTCGCGGCCTCCACCCCAGGCTCGCGCCCCAGGGCGTCCATCAACTTCGTGGTGGACTCCGTCGTCCACGAACCCGGCTCGGTCGCCACCGTCGCCACCGTCACGCGCTCCGGCACAAACCCCAGGTCCGCTCGTTCCAGGTTGCGCAACGACGTCCCCAACAATCCCGCAAAGTGCAGCACGACGAACGTCAACGCCACCTGCAGGGCCACCAGCGGATGCAGCAGCCGCGCAGTGGCCGGCAAGGCGCCGGCCCGCATCGCCCCGGCCAGCGATACGGACGAGGCTCGCCAGGCCGGCAGCAATCCGAACAGCAGCGTGGACAGTCCGCCGGCCACCAATAAAAACGCAAGAAAGCGGCGGTCCGGCTGCAGATCCAGAAACGCAGGAAAGTCCGCTGCGCCCAGCCGCGCCACGATCGCCGGCCCAGCCAACTGGGCGATCACCCACCCCAAGATACAAGCCACCCCGGCCAGCAGCACGCTCTCCACCAACATCTGCCGCATCACCCGCCAGCGCCCCGCCCCAATCGCCATGCGCAACGCAAACTCGCGTTCGCGAGCCACCGCGCGCGCCACCAGCAGATTGCCGACGTTCGCACACGCGGCCAGTAGCACCAGGCCCACGATCATCGCCACAATCCACAGCGGCTTCTCGAATTGCGAGCGCATATACGTGGAGATGTCGGCGGCGGGATGAATCAGCAGCTTGGCGTTGCGATAGTCGCGCAGCGACGCTTCCTGCCCCCGCCGCCCCCGGGGCACGTGCAACAGCGCTTCGTTCTGCTGCCGATAGTCCTCGAAGGTCTTCTGCAGGCGCGCCCCGGTGGCTGGTCGATCCGCGCCATCGCGCCATCGCGCATGAACCTGGAAGAAAGTTGCTTCCGGACGCCGCACAAACGCCGGGCGCATCCGTGTCGTAAGGGGCAGCCAGATGTCGGTGGGCGCCCCGGGTTCAGCCCCGTGGAAACCCTTCGGCGCCACGCCCGCCACTTCGTAGCGGCCCGCGTCCAGCCCGCGCACAAAGAGCGAGAATTGCCGCCCGATCACTCCCGGATCGCGGCGAAAGCGGCTCTCCCAAAAGCGATCGCTCAGCACCGCTCGCGCCGGCCCCACCGGCCATTCATCCCCTTCTGTGAGGAACCGGCCCAGCACCGGTTGCAGTTGCAGCGTGGCGAACGCCCCGCCGTTGATCCACTGCGGCCGGATCGGCTCATCCGGCGCGCCATCGAAACGCACCGTCTGGCGAGGACCGCCGAAGGAAACGCCGTAGAGTTCAAGATCCGGGGCCGCCGCCGTCCGCAATTTCTCAAACGCGGGATAGCTGAAGTTGACGTTCTCCCGCGAGCGCCACGCACCCCCCGGGCCCGGACCGTCATAAGCCAGAAACGCCAGTTGCTCCGGACGCGGCACCGGCAGCGGCCGCAACATCAGCGCATCCACCAGCGAGAAGGCCGTCGACGCCGCACCGATGGCGCACGAGAGCGACACCATCACCGCCACCGTCGACACCGGATTCTTCACCAGCATCCGCCAGCCGAAGCGCGCGTCCTGCCCCAGCGACTCTACCCACCCCGCCGCCTTCGCCTCCCGGCTCGCTTCGCGCACCCGCAGTTGACTCCCGAAGCGCCGGTGAACCTCGCGTTCCGCCTCTTCCCGCGTGCGGCCCTGGCGCATGTACTCATCCACGCGCTCATCCAGATGGAACTGCAGTTCGTCCTGCAGATCGCGTTCCAGCCGCTGCGTCCCGAAGGCGTTGGTGAGCCGTGTAAGCCGGGACATTGGGAAGCTTATGCCAGGCTCAGAATGCGGCCCACGGCGTCCGTGATCGCCCGCCAGCGCACCGCCTCAGTATCGAGATAACGGCGTCCTTCGTCGGTAATCTCGTACACCCGCGCCCGCCGCTTATTCGCCGTAATCACCCACTTGGCGTCGATCCAGCCGCTCTCCTCCAGCCGATGCAATGCCGGATAAAGCGAGCCTTCTTCCACCCGCAACACGTCTTCGGAGATGGCTTCGATTTGCGTGGCCAAACCATAGCCGTGGAGCGGTCCGCGGCTGGCCAACAGCTTCAGCACCAGCAGGGGAAGCGAGCCTTGTAGTGCATCGGGACGGGCCATGATCAGTTTTCTTGGTGAGAATTCTGATTATGGCAGATCGGCGCTCAGAGTCAAGTCGTGGGCCCCGCCCACTGACCATCGGCTCCTCGCGTAAAGAGAAAACCACGCGCTTGCCGCTTCTCGAAATTCAGACCCGGCAAATGCACCGCGGACTCTGCGACTTCCACCGCCTGAATCATCGCCGACCCCAACCGCAGCCGTTCCACCTCCGGCCGAATGGTCGCCCACACCTCGCCGATTTCGCCGACCAGCGCCGGGTCGGTGGTCTTCTTGTGCGTGCGATAACTCAACGTGAACAGGTTGCTCCCGTTCGAAAACTTCGTGACCACCGGCTCGTTCATCAGCACAACGTGCCGTCCCGAGAGCAACCGTACGATTCGCCCCTGCGGCGTCGAGCAACCGCTGAGAAGAAGCAGGAAGACAGCCACGGGCCTGAAAGCTCGCATCCCCCGACGATAGCAAGTTGCTCGCGGCCTGTCCGGCAGAGTGAAATAGAGGGCGATGCGTTCCCTCCTCTTCTCCGCCCTGCTGGCGACTTCCCTTCACGCCGCCCCGCCCGTCGTTGCCGCCCATCGCGGTGGCGCGTCACTCATGCCGGAGAACACCTTGCCCGCCTTCGAAAACGCGCTCCGTCTCGGCGTACCGATTCTCGAGTTCGACATCAACCTCACCGCCGACGGCCAGTTGGTCCTCCACCATGACTCCGACGTGAACCCCGAAGTCTGCCAGCCCGTACCCGGCTCGAGCGTCAAGCCCGGACCCATCCGCCTGCTCACGCTCGCTCAACTGCGCGAGTTCGATTGCGGCTCACGCCGTCCGGCTTCGCGCCCCAAGCAAGCCCTCTCGCCCGGCGCCGGCATGCCCACACTCGACGAATTCTTTCGCACCGTCGCCGGCAGCCGCGCCCTCTTGCTGGGCGAAACCAAAATGCCCGCCCCGGATGCCCCGCAACCCATCGACCCCATCCGCTTCGTCAACCTGATTGAGCCCCTCGTGCGTAAGTACAAACTGGAGGACCGCTTCATTCTGCAGTCCTTCGACTACCGCACCATCGACGCCATGCGTAAAAAGAATCCGCGCATCGCCCGATGCCTGCTCGGTGCGCGCCGCTTCAAGCCGGACTATCTCAAGCTCGCCCGCGAGCACGGCGCCACCCACCTGATGATGACCCTGCCCGATGCCGACGCCGCCGGCTTCCAGCAATTGAAAAACGCCGGCCTCAAGCTCTTCACCGGCACCGCGAATCGCGAAGCCGAATGGCCCGACTACGTGCGCTTAGGCTTCGACGCCATCCTTACCGACGACCCGGAAGCGGCGCTGGCCTTCCTGCGGCGTCAGCCGAAGTAGTCGTCACCGGCATCGTCGCCAGCAACGCCATCGTGGACCACGCTCCCGCCGAAGCCGAAATCCACTGATGGTGGCCATACGGATAACCGAAGTCCATAATCGGCTGCACCGGATGACTGCGGCTCAACACCGGCCACGAGCCATCCGGACGCTGCTGGGCCAGCAGATACGCCACCCCGCGCCGATACGCCGGATGCGTCGCCGGCACCCCTGCCACATACAACGCATATAAGGACTCGCCCGTCGCATACGCATCGGACTGCAGCATCGGCAACTGCGCCCAACCGCCATCCGGACGCTGCAGCGCCAGCAATCCCTTCACCGCCGCCTCATGCTTCGCTCCCGCCCAAGCCAGGCCCATCAGCCGCAACGCGTGGTCTTCGGTATCGCGGGGCGTTTGCGCTTGCAGCCATTGCGCCGCCCGCGTCACCCGCTCGCGAAATTCCGCGGCCCGTCCTGGCAACGGCATCAACTGCAGAGCCCGCATCGCGACCGCCGTAAAAGTGATGTCCGTATACTCCTGCGGCGGACGGTAATCCTGCGACTTGAAGCGCCCACTCGGCTCCTGCCGCGTCGAGATGTGATGCACCATCATCTCCACCGGAAAAGTCAGCGTACGGCTCTCCGCCGCGATGCCCAGCACCGGATACGGATTGATGTCCGGCACACTGGTGCCAATCAGATTCGACCTTGCCCGCCGTCCCCGCGCCAGGTTTGCCGCCGTCTCATACTCCTCGCGGGCCAGCTTCGCATTGATCGGCACTCCCCGCTCGCGCGCCATCACCGCGGCCATCGCCGGCAGCGAGTTGTGATGGCAGGACGTGCACTTCATCGCCGCCGTCAGCGGCGCGCCGATCTTCTGCAGCCCCGGCAAACTGCGTTCCACGGCCGCCTTCACCGAATTCTCTTTCAGCGGCGCCGGCAACGGCTCACTCCCTCCTGGCTCCGGCGCACCCGCCTTGCGCAACGCCGCCACGATCGGCGTCTCGCCGAAGCGCAATGCCAACGAAAGCGCCGTCTCGCCCAGGTCATTCTTCGGCTTCGGATCGGCGCCCTTGGCCAGCAGATAGTCCACCACGGCCCGCGCGCCGGGTTCATAGGAAATCGCCGCCCGCATCAACGCCGTGTAGCCCCGCCGGTCCACCGCGTTCACCTCCGCGCCCTTCTCCGCCAGCATCTTCACCATGGTGAGATCCCCGAAGCCGGCCGCATCCTGCAGAGCGGTGCGCATCTGCCGCGCTCCATTCGGCGACGCGCCTTGCGCCAGCGCGATCTCCACACATTCGCGGCAATGGCCAAAGGCACTGGAGCGCGCCAGTTCCTGATTGTCCGCCACCTTCGCGCCCTTGGCGATCAGCAACCGCATCAGAGCCAGGTCGCCATTCACGCCCGAACGCAATAGGGCCGTAAAGCCATTCGCGGGCTTGGCCGACGGATTCGCTCCCTTCTCGAGCAGCAAGGCCGCCACAGCCGCGTTACCCGGCCGGTCCGCCGCAATCATCAGCGCCGTATCGCCCGCGCCGGTAACGGCATCCACTTTGGCGCCGCGCTCAAGCAGCAAGCGAGTTTTGGCGAGATCATAGGCCGCCATGTGCAGCGCCGTTACCCCATCGGCATTCGCCGCATTCACGTCCGCCCCCGCGTCGAGCAGCGCGCGCATCACCTCCGGCCCCGCCGCCATCACCGCATACATCAGGGGCGTCAAGCCATCGTCGTTGGCCACATCCAAACCCGCTTTGGACGTCACCTGTGCCTTCACCGCCCGTACGTCGCCCGCGCGAATGGCCTGATAAACAGCCGAATCCGCCGCCAGCGCGGTCATCGCCCCCACTACCACCCACAGCAAGCGCATTTCGGCCAACCTCCGTTGGCGATGCTAGCACGCCTACGCGAGAATCGCTTGCGCCCCCGCGATCAGCTCATCCAAATGCGCAGCGCTCTTCAGACTTTCCGCGTACAACTTGGTGATGTTCTCCGTGCCCGACGGACGCGCCGCAAACCAGCCGTTCGCCGTCTCCACCTTCAACCCGCCGATCGCCGCGCCGTTGCCCGCCGCATGCGTCAACTTCGCCGTGATTGGATCGCCCGCCAGCGTCGTCGCCGCCACGGACTCCGCGTTCAGCTTCTTCAGCCGATCCTTCTGGTCCGGCGTCGCCGGCGTATCGATGCGCGTGTAATAAGAAACGCCAAACTTCGCCGCCAGCTTCGCATAGCGCTGCGCCGGATCCTCGCCCGTGCGGGCCGTGATCTCCGCCGCCAGCAGACCCAGAATCAACCCGTCTTTATCCGTCGACCAGGCCTTGCCATTCCGCCGCAGGAAGCTCGCCCCCGCGCTCTCCTCGCCGCCAAAGCACACCGACCCATCGAATAACCCCGGCGTGAACCACTTAAAGCCCACCGGCACTTCGAACAACCTGCGCCCGCGCGCCGCCACCACGCGATTGATCACCGAACTCGACACCAGCGTCTTGCCGATCGCCGCCGTCGCCGGCCACTCCGGGCGCGCCTCCAACAGGTAATCGATGGCCGCCGCCAGGTAATGATTCGGATTCATCAACCCGGCCGAAGGCGTCACAATGCCGTGCCGGTCCGCATCCGGATCATTGCCAAAGGCGATATCGAACTTGTCCTTCAAACCCACCAGCGACGCCATCGCATACGGGCTCGAACAATCCATGCGGATCACCCCGTCATGATCCACCGTCATAAAGCCGAACGTCGGATCCACGCTTTGGTTCACCACGCTCATCGCCAGCCCGTACTGTTCGGCAATGCGCGCCCAGTAATCGACCGATGCCCCGCCCAGCGGATCCACGCCAATGCGGACGCCCGCCGCGCGAATCGCCTCCATGTCGATCACGTTCCCCAGATCGTTGATATAGGGCTTCGCCAGATCCATCGAGCGGACATTACCCGTGCCCCGCTTCACGCCTTTGTTCCCGCCGGCCAACAGTTCGTTCGCCCGCTTCTCCACCCAGCCCGTCACATCCGTATCGGCCGGCCCGCCGTTCGGTGGATTGTACTTAAAGCCGCCATCCGCCGGCGGATTGTGCGAAGGCGTGATCACGATGCCGTCGGCCCAATGCGCCGTACGGCCTTCGTTCTCCACCAGAATGGCGCGCGAAATCACCGGCGTCGGCGCGTAGCCGTCGCCTTCCTGCACCACCACATCCACGCCATTGGCCACCAGAACTTCAATCGCCGTTCTCTCCGCCCAGCGCGACGCCGCATGCGTATCCTTGCCCAGATACAAGGGTCCGTCGATTCCGTGGCCCGCGCGATACTCGCAGATCGCCTGCGTAATCGCCAGAATGTGCGCTTCATTGAAGGTCGACTTGCTCGGCGTGCCCCGATGGCCGCTTGTCCCGAAGCTCACCCGCTGCAGCGGATTCTCCGGATTCGGCACGTAAACGTAGTAATCGTCCTCGAGCTTCGCTACGTCAATCAGTAAAGATGCAGGAGCCGGTTGGCCCGCCAGTGAGCTAATCGCCATCAGACCTATCGTAAATGCTAACGTGAGGATTCGCCCATGCCCGAATCCATTGGCCTGCACCATGCTCTGCTCAAGAGCATCCGCAAAGGCATTCAGAAAGGCTCCCTCACCGACGACGGCTATTGCGTCGCCGAGAGCTTCCACCTTTTGGAAGAAGCCTTGCGTGCCGAGTGCCAGCTTGCCGCGGTCGTGGTCTCCGAATCCGTCCGCTCCACCGTGGAGCGCCGGGTCAAAGGTCTGCGCGACGTTCGCGTCTACCAGCTTCCCGACCGCGACTTCAACGAACTCGCGGCCACCGAAAACAGTCAGGGCGTCATCTCGCTGGTGCGCCCCCCGGCCTGGACTCTCGACCAACTCTTCCGCGGCACCGCGCTGGTCGTCGTGCTCGATGGCCTGCAGGACCCCGGCAACGCCGGCACCATCCTTCGCTCCGCTGAAGCCTTCGGCGCCACCGGCGTGCTCGCCGTCAAAGGCACCGTGAACCTCTACAACCCCAAGGCCTTGCGCGCTTCTGCCGGCTCCCTGTTTCGTCTCCCCTGCATCCAGGGCGTGGAAGCCGAGATGGCGCGCGCTGCTCTCTCCCAACGAAAGGTCGACACCTACGCCGCCATGCCCGGCGGCGGCAAGTCCCTCTACGACGTCGACCTCACCCGCAAAACCGCTCTCATCGTCGGCAGCGAAGGACGCGGCGTCGGTCAGGATCTCCGCACCGCCGCCCTCGATCTCGTCATCCCCACCAACGGCGTCGAAAGTCTGAACGCCGCCATCGCCGCCAGCATCGTCCTCTACGAAGCCCGCCGCCAGCGGAGCGCCTCTTGAGCCTTTTCTCCCAGGTTGATCCCACCCCGCCCGATGCCAACCGGCCCCTCGCCGAACGCCTGCGTCCACGCACCCTCGAAGAGTACGTCGGCCAGCAGCACATCCTCGGCGAAGGCAAACCCCTGCGCCGCCAGATCGAACGTGGCCAGCTCTCGTCCCTCATCCTTTGGGGACCGCCCGGCGTCGGCAAAACCACCCTCGCCCACCTCATCGCCCAACGCAGCGAAGCGGACTTCGTCCCCCTCAGCGCCGTCATGAGCGGCATCAAAGAAATCAAAGAAGTGATGTCGGCCGCCGAAAAGTCGCGCCTCTACGGACGCCGCACCGTCCTGTTCGTCGACGAAATCCATCGCTTCAACAAAGCCCAGCAGGACGCCTTTCTGCCTTACGTCGAACGCGGCGACATCATCCTGATCGGCGCCACCACCGAAAATCCGTCCTTCGAAGTGAACTCCGCTCTGCTCTCGCGCTCGAAGGTTTACGCCCTGCAAGCCCTCTCCACCGCCCAGATCGTCAAGCTCCTCGAACGCGGCGCCGACCTCCTCCACCTCCAGCCGACGCCCGAACTCCTCGAACAGATCGCCATCTACTCCAACGGCGACGCCCGCACCGCCTACAACCTCCTCGAACTCGCCGCCGCCACCGCCCAGGATGGCGTCATTCCGCCCGGCGCCGTCGAAGAGTTACTCGGCCGTAAGCTCACCCTTTATGACAAGGGCGGTGAGCAGCACTACAATCTCATCTCCGCCCTGCACAAGTCCGTGCGCTCCTCCGATGCCGACGCCGCCCTCTACTGGCTCGCCCGCATGCTCGAAGGCGGTGAGGACCGCATGTATCTCGCCCGCCGTCTGGTGCGCATGGCCGTTGAAGACATTGGCCTCGCCGACCCGCGCGCCGTCGAGCAAGCCATCGCCTGCATGCAGACCGTCCACTTCCTGGGCGTCCCCGAAGGGGACCAGGCCTTGGCTCAGATCACCATCTACCTCGCTCTCGCCGCCAAGAGCGACGCCGCCTATCGCGCGCTGAACACCGCCCGCGCCACGGTCGCCTCCGCCCCCGACGAGCCCGTGCCCATGCAACTCCGCAACGCTCCCACCCGCGCCATGAAGCAGTGGGGCTACGGCGAAGGCTATCAGCACGCGCACCAAAGCGACGACGCGCTCACCACCATGCAATGCCTGCCCGATTCCCTCGTCGGCACCGAGTTTTACGAGCCCACCAACCGCGGCCTCGAAGCCCGCATCCGCGAACGGCTCGCCGAAATTCGCACCCGCCGGCACCCTCCCGAGGAAAAGCCATAATAAGGCCAGCGTGACTCGCGCCGAACAACTCGCCTTGCTGCGTGAAAGGATTTTCCGTTTCGCGGCATCTCGTATTGCGGCGGATCGTGCGGAAGATTTGGCCCAGGAAGTGCTCGTCGTGCTGGAAGAGAAGTATCCGCATCTGGACCGGCTTGAGGATCTCATGCCTTTGAGCTTGCAAATCATGCGCTTCAAGATGACCGCGGCGCTCCGCAAAAGCTACCGGCGCGGCGAGACCCACTCGGTCTCCGTCGACGAGTGGCCCCTCACCGACCCCACCCCCGGCCCCGACGTCCAAGCCGAACGCAATGAAACCCGCGCCCGCCTCGCCCAAGCCTTCGCCGGCCTTGGCGAACGCTGCCGCCAGATCCTCCGCCTCAAACTCGAAGGCCGCAGCCTCGTCGAGATTCAAGGCCTCCTCGGCGCCGAATCCATCAATACCGTTTACACCTGGGACCATCGCTGCCGCCAGCAGATGCGCGAACTGATGACGCCCACCGGGAGGCCGTCGTGACGCCCGAAATCGAACGCCTCCTCGCCGAATACGCCACCGGCACGCTCAACGACGCCGACCGTCAAAAGCTCTTCGCCGCCGCGCTTGAGGACCAGTCCGTCTTTGCAGCTCTCTCCGAAGAACAGGCACTGAAGGACGTCTTCGACGACCCCGAGTCACGCGGCTATCTGCTCGCCGAACTCGACCGTCTCTCCGAACCCCAGCAGCCCGCCCTCGGGCCGCCGCCCGCCCGCGCGCAGATGAAACTGCGCTCCGCCGCGCACTCGGCCGAAGCCCTGTCGATGCCTGCGCCGGCCCAGGCTCCAGCCCCGGCGCCGCCGGTCTCCGCGCGGCGCTTCGCCCTCCCTCTCGCCGCCGTCCTTTCGGCGATCGTCATCACGAGTTGGCTCTGGTGGCGCTCGCAACCCACCACCACGGAAGTCGCCCGGAACACGCCGCCCGCTCAAAGCGCCCCGCCCGCGCAGGAAGCCGCCCCGGTCACTCCCCCACCCGCCCCGAAAGCGCCACTCTCGAAAGCGCCACTCTCGAAAGCAAAAGCCGCCCAACCCCAACCCGCCAAAGCCGACACCGACCTCGCCCAACAGGCCGAAACCCCGGCGCCGGCCGCCGTCGAGCGCGAAGCCGACGCCAAAGAAAAAGTAGTCGCCGCCAACGAGATGCGAGCGGAAAAAAAGGCTGAAGCACCCGCCCCCGCCGTCGCCTCCGCCCAACGACCCGGCCTCGCCGCCGGCTATCTCTCCCGCCAGGCCCCCACTCGCCCCTGGCGCATCGAACGCCTCGAAAATGGCCGCTACGTCCCCACCGACGGACCCTTCCGCGCCGGCGACACCATCACCATTCTTCTGCCCGCCACGCCCCGACCGCAGCTCACCGCCGTCGACGGCACCCCGATTTCGCTCGAAAAAGATGGCGACTGGTACCGCAGCGCGCCGCTCTCGCTTGCGCGCGGCGTCCACGAATACCTCCCCACCACCGAACAACCCTCCGCTGACCGGGCCCGCCAATCGGCGCCCGCTCCTCGCATCCGTCTAACTGTGGACTAGCTCCACCACCGTGCGCGTCCCCAGATCATCCGGCAAACTGTAGCGCTCCACAATCCGCATCGCCACCCGCCGCTTCGCCGCTTCCTGCTTAGCGGCCGCCATCTCGCTCTCCGCATCCGGACCCTTATAAAACAAGGCCCGCGCCCCTTGCCGCAACGCCGGCGCGAACAACGGAATCGCCTTTTCGAGCGGCGCCACCGCCCGCGCCGTAATCACTTCCGCGCGCTGCTTCGCCAGCCATTCTTCCGCCCGCTGCGGAATCACCCGCACGTTGCTGAGCTCCAACGTCTCCACCGCGCTCTGCACAAACCGGGCCTTCTTCTGAATCGACTCGAGCAGGCCGAACTGCGTCTCCGGTAGAACAATCGCCAGCGGCAAACCCGGCAGTCCCGCGCCCGTTCCCGCATCCACCACGCGCCCCGCGTTCTTGAAGAGCCGCCACGGCATCACCGAATCGAGCACATGCTTGATCGCCGCCTCGCGCTCACCCAGAATGCGCGTCAGGTTCATCGTCTGATTGGCTTCGACAATCAGTTCCAGATGCTTGGCGCCCAAAGAGATTAAGCGGTCACGTTCAGGGAGATCTGCGGGAAGAATCGCGGCGAGTTCGTCAGCGAAGGACAAGTTGCTTTGTCAGGGAGGGAATTTGGTGGACCTGATCGGGTTCGAACCGATGACCTCTTCCATGCCATGGAAGCGCGCTCCCAACTGCGCCACAGGCCCACATCAGGCGGACAACCTTATTATAGTACAGATGAGCCGCGAAGAAGCTTGGGAATTGTTGTGTGAATACGTGAAGTCGGAAAGTTTGCGCAAGCACGGCCTCGCCGTCGAGACCTGCATGGCCGCTTACGCCCGCGAATATGGCGAAGACGAGGAGAAATGGCGCGTCACAGCCCTCCTCCACGACTTCGACTGGGAAATCCACCCCCAGCTTCCGGACCATCCCCTCAAGGGTGAACCGATCCTCGCCGAACGCGGCGTCAGCGAAGAAATTCGCCAGGCGATCCTCTCGCACGCCACCTTCAGCGGCGTCCCCCGCGACACCCGCCTCCGCCAGGCCCTCTTCGCCTGCGACGAACTCGCCGGCTTCATCACCGCCTGCAGCTACGTCAAACCCTCGAAGAGCGTCCACGAAGTCGAAGTCGCAGGCGTCCGTAAAAAGATGAAAGATAAGGCTTTTGCCCGCGCCGTCAACCGTGACGACATCACCGTCGGCGCCGCCGAACTGGGCGTCGACCTCGACACCCACATCGCCTTCTGCCTCAAAGCGATGCAGGCCAACTCCGCCGCCCTCGGGCTTTAACGGCCGCCCTTGATCGCGGCCAGAAACTGCACCTCGGCTTCCGGACCCACCTCGTCCGCCAGCCCAATCGAACTGATCTCGCCGTCGATCCCCACCGCAAGATTCGAAAGCAGTTTCCCGTCATTCACCAGGCGCCCGCGCAAGTCCGGAAACTGCTCTTCGAGCGCCTGCACCACCTCGCGCACCGTCCGCCCCGGCGCCTCCACGAACTCGCGTCCGCCAGTTGCGGCGCGCAGCAGGGCGGGGATATGGACCTGGGCCATTTATTTCAAGTCTTTCAGCCGGAACGAAACCACTTCCATCCGCGACAAGCCCGGCAACCCGCGCCCACCGGACGCAAATCCCAGTAACACGTTGCCCTTCACGAAGTGGATCGCCGTGTAGCAATACCAGCCGTCGGGCGCCGTGCGAATGTTCGTCACCGCCTTCCAACTCCGTCCATTGTCCTTCGAGATTGCCACCGTCTGCGGCGACCGCTTGCCGCCGAACGTCGGCGTCGACTTCAACGCCGCGTCGGCGTTCGTGTGATCATTCCACACCACCAACAAGTCTCCCGACCCCGGCACCCGCTCGATCGACGCCGGCGACAGCGGCGAAGCCAGCTTCGACGGTTGCGCCGTGCTCCACGTTTCCGCCCGATCCGACGAGTAAGAGATATATTGACTGCCCAACTGCGTCCGGATGAACATCATCACCCGGCCGTCTTTCAGTTCCACCACGCCCGGCTCTTGAAATCCCGCGCGCGTATCGGCCGGCGGATTCAACACGCCGGTGCGCCGCCATGTCTTGCCCGCATCGTCCGACACATACGTCATTGCTGTCCCCGCCCCCCCGAACTTCGTCTCGGTATTCGGATGCAGCGCCACCGGCATCACCAGCCGCCCGCTCTTCAACTGAATCACACGATCGTTGTTCAACACGTAATAGCCCGGCTCCGCGATCGTCGGCAGCGGCTCGCTCCAACTCTGCCCTTCGTCCGACGAATAGCGCAGCAGCGGATGACAGTCCGTCAGCGAATTCTTGCGCAGATAGAACAACGCGATCCGCCCGTCCTTCAACCGCAGCAGCGACACGCTCATCGCATTCATGTTGCCTTCGCGCCCCACGATCGTCACATCGTCCTTCGTCCACGTCTGTCCCGCGTCGCTGGAATAACGCCCCACCACGGTGGCCGCGTCATGGTCCCCGCCTCCCCCGGTAAACTTCGTATAAGCGAACAACACGCGCCCGTCTTTTAGCGTGACGAATGAGCCCTCCGTATTCCTCGGGTTCCCGGGTACGGGAGGCAGTTCGAGTACCGTTTTCACGTCAAGGGCGGCGAGAAGCAGAAAAAGAGAAATCATACGACTGTCGACAGTTTATAATATTCCTTTCGTGGCCACATTTCACCCCCAAAACTACGCCCCCGGCGGAAAATATCGCCTCCCACTCCCCATCGACGACGTCGTCTCCCTTCCCGTCCTGTTGATCCGCGGCGCTCAACCCGGCCCAACCCTCGTCGCCTCCGCCAACGTCCACGGCGACGAATACGAAGGCGTCCGCGCCATCTTCGAACTCTTCGAAGAGCTCGACCCCTCCCGCATGTCCGGCGACTGGCTCGCCGTCCCCGTCGTCAACCCGCCCGCCTTCTGGGCCGGCACCCGCACCAGCCCCCTCGACGGCGCCAATCTCGCCCGTGTCTTCCCCGGCGACCCGCACGGCACGTTCTCCCAGCGCCTCGCCCACACCTTCGCGGAGAACATCATCGCCCACGGCTCCTTCTACCTCGACCTCCACAGCGGCGGCGTCAAGTTCCGCATGCCCACCATGGTCGGCTACGCCGCCGATGACCCCCGTGGCAAGGCAGCGGCTGAAATCTTCGGCGCCACCACCATCTGGGGCCACCCGAAGCTCGACCCCGGCCGCACCATCTCTTCTGCCGCCGCCTACAATATCCCTTGGCTCTACACCGAAGCTCGCGGCGCCGGACGGATCCACCCCGAAGACCTCGACATGATGAAGACCGGCCTTCGCAATCTGCTTCATCATTTAGGCATCCTGAAAGGTGCCCCGCCCCTCGCTTCGATTCGCTACCGTCTCTACGGTGACGGCAACACAGATAAGGGCATGTCCGCCACTCAACCCGGCTTCCTGATGAAGCACGTGGATGTGCTGGACGAAGTCGCCGCCGGGACCGTTCTCGGCACCTTAGTCGATATGGCCGGCAACCCGCTCGAACAATATCGAGCCCCGGTGGCCGGCGTCGTGGGCTTGGTGCGCGAGTTTCCCGTCGTCGCCGCCGAGGACCCCCTCTTCTTGATCGCGCAGTATGAAGGAGTTTCGTAAGTATGCCTGAGCTTGGTTTTGACCCCTCCCGTCGCGAGGCAAGCATCCGACAAAAAGCCGCCGGTTCGCTCGCCCGTTTTGAGCGGGCCAAAGGCAGCCTCGCCGGCGGTGTCTCCAGTGGTCTGCGCCGCACCGCCCGACCCTTTCCTCTTTTCTATGACCACGGCCGTGGCTCCCACCTCACCGACGTCGACGGCAACGAATATATTGACTACACGCTCGCCTGGGGCCCCCTCATCCTGGGCCACACGCCGGACTCCGTCAATCGCGCCCTCGCCGCCCAGCTCGAACGCGGCCACACCTACGGCGCCCAGCATGACCTCGAGTTCGAAGTCGCCGAACTGATTCAGAAGCACGTCCCCTGCGCCGAACGCGTCGCCTTCGCCAACAGCGGCACCGAAATCGTTCAGTTGGCTCTGCGCATCGCCCGCGCCAAAACCGGCCGCACCAAGTACCTCAAGTTCGAAGGCCACTATCACGGCTGGGACGATAGCGTGCTGGTCAGCTACAAACCCTCGCGCGACCAACTCGCCCAATACGGCAGCGACCCTGTCCCCGTCGGCACCGGCCAGCGTCCCCATCCCGGCGCCGTCATCGTCCAGTGGAACGATCGCGTCGGCGTCGAAGCCGCCTTTCGCGACCACGAACTGTCCGCCGTCATCTGCGAACCGATCCTCTGCAACAACGGCTGCCTGATGCCCGCGCCCGGCTTCCTCGAGTTCCTGCGCGAACTCACTGCACGCACCGGCGTTCTCCTGATCTTCGACGAAGTCATCACCGGCTTCCGTCTCGGCCTCGGCGGTGCGCAGTCCCACTTCGGCATCACCCCGGACCTCGCCACCTTCGCCAAAGCCGTCGGCGGCGGACTGCCCCTCAGCATGCTCGCCGGCAAGGCCGCTTTCATGGACCTGATCGCCACCGGCACCGTCGTCCACGCCGGCACCTTGAACGGCAATCCCCTGGTCCTCGCCGCCGCCAAGGCCTCGCTCGAAACCCTCGCGCAAAACGATGGCGCCCTCTACCGCACCATGTGGGAGCTCGGCGACCGTCTCCGCGAACAGTTACGCGCCACCCTCGCCGCCAAAGGCTACTCCATCACCGTCAACGGCGTGGGACCCGTCTTTCAGCTCAACTTCCAAACGGCGCTCGGCCCCACCTACCGCGACACCATGACCGCCGACATGAAGCTCTACAGCGACTTCGCCCTCGCCCTGCTCGACGAAGGCATCCTCGTCCTGCCCGATGGCCGTTGGTACATCTCGGCAGCTCACACCGCCGCCGATATCGAGCGCACCCTCGCCGTCGTCGCTTCGCTTTAACGATTCGAGAGCTGCGCCAGCACCAGCACCACGATTAGAATCGCGATCACCAGCAAGGCGATCTTGGCCGCGCTATAAGGCCGGTCGCCTTGCACCTCGCCCGTCCGCGCGTTCACCGCGATCTGATACACCTTGCCCTTGAACCGATAGGCCCCAATCCACACTGGTAACAGCAGGTGACGGAACGCAACGTCCCGGTAGCGCGTCTCACGAGTATGAATCCGCTGCTCATCGCCGCCAATATCCGACGCAATCCAACCGTCGATCGTGGGCTGCATCTCGCGCTTGGCGGCCTCAAAGCCCTCCGGAAGCTCAACCTGGTAACGTTGCGCCGTAAAGCCCGACAGATAAGCCGGCTCATAGGCGGTCAGCGCTTCGAGATCCCAGGGCTCCAGCTCCGTTACGCGACGGTCCACCACCTTCGTCGCCACCACCAGCACATCGCGAAACGGACCCTGCACCACCCCTCGGGCTGGTGACCACCGCACCCGGATCACCTGCTGCGCCACCCGCTCGCCCCGCTGATTCGTCACGTACACCGTTTCCGTATAGCGATCGCCCCGCTCGCCCGTATACTGCGTCACCGTCTCCGCTGAATAGCTCCAGTAGGGCAGATAGACGCCCTTCAGCGCGTCATACTGCGCCATGCCCTTCAACGCCGAGGGAGCAAACCACAGCGACGCCAGCCAGCTCTTCACCAGATTGCGCCCGCCTTCAATCGGCACCTTGAACGGCAACACGGCATTCGGCGCCACCAGCGGACTCGCCGCTTTCGGCTGCGTCACAATCTTCGCCGCGCAGAACGGACACGCGCCCGCCACCTGCGGCGGCTCAAAGTTAAAGATCGCTCCGCAACCGTCGCACTTCACCTCCAGCGCCTTCGCCGACATCTGCTCCTGATGAGCTTCGGCTTCGCGCAGTGCCTCTTCGAACGAATGCTCGCCCGTCGTCGCCGTGGACCCCTCCACCGCCTGCAAGCTCCCGCACGCCGTACACTTCAGTTGCCCCGCCGCCGGATCCCAAGCCATGTCCGCGCCGCACGCCGCGCAGGTGAATCGCGCTTGCGCCATCTCTTAACGAATCGGCCGCACGATGATCTTGGCCATCGAGCAACCCCGCTCCACCTGGGCGCTGCACGCGCGGAACTTCGACTTCTTATCCACACACACCCGCACTTCCTTCAGAAAACGGCCGCTGCAGTTCACCGAAATCATGTCCGGCTTCAAGCCCGGGTTCGCCGCCACAAACTTCCTCTCGATGTCGGCCGGCGAAAACTCCACCTGCTCCTTCGACAGATTCTTGAACTCATTCGGTATGCGCACATTCGCCCAATTCGTCAAAATCGCGTCGAAGTATTGCGGCGGTGTCAGTCCGGAACACGTGCCATGCTTGCGCCATTCATGATTCAGCAGCTTCTCGGACGGCATGATCTCGAGCACATCGCGCCGCAAAGACGCCGGCAGGTTCAATGGCTCCGTCGAGCAGTCTTCCGGATAGCCGCGTTCGAACTGGGGCCATAAGCCATGCACCACAAAGCCATACTTGCGCGGACCCGCGCACTGCAGCCGGTCTCGCGCGCCCGCCGGACTCGCGCAATAGTCCGGCGACCACGACAACGACAGTACGTAAAAATCGAATTGTCCGGGCGTGTTGCCGCGCGGTTGAGCCAACAGCGCCACCGCTGCCAGCAAAAGGGTCAGGCTTCGCATCAATCGCTATTATAGGGAACGCATGATTGAACAATTAGCTTGGGGCGGCTGGAAGAACTGCTACCGCCTCGCCAATGACGAGATTGAATTGATCCTCACGGCCGACGTCGGACCGCGCGTCATGCGCTGCGCCTTCGTGGGTGGTCCCAACGTCTTCAAAGAGTACGCCGAAGAGTTGGGCGGTCAAGGTGAGCCCGACTGGAAGATCCGCGGCGGCCATCGCGTGTGGGTCGCGCCCGAACGCGCCAACATCACCTATGAGCTCGACAACTATCCGGTCGACGTCACCGCCTCTGGCGACACCCTCACCGCCACCTCGCCGGTCGATCGCCGTACCGGCTTGCAGAAGACGATGATCCTCACGCTTTCCGGCCGTCAGGTCACCGTCACCAACCGCGTCGCCAACACCACGCTCTTCCCCATTCGCTGCGCCGCCTGGGGACCCACCGTCATGGCCCCCGGCGGCCTCGGCATCACTGGCTTCCCGCCCCGTGGCACCCATCCCGAAGACCTCGAACCCGTCAATCCCCTCGTCATGTGGAGCTACACCGACTTCAGCGATCCCCGCTGGCGCTTCACCTCCAAGTACGTCACGCTCCGTCAGGACCCCCAAGCCAAAGCCGCTCAGAAGCTCGGCCTCTTCAACCCCCACACCTTCGGCGCCTACTTACTCGCCGGCCATCTTTTCTTGAAACAGTTCCGCCCGGATCCGCTCTTAGAGTATGCGGACATGGGCTGCTCCTATCAGTCCTTCACCAACCGCGACATGCTCGAACTCGAAACGATGGGGCCGTACGAGTGGGTCGCTCCCGGCGCGCATACGCAATTCGTCGAAACGTGGAGCCTTGATCGCGGCGTCGAACTGAACGAGATCACCGATCAGGCGCTCGATGCGCTGCTGCTTCCGCGGCTCCAGCGTTAGTTCGTCGCGTCCGCGGTGGTATGGTCCATGGC
>JBGAHE010000026.1:0-69314 GCA_044226365.1 Bryobacteraceae bacterium
ACGAAGCCGAAGCGCTTTTTGAAGTTCGTGCGGGCAGCCTATGCCGGGGCGGCGAAGGGGCAGATGGTGGTGTTGGGCATTCAAGCGCGATGGCCGGAGACTGGCTACGGCTACGTGGAGTTCCTGCCGGGCTTTGCCGCCGGCGGCACCACGCCGCTTCAGGTGGCGAGCTTCCGGGAGAAGCCGAAGCTCGAGGACGCGCAGAAGTATCTGGATTCGGGACTCTTTTGCTGGAACGCGGGTATGTTCTTCTGGAAGACGTCCGTCTACCAGGATGCGCTGCGTCAGTTCATGCCCAAGACGGCGACACTGCTGGCCTCGCTGCCCAAGGCCTCGTCGAAGAACTTTAACGCCGAGCTCGAACGGGTGTTCCCGTTGTGCGAGAACATCTCGGTGGATTACGGCGTGATGGAAAAGGCGAAGCAGATCACCGGACTCGCCACCGACGACATCGGCTGGAATGATGTGGGCAGTTGGAATGCGGTCTACGAGCTGCATGCGACGCCGAAGACCGAAAATGTCGCTCGGGGCGAGATGCTGTCCATTGGCAGCCGTGGCAACTATGTCGACGCCGGGAAGAAGCTCGTCGCGTTGGTTGGTGTCGAAAATCTGGTCATTGTGGACACCCCGGATGCAATTCTGATCGCCCATCGGGATCAGGCTCAAAAGGTCGGGGATGTCGTGAAGCTCCTCGAAAAACAGAAGCGCGAAGAACTGCTCTAGATTTTTATTCTCGCCACAGAGAGCGCAGAATCGTTCACTCCTATTGAAATCAAGCGAAAATTGTACCCTTGCGGCCACTCACGAACTTTGGCAAAATCATGTGAGCTCAGGGGCGTTAGACCTTACAAAACATGAAGATAACGTCATCTGAGGGGGATGTAACGAGGAGTAAGGGTACAGTGAAAGAACGTGGTTTGGTGAAGTGGTTTAACAACGCTAAAGGATATGGCTTCATCCAGCGTCAGACGGGTGAGGACGTATTTGTGCATTTCAGCGCCATCAACATGAATGGCTACCGGTCGCTTGAAGAAGGTGCTGAAGTGGAATTTGAAGTGAAGACGGGGCCGAAAGGGCTCACCGCCGAGAACGTCCTGCTGGCGTAGTAGGATAAAGCAATTGCTTTAAGGGTCGAAAGTATCAGGGCCGCTGGGAGGTTCCCGGCGGCCCTTCTGCGTCGGTCGAAAAAATATTTTGAGTGGAGTGAGCTTTTTTGCCGCTCGATTGCGCGTCTCTGATTGAGGCGGCTCGATCCCGAGTGAGCGGTCAGAAAGAGTTCCCGTTTCGCGCCCAGGCGTGGAGCGCTCCATTCTTCCCGCCCTTTTTACTCAACTCGGGTCAAACTGCCGGATTCTCTCTCGAGGGAAGCGGAGGACGACCCGGTTATCGGAGGCCGGGGCGTCCTTTGCTTCCCTTTTCCTTTGCTTGCGCAGAGGTTCCCGCGCGCGTGGTTTGACAGCACGGGGCCCAGGTCTGCTAATCTGTATGGAGAGATTAAGAGATTGGAGTTCGTACGTCTATGAGCACCGCTTTTCCCTCGGGGAAGGCGATCGAACGGAACTGGCATGTTCTCGATGCGAAAGAACAGAGCCTCGGCCGTCTCGCCAGCCAAGCTGCCATGATTTTGATGGGCAAGACTAAGCCCAGCTTTACCCCCTTTCTTGATGCTGGCGATCATGTGATCGTCATCAACGCCGATAAAGCCGTCCTCACCGGACGGAAGGAAGAGCAAAAGGTCTACCGCACGCACTCGGGGTACCCGGGTGGGTTGAAGGAAACCGGCGCTCGCCAGATGCGCGCGGAACGTCCCGTGCGGCTGATCGAACTCGCGATCTCGGGCATGCTGCCCAAGACCAAGCTCGGTAAGCAGATGTATCGCAAGCTGAAGGTTTACGCCGGCGAACAGCATCCCCACCAAGCCCAGAAGCCTGTCGCCCAGGCCGCCAAGGAGTAGTTAAGAGTTATCATGCCTGCGTTGCAACAGAATTTGGGAACGGGTCGCCGCAAGCTCGCGATCGCCCGCGTGTTCCTCCGCCCTGGCAAGGGCAATATTACGGTGAATAGCCGGACGCTCGAAGATTACTTCAAGACGGACTCGGCTCGTACGTTGGCCAAGCAGTCGCTCGCGGCGTCGGAGTTGGCTGACAAGTTCGATCTCGTCATTACGGTGATGGGCGGCGGCACGATGGGGCAGGCCGGGGCGATCCGTCTCGGGGTAGCTCGCGCGCTGATTGACTACAACGCCGAACTCCGTCCGCGGTTGAAGCAGCTGGGCTGCCTGACGCGCGACCCTCGGGCCCACGAACGCAAGAAGTGCGGCCAAAAGGGCGCTCGCAAGAAGTTCCAGTTCTCCAAGCGCTAATTCGGAATTGTTTTTCGAAAGGGGCAAAGAGCGGCCATCGGCCAAACTTTGCCCTTTCGTGTGTTTCCACGATCCTCGGATTGTGCTTTCCCGCCCGGCAAATCTCGCCTTGGACCGCCGGGAAGTGGCTCGCCAGTTCGCTCTATCCACCAACCAGAAGAAAGTTAGGAGCGCGTTTTGCCTTCCATTAGCATGAAAGAATTGCTCGAAGCCGGCGTACACTTCGGGCACCAGACCAAGCGCTGGAATCCGAAGATGAAGGAATACATCTTCGGCGAACGCAACGGGATCTACATCGTCGACCTGCAGAAGACCTTGAAGCTGTTCAAGGATGCCATGCGGTTCATCGGTGAAATGGCGGCCCAGAACAAGACGTTTCTCTTCGTCGGCACCAAGCGGCAGGCTCAGGAAGCCATCGCTGAGGAAGCGACGAAGTGCCAGCAGTACTACGTCAACAATCGTTGGTTGGGCGGCTTGCTCACCAACAACATGACGGTGCAGAAATCCATCAAGCGCCTGAAGGAACTGGACGCGATTGCCGAAGAAGGCAGCTTCGCCGGCCGTTCCAAGAAGGAAGCCTCGCGCATGGAGCGTGAGCGCAAGAGCTTGCAGCAGAATCTCGCCGGTATCCGTGATATGCCCGGCCTGCCGGACGTGCTGTTCGTGATCGACTCCCACAAAGAAGCGATCGCCGTGATGGAAGCCCGCCGGCTGAACATCCCGGTGGTGGCCGTGGTCGACACCAACTGCGACCCGAACCAGGTGGACTACGTGATCCCCGGCAACGACGACGCCCTGCGCGCGATCAAGCTGTTCACCAGCAAGATCTCCGAAGCCATCGTCGAAGGCCGTTCGCTCGCCACCGAGCAGGACTTCGTGCCCGAGAAGATCGTCACCGACGAATCGACCAACTCGCTCGATATGTCGGCCTACACGCAGTACGTCGATCCCTCTTACTCCGAGCAGTTGATGTCCGAGAGCCTCGTCTCCGATGAGGATCTGCCGAACATCTCGCTCCCCAAGAAGACCGCTGAAGAAGCGAAGGTGGCCGAATAGTTTATGGCTGAAATTACCGCTCAACTCGTCAAACAGCTCCGCGATAAGACCAGCGCGGGGATGATGGAATGCAAGAAGGCTCTCGAGGAAGCCAAGGGCAACCTCGAAGAAGCGGAAGTGGTGCTGCGCAAGCGCGGCATGGCTTCGGCGGCCAAAAAGGCGTCGCGTTCCACCAAGCAGGGAAGCGTCGGTACGTACATCCACCCCGGTTCGCAGCTGGGCGTGATGATCGAATTGAACTGCGAAAGCGACTTCGTGGCTCGCACCGACGATTTCCAGGAGCTCGTGCGCGACCTGGCGATGCACATCGCCGCCGCCGATCCGCAGTTTGTGCGCCGCGAAGAAGTCACCGAAGCGATCCTCGAGAAGGAACGCGACATCGCCCGCGATCGTGCCAAGAACGAAGGCAAGCCCGAGAAGGTGATCGAACGGATCATCGAGGGCCGCATGGAGAAGTACTACGAGGAAGTCGTACTGCTCGAGCAGCCGTTCGTGAAGGAAAGCTCGCTGACGGTGAAAGATCTGATCAATCAGAAGATCGCCAAGCTCGGCGAGAACATCACCGTGGCCCGTTTCATCCGCATGAAGGTGGGCGAAACGCAGTCCGGCGAATCAGCCGAAGCAGCAGAGTAGTCATCAGGGGGCGGCGGAAACGCCGCCCCTTTTTCGTTAGTGATTCCAGGTTGAGGGGATAGCAGCAAGCAGCATGGCCTATTCGCGGATTCTGTTGAAGCTTTCCGGCGAGGTGATGGCGGGACAAGGGTCCTTTGGCATCGATCCGGAAAAGGTAGCGGCCTTAGCGGCCGAAGTCGCCGACGTGGCGCGGACGGGCATTCAGATTGGGCTGGTAGTAGGCGGCGGAAACTTCTTCCGCGGCGTCGCCGCGGCGGCCCGCAACATGGATCGCGTCTCGGCGGACCACATGGGGATGCTGGCCACCGTGATCAACGCGCTCGCCTTGCAGGATGCGCTCGAGAAGCAGGGCATTCAGACGCGCGTGATGACCGCCATCCAAATGCCGCAAGTCTGCGAGCCGTACATTCGCCGGCGCGCCATCCGGCATCTCGAAAAAGGGCGCATTGTGATTTTCGCCGCCGGCACGTCGAACCCCTATTTCTCCACCGATACCGCGGCCACGCTGCGGGCGCTCGAGATCAAGGCCGACGTGATCGCCAAAGCGACGCGAGTGGACGGGGTCTACGACAAAGATCCCCTCAAACATTCCGATGCCGTTCTGTTCCGCCATGTGAGCTACACCGAAGTCCTCACCAAGAGTCTGGCGGTGATGGACGCCCCGGCGGTGGCCATGTGCCGAGACAACAAAATGCCCATCGCGGTGTTCAACCTCAACGTGCACGGTAACATTCAGCGCTTTGTGCAGGGTGATGAGATTGGCACCATCATTGGCGTCTAAAATAGGAACACGTTATGACAGTTAAGGAAGTCGAAGCACAGATCAAGACCAAGATGGAGAAGACGGTTGCGGACCTGCAGTCCGACGTCGCTTCGCTGCGCACGGGCCGCGCCAATGTCAGCATGCTCGATAGCGTGAAGGTGGACTACTACGGGACGCCCACGCCCCTGAATCAGGTGGCGAACATGAGTGTGCCCGAGCCCGGCATGATTGCCATCCAGCCCTGGGACTCGTCGATGATCGGCCCGATCGAGAAGGCGATCCGCACCGCGGAACTCGGCTTCAACCCCGCCAATGACGGCAAGCTGATCCGCATTCCAATTCCGCCGCTCAACGAAGAGCGCCGTAAAGAGATCGTCAAGCGCCTGCATGGGATTGCCGAACAGCATCGCGTCGCGCTGCGCAACGAGCGTCGCGACGGCAACGAAAAGCTGAAGAAGATGCTGAAGGACAAGGCCATCAGCGAAGACGACGAACGCCGCGCGCTCGACGAAATCCAAAAGCTCACCGACGCCAACATGGCCAAGGTGGATACCATCGCCAAGGCGAAGGAAAAAGACATCCTCGACGTGAAGTAAGGCGGGCCGGTTCGCCTCCGGCTGGTACATGCATTACGCTCACGTGTCCACGCTGCTATAGTTGACAGTGTCCGCATGAACTTGCCGAATACACTCACGCTGCTGCGGATCTTTTTCGTTCCGCTGCTCGTCGCCGCCCTCGTCCAGCGGCAGGCTGAATGGGACATTGTCGGCGTGCGTCTGCGCAGCGAGATGTTCGCGCTTTGGATCTTCTTGGCGGCGGCCTTCACGGATCTGCTGGATGGCTATCTGGCGCGGCGCTGGGGCCAGATCACCACGGTGGGGACGCTCCTTGATCCCATTGCGGATAAGATGCTGATCTCGGCGGCGCTCATCTCCCTGGTGCAGACCGGCAACGTGCCGGCTTGGCTGACGATTCTCCTGATTGGGCGCGAGTTCGCCATCAGCGGCTTGCGCAGCATCGCGGCCAGCGCGGGCTACACGATTCAAGCCAACGACCTGGGCAAGACCAAGATGGTCTTTCAGGTGTTGGCCATTGCGCTGGTGATTCTCAGCATGCGTTTCCCGGAACTCGTGGAGATCGCCCGGTGGAGCATGTGGGTGGTGGTGTTCTTCTCGATCGCTTCGGCGCTCAGCTACTTTGCGAAATTCTGGGGCAAGGTGGATGAGCACGTAAAGGCGAATCGGCGCCGGCAGTTCCTGATCCTCGAGCGCCGTCGCAAGCGCGCGCGAGCCGCGGTCGGCGGCGCTTAGCCCTCACCGTTTTTCCTGACATAATCTCTGTATGTTGCGAATAGCTGCATTCTTCGCGATGGCTTTGACTTTGTGCGCGCAGCGAAGCCCTTCGGTGCGTGCGACGGGAGAAGGCGTTGTCTCCGCCATGCCCGATCTGGTGAAGCTGGGTTTGACGATCACCACGCAGGCGAACACGGCCCAGGAAGCGACCGACCAGAACGCCACCACCTCCCAAGCCGTCAATACGAAGGTGAAGGCGCTGCTTGGCACCAACGGCGAGATCAAGACGGTAGCCTATTCGGTGAATCCGAACTATCGCAGCTTGCCCACGGGCGGACAAGCGCTGGTCGGCTTCTTCGCGAGCAACACGCTCGAAGTGACGGCCTACGATTTGAATGCGGCGGGCAAGATCATCGACGCCGCCACGCAGGCGGGGGCGACGTCGGTGAGCGGCATCCGGTTTGGCTTGAAAGATCCGGAGCCGCAGCGGCGCGAAGCCCTGAAGCGAGCGACGCAAACGGCGCGGGCCAGCGCTACAGCCATTGCCGAAGGCCTGAGCGTGCGTCTGGGCGCCATTCTGGCGGCCGATGAAGGCTACTCTGTCACGCCGGTGACGGCTGACTTCCGCGGCGCGGCGGCGACGGCTCCCGCGGCGACGACGCTGGATTCGGGCCTGGTGGAAGTGCGCGCGACGGTGACGATCGAAGTCGCCATCGTCCAGTAAGAGCGCTAGTCCTGACGAACGGCGGCCGGATCGAGCACGGCCAGATAGCCCAGGTTGCGGTAGAGCTGCTTATGGTCGAGCCCACAGCCGACGACGAAGCGGTCCGGAATTTCGAAGCATCGGTAGTGAATGGGGACGGGAACCAGGCGTTTGCTGGTGCGGTCCAGCAGCGTGCAGATGCCGAGCGAGTGCGGGCCGCGCCCGGCGAGCATCTGCAGCAGATAGCGGGTGGTGAGGCCCGTGTCGACGATGTCCTCCACCAGCAGGACGTCTTCGTCTTCAATCCCTTCGTCGAGGTCTTTGGAGATGCGCACCACACCGCCCGGCGCAAGCGGCTTCGGGGCGAAGTTCGAGATGGCCAAAAAGTCCATTTTGACGGGCACGGTGATCGTACGGGCCAACGCTGTGAGGAAGAAGACGGAGCCCTTCAGCACGCCAATCAGCTTGAGCGTGCGGCCTTCGTACTTGGCCGAGATTTCGGCGCCGACCTCGGCGATGCGGGCATTCACCTGCTCCTCGGTGAAGAGAATGCGCTCGAGCCCGGGCGGCTTCAGCATGAGCCGTAGCGCTCCAGGGCTTCGCCGGTGAGGCGGAAGACGGTCCATTCGTCTTTGGCCACGGCGCCCATGCGGCGGTAGAACTCGATGGAGGGCGTGTTCCAATCGAGCACGCTCCACTCGACGCGGCCGCAGCCGCGCTGATTGGCCACTTCGGCCAAGCGGGTGAGCAGGGCCTTGCCGATGCCGCGTCCGCGCGCGGCGGGGTTGACGAAGAGGTCTTCGAGATAGATGCCGGGCTTGGCGAGGAACGTGGAGTAGTTGTGAAAGAAGAGCGCGAAGCCCACCGGCTGGTCATCCCAATAGGCGAGCAGGACCTCAGCGTAAGGTCGCTCGCCGAAGAGGGTTTGGCGCAAGGCTTCTTCGGTGGCTTCCACTTCGTGCGAGAGCTTCTCGTATTCGGCCAGTTGGCGAATGAAGTCGAGGATGACGGGAACGTCGGTTTCCTGCGCGGAGGCAATGCGGAGGCTCATGCGGTCACCATGGCGGGCAGGCCGTGTTTAAAGACGAGGTTCTGGAAGTCACGCTGATAGAAGACCTGGATGTTGACGTCCGGGTAGATCTGCTTCAGCAGTTTCACCTTGCGATTTTTCTTGGTGACGAGAGATTGCTTCATGGTGGTGAGTTCGACGTAGAGGTCAAATTCGGGGAGGTAGAAGTCGGGGGTGAACATTTCGAGCGGCTGCTGGTTGCGGTCCCAGGCAAGGGCGAAACTGCGGGGCTCGTATTGCCACTCGATGCGGTAGAAGTCGAGAAGGTTGGCGAAGATCTCCTC
Organism: Bryobacteraceae bacterium; assembly: GCA_044226365.1. Taxonomy (GTDB): domain Bacteria; phylum Acidobacteriota; class Terriglobia; order Bryobacterales; family Bryobacteraceae; genus JALHNI01. Next base: position 8,163 of record JBGAHE010000026.1, read on the forward strand.
GCTCTTGTTGGCGAACAGGCGGCGCTTGAGCGGGGCGCGACCGACGGGGGTGATGCCGTGCTGGGCCAGATGGAGGCGAACGTCGAATTGAATGCGCGCCTCTTCGGCGGCCGAGAGCAAAGGCGGCAGGCCCTTGGTTTCGACGAGGTGGACGATGAGGGCGGCCATTTGGTCGCTGGTGAGGAGGCCGGCGTGAAGGATCAGGTCGAAGTTCGCGGCTCGGCGTCCGAAGCGCTCGTGCTGGCGCTGGCGATGGAGGGCGAGTTCCTGTTTGAGCCGCGCCTTGGCCGCGGGCTTGTCCTCGTTGTGGGTGAGCATCAGGCAGCCGACGCGGGCGTTCTCGGGAGCTTCGAGGGCGACGCGCACGGCGTGCGAAGCCTTGGGAAAGAGATGCTCGGCGCCATCGGCAGTAATCAGCAGATGTTGTTCCAGGGCGGCGGTGACCAAAAGGGCGGTGGCGGCGTCGGCCCAGGCCTTGGGCGGGAGGGGCTGTCCGGCGAACTCTTCTTCGAGCAATTGCTGGAGGCGCGCTTCGTCAATCAACTCGCAAGGGACGTCCTGACTGGCGAGCATCACTCGCGCCAGCCGCGCCACCTCCGCCGTGCGGATTCCCGGCCCTCCAGAGACAATAATGAAGCCCAACTTGGTGCCATCATAACGTAGATGGCCAGAACAAACCTTGATCGGCGCGTTTTTCTCGCGCTGCCTTGGGCCGCGGCGCTCTCGGCTCGTGAGTTGAAGGCGGACGTGGCGGTGATCGGCGCCGGCACCGGCGGCTGCGCGGCGGCGCTGGCGGCTTTGCGCAACGGCCTGCGAGTGGTGATGACCGAGGAGACCGATTGGATTGGCGGCCAGTTGACGGCGCAGGCCGTGCCGCCTGACGAGCATCCTTGGATCGAGAGCTTTGGCGGGACCCAGACTTATCGGCGCTATCGGAACAGCGTGCGCGACTACTATCGTGCGAACTATCCGCTGACGCCGGAGGCGCGGGCGAATACGCAATTCAATCCCGGCGGCGGATCGGTCTCGAAGCTGACGCACGAGCCGCCGGTATCGCTAGCCGTGCTGCGGGCGATGTTGCAGCCTTACCTCAGCGCGGGGTCGCTGACGCTCTTGCTGAACCGGAAGCCGGTGGCCGCGGACGTGAGCGGCGATCGGGTGAATGCGGTGGCGGTGCGCGGGGCGGATGGCCGTCTGCAAACGATTCAGGCGCCGTATTTTATCGATGCGACGGAGATGGGCGATCTGCTGCCGCTCGCCAAGTGTGAATACGCCATCGGTTTCGAGTCGCGCAAGGAGACGGGGGAGCCGTCCGCGCCGGAGGTGGCGCAGCCGCAGAATCAGCAGTCGTTCACCGTGTGCTTCGCGATCGATCACATGCCGGGTGAGGATCATCGCGGTGAGAAGCCCGCCGAGTACGACTTCTGGCGGGACTATGTGCCGCAGATGAAGCCGGTGAATTGGCCGGGTAAGTTACTTAGCTGGAAGATGGCCAACCCGCAGACGCTGGCCGAACGGGCGGTGTACTTCGATCCGACGGAAGATGCGAGCCGGCCGGGACAACTGAACTTATGGATCTATCGGCGCATTGCGCGTACCGGCCATTATCAGCCGGGCTTTTTGCACAGCGACATCTCGTTAGTGAACTGGCCGCAAAATGACTATTGGCTGGGCAACCTGATTGACGTACCGGCAGCCGAGGCGGCGAAGCATCTGGAGCGCGGGCGGCAATTGAGTCTGTCATTGCTGTACTGGATGCAAACGGAGGCGCCCCGTTTGGACGGCAAGCAGGGCTGGCCCGGGCTGCGCATCCGTCCGGACATGACGGGCACCGATGACGGGCTGGCGAAGTACCCCTACATTCGCGAGTCGCGCCGCATCAAGGCGGAGTTGACGGTGGTGGAGCAGCACGTCAGCACGGCGGTGCGGAAGAAGGAAGGGAAGGGAGAGGCCGCGGAGGTCTATTCGGATTCGGTGGGCGTGGGAAGCTACCGGATCGACTTACATCCCTCTTCGGGAGGCGATAACTATATCGACGTCAGTTCGCTTCCGTTCCAGATTCCGCTAGGGGCGCTGCTGCCTGTGCGTCTCGAGAACTTACTTCCAGCGAGTAAGAATCTGGGTACAACCCACATCACAAATGGTTGCTATCGGCTGCATCCGGTGGAGTGGAATATCGGCGAATCGGCCGGCATGTTGGTGGCCGAGGCACTGCGTCTGAAAACGGCGCCGCGTGCCATTCGCCAAGATCCGAAGCGGCTGGCCGAGTTCCAGGCGCGACTGGTGGCGCAGGGAATTGAGATTGCCTGGCCGAAACTGAGTCCTCGTTAAATGTACATTCTTCGTCTTCACTGTCAGGATAGTCCGGGGATCGTGGCCGCCGTTGCCACGGCCTTGAGTGTTTGCGGTTGCAACATTGAAGACTCAGCGCAGTTCAATGATCGGCTCTCGGGGCGCTTCTTCATGCGGGTGGTTTATGCGCCAGTGGAAGAGGGCGCGCAACGCTTGTTTGCGGTGCATTTTGAAGCTATCGCCGTGAAGTTCTCGATGACGTGGCAAATCGACAACGAGCAGGAGCCGGTGCGTACTTTGATCCTCGTCTCGAAGGACGATCATTGTCTGAACGACTTGCTCTATCGGTGGCGGACGAACCATCTGGCGATCGATATTACGGGCGTGGCGGCGAATCACGATACGAATCGGAAGCTGGTGGAGAATCATGGCTTGCCGTTCCATCATCTGCCGGTGACATCGGCCACCAAGGCGGCGCAGGAAGCGCAGGTCGCCGAGTTAGTGGAAGCGACCAAGACCGAGTTAGTGGTGATGGCCCGCTATATGCAGATTCTCTCGGATAGCTTCTGCGAGCGGTTTGCCGGACGCGTGATCAATATTCATCACTCGTTTCTGCCGAGCTTTAAGGGGGCGAAGCCGTATCATCAGGCTTATGAGCGAGGGGTGAAAATCATTGGGGCTTCCGCACACTTTGCGACCGCAGACCTCGATGAAGGGCCGATTATCGAGCAGCAGACGGTGCACGTGGACCATACGCACACGCCGCAGCGGATGCAGGCGCTGGGCCGGGATACTGAGGCGCTGGTGCTGGCGCGAGCTTTGCAGTTATACACGGAACGCCGGATCTTCTTGCACGGCATCCGCACGGTGATTTTATGACTTGTCCTACTTCCGAAGCAGAACTCGAAGAACTGCTCTCAACTCCCTCTGATGACGATCGCGCGGCGCTGGCCCCTCTGCGGGGCAACCTGCTGATGCTGGGTGCGGCGGGGAAGATGGGGCCGAGCCTGGCGCGGTTGGCGAAACGCGCCGCGCCGCACTTGAACGTAATCGCCGTGGCGCGCTTTTCTGAAGCGGGCTTGAGGCCGGAGCTCGAGCGCGACGGCATTGAGACTCATGCGGTGGACCTACTCGCCCGCAATGCGCTCGACAGTTTGCCCGACGCTGACCAGGTGATCTATCTGGCGGCGCGTAAGTTTGGCACGGCGGGCGACGCGTCGCCCACCTGGGCTACCAATACGGTGTTGCCCGGAATGGTGGCACAACGATATGCGAGCTCGAAGATCATCTCCTGGTCGACAGGCAATGTATATCCGCTGGTGCCGGTGACGAGTGGCGGAGCGACGGAAGAGACGCCGCTGGCGCCGGTCGGCGAGTACGGACAGTCGGCCTTAGGGCGCGAACGCGTGTTTGAGTATTTCTCACGTACGCAGGGGACGCCCGTGTGTATGTTACGGCTGAACTACGCGGTGGATTTGCGTTACGGGGTGTTGGTGGACATCGCGAAGCAGGTGCAAGCCGGAGAGACGATCGATCTGACGATGGGGCACGTGAACGTGATCTGGCAGGGCGAGGCGAACTCGGTGTGCTTGCGCGCCTGGGATCTGTGCGCGACGCCGCCCGCGGCGTTGAACATCACGGGTCCAGAGACGTTAACGGTGCGGGAGATTGCGGAAGCGATCGGCGAGAGAATGGGCGTGGCGCCGAAGTTCAGCGGCACGCCGGCGGCGACGGCCTTGCTGAGTAACTCGGACAAATGTCAGAGGTTTTATGGCAAACCGCGCGTTTCGGCTGATGAATTGATCACTTGGGTGGTGCAGTGGATGTCGCAAGGCGGCCGATTGCTCACCAAGCCGACGCACTTCGCGGTGCGGGACGGGAAGTTTTGATGACGCTGCGCGATCGGCTCTTACAAGGCCTGGTGATTCCGGCGCATCCGCTGGCGTTGACGGCGGAGCGCCAACTCGACGAGCGGCGGCAGCGAGCGCTGACGCGCTACTATCGCGACGCCGGCGCGGGTGGCGTGGCGGTGGCGGTGCATACGACGCAGTTTGCGATTCGCGAGCGCGGGCTACTGCGGCCGGTGCTTGAGTTAGCCGCGGGAGAAGCCGGTAACCTGGTGAAGGTGGCTGGGGTGTGCGGTCCGACGAAGCAAGCGTTGGCCGAGGCGACATTGGCGCGCGATCTGGGCTACGACGCGGGATTGCTCAGCTTGGCCGCGCTGCCCCAGGCGAGCATCGACGAACTGATTGGGCATGCGACCGAGGTGGCGCGGGTGTTGCCGATCTTTGGCTTTTACCTGCAGCCCGCGGTGGGCGGGCGCGTGTTGCCCTACGCGTTCTGGCGGCGTTTTGCCGAGATCGAGAACGTGGTGGCGATCAAGATGGCGCCCTTCAATCGTTACCAGACGCTCGACGTGCAGCGGGCCGTGGAGGATGCGGGCACCGGCGTGGTTCTCTACACGGGCAACGACGATAACATCCTGCTGGACTTAGTCAGTGGCTGTGCGGGCGGGCTACTCGGACATTGGTCGGTGTGGACGAAGCGGGCGGTGGAGCAGTTGAGGCTGGCACGCGAGATCGGGAACGGCGATGTACCGAGGAGTTGGATCCAACTGAATCGCGAGGTGACCGATAGCAATGCCGCGTTCTTCGATGTGGCAAATGCTTTTCATGGCTGCATCGCCGGTTTGCACGAGGTGCTGCGGCGCCAGGGACTGTTGGAGGGGCGCTGGTGCCTGGACCCGCATGAGGACTTGTCGCCCGGGCAGATGGACGAGATCGACCGCGTCTACCGTCAGTATCCGCATCTGAACGACGACGACTTCGTCCGGGAGCATGTGGACCGATGGATGTCCTAAAGCCACTCACCTTCGCGGACGTAGGCGGCGGGTTAGCGCTTTCGTCGGCCAGCGGATGGAACCAGACGGCCGAAGACTGGGAGCGCGCGTTGACGTTGCCGGGCACGCGCGGCTGGGGCATCGAAGTGCAAGGGCAGATCGTCTCCACCACGACGGCGATTCGGTACGGCGACTTCGCTTGGATCGGCATGGTGCTGACGGCCGAGAGTCATCGAGGCCGGGGCTTCGCCGGCCGGTTGTTGACGGAGGCGCTCCAGTGGCTCGACGGTTGCGCCTGCGTGAAGTTGGATGCGACGGCCATGGGCGCGCCACTGTACCGGCGGTTCGGCTTTGAAGATGAAGGCGAGGTGACGCGATATATCGGGCGTCCCGTGCGAGATGAGCCGGTCGCGCTCGCCGGGTTGCCGGGGCGGGACGCGTTTGAGGCGGATCGGACGGAGTTGCTCAGGGCGCTGGGTCCGCCGGCGTGCCTGGCCGACGGTAGCTTTGCGTTTGGGCGCGCGGGGCGTAACTCGCCCTTCTTTGGACCTTGTGTGGCGGAGGATGGCGAGCCGTTGTTGCGCTGGTTTGCGACGCAGGTGAGTGAGCCGTTTTTCGTCGATCGGATGGGGGCCGCGCCAGCGGGTTTTACCGCGGCGCGGAAGTTGATGCGAATGTACCGCGGGCAGCCGCAGCCGACGTCAGCCAGGCAGTATGCGTTCGCCGGGTTTGAGTTCGGTTAAGGCGTGGGGTCTTTGGCGTTGGGGTCTTTGAAGTCGAGTTGCGTGTCGTCCTGGCAGCACCAGCACTCACCGGGTGAGTACGTGCGAATATAGCAAACCGGGCACCAGTAGGTGACCATGAGGCGCTGGCCGTTGAGGTAGGCCCAGAGGGCGCGTTCGTGAATCGGGGCGATTTCGAACTGACCGTCTTTGGTGAACTCGCCGACGGCTTCGAAGTCGACGCCGTTCAAACGGGGATCGGCGAGGACCTTCTGCGTAGCTTCGTCGCCGTTGAGTTTGACGCGGCCTTTCGGGGTGATCAACTGACCGACCGCGGCAAACTTGCCGCGCACCACCGTCTTGGCGGCAGCCGCCCAGGCAGCGAGAGGCACGAGGAAAAGTGCACGTCTCAGCACACTTTTATTGTACCTATTCCTTTTCGTTGGGGACATTCGAAAGCGTGGGCGCTAAGCCGGCGAGGCGGTAGGCTTCGATGAGCGCGCCGGTGGCGGGGCCGTAGCGAGGCTCAATGACGGTCTGTCCGTCGGTGAGTTCCACCAGTTGTTGGAACTGCGTGCGGATGAGCTCGCTGCGCCAGACGCCGCCGATGGGCGCGACCACGACCGGCTCAGGTTCGGTGAACAACTGGCCGTAGACGGCCGCGGCGTAGCCGGCGAGTTGCTGCGCGGCACTGGCGAGCAGGGACAGCGCGACGGCATCGCCTTCGCGGGCGACTTCGTCGACCAGCTTGGAGAAGCGGGCGATACGGGGGCGGGGAAACTCGCTCGAGTAGAAGCGGTGGAGGAGGTCATTGGCGTCGGTGGCGCCGGTAGCTTCGAGCAGACGGTCGTGGAGCGCGGTGCGCGGTCCCCAGCCCTCATGCTGACGAAGGGCCGCGCGGAGAGCCTGACGCGTGAGGTCGAAGCCGCCGCCTTCGTCGCCGAAGATGTAGCCCCAGCCACCGGCGCGTCCGGTTTTGCCGGCGGCGTTGCGGCCGAAAGAAAGCTGGCCGGTGCCGGCGATGGCGATGATGCCGGGCGCGCCGGCGGTGGCGCCGGAGAGGGCGATGAGTCCGTCGTGGGTGACGAAGGCGCGCTCACTGGGGACGAGTTCGAGGAGTAGCGCTTCCTTGTCCGCGGGGCCGCCGCTGAAGCCCGCGCAGAGGGCCTGAAAGCGAGGCTGAGCGAGGCCGGCCTGTTCGCAAGCTGTGTTCACGCAGCCGGTGATGGCGCCAGTGAATTTGGCGCGGCCATCGCCGACTTTGACATGGTTGCAGGGGCCGCCGCGGCCATAGCCGAGGATGCGTCCGTTGGCGTCGCCGATGACGGCGGTGGTGGAGGACTGGCCACCGTCGATGCCGAGAAACACCTCCACGCTTAGCGCGCCTCGTCAGCCGAGGAGAACGGATTGAAGTCGGTGTTGCGGTCGTAGACGTCGACGCCTTCGGCGCGTTTGAGGCCGTTGACGACCAGGTAGGTGACGGGCGTCATGGCGGCTTCGTAAATCACCTTGGTGCCGTAGCCGCCGATGATCAGCTTGATGATCGTGTCGAAGCTTTCTTTGCCGGCGAAGATGATGACGATGACGACAATCGTGTCGATCAACTGGCCCACGACGGTGGAGCCGATGGTGCGCGCCCACAGGTGCTTGCCGTTGGTGAGGACTTTCATCTTCGCCATGACGAAAGAGTTGGCAAACTCGCCGCACCAGTAGGCAGCGAGGCTGGCAATGACGATGCGCGGCACGGTGCCAAAAAACATTTCAAAGGCGGGTTGTTTGTCCGCCCAAACGGGCGCGGGGGGGAGCCAAACGGCGAGTGCGCTGAAACAGGCCATCAGGATGGAGGCGAAAAAGCCGGTCCAGATGGCGCGTTTCGAAGCGGTGTAGCCGTAGACCTCGGTAAAGACGTCGCCAAAGATGTAAGTGAGCGGAAACAGGGCTTGCGCGCCGCTGACGTAGAAGGGTTCGCTGAACGGCCAGAAGGGACCGACCACGCAAATCTTTTGCGCGATCAGATTAGACACCAGCAGGACGGTGACGAAGGCGTTGACGAAGAGGTCGAAATATTTGAAGCGAACGGGTGGCACGGGTCTCTAGGATGCCACAAGTCTAACGAGGACAGGGATTGCGCGTTTCCTTGGCGCAATTGGGCGCCGTGCAGATTTCGATCACGGTGCAGCCGCTGGCGACGGGGATCGCTTCTTCCATCTGATTCGGGCGGCGGACGATAAGCTTGCCGAGGCGAACGGAGGCGTCCTTCCCGAGGGCGAGCGCGTACTCTTTGCGAGCACCGCTGGCCTTAACGAAGTCAGGGTTGGTGAGCAGCTTTTCGTCTGCGCGCGGCATCTTCTCGGCGGCAACCACCCAGCCGCGTTTGCCGGTCTTGGTGTAATCGACGACGAGCGAATCACCAGAGTCCTTGAGCCAGGGGCTCATATCGCGGCGATAGAGAGCCAGTTGCGGAGAAGGGAACTTGGATGGATCGAAAGGCGCCCAGCCTTCGCCGGCCCGCTTGTCCAAGTAGACTTCGAGCACGTCGGTTTCACCGAGCGTCACTTTCCTGCTTTGCTTCATGGTGTCGCCGTCGGGCTGATAGATGCGCACTTCCTTCTCGCCACCGATGGCGGGAGCGCTGAGGCAGCAGCCATAGATTCCGGTGAGACGGTCAAGGGGAAAGACGCTCGAACGGAACAGCAGGCGGGCGGAGCCGTCGGCGATGAGCACCGGCTCATCGCGGAGGTTTTCCGCGGTCGCGCTGTTAGTTTCAGGGGTAGGCGCCTCGGTCTTGGATCCTCCGCAGGACCCCAGTAAGAACGCCAAGCCGAGAACTGGCGTCCATCTTCTCCACGGGTTCATGAACTATGCGCCATTATAGTGAGATTTAGTCCGGGAAGCTATGCAGAAACGTCAACTTCAGCTGGAACGGCAATTCAGGAAAGATCAGCAGCGTCCATCGGAGTTACGGGACCGGGCGATCGAGCGAACGATCCGGTCCATTCCGAAGGGAAAGGTCTCGTCGTATTCGGCGGTGGCGGCCGCGGCGGGGTATCCGCTGTATCACCGGTTGGTGGCGAAGCTGTTGCGGGGTTGCGGGGATCGCTTGCCATGGCATCGGGTGTTGGGGGCCGATGGCAGCATCCGGCTGCGGGCGGACGCGGCGCTCGAGCAGCGTTTCCGGCTGGAACTGGAGGGGGTGAAGTTCCGCGGGTCGCGGGTGGATCTGGCGGCGCACCAGCATCAGTTTCGGACGTGGGAATTGGAGCTAGACTGAAGCCATGGATCTTTCGCGCCGCGATCTCCTTGCTCTTGCTCCCGCCATGGCCCTTGCTCCGGCCATGGACCTGAATGCCGCGCCCACGCGGCTGCCGAAGAGCCAGTTCGCCCTGCATCCGTTTCTGGTCAAGAATCCGAAAGCGGTATTCATCCAGAAGACCAACGTGCCGGACAAGATGCATGAAGCATCGAAACTGCAGGCAGGTTTGCAACTGGCGCGCGAAGTGCTGATCCCGGTGGACAACGGCGGCGTTCCCACGTCGCACCGTATCGTGCTGAAGCCGAACTTCACTTCTGTCCGCAATCAGCGGCCGCACATCGAGAACTGGGGTACCGGGACGGACGCGCAGTTCTACGAAGGCATGATCATGGGCCTGAAGGAACTGGGGCTCAAGAAGTTTCACTGGGTGGAAGCGAACGGCTTTAATACGTGGAACTATCGCGGGCTGGTGGACATCAACGAGCGCCACGGCGTGGAGATGAACGAGCCGGAGCGGCGCGCGCGGAACTTCCGCGAAGCGTTCGAAATGAACTGGCATCAGGTGCCGGATCCGGTAATCTACAAACGCATTCCGCACTTTGCCCCGGTGGGCGAGCCCGATACGTGGATGCTGAACATTGCCAAGTGGAAGTCGCATGGCATGTGCATGACGCTTTCGGTGAAGAACCTGCAAGGCCTGGTGGTGAAGCCGTTCGTGCGCTTCTGCCCGGGTTGGAGCGGCGTGACCGGCGTGCCGGATTGGATGAAGCCGGACATTCACCCGAACGTCGAGAAGGTAGTGAACCGCTTCTTCGACGATCACAAGCGGAAGGGCTTTGCGCGCTATGACTCGCCGGCGCAATTGAGCCCGGTGCATCAGGAGATTTGGGCGCACAAAACCTGCGACCACATGCAGACGGTCTCGCCGGGGCTTTCGATCATCGAAGGCATCTACGGCCGTGACGGTGACGGCTTCGGGGTGGGCAACGATCATCTGACGAACATCGTGATCTTTGGCCAGGATAAGTTCCGCATGGACATGGTGGGCATGTATCTGGGCGGCCACGAGCCGGGCAACGTGAACCTGTTCCGCATTGCGAAGGAACGCGGACTGATCGACTCGATCAATCCGTGGGAAGTGGAACTCTACGAATGGGTGAATGGAGCGCCGGTGCGCCGTAAGCTTTCGGACTTCAAGCGCACGCCGCTGAAGACCTACTACCTGCAGAAGGACGGCGAGCCGAAGTATCACCTGGTGGACGAGTTCTTCGACTACGACAAGGTGAAAGTCTAAAAATCCGATAGGATGAGGGCGTGCTGATTCGCGCGCTGCCTCTTCTTCTGATTGCCTCGCTGGCCGGGGCTGCTGACTACTACCCACCGCCTGATGCGAAGGGCGGTTGGCGGACGATCAAAGATCCGGCCAAGATCAAGAAAGTCACCGGCATCGACGTGGCTAAGCTCGATGCGGCGTTCGACTACGCTTCGCAAACCAGCCAGCATGGCGGCCTGCTGGTGGTGCGGCATGGCTATCTGATCTACGAACGCTACTTTGGCCGCGGCCATCGTGAGGCGCTGCCTGAACTGGCTTCGTGCGGCAAAGCCTTCACGACGGTGGCTATGGGCATCGTGCTGAAGGAGAAGCCCGACCTCATCCCCGACGGGCTCGACCAGAAAATCTTCACCAAGAACTATCTGCCGGAGAAGTACTTTCCCTTGGACGATCCGCGCAAGGCGGAGATCACGCTGGGGCAGGTACTGGCGATGTCCGGCGGCATTCGCGGGACTAATCCGGTATACGTGAAGGGCGTGCGACAGACGTGGGAGAATCCGACGGAAGACAACGGACCGTACTCGACGACCGACGACTTTGCGATGCGCCAGTCGCTGTGGTGCGCGCCGGGCGAATGCTATTCGTACACCACGTCCTCAAGCCACATCCCCGCGATGATCGTCCGGCGGCTGGCGGGCATGGAGATGGAAGACTACATGCGGCAAAAGCTTACGACGCCGCTGGGCTTTGGGACGTGGGGTTATGCCATGTACCGGCCGAAGCTGAAGGGCGGCATCGACGCGAACGGGCGGATGCTGCATACGCCGGGCGGCGGCAGCATTGCGGTGCGGTCGACGGACATGTTGCGGTTCGGTTATCTGATGCTGCATGAAGGCCGCTGGGGTAAGCAGCAGATCATCAACGCCGATTTCGCCAAGATGTGCGGACGGATGGTGAAGTACAACCCGCACTATCAGCACAGCTTCAATTTCAACGTGAACGAGAATCACAACCTGGCGAATGTGCCGGCCGATGCCTTTTGGAAGGGCGGCTCCGGCGGGTATGCGATTTACGTGGTGCCGTCGCTCGATCTGGTGGTGTATAAGATGGGCGGCACCGAAGGGCAGTACGATCCGGCGCTGACGCGTTTGCCGGTGAATTACCAGTACGACGGGTCACGGGCGAACTGGAAGCCGGGCGATCCGAAGGTGATCGGCGATGCGACAGGAAAGACACTCCAGATGGTGGTGGCGGCGATCGAGGGGAAGTAGCGGCTCTATCGCAGTTTGATGGTACGTTCGCCCCATAGCAGTTCGACAGACTTGAGGTTCTTGATCTTGCCGTTGAATGGGAAGTAGATCAGACCTTTGGTGGGGCCCATGGTGGCGCCCTCCGGGAGCGCGGCTTCGGTGACGGCTTCGGCATCGGTCTTGACCGGCTCGCGTTCGGGCAGGCCGTTGGGCGCCGGTCGGGGCATGGGGCGCGTTTCGCGTTGGTCGCCGGGGAAGCGGGACTCGGTACGTGGCTGTCCGACGATCACCGGGCCACTGGAGGCGCGAGCGTCGAGGCCCTGGGGCAGGGAATAGTCGGAGTACTTCAACTTGCCGGCAACCATGCCGGGTGTTTCCGGTTGCAGGGGTTCTTTCTTCGGGTCGATGCGCAGGCGGAAGTCGCCGGCGGCAAGGCGAAGCGGATTGCCTGTGTCGGGAATGACTTCCACCTCCACCACCAGATAACCTTTGGCAAAGTAAGTGGTGCCCGCATGGGGAATGCTATGGCCGCAGAAGTCTGCTTTCCAATCGAGTGCGAACAAGAGCAGCAAGGGAAGCATACCCCCTCAAGGTAGCTCAGATCCTGTCCGAAGATAGGAGAGGATGCTTCGACTGCTGACGATCCTGTGTGCGCTCCCCCTGGCAGCCGCCGATGACTTGACGGTGAAGATCGACCGGATCCTGGCCGGTCACCGTGGTGAATGGGGTATTGCGGTACAGAAACTGAGCGACGGACAGATTCTCCAACGACGTTGTGCGGACTGCTACTTTACGCCTGCTTCGGTGACCAAGCTGTTCTCCACTTCTTACGCGCTGGCGCGGCTGGGGCCGGATTCGCGATTCTCGACGCGCGTGATGGCGGCTGAGCCACCGGTGGAGGGCGTGATCCGCGCTCCGCTGCGGCTGGTGGGCGGTGGCGACCCAACGATGACCGGACGCGGTTATCCGTATCTGTCGCGCGACACCGTGCCCTTTGCCGCGTTGGCCACCTTGGCCGATCAGGTGGTGGCGTCGGGCGTGATGCGCGTGGAAGGCGACATCCTGGGCGACGATACGCTGTGGCCGTGGGAGCCGGTGCCCGATGGTTGGAGCCATGACGATCTGACCTGGGATTATGGTGCGCCGCCGTCGGCCTTGATGCTGAACGAAGGCCTGCTGCAGATTACCTTGTTGCCGGGAACGCGGCCCGGCGAAATTGCGCGAGCGTCGCTGCAACCCGCGCTCGAATATTTCACTCTGGACAATCGCGTGGTGACCGTGGCGGCGGGCCAGCGGAAGATTCGCTTGATCCGGATGCCGGGTTCGCGGCAGATCCAGCTGTCCGGGCAGATCCCGATATCCGACGGCGGGTGGAGTGGGCTGGTGGCGCAGGATGATCCGGCACAGTATGCGGCGCAGGCCTTCAAGCAATTGCTCGTGGAGCGGGGCGTGGCGGTTGAGGGAGCAGCGATGGCGCGCCATCGCGCGGTGGGCGAACCGTTACTGCCGCAAAAGGGCGTCACGCTGGCGGAGCGTTCATCGCCGCCTTTGATCGAGATTCTGACGGTGGTGAATAAGGTCAGCCAGAACTTACTCGCAGAGATGATGCTGCATGCGGCGGGCGGCGTGGAGGGGTTGCGCGAGTATCTGGCCGGCATCGGCATTCCGCGCAGTGAGTCACGGTTTGAGGATGGTTCGGGAATGTCGCGGCTGACGGTGGTGACGCCGAACGCCATGGTCCGCTTACTCAGCCAGAAGCAGACGGCGGAGAACTTTATCGAGACGCTGCCGCATGCCGGGGTGGATGGCTCGCTGAAGCGGCGGTACGCGGGGTCAGTAGCGGGGCGTCGCATTCGCGCGAAGACCGGGGGGATGACGGGGATAAAAACGCTGGCCGGCTACGTCGATTCGGCGACGCATGGGAAGCTCGCGTTCGCCATCTTCGTGAACAACGATCACAACAGTCTGGACACGGTGAAGCGGATCGACCAGATCGCGCTGTTGCTTACGGAATAGGCAGGCCCTTGTCGCGCAGGCGGTTTTCAAGGATGCGGCTTTCGTCGAACTGCTCCCAGCGGACGTCCCGCTGAGGCAGGGCGGCACGGGGGATGAGGCCGATGAGTTCGCTGCCCAGGATTTCCGCTTCGGCGGCGACCACTTCGTAGACCTGGTCGATGCCGGTTTGCTCGTAGTCAGTCAGGTTCATCGACACCTGGACGATGCCGCGCGATTCGAGCGCGAGCCCGAGCGCTTTCACGGCCGGGAAGCCGCCGGACGAGGTGCGCAGGCGGGCGGCGAGTCGCTTGGCGAGGGCCAGGTCATTCGAGGCGAGGTTGATGTTGTAAGCGAGCAGAAACTTGCGGGCGCCGACGATGGTGGCGCCCGCTGTGGGATGGAGAGGCGGACCGCCGACATCGGGAGGACGGGTGGCTGTCTCCTCGCGTAGCGCTTCAAAGCCGCCCCGGCGCACGTCTGCCAGATTCGTTCGCTCCGGGCGGCGGGCCGCTGCTTCATAGAAGTAGACGGGCACGCGGGCGCGCTGCCAGATGGCTTCGCCGGCTTCGTGAGCGAGTGCGGCACAATGGGCGAGCGTGACCCCGGCCACTGGGACGAAGGGGACGACGTCGGCGGCGCCCACGCGCGGGTGGACGCCATGCTGACGGGTGAGGTCGATGAGACGGGCCGCGGTTTCGACGCTGCGCACGGCGGCTTCGCGCACGGGTGCCGGCGGGCCGGCGAAAGTAATCACCGACCGGTCATGGTCAGCGTCCGAGGTGCGGTCGAGCACGCGGACTTCAGCCACCGACGCGATGGCTTGCTCGATCGCATCGACGATGCCGAGGTCGCGTCCCGCCGAAAAGTTCGGGACGCATTCGACGATCATGAGCGGGCGGCCATCATCTTTTCGACATACTTGGCGATCACGTCCACTTCGAGGTTGACGCGCCGGCCGGGCTGCCATTGGCTCATGGCGGTGTGCGTGTAAGTGTGCGGAATGATGGTGACGGAGAGGCGGCCGCCTTCGAGGGCCGCGACGGTGAGGCTAACGCCATCGATACAGATGGAGCCTTTGAAGACGATGTAACGGTCGAGTTCGGCGGGAACGCGGATGGTGAGCCAGTAATTGCCGTCGCCGAGTAAGTCGAGGGCGAGTAACTCGCCGGTGCCATCGACGTGGCCCTGGACGATGTGGCCGCTGTAGCGGCCGTTGGCCGGCATGGAGCGTTCGAGGTTGACGAGCGAGCCGGCGGCGAGGTCACCGAGGTTGGTGCGGCGCAGGGTTTCGGGGGCGAGGTCGGCGCCGAAGGAGTCCGGGGCGAGGTCGACGGCGGTGAGGCAAACGCCATTTACCGAGACGCTGTCACCCGGCTTCAAGCCTTCGCGGACGGCCTGGCAGGCGATCCGCAAGCTGGCGCCGGTGTCGTGCGGGGTGTAAGTGAGCAGGCGTCCGGTCTCTTCGATAATTCCGGTAAACACTAGAGCTGTTCCTTGTCGACCCAGGCCTCTACGGCGAATTCGTCAGGGGGAATCGGATGAATTTGCGTGTTCTTGAAGCGAATGGCGTCCATGCGGCGCTTGATACCGGCGCCGCCGGCCACCGGCAGCGACTGCAGGCCGCCGAGAATCTTGGGGGCGTAATAGAAGAAGATTTTGTCGACGATGCCGGTTTCGAGTGCCGACCAGTTGACCTTACTGCCGGCTTCGATCATGAGAGAAAGATACTTCCGCTCCGCGAGACGATCGACGACGGCGCGCAGATTCGTGCGACCGGAGGGCGTATCCATGATCCAGATTTCGGCGCCACGGCTTTCGAGGACTAACTGACGTTCGGGCGAGGCGGCCGAGGTCGTCACAATGACTAAGTCGTTCGCGGCGCTGGTGAGCATGCGGCAGTCGAGGGGTAGGCGCAGCTGGGAGTCCACGACGACGCGAAGAAACGGACGGCTGCGAGGCCGGCCGCTGCGGTCGTTGAGCATCGGGTTATCGGCGAGCACGGTGCCGATGCCGGTGAGGATGACGTCGTGCTGATGCCGTAACTCCTGCACGTGGGCACGGGCGCGTTCGGAGGTAATCCAGCCGGAGTTGTCCTCGGGAGCGGCGATCTTGCCGTCGAGCGTCACGCCGGCTTTCAGCGTGACGAGCGGCTTGCCGGTGCGCATGAAGTGGACAAAGGGTTCATTGAGGCGTTCGGCTTCGGCGGTGGCGTTCGCGTCAATTTCGACTTCGATGCCGGCGGCGCGTAGCTTACTCAGACCGGCGCCGCGCACCAGGGGATTCGGATCCTGCATGGCGGCCACGACGCGGCTGACGCCGGCGGCGATGAGAGCATCAGCGCAGGGGCCAGTTCGGCCGGTGTGCGAGCAGGGCTCGAGGGTGACATAGACGGTAGCGCCGCGGGCCTGCTCGCCAGCTTCACGCAAGGCGATGATTTCGGCGTGATCGCGTTCGGCCCAGGTATGCGCGCCGCGCCCCATCACCACGCCGTCGCGTACGATGACGCAGCCGACCGAAGGGTTGGGCGAAGTCTGTCCATGGCGGGTACGGGCCAAGGCCAGCGCCTCGGCCATTGGCTCAGTTATCAAAGAGGCTGGCAACGAACTTCTCCGCTTCAAATGGCAGCAGATCATCGATCTGCTCGCCGACGCCGATATAACGAATCGGTAAATTCAACTCTCGCGCGATCGCCACCACCACGCCGCCTTTGGCCGTCCCATCGAGCTTGGTGAGGACAATGCCGGTGACGCCGGTACTTTCGGTGAACTTGCGGGCTTGTTCCAGGCCGTTCTGGCCGGTGGTGCCGTCCATCACCAGGAAGACTTCGTGAGGAGCGTCGGGAATGACGCGCTGCGTGGTGCGGCGCATCTTCTCGAGCTCGGCCATGAGGTTCTCCTTATTGTGGAGGCGGCCGGCGGTATCGACGAGGACCACGTCGGCCTTGCGGGCTTTCGCCGCCTGGAGCGCGTCGAAGAGCACGGCGCTCGGGTCAGACCCTTGTTGCTGGCGGATGACATCGACGCCATTGCGCTGGCCCCACACTTCCAACTGCTCGATGGCCGCGGCCCGGAAGGTGTCGGCAGCGCAGAGCAGCACGTTCTTGCCTTCGGAGCGCAGACGATTGGTGAGCTTGCCGATGGTGGTGGTTTTGCCGGCGCCGTTGACGCCGACGATCAGGATGACCATGGGCGGCTCGGCGGGTCGCTTTAACGGGCGTTCGGTGGCTTCGAGGACGCCGAGCAGATGCTGCCGGATGAGGGACTTGATCTCGCCGGGGTCGCCGACGAGCTTGCGGTCCACGCGCTGGCGCACATCTTCGAGAATTTCGGTGGCGGTGCGCACGCCGACGTCGGCGGTGATGAGCGCGTATTCGAGTTCGTCGAGGAGGTCGCTATCGATCTCCTTACGGCCTTTGAAGGTGTCTTCGATTTTGTCGACGAGCCCGGCACGCGTTTTCGCAATTCCGGCTTTTAACCGGTCTAACAGACTGGACATGAGGGATTAACTTTCTAGTGTAACGTCTAAGGTTTACCCCAGAATGACAGCGGCTCCGGGATAGCCGCTCCATCCTTGCGCGGGGAAGAGGCGCCCATCTTGACCTTGGTGAGGGAGTTATAGAGAACGGCCTGGCCGCCGCCCATCAGGCCGGAGTACTCGCCCCGCAGGTCGAGGTAATGACCTTTCTTGTCGAGTGCTTCGCGGGTGGCTAAGGGCACACGGGATTCAATCAGGACCCCGCAGCCGTTCAGATTGCGGCGGGTGAAGCGCGGGGCTTCGAGCGCGGCTTGGATGTTCAGGTCGTGGTCGGCGACGTAGGAAACGAATTGGGCGTGGGCTTGAGGCTGGTTGTTGCCACGCATGATGCCGAAGCCGATGTGCTGCTCGCCTTTCTCCATGAAGCCGGGAATGATGGTGTGGAAGGGCCGCTTGCGCGGGCCGGCGGAGTTGGGGTGGCCCGACTCGAAGTTGAAGCCATTTGCGCGGTCGTGCAGGTGGAAGCCGTAATCGTCCACCACGACGCCAGAGCCCCAGATGTCGGAGATGCTCTGAATCCAACTGACGATGTTGCCGTCGCGGTCGACCACCGAGAGGTAGATGGTGTGTTTGCTGCCGGGGGCCTGGCCGGGTTCGACGCTGCAGTTGGCTTTGTCGGCCTCGATTTCGGCGGCGCGTTTCTTCGCGTAGTCGGCGTTGAGAAGTCCTTGGACGGGGACGGGGCCGAAGCGTGGGTCGGCGAGGTATTTGGCGAGGTCGGCAAAGGCGAGCTTTTGGGCCTCGATTTTGGTGTGGAAGGCTTCGGCGGAGAGCGGATCCCAGTTTTGGATGGGGAAGGCGGAGAACAGGTTCAGCATCATCAGCGCGCCCACGCCCTGGCCGTTGGGCGGCAGTTCGTAGACTTTCCAACCGCGGTAGGTGGTGCTGATGGGGGTTACCCACTCGGAGGCGTATTGAGCGAAGTCCTCGCGGACGAGCGTGCCGCCGAGACGTTGTGAGGTCTTGAGAATCGCGTCGGTAATGGCGCCACGGTAGAAAGCGTTGGGGCCTTGCTCGGCCAGCAGGGTGAGCGCCTTGGCCAGTTCAGGATTGCGGAAGATCTCGCCGGGTTTGGGGGCGCGGCCTTGCGGCAAAAATACGCGCTTGGCGTTCGCATCGCCTTCCAGCTTGAGGGCCGAATTCTGCCAATCCCACTGGATGATCTCGGTGACGGGGAAGCCAACCGTGGCGTAATGAATGGCGGGCGCGAACAGATCCTTCCACGGCAATTTGCCGAACCGCTGGTGGACCTTGGCATAGCCATCCACGGCGCCGGGCACGGTCACGGTGTGAATGCCGAACGGGCGGGCGGCGGCGCCCCGCTTTTCGAGGGCGGCCAAGGTGTAGCCTTTGCCGGACCAGCCGCTGGCGTTCAGGCCGGTGAGCGCTCCGGTTTTGGCGTCCCAGTGCATCATGAACAGGTCGCCGCCGATTCCGTTCATCATCGGCTCGACGACTCCCAGTACGAGGTTCGCGGCAATCGCTGCATCCACCGCCGACCCGCCGCGCGACAAAATCTGCGCGCCGACTTGGGAGGCGAGCGTTTGCGAGGTGGCGACAATGCCCTGATTCGTCATCACCAGGGAGCGGGCTTGCCAGCGCTCCTGCGCGGCGGCCGGCAGTGCGCACGACAGCATCAGCATGGCGTAAGTTCGCATGGGTGCAACGATTGTACCGAAGCAATTGAGTGTGATACGTTCGGGTTGGCTCACAGCCTGCAATTCGCGGCTGAAGAGTTTACCTGGAGACGAGGCGAGGTGGTCCCCGGCGTGCATGAGCATCGAGGTAGACCCGCGCTAGGATATTCAGAAGAAGGAGAAGTTTGCGATGAAGGCTTGGAAAATTGGTGCCCTGATGGGCGTGGTGGCTCTCGGTTTGGTGGCGCAATCGAAAAAGGGGCCCGGCATTCTGCAGCCCCAAATGAAGGTGGAAGGCGGCAGCTACGCCGCGCCGATGGGTAAGTTGGGAACCAAGGGCGACGTCTGGAGCGCGACCACGATGGCCGCTTCCGTAGACGGGAAGCCGAACAAGGCCGCTGTGGAAACAGTGAAGGGCGAGATCCTCGACTTCTCCTGCTACCTGCAGATCGGCAAGCATGGCGAAAAGCATCGTTCCTGCGCGCAGAAGTGCTTCACGGCTGGGCAGCCGATCGGTTTGCTGACCGAAGACGGCACCATGTACATGCTGATGGACGAAGAGCATGACCTGCGCCGCGACGGCATGACGGAGTTCCGCAAGGCGGCCATCGAGCACACGGCGCATATCATGGAAGTGACGGGGACCGTGTCCAAGCACGGCGGCTTCAATGCGCTTTATGTGCAGGGCTACGTCAAAAAGTAGATTATCCTCGTATTGATGTCGATTAATCGTCAATGGCTGGCAGCGGTGACGTTGCCAGCCTTTCTCATTGCTACCTGCTTGTGGGCTCAGACTGCCGCGAAAGGACCGGCGGTGCCGCTGGGCCTGATTCCCGTACAGTTTCCGAAGGACAACCCCTACACGCCGGAAAAAGCGGCGCTGGGCAAACTGCTCTATTTCGACAAGCGCCTGTCGGCCGACGATTCGGTGTCGTGCGCCAGCTGCCACAGTCCGGAACTGGGGTTTACGGATTGTCAGCCGGTGTCCACCGGCATCAAGTCGCAGAAGGGCGGACGCAGCGCCCCCACCGTGATCAACCGCGCGTATAGCCTGAACCAGTTCTGGGATGGCCGCGCTGCTTCGCTTGAAGAGCAGGCCGGTGGTCCGATGCAGAACCCCATCGAGATGGGCAACACGCACGCCAACGTCGTGAAGCGCATCCAGGCGATCCCCGGCTACAAGGCGCTTTACCAGAAGGCGTTCGGCACGGATCAGATCGACATCGATCTCACCACCAAGGCCATCGCGACCTACGAGCGCACGGTACTGTCCGGCAACTCGCCCTATGACCGCTACAAGGCGGGCAACAAGAAGGCTCTCACCGCGGCGCAGGTGCGGGGCATGGACATCTACTTCAACAAGGCCAAGTGCGACCAGTGCCACGAAGGGATCAACTTCACGCTGAACTCGTATCACAACCTGGGCGTCGGCATGGACAAGCCGAACCCGGATTTGGGCCGCTACGAAGTCACCAAGAACGAAGCCGACTGGGGCGCCTTCAAGACGCCCACGCTCCGCGACATTGCTCGCACCGCGCCCTACATGCACGACGGCAGCCTGGCGACGCTCGAAGACGTGGTGGACTACTACAACAAGGGCGGCCTCAAGAACAAGAACCTGGATGAGCGCATGAAGCCGCTGAACCTGAGCAAGACGGAGCAGGCGGACCTGGTGGCGTTCCTCAAGGCCCTGAACGGCGAAGGCTGGCAGGCTCAGCATCAGGCGCCGAAGCAGTTTCCGCAGTAAGCCCGCGTCCGCGAAGCAGAATCGTAGAAAGCTGAATCCATGAATCGTCGAAGCTGGATTGCCGCCTCGTCCGCGGCCCTGATTGCCTCGTGCAATCGCACGCAGAAGAAGACTATCGGGATGGTGCCGAAGGGACGGACGCACGTCTTTTGGCAGTCGGTGAACGCGGGGGCGATCGCCGCCAGCCGTGAGGTGGGCGTCGATGTCAGTTGGAACGGGCCGGCTACCGAGACCGACTTTAACGGGCAGATTCAGATCGTCGATGCCATGATCAATCGTCACGTCGATGCCATCTGCCTGGCGCCAATCGACCGCAAGTCGATGGTGGGCGTGGTGAATCGCGCGGCCGATGCGAAGATTCCCGTGATCATTTTCGACTCGGGCATCGATACGGATCGTTTTGCCACGCAGATTGCGACCGACAACTATGCGGCCGGCTCGCTGGCGGCCGATCGCATGGGCGAGGTCCTGGGCGGCAAGGGCAAGGTAGTGATCGTCGCGGTGCAGCCCGGCGTCGCCTCCACGATGGCCCGTGAAGCGGGCTTTGAAGAGACGCTGGCCAAGAAGTTTCCGGACATCAAGATCGCCGACAAGCGTTACGGCAATGCCGACTACGCGCAGTCGTTGAAGGTGGCCGAGAATATGCTGACGGCGCACGCGGATCTGACGGGGATCTTCGCGTCGAACGAAAGCAGCACGGCCGGCGCCAGCCAGGCGGTGAAGTCGCGGGGTACGAAGGCCAAGCTGGTGGGCTTCGATTCGAGTCCGCAGTTGCTGCAGGATCTCACCAACGGGGTGATCGATTCGCTGGTGGCGCAGCACCCGTTCAAGATGGGCTACGAGTCGATCATGGCGGCAGTGAAGCTCTTGAAGGGCGAGAGGGTCGAGAAGATCCAGAACATTGCGCCTCTGCTGGTGACGCAGAAGAACCTGAACGATCCCGAGGTTCAGCAACGTCTGAACCCGGACCTCAAGAAGTACCTGCAATAAAACGAAAGGCCCGCCGAAGCGGGCCTTTTTCGTGGGGAAGGTAGCCGGAAGATTTAGCGACGGCCACCGCCGCGACCACCGCCGCCTCGACCACCACCGTGGAAGCCGCCGCCGCCGATGCGGCCGCCGACGATGACCGTGGGGCCGAAGCCGTAGCCGTAGCCGCCGTAGAAGCCTGAGCCCCAGAACGGATAGCCGTATCCGCCCCAGCCGCCCCAGCCCCAGGGATAGCCGTAGCCGACGCCGCCGTAGTAGGCACCACGGCCGCCGGTGTTGGGCTCAAGCACATCGTCGCGGCGTTCGTTCCAGCGATCAAAGCCATCTTTGTCGCCGGCCCCTTGCACGCGAAGTTCGGCCGATTGACGGTCACCACGCACGGTAGCCCGCTTGCCACTCTTGATCACTTCGCTATCGCGACCGCTGGCGAGTTCGGCTTCACCCTTGCGGACGGTGAGGTCCGTCTGGATGTTCTCGCGCACCACGACCCGATAGATGCCCGCCTTCAGCGGGCGAACATTCGCGTTGCCGGCGATCACGGTGATGTCGGCATTCATGCCCTTGAACTGCGTGATGCTCACATCACCCGTGAGCACTTCCACGCGATAGAAGCGGTTGCCGATGTCGAGCACGCGAAGGCGCGTGTCTTCATTCAGGCGCACCAGATTGCCGGGGCCGAGTTGTACTTCGGCTCGCGAGGCACGGGCGGTGGAGATCGTGTCATGCGACATCAGCGGCATACCGCCGCGCGCCTGCATCCGATCGCCGGACTCACGCAACACTTCGACGTCGCCGTCGGCGACGCTCACTCGCGCCACGCCGACATCGTTGCGTCCATCCCCGTCCATATCCGAGCTGTACCCAGGCCCATTGCCAGGCCCGTTCGACGGGCCGTTCATGACTGGTCCATTGGCTCGCGGATTCTGCGTTCCCGCTGTCCCCGACGAACCCACCTGCCGCCATTGAGCCGCGGCCGGCATCACCCCCAAGGCCGCCACCAAGGCGCCTGTCATCCATAGTTTGTTCCCCATATTCAGTTTCCTTTCCGGAGCGCACACTGATTTATGCATTTTGGTGGCCAAAGGTAAGTAATTGAGAATGCAAGAGGCAGGATGACTGGGGGCTGGTGGATTACCACCGGTCCGGCTCAAAACGCCCAGCTTGATGAATGCCGCCGGTGGCCGGAAGTGATTGAGCTGTAAAGGAGTTTTTACATGTTCCGCTCAGTCGACAAACATCACCGGACGGCTGCGCTCGTCGTACGCTTTCCCCAGCGAGTGGCCCAGAAGAGTGGTCGCGACCGGCAGGGCGATCACCGCAACGGACTCCACCTGTGTGGCGAGCGGGTAGAGGAACATCAAGCCGACGGTGAGTCCCGCGGCGCGACCGATGTGGCGTCCAGCGCTGCGCCGCGGCGCCACGCGCACTTCGCTGATCGCTGCGCGTGGGATGGTGCGCAGTCCTTTGCGGATCGCCTTCTTGTCGGAGGTCCGCGTCACCTTTATGGTGAACTCGTCGGGCGTCACCGACGCCCAGTGGCCGGCGATGCGCGCACCTGTGTTCAGTTGGACGAAGACCAAGTGATCGACGAAGGCCTCGGGCGACCGGGCCCAGGAGACAGGCTCGGCCGCCCAGGCCAGACTGGCGAGAAAGACGAACAACAGTGTGCGCATGCCTGAAAGTAACGCCGTCCTAGTGGCAGCGGGCATTGGTCTGTGACACTTTCTCCCGCTGTCACAAGCAGCCGGACAATAAGATGCGGAGTTCGGCAAGCGACTCCTCAGACAGCAACCGAAAGACGACCGGCCGCGCCGTAGCAGAGAGGCCAGCAGGGAGGTCGGCGGCGGCGACGATGTCGCAAGCGACGACCGCGCACATCGAGAGTCCGTCGGCGAAGGTTGGCTCGGCTGGGTCGCACACGAGGAAGCTGGCGGCGTCGAAGCCCAGCGACGATAGCAGCGTGCCCGCCCACTCACGAATCTGCGGCGAGCGGGAAACCACGCCGATGAGAATGGGGAACGGCGGCCTTTGGCGGCCGGCCAGGACTTCCTGCATCGACTTCACGTGAATCACGCGAAAGGGACGGTCGCCCAGGGCGCGCGCCACGTGATCGGCTTGTCCGGCTTGCGCCAGAATCAAGGCGTCGCTGGGCGGATTCTCGAGCGAGGCAAAACCCACCGGCTGCCCCACCGCCTCGCTGGCCTCCGCGGCGAGAATGCGCGCCAGTTCCAGGTCCGGGTCCATGACGACGAAGCTGCCGGGACGCATCCGCTCGAGCGCGGCCTGGATGTCAGCGAGCGAGTAGCCGAGCTTTTGCGCGTCCTCCACCCAGGTCCGCACCAGGTCATCGAGCCCACCCTGCCTCGGGGTCCACTTAAACTCGCGGACAAACACTCCGCTGCCGCCCTGGGCGCGCACCCAGCCTCGCCTGGCCAGATCGCGATAGGCCGCTAGCACCGTGTTGCCATGGATCTTCAACCGCCGGGCCAGTTCGCGTACGCTGGGGAGCTTTTCGCCCGGCGCAAGTTTCCGGCTCAGGATGCCGAGCAGGAGTTGCGCGCTGAGTTGTTCGCGAATCGGCAGGCTGGCGTTTCGTGCGATCCAAAGCCTGATCATTCAGGCTTCATCATATGGCGGATCATGTGAGCAAATGACGCGTGAGTTGGGCGATGTTGACGAGCCCCGTGAAGCGGCCGAGTTCGTCGATGGCGACGATCGGGTCGAAGCAGAGAGACTCCGGACGGGTCAGCGCACGCTGCAGTGCTGTGCGGGCCGACGTGGAGCCTTGCATACGCAGCAGAGGCGTGACCACGCGGACGCCGGCTAGCGGATGGCGTTGCAGCAGCAGCGCTGGGCCGCCCCAGGCATCGACGACCATCACGGTCTCAAGAGCCGGATCGGCGGCCAGCATCGCGCGGGCGTGGGGCTCGTCCAGCGCGCCGGCGCAGGGGTCGATCGAGTCGCGCAATTGACGCGACGATTGAATCTCCCGGACTCGCTTGACGATCGCCTGCGTCGGAGCCGCGGCCAACGGTTGCATCTGCGGCTGTGGACGCGCCAGAAAATAGCCTTGCGCGAGGGGGACTTCGAGGTTGATCAGCTCTTCGAGCTCACGCTCGGTCTCCACGCCTTCGGCGATGAGCCAGGCATCGAGCCGCCCGGCCGTGTTGCCCACCATTTCGATCAGCGCGCTTTTCGCCGCGTCCTTGTCGCAATTAGCGATAAAGGTCCGGTCGAGTTTTACGAATTCCGGCCTTAAAGCCATGATGTGCTTCAGGCTGGAGTAGCCTGAGCCGGCGTCATCGACGGCGATGCTTCCCCCCGCCTCACGAATGGCCGCCACCTTCTGCAGCAGTGGGCCATAGTTGTCCACAGCCTGGTTCTCGGTAATCTCTACCACCACTCGCTGTAAGTCGCCGGCTTCGGCGAGAATCTCGTCCCAAAAAGTCGAGAGCACGAAAGACGGGCTGGCATTGATCGAGAGAAAGGTGTTGGTGGGCAGGAAGATGCGCTGACGAACCGCTTCCCGCGTAATGAGCGCTTCGAGCTCTTCGCGGCAACCCCAGTGGTCGGCGCAAGCGAGCATACGGTCGGGCGGAATCGTGGGTTGAATCGGGAAGCGGACCAGGGCTTCGTAGCCCGCCGTGATGCCGCGCGCCAGATCCACGATCGGCTGGAAGTGGTAGACAAACGGAAGCTCTTCCTGGAGTACAGCCGCCAGGATCGCCTCCACTGGCGCGTCCGCCAGCGTATCCGTTTCTTCTTCGTACAGCGCGTGGGCCAGGCGCGACAAGGGGTCGTCGACACCCAAGTCGCGATGGAGTGCGGAACGCGCCATGAAGCCTGGAATCGCCGACTAGGCGACTGGCAGGGATTCCGTCGACCGCTGAATCAGGGAGCGGACCTGCCGCTCGAGTTCCGGCGGGACCTCGGCTAAGTCATGATCCTGACGGGCATGTCGGGCTACTTGCTCAAGAATCTCTTCCTCGGTATCGCCAACAAAAACAGCCTGGCATCCCTTCACCACATCGCCGCAACAAAACTGCTTCATCGGAACTCCTTTTCGGTGTAAATACGAATGGCATTTACAGATTAATTGCGACCGTATTTACGAGCACTTGGGGATTCACCTGACCTTGGACTAAAGGGCACCTTAGAACTCCGCGGTCCCCATGGCAGGGCAGGCCGCTGAAATTTTTTCGCCCTTTTTTGTTCCACTTCGCCGCCGGCCTTGTCTCAACAGACGAACCAGGGATGCCCACGCTTTAGGGGTCATCTCAAAAAATACGAGCAGGGAGCAAATGGAATGACAGGAATGAAGAGAGGATGCCGGATGAGGCAGCTGTTGGGAACCATGATGGGATGCATCGCCTTGGCCGCCGTGCCGATGAAGACGCAGGCTCAGGACGTGACGCTGTTCGGCGCCTTGAGCAACTTCGACGTGTTGAATGACACGGGCCAGGAGACGCACGGCTTCGAGATTGAGATGCAAGGCGTGCCCTCGAATTCGCAGCCTTACACGTTCAATGCCACGCGCTACGGCGCCTCGAAGACGATCCCGACGGCGAATGGCGTCGTGATTCGCTGGGCCAGCAGCTATGATCCGTCCACCGGCCGCTTCGCCGTGGGGACGACGGTACCGGCCACTTTTCAGCCGACTTATGGCCACTCGTGCGTGCTGACCAACATCGTGGGCTGCGATCACTACGGGGTCGTGGTCGGTTACGGCGGCGTGCCGTCGCCGACCGCGACCTCCTACTATTGGCTCGTAGAGGATCCAACCAATCCGGGCACGCTGATCCGCTACAACGGGCCGAAAGTGCAAATTCCCCAACCCACCATTACGGTGGTGAATCAGCCCGGACTGCCGCCGCAAGTGGCGTTCCAGATTCAGGCCCCCGTGCCGCCGCCTCCCCCGATTCCGAAGCCGGTGCCGCAGCACGGTGATGCGAAATGGGTAAAGGTCTATAAGTCCGAATTGCTGCACGAAGTGGCTCTCGAAGATCTGGTCGCCGACAATCCGGAAGTGCCGCAGGACCAGGGCAAGGTGGAAACCAGTTGGAAGCTGCTGCAATTCAATCCGAATAGCAACGGGAACAGTGGCGTGTTGCGGAATCAGGGTGGCTTGAATGGCGGGTCGCGGGCGGTGCTGCGCCGCTACGAGTTCTACAAGTTCACGGGCACTTACGATCCGGTGGACCACGCGGCGATCTGTGCCGATGGCACCTGCAGCGCGCCCGCTCCGAACGAAGTGGGCGACTTTATCGGCGCTCAGAACGCGGCGGCCAACCTGGGCGTGCCTTCGATAACGGTGACGGTGGTCGGCGACGGCCAGGTGTCTTCCTCGAACAACGTGATCCGCTGCCCGGGAACTTGCGCCATGAACCTGGCCTTGGGCTCGCCGGTGACCCTGACGGCGAAGAACGGCAAGGGCGTGTTCTCCAAATGGACGGGCGCCTGCGAGGGAACCAACCCGGTTTGCACGGTCACGCTGAACGACTCGCTGACGACCACGGCGACCTTCCTGACGCCTTACCGCCTCACCGTGCGAACCACCGGCGTGGGCTCGGTGTCCACCAATCCGGGTGGCACCTCCTTCCCCAGCGGGACTGTGGTGACGCTGACGGCCACGCCCGGGGCGGGGCAAACCTTTACCGGCTGGTCCGGTGGATGCGCGGGTACGGCTCTCTCCTGCACGGTCACCATGACGGCGGATACGTCGGTGACGGCCATCTTCTCCGGCCCGGTCGCCCCGCCGCCTGTGCCGACTTACAAGCTGGTGGTGAAGACGAACGGGAGCGGGTCTTACACGGCCAGCGCTCCCGGCAACACCTTCCCCGCGGGAACGGTGGTGACGCTGACGGCGGTCCCCGGTAGCACGGCTCCCTTCGTCGGGTGGACCGGCGGCGGCTGTTCCGGCACCGGAGTGGTCTGTGCGGTGACCATCAACGCGGACACGACGGTGACGGCTAACTTCCGCTAGCCCGTTCCACCGGGTGCGAGGCGGAGCAGGCGTCGGAGGGCCCCGCCCGCCTCGACTTGTAAATAAATAGAAAGGCAGGCCAAGCATCGTCGGTCGGCTCGGAGTTAGCCAGGGAAACGAGTCCCGGCGGCACTATAATCAAGCGAATGCAGAACCTCGACGACGAGGACCTGCTCGCGCGATACCGTGCGGACAGGGAACGCGGCGAATCCGGGAGCCGGTGGGTCAACGAGTTATTCGGGCGCTACCATGCCAGGGTCGCGACTTGGTGCTATCGCTTCACCGGCGATCGCGACTCGGCGGGAGATCTGGCTCAAGAGATCTTCTTGCGGACGTATCGGAACCTCGATTCCTTTCAAGGCTCAGCGCGCTTTTCCACTTGGCTCTATACGGTTACGCGGAATCACTGCGTGAATGAGATGCGGTCGCGGCAAAGCCGGTTCCAGGATGCCGCCGAGTCGTTGGACTTCGAGGTTGCCGACGCCGCGGCCAGTGCACTGGACTCGCTTCAACAGCAGGAGTCCCTGCAGCAAATGCGGTCGTTGATCGAGGAGAACCTGGATCCGCTGGAGAAGCAGGTGATGGTGATGCACTTTGCGAGCGGCATTAGTTTGGGGGCGGTTTCGCGGTTGCTGGGCCTCACCAATGCCAGTGGCGCGCGGGCATACATTGTGAGCGCCAAACGTAAGTTGGCGAGAGCGCGAGACAGATGGAGAACGGGAGCCGACTCCTCGAAGCAGGAAAATCCATGAGCGATCATTCTGAGAAAGCGTTACGCGCCTTAGGCCCCGGTGACGATTGTCCTCCGCTCGACGAACTGGTGGGCGGAAGTGCTGACCAATTGAGTGCGGATCGCCGGCGTGAGGTCGAAGCGCACGTTGCCGGATGCGCCTTTTGCACGGCGGAACTGGCGCTGTTTCACGAGTTCCAGGAACCGGCGTCCCGGCCCGAAGAACACGCACATGTCGAGGCGATCGTGGCGCGGCTGCGGCAGAACTCGCCGGTTCCTCAGGCCTCCTGGTGGCAGAGCTTCTGGAACGTCCGAACCCTGGCCCCGGCAGCGCTGGCGCTGGCGGCGGTGCTGGTCGGGGTGTTTGTCTGGGCGCCCGGCCGAACGGGCTCGGGGACCGCGCCGCAGGTGTCGGTCGACACCGACGTCGTGCGCTCGTTACGGGTCGAAGTACTCTCGCCGCAGGGAACCCTTTCAACGCCGCCTGCGGCTTTCGAGTGGGTTGCATTAAAAGGGGCCGTGCAGTATCGCGTGAATTTACAAGAGGTGGACCGCACCCCACTCTGGTCGGCCACCACGGTGGGGACAACTTTGCCGCTTCCGGCCGACATTCAAGCTAAAGTTTTGCCTAGAAAGACACTTAGCTGGGAAGTCGTCGCTCTGGATGAGACCGGTGCTGTGGTGGCCGCCTCTGGCCAAACTCGCTTCGTGCTTGCGGCGCGGCCGCCGCATGAATAAACACAAATATTAGATTTCTCGACGTCAGCCCGATAGCGGGCGATGCTGAAGGGAACGACATGACCAAAGTCAAAGTGTTGGGGTTCGGGGTGTGGTGCGCCGTCGTGGTGTTGGCTGCCAGCGGTGGGGGGAACGGTGGCGGTGGGTCCAACAAACCGCCGGGCGGTGGTGGAGGTGGGGTGCAGCCCGCGGGCATCGCCGAGGTGCGCTCACTGGACGAAACTGTGCCAGCCGGCGGAGTAGTGCAGGTCAAGTACTCGCTCACGACACCCCGGCCCATCTCCGGGGGCGGACCACGCATGGATGACTGGGATTTTGAGGTCAACGGCGTGGGCATCAACAGCCCGCTCGGCACCACCGCCGGCGTGGCCCTGTCGCACAACGGGACGCTCGCCGTCGAGATCGTCTCTCCCGATTCCGATTACGGCACCAACCTGGACTATCCGCTCCTGACCATCGCGATGACCGTGCCGGCCACCACTAAAGCGGGAACGGCGTTTCCGCTGCGGATGCAGGACACGCTGGTGTCGACGCCCACCGGTCCAGTGACACTTTCGAACACCAAGGTGGGGACACTGACGGTGGGAGGCACTGTTTCGATTCGCGGGTTAGTTCCCGGTGGCGGCACTTGGCCCGCCGGCACGCTGGTTCGTGTACAAGGCACTGGCTTTGTGCCCGGCACCCGGCTCACGTCGAAGATGAAGACCACGAATCCGGTCTATGTGAGCCCCACCGAGATGGTGTTTGCCTTAACGAGCACCACGAAGCTGGACGAACAACCCGTCACCGCTTCCAATCCCGATGGCTCCACGGTGACTTACTACTCCTACTTACGCGGCGTGCCTGTCCGCGCGCCGTCGCGGGCCTTGCTGCTGAAGGCGGATCCCATCTTCCAGCTAAAGACTCGCGGCGTCGCGACGGTAGGGCCTCTGCCGGCCCTCGCTCCCGGTCAGTTCACGGGCTTGGCGATTCAGAACCCGTCCACGGGTCCGGTGATTGTGTCGCTGTATCATCCGCGCACGGGCCGGGTGGTGGCGATCCCGCTGGCCTCCGGCACCCGGATCATGGACGAACTAGGAGCTCTGCTGAACGGCACGAACCTGGAACCCGGCGACATCGTCCAGGTGAATGCCACCTCCGGCGTACAGATCCTCGGGCTGTCGGGTGACGATACGGCGTTTACGCTGAAGCCTTGGCTTCCCGCGTTTTAAGCTGGCGGCCGATCAGGAAGGCGATCGCCCCCACCAGCGCGCCGGTGAGCCCCAGCCATGCCCAGCCGATGAGGCGCGGGAACTTCCAGTGGCCGTCGCCCTGCAGGACAAACGCCGCCCAATGCGCTGGATGGTTGGACTGCGGATGCCGGATGAAGTCGAGCTTGGCCAGGCGCAACGCATCGTCTGCGGCTTCGCCGGCGGCCAGACGGGCATAGAAGCGAACCATCAGCTCTTCGGTTGAGACATCGCCCACGCTCCACAGCGAGCTCAGCACTGCGCGCGCCCCCGCGCTCAGAAAGGCTTCCCCCAACCCTCGCAGACCTTCGCCCGGAACAAACTCGCCCAAGTTTGTTTCGCAGGCGGACAGCGTCACCAGGTCAGCCGCCGCCAGCGGCAGCGTGCTCACTTCTTGCGAATAGAGGTAGTCGAACCGCTGACCGGAACCGGCCTGTGGCGCCAGCAGCAGAAACGAGCGATCCGGATTCTGCGGATTGGCTTCCCCGTGGGTGGCGAGGTGAACGATGGGGGAGCGCGCGGCGTGGCGCAGGCGCTCTTTCTGCGCTTCGCCTCCCAGGTAAAGGTCGGCGCGTCCTCCGATCAGGCTCGCCACTTGCCGAGTCTCGGTCCGCGCGTGGGGAAGCGCCGTCCATTGGCGATTGTCGCCGAGGCCCGTTCCCGGTTGGGGATCGCCGAACCCGGCGACCGACGGTTGCCACGGCCATCGCAAAGCGGGGGGCGGCGCCTTGATGGGACCGGACAGGCTCGCCGAAGGAGCATAGGAGACGGCGAAGCGCTCGATCATGAGTTGGGACCCATCC
Source organism: Bryobacteraceae bacterium (assembly GCA_044226365.1). GTDB lineage: Bacteria > Acidobacteriota > Terriglobia > Bryobacterales > Bryobacteraceae > JALHNI01. The sequence goes on from JBGAHE010000026.1 coordinate 39,175, forward strand.
CACGGCAGCGCCTCCCAAGGGAGAAAGGCGAGCGGCCCGTCAGGAATCACGCGCAGCCGTTTTATGCCCGTGTTGGTTTGCCGCGGCAGTCCCTCCCATAGCGATGCGGCGAGCCTGGTCGTGGCGTCGCGCCAATCCCGGCGATGGGGATCGGCGAGTGCCTGGCGGGCGGTGGCCATCGCGCCAAAATCCGGAGTCCACGAGACGACGCGGACCTCCGCCCGCGAGATCCAAAGCGTGCGGGCGGACTTCTCCCCCACCCACAATTCCAGCACCGCGGTGTCATCCGGCAGTGAACGCTGAAACTCCTTCAGCGACCCGGCCCGCGCCGGCAACACCTTTTCCGATAATGTGCGGGCACGCGACTGCTCCATCCAGCGGAAGACGTCATCAGCCGAGGTTGAGCTTTCGATGAGACGGTCGTAGACCGCGCGTTTATCCGCCAGGAAGCGCGCCCGCAGCGGTGCGGCGCCTGCACTGTCGCGCAACGACTCGATCAACTCCACGGCGCGAATCAGCAAACCGCGCGAGGCGGCCTCACCCATCGTGCCTGCGCGGGCCAGCCCATACAGCGCCCGCCACTCCTCCTCTTTTAGTCCCAGCTCGTGTGCGCGCACGGAGACCGCGTTGAAGTCGGCCAACGACTCGGCCGCCCGGCCTGCTCGATAACGCGCCTCGCCACGGTTCAATTGAGCGTGGATCGCCAGCGGGCGATCGCCCGAGCGTTCCGCCAATTCCTTGGCGGCGGAAAAGGCAGCTTCGGCGCCCGCCGCATTGGCGAGGTCCATTGATTGCACGATGCCGATATTGTTCAGCACGGCGATCTCGCCATCGGCGTGCTTTGCGCGGCGGTATAAGTCCTGCGCGAAGCGGTAGGTCTCAAGGGCGCGCACCGGATCGCCCAGGCGACGCCGCAGGGCGCCGACGTTCGAGAGCAGTTGTGCCTGCTCACTCGGTTGCAGCGCTTCCTTGCTTTGCAGCAGACGCGAGTAGAGCTCCAGCGCCCGCTCATACTGGCCCAACGTCTGGTAGAGGATGGCGATGTTGGCGGTAGTAACCTGACGCGCCCACGGCGACCACGGATCGTGAGGCACCTCCCTCACCCGCGCGTCGGCTTCCTCATAGCGGTCCAGCGCCTCCCGATAACGCCCCTGCAGGTACGAGGCCATGCCGAGATCGTTCAGTCGGGCGATCTCGTTGCCAAAGTCCCCCAGTTGCCGGGCGATGCTGAGTGCCTCGGCGAGACTGCGGCCGGCGGCGGCGTATGAGCCCGAGTACAAGCCGGCCAGACCGGCGACACGCAGGGCGGCGGCCAGATTCTTCGCGTCCGAGTTGGCGCGAAACCTGGCGGCCACCCGCTCGGCCTGCTCCATCGCCTGCCCGTACTTCCCGTCGTTGAGCGCCGCTCGAGCCTGTTGCAGCGAACGCGCGTCGGGCGTCTCTTCGCTATACAGCAGAGTCGCCACCGCCAGCCATGCCAGGATCGCCCGCAAGCTTCAGTTTATCGGGCGAAGCTTACGATTCCCTTAAAGCCATTGCGGGCTGGCCACGCGGCTGATCTCCGGCACAATAGAACGATGCGACTACTGCTTGTCCTGGCGCTGGCTGGCGCCGCCTGGGCTCAGGCTCCCGCGCCTGACTCGCCGGCCGGCCGTGCCGAGGCCCTCCGGCACTTTCGCGCCCTCGTGCAAATCGAAAGCGTGAACGGCAACGAAACGCGGGTGGTGGAGTATCTCCAGCGGGTGCTCGAAGCCGAAGGCATCCCCGTCAAGACCTTCGCGCTCGACCCGAATCGCGCCAATCTCGTGGCCCGTCTGAAGGGCAATGGCCGCAAACGTCCCCTGCTCCTGATGGCGCACACCGATACCGTCGCCGTACATCGCGAGAAGTGGACCGTCGACCCGTTCGGCGCCGTGATGAAAGACGGGTACATCTGGGGCCGGGGCACCACGGACGACAAAGACGTGCTGACGGCCAACCTGATGACGATGCTCACGCTTAAGCGCAGCGGCCGGGTGCTCGACCGCGATGTGATTTTCTTTGCTGAATCAGGAGAAGAGACCGACCCCACCGAAGTCGGCATCAAGTTCATGGTGGAACAGCATTTCGACGAAATCGACGCCGAGTTCGCTCTCACCGAAGGGGGCACCGGCACGATCGAGAACGGGCAGGTGGCGGCCATCATGATTGCCACCACCGAAAAAGCGCCGCGCCGGGTGCGGCTGGTGTCGAACGGGACGTCGGGTCACGGCTCCGTCCCTCGGCTCGATAACGCGCTGACCCATCTCAGCGCGGCTGTTCACAAGGTAGGGGCCTGGGAAACGCCGCTGCGCCTGAACGACACCACCCGAACCTACTTCGAGAAATTAGCCACCATCAGTTCGCCCGAGAAAGCGGCCCGCTACCATGGTCTGACGGATCCCGCCCGTAGTGCGGCCATTCAGCGCTATCTGCGCGAATTCGAGCCTCTGCACTACACGATGCTGCGCACGTCGGTGGTGCCCACGATTCTGAAGGCGGGCTTGGGGGCGAATGTCATTCCGTCGGAAGCCGAAGCCACTATCGACATCCGTGTGCTGCCCGACGAGGACGTGACCAAATTCTACGAACAGATGCGGACACTGATTGCGGACCCAGCCGTCAAAATCGTGCCCATCGTTTCGTCGCGGCCCGTGGCCCCGCCGTCGCGCCTCGACAACGAAATGTACCGCGCGCTCGAGCAATCCGGCCGCCGCATCTATCCGGGCGCCATCGTCCTGCCGAGCATGCTGAGCGGCTATACCGATATGGCCCTGCTGCGGGCCAAAGGCATCCAGTCTTACGGAATCGGCCCGGCCATGAGCCCGCAGGACCGCACGAACTTTGGCCCGCACAGCGACGTCGAGCGGATGCTGGAGACGTCGTTCTACAAGCTGGTGGCGTTTACGTGGGACGTGGTGGTGACCGTGGCCACGCAGCCCAACTGATGCGGGACCGTTCTCACGCGCTGCGGAAATGCAGCGGATCTCGCAGGCTCTGCAGTTCGCGATAGTAGTAAAGGGCTGAAGGACGCCGGCCCGTGAATCGCAATGCGCGCAGAAACTCGAGTTCTTGCGGGCTTGCGTCGCCGCTCAGGGTTTTGTCCTCCAGGAACTGGACCAAGCCCTCTTCCGGTTCTGGCGCGGCCGCTTCCGGCTCCACTTCCCGAAACTCGAAGCTCTTCCGGCTGCCGGGCGCGAGGCGCGTGTTGAGCGTGATGTCGAGGCGGAACGTTCGCAGGTCGATGTCCCACGCTTGGATCATTGGTTCGAGGAACGAAACGCAGCCTTCGAGTGACACCTGCAAGACGTCGGTGTCCAGAAACTCGAGCGCCGCCACTCGCATCTGCTTGTAGCTCCGGTTGCTCCGCTTCGCCATCTGCCGCAGCCAGGCTTCGTTGCGCAGTTCCTCGCGCGCCATGGCTTGTGCGACGTCGAGAACCCTCTGCGTCACCAGCCGCTCCAATTCGCCGAAGATGTCACGAGCGAAGATGCGCCCCACCTCCGCGCGCCGGTCCGGATGACACTTGCGCAGGATCAGTTCGCGGCAGGCTTGGAAGAGTGGCGCGGGAGGCGCTTCCAACTTGCGCTTCCGTTCGGCCTGACGTTGCTCCTCCGCCAAACGGGCCAGTTGGCCGCTGGGGAGGTTGAGGAAGTCGCCGAGCTTGTCATAAAGGTCCGTGCGATTCGGCGCAGGCGGAGCTTTCTTCCGGGCCAGCAGTTGCGAAATGTAGGACTCGGTGACCTCGGCCGCGGCGGCAAGGTCCTTCTGGTCCAGACTGAGTTCGGTCAGGCGGCGTTTGATAAGGTGGGGCAGATCCACCGCGGCTCCTCTGTCGTATTAACTAAGCTTGGTTAAGCCAAAGGCGCCATCTTCCCATAGATCGGCCTTGACTGGCAAGAGAAATTCACTGATAATAGTTAAGAACGGACACCCTCTGTCCGGCCTGCAGGTCTCCTGAACTAAGTCAGCTCTCCTGTCTCTTCCTCTTAGGTCCACCCCACAACCCAGGAGGTTGCTATGTTCGACACTCACCAGAAATCTACAGGTACGCAGTACACCATGACGGTGGCTTTGCTGATGGGCGCGTTCGTCTTCAGCCCAGCTGTACTGATCGTGTCCCGCCCGTTGGGCGCCGGCCTGATCGCGATGGCCATGGGTTGCAGCGCGGTCTGCATGGGCCTGGCTTGGGCCACTTGGCGCTGGAACTCGCGCCTGACGATCCCTTCGCTCGAAGACAAACGCGGCGGCTGAGCGAGCCCTGGCGGCAGAGAGCGAATCAGGAGTACTTCATGACCGGGACCCCCAGCCAAATCGAATGGGCGGAGTTGATCAAGCCGCGAGTCGGCGCCGAGTTTGACCGCGTCGCGCGCGCGTTGCGGGAAACCGTCCAGGGGCCGCAGACGGGGCCGGAAGGCGAGATGGTGCAAGCCGTAATCGCGATCATCGAAGAGAAGCGGGCCGAAGTGATGGCGCGCGACGAGGCGGGCTACTTCATCCGTTACTGGCAGGAATTGAGCGATCAGGTGCGTGAGATGGTGACGCGGGATCCGCGTTACCAGGCGCTCAAGGCTCAACGTCAGGCGCCGCTCGGATGACCGCGCGACGCCTCTGTGATGTCCGTCGAAAAAGGAACTCTGATGCCGTTTGAACAATTCTTCCCTCGCTCGCTCTCGGTGTCTTCGGTGCGCGAACACGCCCCAGCCCGCTCCGGTGTGTACGGCATCTCGAATGCGCGCGAATGGATCTTGATTAACGAGACCGACAATATCCAGGCGGCGCTGCTTCATCATCTGAGCGAAGCGGATCCCGGGATGCGGCAGTGGCTCCCCACCGGCTTCGTGTTCGAGGTCTGTGATTACGCGCGCCGCCAGGATCGCCAGGAGCGGTTGGTGCGCGAGTATGCGCCCGCCTGCAATCGGGAGTGGCCCCGCCAGGGGCGCCCTGCCGGTTACGGAGTGGGCGGGTAAGAGAATTTTATGGAAACCGTCAAAGCTAATTTCATCCTCAAAGACTTTCGTCAGGTTGCAGACTTCCGGGTCTTCACCTTTGAGCGCATCGCCGCCGACCATTCCCGTTCGCTGTTCACCGTCGGCGCGGACATGGCTCTCGCTCGCCGGCATCGCATTCGTCTGCAGGAGCTGCCGCTGTTGTGCAAGGCTCTTCTCGATCAACAAACCGACAGCGGTGAAGTGCGCATGCTGGTCTTCACCGAAGGCGACATGCGTCGCGTCGTGAATCGCGAAGCTGAGCGCGCTGAAGCCGCCAGGCAGCGCCGCACGCCCCGCCGCCCTCCTACCGAGAACCTGGGCGCTAGCTGGCGCAGCTTCCCGGGCCGTTGAGCCTGGCTAAAGGCTGTCACTCCGCGCAGCCCCCTGAACCCAAATCCGGGGTCTCCGAAGCCATCTGGCAGGCGTGGCTCGACAAGGGCCGGCCGCGCGACCGACGCTCGGCACGAATGTCCCGCGCCCTCGGGGCGACGGCTCTTGTCCTGCCCGGCATTGCGTTTGCAATCTGCCTCGGTCGGTGACCGCTTCCCGGCCGCCCTCAGCCTCAAAAAAAAGCACCATCAAGGATGGGGAATCCGCCCTCTTTACGCCTCTAGCGGCATGACCTGTCTTCGACTCCTCATGTTGTTCGGCTTCGCTGCCGTCATCCTTCCTGCCCAAACCCCACGCACCCGCAATGTCGCCATCCGCGGTTGGCTAGGATGGTTCTCCGCCGAGGGCGGCGGCGGTGGTGCGGTCTCCGGCAATCGAGCCGCGGTCAGCACTTGGGAACGTTTCACGCTGAACGATCTGAATGGCGGCGAGTTGCAGGAAGGCGACGTCGTCACCCTGCAGGCGTCGAATGGCCAGTATCTGTGTGCGGAGAACGGCGGCGGCGGCGCCGTGGTGGCCAATCGCGGCGCCGCCGGAGCCTGGGAAAGCTTTGTGGTGGGTCTGCTGCCCAACTCGTCGCTGAGCCTCAAGGCCGCCGGCGGCCAGTTCCTCACCACCGAAGGCAATGGTGTCGTGATGGCGAACCGCGGTGCCGTGGGCGCCTGGGAGACCTTCTCGCTCCAGTTCATCGCGCCGCCTCCCACCACCGGTAAGGTCGAAGAAGACAACACCGCGATCACGCTGAACGGTTCCTGGAGCCGTCAATCCGACAGCGCCGCGTCGGGTGGCGGCTTCGTCTCAAGCAGCACCAGCGGCGCGACGGCTACCTTCCGCTTCACCGGCGACACCGTGACCCTCTACCGCCGCCTGGATGCGGACGGCGGCTATCTGAACGTCAGCGTGGACGACAAGCCCGTCGGACGCGTCAACTCCTACTTCAACCAACGCCGCTGGCAGGTTCCCGCCGTGTTTAGCAATCTTGGATCCGGTGACCATACCCTCGTTCTGCAAGTGATCGCCGACAAGCCGTCCGGCTCCTCCGGCAACACCACTTACCTCGATGCGATTGAGGCGCCCGCGCCGTTCCCGCCCAGCGCCGGTCAGCAGGACGCGCTCAGCACGTTGAACGGTTACCGGACGCAGATGGGCCTTTCGCCCGCCCGGCTGGCTCCCGCGCTCAATCTGGCGGCGCAAGGCCACGCCGACTATCTGCAGGAGAACACGGACGGCTCGCACAACCAGGTGTCCGGCCGCCCCGGCTTCATCGGCATCGATCCGACGGATCGCATGAATTACTTCGGCTACAGCGCCGGCTGGGCGGAGAACATCTGGGCCGGCAGTACGCTCGCCGCCTCCGTCGACGCCGTCATGAGCACCATCTATCATCGCGCTCCGGTGATCACCTACGATGCCATTGAACTTGGCTTCGGCCGCAACAACCGCGGCAACAACGTCATGAACTTCGGCGTCCGCAATCCGCCCGCGCCGCCGAGCACGCGCCTGTTGGCCACTTACCCTGCCGACAATCAGACCAATGTCCCCAACTCCTGGAGCGGCGTGGAAGGCCCCCAACCCTTGCCGGATAAGCCGCGCCCGTTCGGCTATCCGCTCAGCCTGCACATCGTCCAGCCGGCCAACGCCACCACCGGCAATGACAATGTCGCGAATACCGCCACCCTCACCAGCCAGTCCGGCCAGGATGTGCCGATCTACCTTCTCAACGCCCAGAACGACGCGAACAGCCAGGTGAGCCGCTCCGACTTCCACCTCGTTCCGCAGCGCCCGCTCGAGTTCGGCACCACTTACACCGCCAATATCAAGGGCACCGACGAGAAGGGCAACAGCTTCGACAAAACCTGGAAGTTCACCACGCAGACGGCCGCCGGAGTCAGTCTGGTTTCGGCCGAGCCGGTGGGCGCTGACTTCAAGATCTACTACGGCACCAACGGGCCGGTGGTCGGCACCAAGGTCGAGTACGGCCCCACCAGTGCGTACGGTTCGCAAGTGGCCGGCAGCGTCGTGCAGGACACTCTGCACAGCGCGACCATCGTCAACCTCGCGCCCGGCACCTACCACTACAAGATCACGGCTACGGACGCCCGCGGCAATACAGCCAGCACGCCGAACGCAACCTTCGTCATGCCGAACGTCCCCACCACGATCACCGGCATTAGCGCCTTCCAGTTCTCTACCGACGCCGCCACCATCTTCTTCCGGCCCACCCGGCCGGTGGCCTCCATCGAGGTTGAGTACGGGCTCACCACCGAATATGGCAGCAAGGAAGCGGGTCGGCCCGACACGCAGCCGGGCACCTACTACGTGACCCTCACCAAGCTCACCGCGCGCGCCACTTATCACTACCGCATCATCGCCAAGGACTCTCAGGGAGCCGTGGTCGCCACGTCTCCCGACCAGACGCTGGCTCTCAAGTAAGCGGGTGATCGAGTCCAGCGCAGATGGGGCGCCATCCGTCTCTCCGCTGGCTTTATCTCGGGGCGGATCAGTCGGGGCAGAGAAGCGGGCTCCGCCCGTGGTACGATCCGAGCCAGACCCATGCGTGCGTTTCTGGCTGCCTGGACCCTTGCCGTTGGCCTCAGTGCCATCACGCCTGCTGCCGAGCCCCGGGCGGTATCATTGCACCCGTTTGCCGGGCAACGCGGCACCACGTTCCCCGCGACATTGCGCGGCAGCAATCTGAAGGCGGCGAAGTCAGTGGTCGTCGAACCCGCGGGTCTCCGCGTGACGGTGGAAAGCGCCGAGTCCGAAAAGGCTTCTGACCAGGTGAAGCCCGGCATGGATCTGGTGCACCTCCGCCTGGAGTCCGAGGCCACCGCCCCGCCAGGTCGCTACACGCTGCGGCTGGTCACTCCGGAGGGCGTTTCGAATGCGCTGCCTTTCCACCTGACGGATACGCCCGTGCTGGCCGAACCCGCCGGCGTGCACGATGCCCCGGAAACGGCGATCGCCGTCACGTCCGCTCCCGCGCTCTATTCTGGCCGCATCGCCCGACGCGGCGAAAGCGATCTGTACGCCTTCGACGTGCGCGCTGGCCAAACCATGACCTTCCAGGTCACCTCCGGCTTGCCTTCGATCGGCGCACCGGGCGGCAACGCCAACGGGTTCGATCCCTCCCTCTCGATCTACGAGCCCTCGGGCAGTTGGTTCGATGGCCAGCGGCTCAACCGTCTCGCCTTCAATGACGAACCTCTCTGGGTGCTGGGCCGGCTCACGGACGCTTACTTGGTCCATCGCTTCCCCAAGCCCGGCCGTTACTACCTGCGCGTCGAGGCCTTCTCCGGCCAGGGCGGACCCGACTATAGCTATCAGTTGAAGCTCGCCTCCGGTACGGTTCCGCCGGACGCCGCTCCCGAGAAGACGGGCTGGGACGAACGCGGCTATCAGCGGAAGCTCAGCTCCCATCGCCTGAACGAACTCGCCGAGCGGGGCGGCCGGCCGCAGAATCAGAAGTCGATCGAAACCTACGCCACGCCCGCCTCGTTCACGCTTCCCGGCACGTTGGAAGGCGTCCTCGCCTCCCCTGGCGAAGCGCGCCGCAGCAGGTTCCATCTCGACGGGCCGCAGGATATCGCCATCGAAATTGAGACGCCCGACGCCGCTCCGCCGCTCTTCAACCCCGTGGTCCGCCTGCTCGATGCCCAAGGCGAGGAAGTGGTCACCAACTTCTTCGTCGGTCGTGGCGCCTGCACCGGCGCCATGACCAAAGGCCTCACCGCCAAAACGATTCTGCCTTTGCGCAATCCCGGCGACTACACCGTGGAGATCCGCAACCTCACCTCGGACGAAGGTCACGCCGCCTTCCGGTATCGTGTCCAGGTTCGCCCCCAGGTGCCTCACCTCGGCAACATTCAGATCGCCGAGGACCACCTCAATCTGCCCAGCGGCGGCGCGAAGACGACGCGCGTCACCTTCGACCGCGAGGAGGATTACCGCGGAGCCGTCGCCGTGAACGTGGAAAACCTGCCCGATGGCGTCTCGGCGCTCACCGCCGCCGACTACGAGCCGGACACCGACCCGCCCCCCACCCCGGGGAAACGCGAGCGCTACGTCCCTCGCACCGAGCGCCTGGTGCTCGCCTTCACCGCCTCTGAAACCGCGCCGCCCACCGCTCAGCCGCGCTCTGCCCGGGTCACCGTTCGACCCATCAACGAAGGAAAACTTGGCGCCGTGATTGCCGCCAAAGAGATTCCGATCATGATCGTAGCCAAGCCATGAAGTATTTCCTGATCCTGGCGTCGCTCGTCGCCTACGGCGCGCCCTCGCCGATGAAGCTAAGGACGGTGCCCGCCGCGGTCACCTTGACGGGCGCCTCTGCCGCCCAGCAGTTTCTGGCCATCGCCACGGAGGCTGACGGCAGCGAACGCGATGTGACCGGTGAGGTCCGCTGGAGCGTATCGGCGCCGGCCCTCGCGCGGCTCTCGCCTTCCGCGCGCCTCACCGCTCTCGCGGATGGCGCTCTCACTCTCACTGCCGAATGGCAAGGCGTCACCGCCAGATCCACCGTCCGCCTGCGCGGCTCGCAAACGCCCCGCTCCTTCCATTTCGCCCGCGACGTCGGTGGCATCCTCACCAAGCGCGGCTGCAACAGCTCTGCCTGCCACGGCGGCGTGAAAGGCCGCGGCGGCCTCAAGCTTTCCGCCAACGCCCTGTTCCCCCAAGACGACTACGAATGGATCACCAAGGGCGGTGCCTTCGAAGTGCTCACCTCCGAAGTGAAGGGTGAACGCGTGCCCCGCGTGTCGGTACAAGATCCCGCGAAGAGCCTGCTGCTGGTGAAGCCCCTCCTGGCGGTGCCCCATGGCGGCGGCAAGCGCCTCGAAGTGGACTCTGAAGACTATCGCACGTTGCTCGAATGGATCCGCGGCGGCGCTCCCTACGGCGCCGAAACCGAAACCGCGAAGCTGGCGCGGCTCGAAGTGTTTCCGGCGCTGTCCACCCTTCCCGTCGCCGCCTCTCAACGCCTGCTCGTCACCGCCTGGTTCACCGACGGCCACTCCGAGGACTATACGCATCAGGTTCTCTTCAGCTCCAACAACGGCGACGTCGCCACTGTCTCGCCTGCCGGACTCGTCACCGGCAAAAGCCTGGGCGAAACCTCCATCCTCATTCGCGCCGCCGGCCAACTCGCCAGCGCCGGCGTGGGCGTCATCGGGCCGCCCCTCGCGAATTACCCCGCCGTCCCCCGCGCCAACTTCATCGACGAGCCCATCTTCGCCAAGCTCAAGCGCTTCCACATCATCCCCTCGGACCTGGCCGACGACGCCGAGTTCCTGCGCCGTGTCTGCCTCGATCTCACCGGCACGCTTCCCCCGCCCGCGCGCGTCCGCGAGTTTGTCGCCCTCCGCGATCCTGCCAAACGTGAGAAAGTCATCGACGCTCTGCTCGGTTCACCCGAGTATGTCGACTATTGGACCTTCCGTTTCTCCGATATCTTTCGCGTCTCGATCTTCGCCAACGGACTGACTCCCAAATTCAGTCAAAAGTATTGGGAATGGATCCGCCAGAACATCGCCACCAACCGGCCCTATAACGAAGTCGCCAAAGAGCGCCTTTCCGCCCAAGGCTATGGCGCCGCCTCCCGCCACTTCATCCCCTACAACCAGATCGGCCCGCCCGGCGATGTGATGGCGGAAGAAGTCCGCGTGTTCTTCGGCCGCCGCCTCGATTGCGCCCAATGCCACAACCATCCCTACGAGAATTGGAGCCAGGACCAGTTCTGGGGCATGGCCGCTTTCTTCGGGCAGCTCTTCAAAGCCGGCCCCGTCGTCTTCGACCACCCCACCAACATGGACCTCGGCTCGAAAGACGTCGACGGCAAAGTCGAACTCTTCCATCCCCGCACCAAAGCCGCCGTCAAGCCCGTGCTGCTCGACTCCTCGCCCCTCCACCTGCGCGCCGACGGCAATCCTCGCCAGGAACTTGCCCGCTGGATGACCAGCCATCCCTACTTCGCCGAAGCCGCCGTCAATCGCGTCTGGGGCTACTTCTTCGGGCGCGGCATCGTCGACCCGGTCGATGACTTCCGTTCCACCAACCCGGCTACCCATCCGGAGTTACTCGCGGCCCTCGCTCAGGACTTTGCCCAACACGGCTATAACTTACAGCACCTCATGAAGACGATCCTGATGTCGCGTACTTATCAGCTGTCCTACCGCCCCAACGCCACCAACAAAGCCGACGTCACGAATTACTCGCACAGCCTGGCGCGCGCTCTCGACGCCGAAGTCCTGCTGGACGCCGTCGTCGCCGTCACCGGCGTTCCGGAAACCTTCTCCACCGCCGTCAGCGAAGGCGGCACCGTCGGCCAGGCGCCCGCCCATACCCGCGCCATCAATCTCCAGGATCCCGACATGTACTTCTCGCGCTTCCTCGAACTCTACGGCCGGCCGAATCGCGGCGCCATTCCGGAACGCAGCGGCAAACCGAACCTGGGGCAAGCGCTGCATATGCTCGCCGGGGCCACCTACGTCGACCGTCTCTCCCTCCCCCAGAGCCGCTTGCGCCTCCTGCTGGACCGGGGCGCCACCGACCAGGCCATCTTCGAAGAGTTCTATCTGGCCGCCCTCAGCCGCCCGCCGGACCGCGACGAGTTAGCCGAACTGAGTCAATTGGTCAGCCGGCGCGCCGACCGCCCCGCCGCCTTACGGGAGTTTGTCTGGGCCCTCATCAGTTCCCGGGAATTTGCGGAGAATCACTAAATGGCACCTCACCGGCGAGATTTCATCAGAGCGGGTTCGCTGGGCTTTCTCGGCCTTGGCCTGCCACAGTACCTGACGGCCGCGCCGGCCCCAGCCAAAGTCCAGTCCGTGATTCTGTTCTGGCTCGAAGGTGGACCCAGCCACATCGACACCTGGGACCCCAAAGCGAACAGTAACTTCAAGCCCATCTCCACCAACGTTCCCGGCATTCACGTCTCCGAGTTACTGCCGAAATTCGCCCGCAAGATGGATAAGTTCGCCCTCATCCGCTCCATGCACACCCGCGGGAACGACCATCCTCAGGCCACCCACTACGTCATCACCGGCCATGAAGTGAATCCGGCCATGCAGTTCCCCAGCATCGGTTCGATGCTCACCAAAGAACTCGGCCCGCGCAACGCCGTCCCCGCCCACGTCCTGGTGCCCAAGTGGGATCGCGGCCGGCAATACGAAGACTACTTCCGGGCTGCCTTTCTCGGCGGCGACTACGACCCCATGTGCATCCCGGACCCCAGCAAGCCCGACTTCCAGGTCACCGACCTCAGCCTGCCCAAGTCCGTCTCCGGCGCCTCGCTCGATAGCCGCAGCGCTTTCCTCAAAGCCGTCGATCGCCGCTATCGCGCCCTCAACGAAACCGCCGAACACGCCGACCTCGACGCCTTCTCCGCCCAGGCCATGAAGATGATCCTCACGCCGCAAGTCCGCGACGCCTTCGATCTCTCCAAAGAATCCGACCGCACCAAAGAGCGCTATGGCAAGGACTCCATCGGCCAGTCCTGCCTGCTTGCGCGCCGCTTAGTCGAGGCCGGCAGCCGCTTCGTCACCGCCGCCGGCTACCATGGCACCTCCTGGGACACGCACAGCGACAACGACAAGAGCCACCGCGACCGCTTGTGCCCGCCGCTCGACCGGACGCTCGTCGCCCTGGTCGAAGACCTCGAAGAACGCGGCTTACTCGATTCCACCCTCGTCATTGCCATGGGCGAGTTCGGCCGCACGCCCAACATCAATCCCAACCTAGGCCGTGACCATTGGCCCAACTGCTGGTCCCTGGCCCTGGCCGGCGGCGGCATCCCCACCGGGCAGGTCATCGGCTCAAGCGATGCCCGCGGAGCCAACGTCACCAGCCGCGTCGTTTCCATGGGCGATCTCTACGCCAGCGTCTATAAGTTGATGGGCGTCGATTGGACCAAAGAGATCATGAGCCCCATCGGCCGGCCCATCAAGATCGCCAACTCGCTGGAAGACAAAACCGGCGAACCCATTCCCGAGTTATTCGGTAAAGGATAAGTGCTCATGCGGCGTCGTGCCTTTCTCCCTCTCGCCCTCGCCCCCTTAGTTACGGGTGAAGAGTACCCTTACAGTCCGGCTTCGTCCCGCCAGCCGAATGTACCCACCGGTAAAGTGACGAAACATGTCTTTACCGGCAGCACCGTCTATCCCGGCACCACCCACGACTATTGGATTTATGTGCCCGCTCAATACGAAGCCACCCGCCCCGCCGCGGTGATGGTCTTTCAGGACGGCGGCACCTTTGTCAACGAAACCGGCGCCTTCCGCGTCCCCATCGTCTTTGACAATCTCATCCACCAGGGCGAGATGCCGGTGACGGTCGGCATCTTCGTCAGCCCGGGGATTCTGCCCCCTCGAAACGCCACCGAGCAGGCTCGCTTCTACCGCAGCTTCGAATACGATGCTGTCACCGGACGTTACGCCCGCTTTCTGCTGGAGGAGATTCTTCCCGCCGTCGCTCAGTCCTATCGCCTCACCGACGACCCGAATTTGCGCGCCATTTCCGGCTCCTCCTCGGGCGGCAACTGCTCGGTGAACGCCGCCTGGGAACGCCCCGATGCCTTTCGCCGCGTCGTTAGCTTCATTGCCGGCTTCACGCACCAGCGCGGCGCCCTCATCCTGCCGTCCCAGGTCCGCAAGTTCGAAGGCAAGCCGTTGCGGATCTTCCTGCAGGATGGCACCGGCGACGTCAACATTCAAAGCAACCAGGACATGATCGCCGCCCTCGATCAGGCCGGCTACGACGCCAAGCTCGTTGTCGGCACCGAAGGCCATAACTCGAAGCACGGCGGCCCCTTACTGCCGGAGGCTCTCCGCTGGGTCTGGCGTGACTGGTCTCAACCGATCCGCAAGCCCCTCAAATCCTTCGCCGCCCGCTTCGTCGATCCTGCCCTCGAGTGGGAGCCCGTCAGCCGCGGCCATCGCTTCACCGAAGGTCCGGCCGTGGACCCCGACGGCAACGTCTACTTCTCGGATATTCCCCACAACCGCATCCACCGGATCGATCACGCTTCCGGCCAGGTAAGTCTCTTCAAGGAAGATACCGGCGGAGCCAACGGCCTCATGTTCGGCCCCGACGGACGTCTGTACGCCTGCCAGAACGGGCGTCGGCGGATCGCCGCCTATCGCCTCGATGGTCAGGAATCCGTCATCGCCGAGGGCGCCGGTTGCAATGACCTCGCCGTCACCGCCAAAGGCGAAGTCTACTTTACGGAACCGCCGGCCCGCCGCGTCTGGTTCGTCGACGCGCAGGGCAAAAAACGCGTCGTGCACGAAGGCCTCACCTCGCCCAACGGCGTCCGTCTTTCCCCGGACCATTCACTCCTGCTCGTGGCTGACTCGGCTACCCGCTGGGTCTGGTCCTTCCAGATTCAGCCCGATGGCTCCCTCGCCTATGGCCTCGCCTTCCACCGTCTCGAAATCGAAGATGAGGTGGGCGAAGGGCAAACGCGCACCGGCGCCGATGGCTTCACCGTCGACACCGAAGGCTTCCTCTATGTCGCCACCCGGCTCGGCCTCCAGGTTTCGGACCCGGCCGGACGAACGCCGTCTTCGCCGGTCCGTCGCTGGACACGCTCTACGTCACCGCCCAGGACTCGGTCTTCCGCCGGCGCTCCCTCCGCCAGGGCGTCTTCCCCTGGAAGCCGTCCAAACCACCCGTGCCTCGGCTCTAGGTTCGCGTTGATCCGCGTTGGTTGCCCGCGGGCACGGCCGTCCCCGCCGCCGACGATACGGCCAACATTTCATGGTCGAAATCGGCCTGAAACTGATTCTCCAGCCGCTCGAGCCGGGCGTTGACGGCTTTCAATTGTACGATCGCCGAGCGCGCCGGCCCGCGCCGCGGATTCTCCTCGCGCAGCGTCTCGGTCGCCGCCAGGATCTCGCCCCGCGCCACGTTCACTTCGCGCAAAAGACCGTGGCCCAGCAGCGCCATCGCCGAAAGCCGCGAAGACGAATTGATGTGCCGGAAGGTGGAATTCAACTCCTCGCCCAAGCCGTTAAACGCCGCCGTCAACTCGCCGATTTCATCCTGGCGATTCACCGGCAGCGCCGACTTCCAGGTGCCGCGCCCCATCACGTTGATTTGCGCCAACAGCCGTCGAATGGGCCGGTAAATGACCCGATACCAGACATAGTTCAGCAACGCGACGGAAATCAGCAAGGTCAGCAAGGCGTGCGTCAGCCGCCAGGCTGTCACGTTGGCAAACATGCGGCCGCGCGTCGCCTCCAGCTTCGCCAGCGCCACCGTGTGGTCCGCCGTCTCTCGCAGAATCGCTTCATGCTCCGCCAGCAAAGCCGCCGTCTGCCGGTAGCTCAGCCATTCGGAGATGCCGAAAAGGCCCAACACCACGGCCGACGTAATCAGGACGAGTCTCCATCGTAAGGTCATACGAATCCTTTCCCTTCACTCTAGTTTTTCGATGTGGGTACGCAAGTACCGGCTTGGAAAAGTTAGAGTGCGGGCGGAGCTCGGGACGGGGGACGCTGGGTCCAGTTCGTGGATTGGGCGCGCCAGTCCCACTCGCGCCCGAAATCCCGGCTGCAGGTTTCCGTGGGCAGCGCCAGCGGCGCCAGCACGGCCGGATTCGGTCCGTCGCCTCCCAGGGTCTTGTGTCGCGCGGTGGCCAGATTGGCCGCCGCCGCGGGGGAGGGAATCGCGCGCGACGACCGGGTGAACTTCTGCACCCCCTCCTGCCCGTGCGAGTCCGGTCCCGGGATCCTCCAGGCGCACATCGCCAGCGCCGCCAGCAAAACAGCCAGCAGACCGGCCTGCGCCATCGCTCGCGAGGTCGAACCCTTCACGCCTTCAGCATACCGCTCCTGGCCCGCCTCGCGACCTCGGCTTGCCTCGACGTGGCCAGCCACTCGTTTCCCACCGCACGGGCGGCAGCCGCGATCGGCTCAGTTAGCGCTTTGGGCATCCGTCTGGTACGAAACGACTACGGGAGTGGTCCGAATAGTCCGCAGACACCGGTTGCCTTCCTGGGGCACAATACAGCAAGCGCAGATGCGGTGGTTCAATCTGAGCGGTGGCGGCTCGCAAACGGAGACCCACCAGTTACAACTCGCTCGGCCAGCTACGCGGCTAAAGATTCCCGGCCAACTGGACCGCGAATATCGCTTTTTCCGCGACCGCGAACGGCCGTGTCCGGCATTGGCCGTGTCCGGCACCAGGAAAAAGACGCCACCAATCCCGAGAATGGGCGAATCGACTATGACTACGACGAGAACGGAAACCTGCTTGCAGTTGCTCAAGCTCGTCTCCTCCCGAACAGTAGTGTTCGGCTCACGACCATCCTCACCTATGACGAGCTCAATCGCCCGAAGGTGAAAAGCTACAATGATCAGGCCACGCTCACGATCGCGTATTGCTACGACGGGTTGTCGTATTCGTTTGGGGGTTGCACTGGAACTGTCGCTCCAGCCGCTTATGGTCAATTGAGCGGGATTGGCAATACCAGCAGCTTTACCGTAAGCGTCCGGCGAAACCACCGACCGGCTCAGGACCGCCGGGCCGCCCAGCGAGCCGGGGCCAGCGAAGCGACCTCGGAAGCCGCCCGCCGCGCGAGCCCAGGCAGGACAGCCGCCAGATAGTCCTTCACCGGCACCCCCAACCGCCGGCAGGACTCGACCACCGACAGGGTCGCCGCCACCTTCGGACCCGCCTGCGGACTTCCCACATGCAACCAGTTCTTCCGCCCCACCGCCACCGGCCGCATTGAGTTCTCTGCTAAGTTATTCGATAACTCGACTTCGCCGTAATCAAAACACCGCCGCAGCTTCGGCCATTGATTGATCGTGTAAGTCACCGCTTGGCCCAAGGCGCTCTTCGGCAATGCGGAGCGCGACAACGCCAGGCACGCTTCGCGAATGCCGTGCAACCATTCTTCCGCCAATTCCTGCCGATGCCGATGCCGCTCGTCGACCGTCAGTCCACGCTCGCGCGCCTCGCGATCAATCAGAAACAGCGCATCCATGCGGGTGACCATCGCGATCGCTTCCGCCTCCTGCGGATTCACCTTCACCGCCTCGATGAACTTGCGTCGGGCATGCGCCCAGCAGCCCACCTGCACGATCTTTGGCCCGCCCACCCGATCGTAAGCCGCATAGCCATCCGTCTGTAAAATGCCTTCCCATTGCCCGATCCACTTACGCGGACCTTCCCGCCCCCGTCCTAACTGGAAGTCAAAGACCGTTTCACCTCCCGGCCGACCATACTGCCATAGGTAAGCCTGATGATCCGCCCCGCGCTTGTCCCGCATCTGCACCGGTACCAGCGTCTCATCGGCCTGTAGGTAAGTCGAGCTGAGTAAGTCACGCCGCATCGCCCCCACGATTGGCTGCAGTAACTCGCCCACGCGCATCACCCATCCATCGAGCGTCGCGCGGCTAATCTCCACTCCCGCTTCGCGGGCCAGCATGGCCGCCTGCCGGTAGAGCGGCAGATGATCGGCGTACTTGGCCACCACCGTATTGATGACGATGGCATCGCTCGCCAAGCCTTTCTCGATGATCCGGTCCGCGAGCGGAGCGGTGATGATCGTCTGGCAACCCCGGCAGGCGCGCTTTTCACGCTTGATGACCTTCACCAAATAACGCACCGGCTCCACGTCCAGTTGCTCGCTCTCGTCATAGCCGATCACCGTCGTCGCTTGCCCGCACTTCGCGCACTGCGGATTCGCGCACGCCAACACTTCTTCCACCCGCGGCAACTTCTCCGGCAACGGCTTCCGGCCCGGATGCGCCCTCGGCTTCTGCTCTCGCTCTGGCAGATTCGGCAACGGTTCACGCTGCGCTTCCGCCTCGACTTCGTCCCGCGTCGTCGGGGGCTCTTCTTCGCAGAGTAACTCTAGCTGTAAGTGACTCACCGTCTCGCTCTTCGGACCTAACTTCGCGATTCGCTGCTGGCGTAACTCCTCTTCCAGCGCCTGAATCTTCAGCTGCGCCCAATGCAGTTGTCGCTCCAATTCTGCAATGCGGTCCGGCGCTTCCATCAAGGTAAGTCCATCTTACAAAGAACGCCGGAAAGGTTCCAGGGGATTATGCCGTTTTGCGATACCACTTGCGGGCCGTGGCTTGCTTTAGGTCAAGTCCATTCACCAGCATCGCCAACTCTTCGGCACGCATCGTGACGCTCCGCGCGTTCTCTTCGCTAGGCCAATGAAACCGGCCCTTTTCGAGCCGCTTCGCGCATACCCAGAGCCCGCTGCCATCCCACACCAGCGCTTTCAGACGAGTCCGCGGGCGATTGGTGAAGAGGAATAAGTAGCCGCTCAGCGGATCCTGCCCCAACTGGTCCCGCACCAAGCCATAGAGGCCTTCGAAGCCTTTGCGCATATCAACCGCTTCGACGGCGAGAAAGATCTTCGTCGCCGGTCCCAGCCCGAACATCAGGCGCTTTCCGCGAGACGGATCAGTCGCGCCAGGTCCGCGTCGGCGAAGCTCCACCCGCTCTCGATCTGCCGCCCGCTGCGCAGACTCACCCGAAAGGGCCAGGGGACTTCCGCGCCTTGCACTTCCACAGGGAGCAGCTTCGCCGGCTTCGTCCGTTTGCGCCGCCAGGCGTCCAACGTCGTGACCGCGATCCCGCGCCGCTCGCTAAACTCCGCCCGCGTCAATCCGCTCGCCTCGAACTCTGCTACCAGCGCATCCACTTCTTCCACGCTTCGCCGCTTGCCCATGCGCCATCTTCACCCGCCCGCCCTCACGCTTCAAGATGGCTTCGCCGGACGCTTACGTTTAATTTAGCTGGTGAGCCTGAAGTCACGGCCGCCCCAGTTCCCGGCCCTGAAGCCGTCGTCCCTTCACTCCCCGAAGAGGCTGCGAATGAAGGCTCTCCAGCGGCGATGGTGGACCCCACATATCGAATCAGTAGGCTGGCTTCAGCGGACTTGGGAGCAACCCATCGTCAATTGGTGACAGTCAAGCCGGACTCTACTGTAGCTGCTGCGGTAACACTCATGATGGCCAACGATTTCTCGCAAGTTCCCGTCATGACTACGCCCAGGGAACTGAAAGGCATCATCAGTTGGAAGTCGCTGGGAAGGCGGCTTGCCCTTGAACAAACGCCAGAATATTGCCGTGATGCCATGGACGTTGCCCAAGAGGTTCTGTCCGAGATGTCTTTGTTCGCGGCAATCCCCGGCATCATTGAGCACGAATACGTTCTGGTGCGTTGGCCCGACAAACGTGTCGCGGGCATAATCACAACGTCAGACCTGAGCTTGCAGTTCCAACAGCTTTCTGAGCCCTTTCTGTTGCTTGGCGAGATCGAGAACCACATCCGCAAGCTTCTCGATGGGCATTTCACACCGTCTCAACTCTTGCAAGCCAAAGCGCCGGGCGACGAACGGCCTGTGACCTCAGCTTCGGACTTAACATTCGGCGAATACAGACGGTTGCTTGAGGATCCCACGAACTGGACAATCCTGAGACTGAAGCTGGACCGTTCAGTCTTCATCGATCTTCTTGAGAAAGTGAATAAAACGCGGAACGATGTCATGCATTTTGATCCGGACGGGATCGAAGATCAGGAGCTTGAAGTTTTACGAGAATTCGCAAAATTCCTTCGGGACCTGCAATCTATGGGGGTTGTATAACCTTCTCAACGGCGTGGCTGTTACGCTGCCAAGTGTTGACCGATATCCAATATGACGGTGGATCGTGAAAGGCCCATGGGCCTTCCTCCTTGGCGCTTTGCTTGGGTACGGGCAATTTCAATTACGGGGCATTCTGTGAGAGCTATCAAATGCTATTAATACTGCGCGCTATAGACAAAAACTGAAGCGTGTTCGGTTTACGGATATTCTGTTATCTTCAGATGAAAATTTTCTGGTCTTGGCAGTCCGATACACCCGGTAAGACCGGCCGGTTTCTGATCCGCGACGCACTCAGAGATGCCATTGAAACGCTTAAGGTACCGCCCGATGTCGAGGAGCCTACCAGCAAGGATTCTCGCGATGCCCTTCACCTGGATCAAGACATTCAAGGCGTTACGGGCATCCCAGATCTCGCGCGGATGAACCGGACCGGGAAGATCGGAGGCTTCAAATCCTGAGAAGGTGGAGCCATGAGCAGAGAGAAGAAGACGAGAACGAGTTTTGCCCCGGAGGTTCGCGAGCGAGCGATCCGGCTGGTGTTGGAGCACGAAAAGGAGTACCCCTCACGCTGGGCAGCAGTGAGCTCGGTAGCCGCCAAGATCGGCTGCACGGCGCAGACGCTCAACGAATGGGTGAAGAAGCGAGAGGTGGACAGTGGAACCCGCGCCGGGGTGCCGACTGAGGTCGCGGAGAAGCTGAAGACATTGGAGCGCGAGAACCGGGAACTGCGGCAGGCGAACGAGATACTCCGCAAGGCGTCGGCGTATTTTGCGATGGCGGAGCTCGACCGCCGGCCGAAGCCATGATCGCCTTCATCGACGATCACCGAACAGAATATGGGGTCGAGCCGATGTGCCGCGTCCTGCCCATTGCCCCATCGACTTACCATGCACACACGGCGCAACGACGCGATCCATCGTTGCGGGCCAAACGTGCGCCACAAGATGACCTGATGAAGGTGGAAGTACAGCGCGTCTTCCAGGAGAACTTTGCCGTTTATGGGGTCCGCAAGGTGTGGAGGCAGTTACAGCGCGAAGGCTTCCGGGTCGCGCGCTGTACGGTCGCTCGGTTGATGCGCCAGTTGGGGCTCGCCGGGGTGGTGCGCGGTAAGCCGGTACGCACCACGGTGAGCAATCCCGCAATGCCTTGCCCGCTCGATCACGTGCAACGGCAGTTCCACGCGGCGGCGCCGAACCAACTCTGGCTTTCCGATTTCACTTACGTGGCGACGTGGACCGGCTTTGTCTACGTAGCGTTCGTGATCGACGCTTACGCTAGGCGGATCGTGGGTTGGCGCGTCAGCCGAACCGCCCATGCGGGCTTCGTACTAGAGGCTTTGGAGCAGGCCCTGCATGAGCGAAAACCCGTGCGGGACGGTAAGTTGGTGCACCATTCCGACCGCGGAAGTCAATATGTTTCCATTAAGTACACGGAGCGATTGGCGGCGGCCGGCATCGAACCGTCGGTGGGAAGCGTGGGTGATTCCTATGACAATGCGCTGGCCGAGACGATCAATGGTTTGTACAAAGCCGAAGTCATTCATCGGCGCGGCCCCTGGCGTTCTTTCGAGGCCGTCGAATTCGCGGCTCTCGAATGGGTCGACTGGTTTAACCATCGCCGGCTAATGGAGCCCATCGGCAACATTCCGCCGGCCGAAGCTGAGCAACGCTACTACGCTATCCTGGATGCCCAGGCCATCGCGGCGTAACTAAGATTATTTCGCCTCCGACTTTCCCGGTTCAGTTCACCCGTTTTCCATCAGTAGTCCAGAGTTGTCCACCCAGCGCTGCATCAGCTGCGCAGGCAGATGGCCTAGACGCACCAAAGGCGGCTGTCCGGAGGGGACAGCCGCCTTGGAAACGAACCAGAGTTGAGCCGGCTTACTTCGGGGTGACGTGGATCAAGGCGCCGGGGTTGGCGTCTTCGAGCATCCACAACGTGCCGTCCGGAGCCTGTTCGACGTCGCGGATGCGCTTGCCGACGCTCCAGCGTTCGGCAGTCTTCGCTCCGCCCTTGCCGTCGAAAATAATCCGGTTGAGCGACATGGTGGCCAGGCCGCTGATGAAGCCGCTGCCATCCCACTGCGGGAAGGCTTGTTTGCCGCGGTAGAACATCAGGTTGCCGGGAGCGATCACGGGCACCCAGTAGAGCACCGGCTTGGCAAACTCCGGCCGGCTGTCGTGGCTGGGGATGGGCGTTTCGTTGTAGTTCTTGCCGAAGGAGACGACGGGCCAGCCGTAGTTCTTGCCCTTCTCGATCAGGTTGAGCTCGTCGCCGCCGGCGGGGCCGTGCTCCACTTCCCACAGTTCGCCGTTCGGCGCCATGGCGAGGCCATAGGGGGCGCGGAAGCCGCTGGCCCAGGTTTCAGCCGGCGTGAGGTTCGGGCCGGGGAAGGTATAGGTGCTGACGGGCTTGGCCGTCTTCGCGAGTTCCGTATCACGCGGCGGATCGATCAGCGGGATGGTGCTGGCGCCGGTTTTGCCGAAGTTGGGATTGCCGGGGAAGGGCTTGCCATCGAGGGTGAGGCGGAGAATCTTGCCGATGGGCTGGTTGGGGTCCTGCGCGGGGACCATGCGCTGACGGTCGCCGACGGTCATGTACAGAGACTGGCCATCGGGAGCGAAGACGATCTGGCCGCCGGCCTGGCCGCCTTTGCCGCGCGGCATCTGGCGCCAGATCACTTCGTAGTTCTCGAGCCGCGGACGGCCCACCGTCACCAGCTTGGCACGCGCCAACGCCTGGCCGCCGCCGTAGTCACCGGGCTCGATGTAGGTGAGGTAGATGCTTTGATCCGTCGCGAAGTGGGGCGAGACGAACACGCCCAGCATGCCGTTCTGACCCTGCCAGTAAACGGCGGGGGTGTTGCTCAAGGGCGCGATCTTTTCGCCTTGCGGGGAAACCAGCCAGACGGGGCCGATCTTTTCGGTGACCAGCATGCGGCCATCGGGCAGGAAGGCAATGCGCCAAGGCAGGCCGAAGGTGGCCACCGTGGTCATTTTGAAAGGCAGGGTCGATTCGGGGGCCTGTCCGCCCACGTTGGTTTGGCCCCACACCGCGGCCGTAGCCAGGGTGAGGGACAACGCCGCTCTCGCTAGTTTCATCTTCTTATTCTCCTGAGTTCATTCTGAAAGACTTCTCGCCGGGTGGCAATGCGGCGGCAATTTTCTCCAGTTCGCGCCCGATTTCGGCCTCGTCGGAGGGCCGCACCAGGCGCCCCACTTCCTGGCCGTTCTGCAAAAAGACGAGCGTCGGCCATAATTTCACCCGGAAGGAACGGCCGAGCGGACGGCCTCGGCCATCTTCGATTTTGAGGTGCGTGAGGCCCGGATGGGAGGCTAAAGCCTTGCGTAGCAACGGCTGAGCGGCTTGGCAGAATCCGCACCAGGGTGCACCAAACTCCAGCAGCAAGGGGCCGGAAGTGCGGTCGATGTCGGCGCGGTCGGGTTCATGGTGGGCGTAATGGTCGGTCATGGGTGGGGGCTCCTCTCGCGGACTGTTTACAAACTTCGCTTTTGGCAGAGGATCTGCAAGTACGTCTCCAAGAGAGGAGGCTAGCAATGAAATTGAGCGAAACAAAGTTGGGGCGGCCGAGCCGGCGCCTGGTTTGCGCCTCGGCGATCGCGGCGGCGATGGGCTGGTCGCAAGAGCCGGAAGTGACGTTCAAGTCTGAGACTCGCCTGGTGCCGCTGACCGCGACGGTGATCAATTCCCGGGGCCAACTGGTGCCTGACCTTCCGCGCAGCGCCTTCAAGGTTTTTGAGAACGGCGTCGAACAGCCCATCAAGGGCTTTTCCCGCGAGGACGTGCCCGTATCGCTCGGCCTGCTGGTGGATAACTCCGCCTCGATGCGCAATCGCCGCGCGAAGGTGGAGGCGGCCGCGGTGTCGATGGTGAAAGCGTCTCACCCGCGCGACGAGGTCTTCGTCGTCAACTTCAATGATCGCGTCTACCTCGATGTGCCGTTTACGTCGGATATCGCGCAGATGGAGAAGGGATTGGCGCGCATCGACCCCAGCGGCGGCACGGCGTTCTATGACGCCATCAGCCTCGCGCTTGATACGGTCCGGCGGGGACGGCATGACAAGCGGGCGCTGCTGTTGATCACCGACGGTAACGATACCGCGAGCGACACGGGCTTTGAGGCCGTGCTGGCCAAGGCGATGCGAGCCAACGTGACGATCCACGTGATCGGCTTGCTGACGACGGAGGAGCCGCGCGAAGCACGCCAGGCGCAACGGTCGTTGAAGGCGATTGCCGACTCGACTGGCGGCTTATCGTTCTTCCCGACCGAGGTGGCCGAAGTGGAGAAGCTGACGGTGCAGGTGGCACACGCGATCCGGAATCAGTACGTCATCACGTATTCGCCGCTGAATGAATCGCTCGATGGCAGTTACCGCACGGTGCGCGTCACGGCGAAGGGGCCGCATCATCCCGTCGTGCGGACGCGGGCCGGCTATTACGCCCGCCCGCAAACCAGTGAGCCGGTGCGCATCTCCCAGCAGCGCGGCTGATGGCTGCCAGTTCAGCGATGGGCGACGACCTCACCGCCCTCTACCACCGCCGCCAGTTGATGAACCATGTCCCGGAGCGTTTCCGACTGGGCTCCCAGTTGGACCGCGGCGGAGGCACCTTCTTCGGCATGGGCAGCCGTGCTTTGGGTCACCTGATCCATGCGGTTGAGAGCGCGCGTGATGATGTCGATGCCCTTGGCCTGCTCGAGGCTCGCGGCATGCATGTCCTCGACCAGGCTTCTGATGCCCGCTGACTAGTAAGTGACGACGCGAATCGACGAGGCAACCTGGTCCATGCGCAACTTGCCCGCCGATGACTTGGAGATCGACTCTTCAATCATTAAAGTCGTGTCCCGCGCGGCTTGGGCCGAACGCTGGGCCAGATTGCGGACTTCGTTGGCCACCACCGCGAAACCCATCCCGGCCTCGCCGGCCCGCGCCGCTTCCACGGCGGCGTTTAGCGCCAGCAGGTTCGTTTGGAAGGCGATCTCATCGATCACTTTGATGATCTTGGAGATCCGGCCGCTCTGAGCTTCGATTTCTCCCATGGCCATCACCATGTCGTTCAGCGCCTGATTGGCGTGGACGAACTCACCCTGGGACCGCCCCACGAGTTCGACGGCTTTCCGCGAGTTGTCAGAATTCTTCTGCGCCATCGCATTGATCTCTTCGCTGGTGGCAGAGGTCTCTTCAATGGAGGCCGCCTGGTCGCTCGCGCCCTGGGCGAGCGCCGTCGCCGACGCGGAGAGTTGGACGGTGGCTTGATCGACATTGCGGGCGCCCTGGCCCAGAATCGAGGCGATGCCCGAGAGGCGCAGGCTGATGCGGTTGACGATCCACCCCACCAGGACACCCACCAGGGCGGCCAACGGCAGGATCCAGTAAAGCGCGGTGCGCATCGAGGCCTGCATCGCCGGCGTCAGTCGCGACAGACTGGACCTCAATACGAAGGCCCCGTGGATTTGACCGGCCGTCCAGTTTTCCATGGGAAAGCCGAGGACGTCGCGTCCGTTGCCAGCGGGACTGTTTCGCGGATTGCCGTGACAGGCAAGGCAATCGTTCGACAAGCGGATGGGGCGCGCATAGACCACCTCGCCACGTTCTTCGTCGACACCGAAATAGTCTTCCGCCGTGCCGCTTTCGAGATGGTTCAGGATGGCCACTTCTTCGGGCCGCGGCTGGTGCTTGGCATTCCGGGGAGACCGCGCGGCAATGTGAAACTGATAGCCCTCACGCGCGGCCACCATCTCGATAGCGCGCCACGCGGCCACGACGGGAACGGTCTGCAGGACTTTGGCATCGCTGTTTTGAGCCGTGCCAGCGGAGGTGAGCAGATCCGACCGGAAGACGCCGTCGTTGCGCATCGCCGAGACAGACTCGCGAATGTTTTCAGCACCGAGCAGAACGCCGCGCATCGAGCCGCGAGTGAGATCGATTCCCTGCTGGCGGATAATCGACCGCTGCACCAGTGTGCAAATGATTGTCGCCGCGCCGATGGCGCACAACGAAGTGACCACCAGTTTCACGCGAAGAGACCAACTAGACATGACACCCTCCACGATCCTCATCGGCCGAGGCGCCCACTCCATGAGCGGCCGGCGTTGTAACGAAGTCGCCCGCTGCGGGATCTACAGGCATGACGCGCCAATATCTCTCCAGCATTGTGCTTCTGATTTTGACGGCGCTATCCGTCGTGCTGTGTGTCGTGGTAGCCGCTCCCTTTCTGCCCGCGCTGATCTGGGCCTTGACTATGGCGGTGGCCGCGCAACCCGTGCATCGATGGATCGCGGCGCGCGTTCGCCGGCCGGATATCGCCGCCGGACTGGCCGTGCTGTTCGTGGCTCTCTGTTTGCTCGCGCCGGTGGCGCTGTTGGGCTATCGGGTCACCGAAGAGGCGTCGCAACGGTTTCAGGACCTGCGCGAGTACGTGCAGTCGGGCGACTTCGAAGCCAGTATCCAAAGGGATCCTCGCCTGTCGGGAACGTGGGCTTGGCTGCGCGCTCACGTGAATCTGGAAGAGGAAGCCAAGGCTGCCGCGCACGGCTTGCAGCAACGGCTGGGCGGTTGGTTGAATGCCAGCGGATGGGCGCTGATCCAGCTGATGGTAGCGCTGTTTACCCTGTTCTTCTTCTTCCGCGATCGCGACCATTTCCTGCGCGCCTTGCGGGCGCTGCTGCCGCTTTCGAAGCGCGAAGCCGATGAGACGCTCGAACAGGTGCGGGGCATGATTCACGCCGTGGTGTACGGTAACGCGGTGGTCGCGGCCGTGCAAGGCGCGCTCGGCGGCTTGATGTTCTGGTTTTTGGGGATTCCCGCGGCGCTGCTCTGGGCCGCCGTGATGGCACTTTTTTCGTTGGTCCCCAACCTGGGCGCCTTCGTCATCTGGCTGCCGACGGCGGCCTGGATGGCATTCCAGGGCGAGTGGCTCAAAGCCGGCCTGCTGACCGGGTGGGGCGCGGCGGCGGTGGGCAGCATCGACAACCTGCTGTATCCGATTCTGGTGGGCCAGGAGATGCGGATGCACACGGTGCCTGTTTTCATTGCGACGATTGGCGGCCTCGCGATCTTCGGCGCCGTAGGGCTGGTGCTGGGTCCGGTGTCCTTCGCCTGTGCGATGGCTCTGCTGGAGGTCCTGCGTCGGCGCACGGTGCGGTCGCGGCCGGTGGAGCAAGCGGTGGTCGCGGGGACCTAGCGGAGGCTACCTTCTATGGACTCAACGTTACGGCACTTGATCGATCTAGGAGTGGCTTACCTGTTGGCGCTGCCCATCGGGTGGGAGCGAGAGCGGGGCGACCGGAGTGCCGGAATTCGCACGTTCCCCTTGGTGGCGATCTCCAGTTGCGCCTTTGTGCTGGCCACCGAAAGCATCCTGGGCGACCACGCCGAAGGCCGCGCGCGGATTATCGAGGGCGTGATTACCGGGATGGGATTCATCGGCGGCGGCGCGATTTTGAAGATCGGGAGCTCGGTGAGGGGTACGGCAACCGCGGCGAGTCTGTGGGCGACGGGCGCGATCGGGGTGAGTTGCGGAGTGGAGTCCTACGACATCGCCGTGATCCTGGCCATCGTGACGATTGTGACTCTGAAGCTGCTGCAACCGTTGAAGGTGGAAGAGAGCCAGCCGGAGGATCAGGCTTCAGAGCGGCATGGCGTGCTGAATTCGTGACGGATTACGTTACGGGGCTTGAGCCTCGTCGGAGGCGCCCTCGTCGGGATGACGACCTGGGTGCGGTGCATCGCCCGCAAAAAGGGCTTGCTGTTGGATGAAGAGGGCCAGCCATTGAAGGGCTGAAAGGGCCCAGAGGGGGGCGCGGGAGAGGGCTTCTCTCCCAACAGTAGGATAGCAATGTCGCCGCGGCTCAGGCCAACCGACAGAAAACAAAGCAGATCGAGCTGCGAAATTCATCCCCGCGACCCTTGAGCGGCGCACTCCGCGTGAGTAGGCTGGGCTCATGGACGTACTGATCGCCGGTGGCGGACCCACGGGATTGATGCTGGCAGGCGAGCTCGCTCTGGCCGGCGTCGAGACCACCATCCTCGAGCGGCGGGCCAACCAGGATCTGGCCGGGTTGCGCGCCGGGGGACTGAACGCGCGGACGCTCGAATTGCTCGACCAGCGAGGCATCGTCGGGCGCTTTCTCGCCGAAGGTCGGAAGATGCAGCGCGCGCCCTTCGGTGGCGCGACCTACGACATCAGCGACCTGCCCACGCGCCACAATTACTTTCTCGCCCTCTGGCAGACCGACACCGAGCGGACGCTCGCGGCGTGGGTGCGGGAGCTTGGTGTGCCCCTGGAGCGCGGCTGCGAAGTGATCGGCTGGCAGCAGGACGACACGGGCATCGAAGTGGCGCTGGCCGACGGACGCACGCGGCGCGCCAAATATCTGGTGGGATGCGATGGCGGACGAAGTGTCGTGCGGAAGCAGGCCGGCATCGCCTTTCCCGGATGGGACGCCAGCACCAGCTACCTGATCGCCGAGGTGACCGTCGCCGAGGAGCCGCCGCTGGGCATCCGGCGCAGCGCGCAAGGCATCAACGCTACGGCGAAGGTGACCGATCAGGGCGTGGAACGAGTGCGGGTGGTGCTGTGCGAGCCGCAACTGGGCGCCCGCGGCAAACCCTCGCTCGAGGACGTCCGCACGGCGTTGCAGGGCATCTACGGCACCGACTTCGGCTTGCGCGAAGCGAGCTACGTTTCGCGCTTTACGGACACGGCGCGGCAGGCTGCCGCTTATCGCCAGGGTCGGGTGCTGCTGGCCGGTGACGCGGCGCACGTGCATTCACCGGTGGGCGGGCAGGGGCTGAACGTTGGCGTGCAGGACGCGGTGAACCTTGGTTGGAAGCTGGCGAAAGTCGTCAAGGGCGAGTCGCCGGACGCGCTGCTCGATAGCTATCACGGCGAGCGGCATCCGGTGGGCGCACGCCTGCTACGCAACACCATGGCGCTGACGGCGCTCGAGCGGGGCGATGAGCGTCATGATGCGCTGCGCGGGATGCTGGGCGAGATGATGAGCGGGGAGGGACTGCGCGCGCGCTACTTCGCGATGATGTCGGGCCTGGACGTTCACTATGACCTGCCGGGGACGCATCCGGTGGTCGGGCGGCGGATGCCGGACCTGGACCTGACGACGGCCGAAGGTCCCACGCGCGTATTCCCGCTGCTGCGGGACGCGCGGCCCCTATTGCTGAACCTGTCGAAGCACGGCGGCTTCGACGAGACGGGCGTCCGAACGGTGAGGGCGCAAGGGCCGGCGGAGTGGGAGTTGCCGGCCCTGGGCAAGGTGGCGGCGCCGGCGGCAGTGCTCGTTCGGCCCGATGGCTATGTCGCGTGGGCGGGCGAGGAGCCGGGGCCGGAACTCGCCGAGGCGCTGGCCGGTTGCGGTCTGACGGCTGGCGGGCGCGTTCACGGCACAGGTAGTCGAGCGTAAGAGTCGAGCGTGCTGAAACGCAATACGTCAAGCTTCATTCTGGATCGGGCGGCCGAAGAAGAGCGCGTAGCCATCGGGGTCGCGCACTTCAAAGCCGCGTAAACGGTCCGGCGTATTCTGCAGAGGTTGCGAGAACACAACGCCGCGGGCGGAAAACTCCGTGGCCAGCGCATCGGGATCCGGGACGTACAAATAGGCGTCCCAGGTCGCGATCCCTTGCCCGATGTCGCGGGTGTAGTTGGGCACGGCGGGAAGCCCCACTGACTTGAACATGAACATCGCCGCCCCTCGCTCCACGATGCCAAAGAAGATGTCGGCCGGTTCGGGACCCTGAAACGTGATCTCGAAGCCCAGCTGATCCCGATAGAAAGCGAGGGTGGCGGGCACGTCGTTGACGATGAAGAGCGGAGAGATGCCGTCGATGGTCGTCTTCATGAATCTCTTTAGACGCGGAGGCAGGCGCGAAAGCCACGGGCCGCGTAATACGATTCGGCGCCGTTGTGATAGACGAAGACGGTATCGTAGCGGCGATCGCCAAACAGCGCGCCGCCCAGCTGGCGAATGGCCGCTGGCGTTTGAATCCAGCTTGACGTCTTCAAGTCGAACTCGCCGAGTTCCTGCAAACGGCGGTACTGCTCCTCGGTGAGCAGTTCGATGCCGAAGGTGGTGGCGAGGTCGAGCGCGCTGCCGGCGG
>JBGAHE010000175.1:0-7456 GCA_044226365.1 Bryobacteraceae bacterium
CGAAGGCGATGAGGAGGAACTGGCCGAGGCTATCGGGAGGGGGTTGAGCGGCAGAGTCCTTGTCGAGGGGGGGATTGGCGGGCGCGGGCAGGGCGGCGGCTTCGGTGCGGCCGGTGCCGGGGGTGAAGCCGGCGGGGATCTGCGGCGGCATCGCTTTGATGGCGGGGTTGACGTTGAGAGCGACTTCGGCAGTCTTGCGTTTCGGGGGAAGGCACTGTTTGTCGTCGCAGGCGGCGTAGCGCACCTGAACGTCGACCTTGGCTTCTCCGGCGGGCGCATCAGACTTGAGGGCGGCCAGAAGGTAGAAGACGGCTTCGCCGACGTACTGTTCGGCGGGGGTGCCATTGGGGTCAGTCTTGACGTCGGGCTTGAGCTGGTAAGGCTCAGCGGAGGCGAAGACGGAGTTGTCGGCGAGCTTGAGGGTGGTGGGGATGGAGGGACGGGGCGTGGTGAGCGAATAGAGGTGCCAGCCGGGTTCGATGGTGGCAGTGACCTTGATGAGGACGGAGGCGCCGGGGGCGGCGGCCGCCGGGATCGATTCCGCCTTCCACTGGACGGGATCCAGTTTTTGGGCGGGCAAAGCCCAGGCCAACAGCAAACAGGCAGAAAGGCGCAGCAGCATCTGTAACAATTCTATCGAGCGAAAGCCCGAGTTTATTCCGTTAGTGCTTAGACGCCGACAGCTCGGTTTCGATTCGCTCATTAATCCGGCCGCGAGCGTACTCGGCAGCCACGCGGATGCCGTTCTTGATGGCGTTGGCGTTGGAGCGGCCATGGCAGATGATGCACACGCCTTTGACGCCTAACAGGGGCGCCCCGCCGTATTCCGAATAGTCGAAGCCTTTGCGGAATTCGTTGAAGCCGTTGCGGGCGAGCACGGAGCCGATTTGGCGAGTGATGGTGCTCGAGAGCGAATCCTTCAGCTTGTGGCGAATGACTTCGACCAGGCCTTCACTGACTTTGAGGGCGACGTTGCCGATGAAGCCGTCGCAGACGATGACGTCGGCGTGGCCGTTATAGAGGTCGCGGCCTTCGACGTTGCCGATGTAGTTGATGGGGAGCTTTTTGAGGAGGGGTTGCGTCTTGTGGACGAGTTCGTTGCCCTTGTGGTCCTCTTCGCCGATGGAGAGGAGGCCGACGCGGGGATTCTTCACGTGGAAGATGACGCGGGAATAGAGTTCGCCCATGACGGCGAACTGGGCGAGCATTTCGGGGGACGAATCGACGTTGGCGCCGACGTCGACCATAACGCAGGGTTTGGATTTGGCGGTGGGGAAGACGGCGGCCAGAGCGGGGCGGTCGACGCCGGAGACCATGCCTTGCACGGTTTTGGCGGTGACCATGACGGCGCCGGTGTTGCCGGCGGAGACGAGCCCCTGGGCTTCGCCTTCGCGCACGAGACGGGAAGCGACGCGGATGGAGGAGTCCTTTTTGGCGCGCATCGCCTTGGCGGCACTGTCTTCCATGGTGATCACTTCACTGGCGTGTTGGATCACGATGGGAAGGGACTGCCAATCGGACTGATGATGTGCGAGTTCGCGCCGGAGGACGTCTTCCTGACCGACGAGAATGACCCGCACATTGTGCTCAATGACCGCTTGGATGGAGCCTTCCACCTCGGGCTTGGGAGCGTGGTCCCCGCCCATGGCGTCGACGGCGATGGTCAGCATGAACCCCGCGGATTAAGCTTCGGCGACTTCGATGACTTCGCGACCGGCCTTGCCGTACTTACCGCACTTGGGGCAAACACGATGGGGCAGCTTCGGCTCGAAGCAATGGGGGCAATCGGTGAGGCCGGGGACGCGCAGGGCGTCGTGAGCGCGGCGGGTGGAGGTGCGGCGCTTGGAGTGACGTCGTTTTGGATTAGGCATGGGTCCGTACTTCTCTTATTCTTATTTACCCAGCGCTTTGCTGGGCTTAAAACTCTTCAGAGCCTCCCAGCGGCCTTCGACCGCCGGAGCGACACAAGAACAACTCTGCTCATTCAGGCTGAGCCCACAGAGGGGACACAAGCCTTTGCAATCCGGCCGGCACAGCCGCTGCACGGGCAGGGCCAGCAGGATCTGCTCCCGCAAAATCTCATTGAGGGAAATTCCTTCACCCTCATAGAAGCCGACATCGCTGTCCGCCTCTTTCAGCCCTACCTCGACGCCGCCCTCAAGTTCCTCCTGAGGACGATAGTAAAGGTCGAACTGCCGCCGAATCTCCAGGCCAGCCGGTTCAAGGCACCGGTCGCAGGGCGACGTCACGCGGACGTTAAACTCGCCGCGAACGTGGATCTCACTGACCGAATCAAGGAATTCAGCAACTCCTTGCGCAGCCAGCGGCCCAGCTTGAACTAGCTCGGGATCCAGAAGGTCGATTTCTCCCGGCGGAAAGACCACATCGAAGCGATTTGGCTTTAACTCCAGGTCCCTGATCTTGAAAAACATAGAACCCTGTTCCAAACCCATGTGACCGATCCGCTCTTGCCGCCCGAAGGCGAGAAGAAACAAACCCTTTGAGTATAGCGCAAAACGGGCGACGGGCGCGCGGGAGGTGGTTAAAGTACTTATGTTTGTTTAGTTTCGCCCTGGGAAGCGAACTCTGCTAGGGTAGTAGTTGAATGCGGCGGTTCGCGTGGTTGCTGGTGATTGCGATTCTAGGAATCGTTCTCGCTGTGGGCAACTCCTACCTGCGACAGAAGTTAATCGCCGAGCAAAACGCCCCCAAGAAGCCAGCGCCATTGCCGATGGGCCTTTCGGCCAAGACGGGCAAGTGGGAATGGGCCAACAACCAAGGCGATCGGGTGAAGTCGCTGATCCGGGCGTCCGGTTTCCGCGAAATCAAGGATCCGCCTTCGACGGAGCTCGAGGGGCTGGAACTGCTGCTTTACGACCAGACGGGCACCAAGTATGACCTGGTGGAGAGTCCATCGGCGCGGTTCACCAAGGGGGATCGCGTGTTGTTCTCCGAGGGCGAAGTGCGGATCACGATGGGGATTCCCGAGGACGGTCCGAAGCCGAACCGCGTGCTCGAGATCAAGAGCTCCGCGGTGCGGTTCGAGCTTGCGACGAATAAGGCGACGACGGATCAGCCGGTGTGGTTCCGGTTCGGACAAGGCGAGGGGAAGGCGGTGGGCGCAGACTATGACCCGAACCTGCGGGAACTGAATCTGCGGAGCGCGGTGGAACTGACGTGGCACGGCGCCAAGACCATGCAGGTGCAAGCGGGCGAGGCGCTCTACAAGGAGCTCGAGAGCAAGGTTTACCTGAAGCCGTGGGCGAAGCTGATGCGTGAATCGTTAGTGCTGAATGCGCAGGATTCGATTGTGATGCTGGAGAAAGGCATCGTGCGGCAGGTGGATGCGAGCAAGGCGGTGGGGACGGATCAGCAGAAGGGGCGGTCGCTCGAATTCGGGGCGGATGCTCTGCGGCTGATGTTCAACGCGAAGGGGCAGGCGGAGAAGGTGGAAGGCAACGGCCAGGCGCGGTTGGCTTCGACGAATGAGCGCGAACGGACGGTGATGAATGCGCGGCGCGTGGAGTTGAACTTCGCGGCGACGCAAAAGGACAGCACGCTCGAGCGGGCGTTTGCGCAGGGCGAGGCGCGCGTGGAAGCGAAACCGATGCCGCGGCCGAAGGTGACGCCGGTGGAGACGAAGGTGCTCGCCAGTGATTCGATCGAGATGAAGATGCGGCCGGGCGGCGAAGAGATCGAGCGGCTGGAGACGCATGATCCGGGCGTGATTGAGCTGCTGCCGAATCTGCCGACGCAGCGCAAGCGGCGGCTGGAAGGCGAGCGCATCCACATGCTGTACGGCAAGAACAACATGCTGGAGAGGCTGCGGAGCGTGAAGTCAACGACGCGAACGGAGCCCGCGGCGGAGCCGGTGCAGAAGCCGCCGACGCCGCCC
Organism: Bryobacteraceae bacterium; assembly: GCA_044226365.1. GTDB lineage: Bacteria > Acidobacteriota > Terriglobia > Bryobacterales > Bryobacteraceae > JALHNI01. The sequence continues at coordinate 3,896 of JBGAHE010000175.1, forward strand.
ATGGTGACGTCGTCGCAGGATCTGGAGGCGTTCTTCTCGCCGGTGAACGGAGAGTTGGCGCGGCTGGAGCAATGGACGAACTTCAAGTATCAGCAGGGCGCGAAACAGGCGACGGCGGATCGGGCGTCACTCGAGCAAGCGAAGAACGAGATTCGGCTGACCGGCAAGGCGCGGGTGTGGGACCCGACGGGGTCGACGGATGCGGACCGGATTCAATTGGATCAGAAGTCGGGGGACTTTACGGCGGAGGGGCAGGTAAGGAGTGTGCGCGAGGGTGAGCGGAAGCAGTCGGCGGGCGGGTTGATGACCGGCGGAGAGCCGGTGCGGGCGACGGCGAACCAGATGTCGAGCAAGGCGAACAACACGCAAGTGCGCTACGAAGGCCGCGCAGTGATGTGGCAAGGCGCGAACCGGTTGAGCGCGGATCGCATCGACATTGACCGGCCGAAGCAGGTGCTGAAGGCGAACGGACAAGTGGTGAGCCAGATTCTGGATCAGAAGGCGAGCACGCAAGGGACGCAGGTGTTCACGCTGGTGCGGGCGCCGGAATTGACGTATTCCGATAAGGATCAGTTTGCGCACTATCGCGGCGGGGCGCTGATGACGCGGCCGGGTTTGCAGGTGAAGGGCCAGGAGTTGCGGGCGTATCTGTCCTCGAACGAGAACTCGGAATCGAACTGGGAGGCGCCGAACGGAGGCCTGGAAAAGGCGTTTGCCGACGGCAAGGTGGAGATCGTGGAGACGCGCGATACGAAGAGCCGGCAAGGCTGGGGCGATCACGCGGAGTATTACGTGGGTGAGGCGCGGCTGGTGCTGGAAGGCACGCGTCCGCGGATGGTGGATCTGCTGGCCGGGGTGCCGCAGCGGACGACCGAAGGCAAGAGCATGGTGTGGTTCGCCAACAACGATCGGCTGATCGTGGATGGCGAAGAGAGCAAGCGCGCCGTGACGAACCTCGTCAAAAAGAAATAAGCCGGTTTATCATGGCAGCCATGTACCTGGTAATGGCCCTGGCTGCCTTGAGCATGGATTGGATCGCGCCGCCGGACCCGCGGCTGCCGGTGTTTGGGTTGCCCTGGTATGCGGAGAATCAGGGCGAGCAGATCCGGCTCCCGAAGCGGTTGAAGGACCAACTGCCGCCGGCGGTGTGGAATCTGGGGCTATCGCCGAGTGGGGGGCGAATCCGGTTTCGGACCGATTCGACGCGGCTGGCGGTGAAGCTGGAGTATCCGTCGCCGCCGAATATGAACAATATGCACGCCTTCGGTCAGACGGGCGTGGACCTCTACGTGGACGGCGTGTATCACTCGACGGCGATCGCGCCGAAGGATGCGGCGGCGGGCAAGATCGTGGAGCAGGTGTACTTCGAGAACTGGCCCAAACAGGAACGTGAGATTACGTTGTATCTGTCGCTGTACAAGCCGGTGACGGTGAAGGCAGTGGGTGTGGACGAAGGCGCGAAGCTGTCGGCGGCCCGGCGCTTCGCGACGGCGAAGCCGGTGGTGTACTACGGCACGTCGATTACGCAGGGCGGTTGCGCGAGCCGCGCGGGCCTGAGCTATCAGGCGATCCTGGGGCGACAACTGAATCTCGATTTCGTGAACCTGGGATTCTCGGGCAATGGCAAGGGAGAGCCGGCGGTGGCGGAGATGGTGGCCGAGCTCGATGCTTCGGTGTTCGTGCTGGACTGGTCGCAAAACAATCCGACAATCGAGAGCCTGCGAGAGGTGTATGCGCCGTTTCTCGATCTGCTGCGGAAGAAGCATCCGCAGACGCCGATCATCGCCATTACGCCAATCGCGATGTCGAAGCAGCAGGAGCGGATTCCGCTGATGCGCGAGCATATTCGCCAAGTGGTGAAGGCGCGCATCGCCGCGGGGGATGGACGGCTGACCTTGGTGGAGGGCCTGTCTTTATTGGGAGAAAACCAGTTGGACGGGCTGGTGGACGGGGTGCATCCGAACGATTTGGGCTTTCAGTGGATGGCCGATGCACTGGCGCCGACGGTGGCCGAGGTGCTGAATCTGGCGCCGCCGAAGCTGGTGGACGATCGCGCGGTGACGGTTACGTCAGCCGAGAGGGCGCAGAAGAAGCGGCGGCAGGTGATCGAGTTTATCTGGGGGCCGGCGGGGATGCCGAAGGCGATGCCAGCGGCGGTGGAAAAGCAGTCGGCGAATCCGGTGCGGTCGGTGAAGAACGCGAAGGAAGTGGAGACGCTGACGATCCGGATGGAAGCGGGGCAGGAGAACACGACGCATCACTTCATTCCGCGGAAACCGAATGGGCAGTTGGTGGTGGTGCAGCATGGGCATGGATGTACGTTCGACGATGGGGATGATCCGAAAACGTATGGCATGGCGCACGTGGTGGATCGGCTGCTGGGCGAGGGTTACGGCGTGTTGGCCGCGTATATGCCGCACATGCGTCCGGGCGATTGCCGGACGATGCCGCATGCGGAGATGTTTCGCTTGAAGGTGAGTGCGGGGAACGGGTTGAAGTTCTTTTTGGAGCCGGTGGCGGTGAGTTTGAACGCGCGGCGCCCGCGCTATAAGAAGGTCCACATGGCGGGGCTTTCGGGCGGGGGGTGGACGACGACGCTGTATGCGGCGGTGGATCCGACGATTGCGACGAGCTATCCGGTGGCGGGGAGCATTCCGCTCTATCTGCGGACGGGAGATTCGGTGGGCGACAAGGAGCAGTTCCTGGCGCCGTTCTACACGATGGCCGGCTACGGCGATCTTTATGCGCTGGGCGCGTGGGGACGCAAGCAGGTGCAGATTCTGAACCGTCGCGACGATTGCTGTTTCGGCGAGCGTCAGCACGACGCGCGGCGAAGCGGCGCGGAGTATGAAGCGGCGTATCGCGAGTATGAGAAAACCGTGCGGGAGGCGCTGGGAACGCAGGGCGAGTTTCGGCTGGAGATCGACGAAACGGCGCCGCGGCACATGATTTCCGCGGCGGCGGTAGAGATCATGATCCGGCAGATGCGGTAGCTAATCGACGAGCCATTCGTCGGCCGGATCGAACTTCGGCAGGACAAAGAGCAGGACTTTCATGCGTCCGAGGGCGCGATGACGCACGCCCGGGGGAATGACGACGCAGCAGCCGGGCGTGACGTCGAGGAAATCGTCGTTGAGTTGCAGGCGGGCGCCGGGTTCGCACTCGAGGAAGTAGTAAGTTTCGGTGAGGCGCTGGTGGTAGTGAAGCTTGGCGTCGATTGAGATTTCGGTGACGTGAACGGTGCCCGGGAACTCGGGAAAATCGTGGAAGGCGCGGTGCGCGGTTCCACAGGGACAGGGAGTACCTGGTACCTCACGGAAGTCAATGAAGCGATAGGGCGTGGAACCGTCAGAGGTCATGTCAGGGCGATTGTGTCACAGAAACGTATGGTACCGGCTGTCTAACTTTTTCGCCCGAATCCGGGCTAAATGTTAGAGAATGTTAAGAAGTCGGAAGGGTGAATTCGGGTCGGACCGAAAGTGAGATCAGGCTTGCTGATCAGGCCGGACGAGGCCGCCACGTTGGCGGCCAGATATGGGACGCCGTTGTATCTGCTAGACA
>JBGAHE010000027.1:0-65874 GCA_044226365.1 Bryobacteraceae bacterium
GATCCAGTCGAGTTGGCGGCCCACCATCTGATCGCGGCGGTAGCCGGTGATTAACTCCGCGGTGCGGTTCCAGGAGAGCACGCGGTTGTCGGCATCGAGCGAGTAAATCGCGTCGGAGGCGTTTTCGAAGAGGTCGCCGAAGCGCTTTTCGAGCAGGGCTTCCTTCTCGAGCTGGATGCGAATCTGGGTCGTCTTCTGGCGGACTTGGCGCCGCAGGATAAATGCGGCCGCGCCGCCAATCAGGATGCAGCCGATCAGGAGCCCGAGGAAGGCGCGCGCGCCGCTCGAGCTCAGCAGAGGCGGCCCCTGCACGACCGCGATGTCGCTTTTCTCGCGTACCAGCAGGCGCAGATAGCGGCGGCTGACAATGGAGCCGGCATCGCTCAAGGCGACGCCGGTCAGCTTCAGGATGCTGCCGGGTTCGAGGTTCAGAGGTTCGGGCGTGCGCCACTCGGCGACCGCGATCTGGCGCGCGGGGACCCCGCCGATGTCGAGCGTCAGGAACCAGGTGTCGTAGCGGCGCGAGAGGTCGAGGAGGCGGGTCTCCACCTGGATGAGTTCGCCATTGCGGCCGCCGGCCAGGAGGCGCTTCCAATCGATGGGGCGCGGTTTGGGAGCGGGTCCGGGGCCCACCCAACGGCAGAGGGCGCGATCGAGCCGGGGAACCGGTGACGGGCTGACGGGATAGCCCACCACTTCGAGGCGATCGCCGAGTTTGACGTCGATGAGCTGGGCGGTGCGAACCAGCAGGCCGGCGTCATCGCCGACTAAATAAAAGGCTTCGCCGGGTTCGACGGCAGCGACGACGCCGGCGACGTGGACAGGGCCAAGTTCCATGCCGCCGTTGCGGAAGCGCAGAATGCGGTTGAGCGGCGTGAGCGGGTCGGCGAAGCGGGTTTCGTGGGGCGGTCCGCGGAGAATGGTGACGTCGGCGGCGGTGCGGGCGATCAGGCGCGAGCTCTCGTGGCGGCCGTCGGGTCCGAAGCGGACGGCGGAAACTCCGGTGACTTCGACTTCGGCGTCGACGAGGCGATGGATTTCGTGGGCGTCGCCGGGTGCTTTGACGAGGAGGAAGTTTTGGCCGTCGGTGATGCGGAAGAACAGGTGCCACCCGCCGGTGGCCTCATTGCGGCGACTGCGTTCGAAATCGACGACGTGGCCTCGGACTTTGATGAGGCGGGAATCGACACCGCCGCTGCTGGCCTCGGCCATGGTGACCGAGCGGGGGGAGAGGGAGGAAAGGCCGAGATGCTGGACGGATTCGGCGACGACGTCCGGAGCAAAGCCATCGAGCGTTACCTTGCCCACGACTTCCACCTGCTGGCCGGTGCGGATTTTGGTCTTCGTGTAGCCGGGCCGCACGTAGACGGCCCCACTGCTATCTTCAAGAAACCAATCGCCGTTTTCGGGTTGAAAGAGCGAGACGGAGCCACGGAGGCGAACCGCCGAATTCTGGACAAGGTTCTCGCGCGTGAGCCGATGAATGTCGGCAATGGGCCGGATCTGCTGCGCAGCCAGCCGAGGCGCGGCGTGAAGCAGCGCCACGGCCGAGATTGCCAGGATTCTTGCGCACTTCATCTCGTCTAAACAACTATCGGCGAGCGAAGTTCACCACAAGAGTGGTGTTACACCGCGATCTGTGGACGGCCAGGTTCCGGCCAATCCAGGTGGAAGAACTTGCCGCGCGGCTGATCGGTGCGTTCGTAGGTGTGCGCCCCGAAGTAGTCGCGTTGAGCTTGCAGGAGGTTCGCCGGGAGCGAAGCCGAGCGGTAGCCGTCATAGTAGGCCAGGGCCGAGCTAAAGGTGGGAACCGGAACGCCGGCCAGAGTGGCTTCGGCGATCACCCGGCGCCAGTTGCCCTGGGTCCGCTGGATTTCGCTGTTGAAGAATTCGTCGAGCAGGAGGTTGGCGAGCTTCGCGTCGCGGGCGAACGCTTCGGTGATCTTCTGCAGGAAGCGGGCGCGGATGATGCAGCCGCCGCGCCAGATCTGGGCGATTTCGCCGAAGTTGAGCGTCCAGTTGTATTCCTTCTGCGCTTCGCGCATCAGTTGGAAGCCCTGGGCGTACGAGCAGATCTTCGAGCAGTAAAGGGCATCGTGGATCGCGGCGATCATGGACTTCTTGTCGCCCGTGAACGTCTGGCCGGGGCCCACCAGTTTGGTGGCGGCGTAGACGCGCTCATCTTTGACGGCAGAGAGGCAGCGGGCGAAAACGGCCTCGGCGACGGTGGGCGCGGGCACGCCCATGTCGAGGGCGTTGACCGAAGTCCACTTGCCGGTGCCTTTTTGACCGGCGGTGTCGAGGACGATGTCGACGAAGGGGCCACCGGCCATCGGGTCCTTCTGGCGCAGGATGTCGGCGGTGATTTCGATGAGGAACGAATCGAGCACGCCGGTGTTCCATTCGGCGAAGACGTCACCGATTTCGGTGGCGGACATGCCGAGGAGGTTCTTCATGATGGCGTAGGCTTCGCAGATCATCTGCATGTCGCCGTACTCGATGCCGTTGTGGACCATCTTGACGTAGTGGCCGGCGCCGTTGGGTCCGATGTAGGTGGAACAGGGGACGCCGCCCTGGATGGGCTTGCCAGGGGTAGCGCCCTCGAGGGGCTTGCCGGACTGGGCGTCGACTTTGGCGGCGATCGCCGACCAGATGGGTTCAATCTCTTTATAGGCGGCGGCGTCGCCACCGGGCATGAGTGACGGGCCGAAGCGGGCGCCTTCTTCACCGCCGGAGACGCCGGAGCCGATGAAGCGGAAGCCCTTGGCGGCGAGGTCCTTTTCACGGCGGATGGTGTCGGTCCAGAGGGCGTTGCCGCCGTCGATGACGATGTCGCCCTGATCGAGGTGAGGCAGCAGACCGTCAATCACGGCGTCGGTGGGCCCGCCGGCCTTCACCAGGATGATGATTTTGCGGGGCTTTTTGAGGGAGGCGACGAAGGCTTCGACCGTGTGCTGGCCGGCGAGACCGCCGGGCGTATTCGGGTTTTCGGCGACGAACTTGTCCGTGGTCGCCGTGGTGCGGTTGTAAACGGAGATGCGGAATCCGTGGTCGGCGACATTGAGGGCGAGATTTTGCCCCATGACGGCAAGGCCGACGAGTCCGATATCAGAAAGCTGTTCACTCATGTGGCTAACATTTTCTCACGCCGAAACCGGAGCCGCTTCCCTGCCGTCAACTCAATTGAGAAACTATGCGTATGCGTATCCTGGCTGCCTTTTGTCTGAGCGTCGGCCTGCTGATGGCCGATAAAGCGAACCCGAGTCAGGCGGAGATCGACGAGATCATCAAGAAGTTCTCCGCTAAGGAAAGTGAATTCTCCGCGGCGCGAGCCGCGTACACGTACCGCCAATCGGCCAAACTGCAGGAGATGGGCACGCCGGGTGGCAAGTGGGAAGAGGTCTCCGACATCGTCTTTACGGGCGATGGCAAGCGTGAAGAGAAGGTGGTGCGGGCGCCCGTGCAGACGCTGCGCAACATCATCATGACGCCGGAAGACATTCAGGACATGCGGAACACGCAGCCGTTTGTGCTGACCTCCACCGAGGTGGATCAATACTGGGTGCGCTACCTGGGCCGCGAGAAGGTGGACGAACTGGACACCTATGTTTTTGCCGTCAAGCCGAAGAAGCTCGAACAGGGCAAGCGTTATTTTTCGGGCATGATCTACGTCGACGATCAGGATTTGCAGATCGTGAAGAGCTACGGGCGCGGCGTGGGTATTGCGAAGAATCAGCAGTTCCCGAAGTTCGAGACGTTCCGCGAGCAGATCGACGGCAAGTACTGGTTCCCGACGTACACGGTGTCGAACGACACGCTGAATTTCGACACCGGTCCGGTGCCGATCAAGATGACCGTGAAGTACGAGAACTACAAGCGATTCCAGGCGGAATCGACGATCAAGTTCGGCGATGTGGTGGAACTGCCGCCGGGTGCTCCCGGTGCCACTCCGGGCGCGACGACCCCGGGCGCGACGGCTCCGGGAGCGACTACGCCGCCGCCGTCGTCCTCGGACGCGGACTTGCCGCCGCACATGCGGCAGAAGTCGAAGACGGGTTCGACGACCGGTAGCACGAGCTCGACGACCGCCGCTCCGCCGCCGCCCCCGGCTTCCACCGGTCCGGAACTGGCGCCGCTGTATCGACCGACCACCAAGAAAAAGAAGTAAACACCATGCGTTATCTGGCTGTTACCCTCTGGATGGGTACGCTCTGCGCGCAGACGCTACCGCCCGGTTTGGGTGGCGGCTACCAGGGTGAACTCGAGCATCTGAGCCGTCAGGTGCTGCAACTCGCCGAAGCCGTGCCGGAGGCGAAATACTCCTGGCGGCCGGCGCCGGGTGTGATGTCGGTGGCCGAAGTTTACACGCATCTTTACGTGGCGAACTACGAGCTGCTCGATCAGGTGGGGCGGAAGCCGCCGCCGGATCTGGGCGTGAAACCCAAAACCAAGGCCGAGATCCAGCGCTGGTTGAAGGATTCGTTTGTCGCGGTGAAGACGGCCTACCAGGCCACCACGCCTGAGCAAATGAAGCGGCCGGTGAAGTTCTGGGGTACGGTCGATTCCAAGGTGGAAAACGTCTACCTGCGTATTCTGGCGCACATCGCCGAGCACATGGGCCAATCGATCGCCTACGCGCGGATGAACGGGATTGTGCCGCCGTGGAGCCCGCAGGCGCCGCGCAAGGCGGACGACTAAATCGCCCTGGTACCCGACGGAGGCTAGTTCCATCGGGGTGCGCTTGCTACACTGAAAGCTCCGGTCCCCTTTCACCCAACTATGCGCTTTGGTGTTGTTGTTTTTCCCGGCTCCAACTGTGACCATGACGCCTGGTACGCGGCCTCCGCGAACCTGGGCCAGCAAGCTGAATTCATCTGGCATGACGAGCATTCGCTCGGCAATGTCGACGCAGTGATTCTGCCGGGAGGCTTCTCCTACGGCGATTATCTCCGCTGCGGCGCCATTGCGAAGTTTTCGCCCGTGATGCAGGCCGTAAAGGAGTTTGCCAAGGCCGGTGGGCCGGTGGCGGGCTTCTGCAACGGCTTCCAGATCCTGGTGGAAAGCGGGCTGCTGCCCGGCGCCTTGTTGCGTAACGCGGGCATGAAGTTCGTCTGCGCGCAACCCGAGCTGATTGTGGAGACGACGAATTCGCCGTTTACCTCCCAGGCAGTAAAAGGGCAGCGGCTGCGGCTGCCGGTGGCGCACGGAGAGGGCAACTACACCGCCGACGAACGGACGCTCGATCAACTCGAAGCCGAAGATCGCGTCGTGGTGCGTTACGCCGACGACATCAACGGTTCGGCGCGGCGCATCGCGGGCATCCTGAATGCGGAGCGCAACGTCATGGGCATGATGCCGCATCCGGAACGAGCGTGCGATCCGCTGATGGGTTCGGTGGACGGACGCGTAATTTTTGAGTCGCTCCTGGCTTCCGCCAAGGTGAGCGTCGCGGCATGAACTTCTCACCCGAAGTCCTCGCCACGCACCGCATCAACAACGAAGAGTACCAGCGCATCATCGGGATTTTGGGCCGTGAGCCTAACCTGACGGAACTGGGTATCTTCAGCGTCATGTGGAGCGAACACTGCTCCTACAAAAGCTCCAAGATTCATCTGAAGAAGCTGCCCACCGAAAGCTCGCGCGTGCTGCAGGGCCCGGGCGAAAACGCCGGCGTCATCGACATCGGCGACGGTTGGGCGATCGCTTTCAAGATTGAGTCGCACAATCACCCGTCGTTTATCGAGCCTTTCCAGGGCGCGGCCACCGGTGTGGGCGGCATTCTGCGCGACATCTTTACGATGGGCGCGCGGCCGATCGCGGTGATGGATGCGATCCGCTTCGGACGGCTGGATGACCCCAAGACGGGGGCGCGCAACCGGCGCATCGTCGAAGGCGTCGTCAGCGGTATTGCGCACTACGGAAACTGCTTCGGCGTGCCGACCGTGGGTGGCGAAACCGTCTTCGAGAGCTGTTACGACGGCAACCCGCTGGTGAACGTCTTCGCGCTCGGCGTGTTCCGGCACGACGAAGTGTTCTACGGCCGCGCCACCGGTGTCGGCAATCCCGTGATTTACGTGGGCGCGCGAACGGGCCGCGACGGCGTACACGGCGCGACGATGGCTTCGGGCGAATTTACCGAAGAGAGCAAGCACAAGCGTCCGAACGTGCAGGTGGGCGACCCCTTTATGGAGAAGCTGCTGCTCGAGGCGTGTCTGGAAGCGATGAAGACCGGCGCGATTGTCGGCATCCAGGATATGGGTGCGGCCGGCCTGACGTCATCGAGCTGCGAAATGGGCAGCCGCGCGGGCACGGGCGTGGAGATCGACCTGGACCTGGTGCCGCAGCGCGAGACGGGTCTGACGGCGTACGAAATGATGCTGTCGGAATCGCAGGAGCGCATGCTGCTGGTGGCCGAGAAGGGCCGCGAGGACGAAGTTTACGCAGTCTTCAAGAAGTGGGGCTTAGAAGCCTGCCAGATCGGTACGGTGAAGGGCGACGGCCTGTTGCGGGTGAAGCACAAGGGGCAGGTGGTGGCGGAAATTCCGAATCAGCCGCTGGCCGACAACGCTCCGCTCTACGACCGTCCGCATAACGTCCCCTCTTATCGCACCGCCCCGCTCGAAGGGCCGGTGTTTACTTCGCAGGATCTGCTGGGCGACCTCAAGAAACTGCTGGGAAGCGCCGATCTGTGTTCAAAACAATGGATTTGGGGGCAGTACGACTATCAGGTGCGTACCAACACCCTCACCATTCCCGAGAGAACCGAAGCCGCGATCGTGCGCATCAAAGAAACAGGGACGAGTGTGGCCATGTCGCTGGACGGCAATGGCCGCTATTGTTATCTCGACCCATACGAGGGCACGATGCTGGTGGTGGCGGAGTGTTGCCGCAATCTGTCCACCGTGGGCGCGCTGCCGGTGGCGGCAACCAATAACCTCAATTTCGGTAATCCGGAGCGTCCGGAAATCATGCGCCAGCTGGTGGATTCGCTGCGCGGCATGGGCGACGCCTGCCGGGCGTTTGAGACGCCGATCACGGGCGGCAATGCGAGCTTGTACAACGAGACGCTGGGCGAAGGCATCTTCCCCACGCCGGTGATGGGCATTGTAGGCGTGCTGCCGACGGCGCCGCCGCCGCCGGTGCGGTTCCACAAGGCCGGGCTCGAGGTCGTGCTGCTGGGTGGCCTGGGCTCGAGCGATCATCAGCGCTTTGGCGGTACGCAATACGCCAAGGTGGTGTTGGACACGCTGTGGGGGCTGCCGCCGGCGTTGAACGTCGAGTTCGAAAAGCGCGTGCAGGCGGCGATTCGCGAGATCGTGCAGGCCGGGCTGGCGGAGTCCGCCCATGACCTGGGCGACGGCGGCCTGGGCGTGGCGTTAGCCGAGGCGAGTTTTGGCGGCGTCGGCGCTCGCGTGAAGCTGGAAACGCCGTTAACGCCAGAGTTTGCTTTGTTCCATGAGGGCCCCAGCCGTATTCTGGTCTCGACGGCGAAAGTGGCTGAGGTCGCCGCGATTGCGGCGAAGTATGATGTACCCGCTGTCCGTCTCGGGGAAACCGTAGCGGATCGTCTGGCGGTTGAAGGCTTCTTCGACTGCGAAATTGATGAGCTGAACCGAACCTGGCGCAACGCCTTCGAGGAGATGCTGCATGCTGGATAAGTTTAAGGACGAGTGCGGGGTCTTCGCCATTTATGGCCACCCCGAAGCCGCGCAACGGACGTATCTGGGCCTGTATGCTTTGCAGCATCGCGGTCAGGAATCGGCCGGCATCGCCGCCGCCAACGGGGGCGAGATCGTCTGCAAGAAGAGCATGGGCGAGGTGAACGAAATTTTCACCCCCAACGTGCTGAGCCAATTGCCCGGGTCCATTGCGATCGGGCATACGCGCTATTCGACGGCCGGTGACACCGTGCTGCTGAACGCGCAGCCCTTTAACGTGATCTGCAACAAAGGGCCGATCGCGGTGGCCCATAACGGCAACATCACGAACGCGGCGGAACTGCGCCGGAGTCTCGAAGCGGATGGTTCGATCTTCCAGGCGACCTCCGACACCGAAGTCATTTTGCACCTTGTCGCGCGTTCGCGCGAGAAGACCATAGCCGGCGCGCTGCGCGAGGCCTTACTGGCGCTCGAAGGCGCGTTCTCGCTGGTGATGCTCGCGGGCGACCGGACGATCGTGGCGCGCGATCCCAACGGCTTCCGGCCGCTGGCCATGGGCCAAATGGAACTCGAAGACGGAACCATCTCCTACGTCTTCGCCTCGGAGACCTGCGCTTTCGACATTATCGGCGCCACCTACGTCAGCGACGTGGAGCCCGGCGAGATGGTGACGGTAGGCCCGGAAGGCGTGCGCCGCGAGCGGTTTGCGCCGATGCGGGACCACTCCTACTGCGTCTTCGAGCACGTCTATTTCGCCCGTCCGGACTCGATGGTCTTCGGCCGTCCGGTGGCGCAAAGCCGCGAAGAGATGGGCCGCGAACTTGCCCGGCGTTGCCCCGCGCCGGCCGATGTCGTGGTGCCGGTGCCGGACTCGGGCGTCTCCGCCGCCATCGGTTACGCGGCGGAAGCGGGCTTGCCCTTCCGGCAAGCGCTGATTCGCAACCACTACGTGGGGCGGACGTTCATCGAGCCGTCGCAATCGATTCGCGATCTGAGCGTGAAGCTCAAGCTGAACCCGGTGCGGCATCTGCTCGAAGGCAAGAGCGTGGTGCTGATCGACGATTCCATCGTGCGTGGCACGACGTCGCGCAAGATTGTCCGCATGGTGCGCGAAGCCGGGGCGCGTGAAGTGCACATGCGCATTTCGTGCCCGCCGACGATTTCACCGTGCTTCTACGGCGTCGATACGCCGAACAAAGGCGATCTGATTGCCGCCAACAGCAGCGTGGAAGACATCCGGAAGTTTATTCAGGCCGATTCGCTCGCGTATCTGCCGTTGGGTTCGCTCCGCGAATCGGTCGACGACAAGAACCTCGACTACTGCTATGCCTGCTACACCGGGAACTACCCCACGCAATTGGTGAACATCGAGGAGTTAATGACCTCGAAGCCCAAGCGCGGTAAGTAGTGGCGCAAGTAGCTCCGTCCGCTCAGGCGATTCCGTATTCGCGGATTCGCGAACTGGCCGAACTGGCGATGCGGCTCGATGAGGGCAGCAGCGAGCGGGTGCTGCGTCTGTACTTCGGCGAAAGCAATCTGACGACGCCCGCCTTCATCCGTCAGGCCGCCCAGCGGGCCATGGACGAGGGCTACACCTTCTACAGTGAGAACGCGGGGCTGCCGTCGTTGCGGCGCGAACTGGGGCGCTATTACCGCGAGCGTCACGGCGTGGACCTCGACCCGATGGGCGAGATCGTCATCACGGCGAGCGGCGTCCAGGCGCTCAACAACAGCATCCGCTGCGTGCTCGACCCTGGCGACGAAGCCCTGGTCCTGACGCCCGCCTGGCCGAACGGCAGCGCGATCGTCCAGATGTGCGGCGCGCGGGTGGTGGAAGTGGCGCAGCCACTGGTGGGTGACCGCTACGGGATCGACTTCGACGCGCTGGAGGCGGCTCTCACGCCCCGGACGCGTCTGCTGATCTACACCTCGCCGTCCAATCCGCTCGGATGGGTGGCCACCGAGGAGGATCAGCGCCGCCTGCTCGACTTTACTCGCCGGCATGGCCTGTGGCTGATGGCCGACGAGGTCTACGAACGCTTGGCCTATCCAGCGGACGCGCCTCTGGGAACGCCCGTGCCGTCCATCCTGCGGCAGGCGACGCGGGACGACGCCGTAATCGTCGTACAGTCTTTCTCGAAGACTTATTGCATGACGGGGTGGCGGTTGGGCTGGATCGTGGCGCGGCGGGATCTGGCCAAGCGGGCGGCCGAACTCAACGAGTTCATCGTGTCGCACGCGGCGAGCTTTACGCAGCGTGCGGCCGAGACAGCGCTGGCCGAAGGCGAAGCGACCGTGACCGATATCCTGGCGCAACTGAAGCGCAATCGCGATCGGTGCCTCGAGACGCTGCAGAAGATTCCGGGCTTGACGGTGCCCCAGCCCGAAGGTGCGTTCTACCTGTTCCCGCGCGTGGACGGTCTTAAGGATTCATTCGGTTTCTGCAAGCGGCTGCTGGAAGAGACTCGGGTGGGAATCGCGCCGGGGGTGGCGTTTGGGGCGGGTGGCGAGGGCTCTGTGCGGATCTGCTATGCGTCGGACTCGACGATTCTCGAAGAAGCGCTCGCTCGATTGACTCGCTACTTGCGCTAGATGGCAATGGCTTTGGCAGCCACCCGCTGTCGCATGAACTCGTAACGTTCCATGGTGACAGCCAGGACATGCTCGGGGGTAGTTTCCAGCGCGTCTGGTTCAGTGACACGGACCACTTTGCCGACACAGCGTAAGCGGAGGCGTTCGTTGGGGGAGGGGGCCGTCGGGAGGGTGACGTAGTATTCGAGGGATTCGCCGAGGTCAATCGGGTGGTCAGTTTTGAAGAGGACGCCGTTAGAGCTGATATTACACGTCTCGCCAAGAAGGTGGGCGGGGGAGTGATGCGGCCGGATAACTTCCATCGGAAGTTTCAGGTCAAACCGTTTGCTGCGTCTCTGATCGTTCACTGTGTTGTTAATCTAAGACGTTTCGGGGTGGAGGGTCAAGGAAAAGCCTTGACAAGACAGGACAAATAGTATTAGTACCCAAAAATCATAGAGGGGCATCGCCGGACCGAACTCAGGGATACACCGGGGGAGTACACCTCAGGGTGGGGACAGATTTTATGCCGCGCGGACGATTAATCTCCGGCTCGCATTCGGCCGATATCCTTTGTTAACATGCCCGCTGCCGAATTTGTGGATCTGTACGAAATCCTCCAACTGAGTCCGAATGCGGAACGGGACACCATCAAGCGTGTCCACCAGATGCTCTCGTTGAAGTACCAATTGGCGGCTCCGGAAAACTATTCGGCCGCGCAATTTTCCTTGCTGCAACAAGCGGCGGCGACGTTGCTGGATGCCGAGAGCCGCGCCGCCTACGACCTCGAACGGCAGGCGCGGCTCACTCCTCCTCCCTCTCCTCCGGCGGTCACTACTGCGAATGAACCCGCGGCGGCGGCGCCGGTTGTGGAAGCAAAAGTCGTGGAGGTACCTGTACCAACGTCCGGGGGGCCGGCGGCCGAGCCACCAACTCCTCCGGCCGCAACTTCGGCTGTGCCGGCCGAGGCTGGCGAAGCCGACGATGCGGCCGGGCTCGATCCGCGGCGTTTCATGGACGGGCTCGACATCGGTAAGGAGAAGCGCACGCGCGCAGCCCTGGTGGAGATTTGTTATCGCCAGCGGCTGCTCAAGCCTCGACTGCCCGCGCTGAGCGTGAAGCAGCTCGAAGATGGCTTGGGACTTCCGGTGGAGAAGTTCGACGCCAGCCTTTGGTATCTGAAGGAGACCGATCTGCTGCGCGTCTCCGACGCCGGCAACTTCTCGATCACCGTCCGCGGAATGAACGCGGTGGAAGGCGGCTTCGTGTCGCTGGCCGAGGGCCGCTTCAACATGAACGGCTTCGCGGGCTAGTCGCTGGAATCGACGCCCATCTGGTCGAGCCGATAGCGCAGCGCATTGCGCGTCAAACCGAGCAGGCGCGCGGCCTGGCTCTTATTGCCGTTCGCCCGCCGCAAGGCTTCGCGAATGATGGACTGTTCGTGCTCTTCGAGCGTCACGCCTTCGGGCAGGAAGTCCGACACCGCGGGCTTGGGCTTGGAGGACTGATCGAGCTTGATGTCGGCGGCCCGGAGGGTGGCCGAAGGGGCCAGCAGCAAGCTGCGTTCGATGACATTCTCGAGCTCGCGGACGTTGCCCGGCCAGTGATAGCCCAACAGCTTGGACATGGCGTCGTCGCTGATCAGGCCTGGCTCCCCGCGCTCCTGGCGCCCGAAGCGGTCGGCGAAGTGCTGGGCGAGGAACGGGATGTCTTCCTTGCGCTCGCGCAGCGACGGAATGTTGAGGGGCAGCACGTTCAGCCGGTAGTAGAGGTCCTCGCGGAAGCGCCCTTCTTCGAGCGCGGCGCGCAGGTCGACGTTGGTGGCGGCCAGAATGCGCACGTCGATCTGCCGTACCTTGTTGCTGCCGAGGCGTTCGAACTCGCGTTCCTGCAGAATGCGCAGCAGCTTCACCTGGATGGCGGCGGGGACGTCGCCGATTTCATCGAGAAAGACGGTGCCGGTGTCGGCCTGCTCGAACTTACCGGGCTTGGTGAGGTTGGCGCCGGTGAAGGCGCCCTTCTCGTAGCCGAACAGCTCGCTTTCCATGAGGTTTTCGGGGATCGCGGTGCAGTTGATCTTGACGAAGGGTTTGTCGCGGCGCGGCGAGTGGTAGTGGATGGCGCGCGCGATGAGGTCCTTACCGACGCCGCTTTCGCCGCACAGCAGCACTGTGGCGCGCGACGGGGCCACGCGCAGGATGGTCTGAAAGATTTCCTGCATATTCGGGCTGCGACCGATGATGTTGTCGAACTGGTAGCGTCGGCCGAGCTCTTCTTTGAGCGCGCGATTCTCGTCGCGTAGCGCGCGGACCTCCAAGGCCTTTTCGATGATGGCCGTCAGGTGATCGAGCGAGAAGGGCTTCAGCAGGAAGTCGGCCGCGCCGCGCTTCATGGCCTCGACGGCATTCTCGATGGTGCCGAACGCCGTCATCACAATCACTGGTGCCGAGGGATTGATCTGGCGGGCGTGCGCGAGCACCTGCATGCCATCCATCTCCGGCAGCTTGAGGTCGGTGAGGATGAGGTCGGCGCGATCGAGGTAGCGCAGGCCGGCTTCGCCGGAGGGGGCCAGATCCAGGTCATAGCCGGAGCCGGCCAACTGGAGTTCGAGTACGCGCCGGAGCTTATCTTCGTCCTCGATGACGAGCACGCGTTTTTTGGACATGCGTGCTCATATTGTCTCAAGGTCGCGGCGCGGCGAACGTGAAGAAAGTTACGCCGCGCCCGGACAATAGCTTCAGTCCAACTGATCGTAGGCCGGTAGTGTCAGGAAGTCGATGAAGCGCTCGGTGGCGATCAGCGTGTCGAAGATGCGGGCGGCCTTTTGCTTGGCCGGTGTACCGGGGCTTTCGGCGAGGACGGCGGCCATGGTCTCGCGGACGAGGTCCATGGTGACGCGGCGGCCGTCGGCCAGCTTGACGCCGTGGCGCACCCACTGCCACACCTGCGCGCGCGAGATTTCGGCGGTGGCGGCGTCCTCCATCAGGTTGTAGATGGGCACGCAGCCGTTGCCGTTCAGCCAGCTCTCCAGATACTGCAGGCCGATGTCGATGTTCATGCGCAAGCCGCGTTCGGTAATCTCGCCCACCGTGGGCTTGAGCAGATCTTCGGCGGTGACGACGTCGTCCCGCTGCTTCGAGATCTGGTTGGGCGTGGGCATGTGCTCGTTGAAGACGGCCATGGCGACGGGCACCAGGCCCGGATGCGCGGCCCAGGTGCCGTCATGCCCGGCGAGCACTTCGCGAAGCTTATCGAGCCGGACTTTTTCGAAAGCGGCGGCGTTGGCTTCGGGATTGTTCTTGATGGGGATCTGCGCGGCCATGCCGCCCATGGCATGGATACCGCGGCGGTGGCAGGTCTTGATCAGCAGGCGGACGTAGGCGTCGAGGAAGTCGCGGTCCATGGTGACCAGCGCGCGATCCGGCAGGATCTTGTCGGGGCGATGGCCCAGCTTCTTGATGTAGCTGAAGATGTAATCCCAGCGGCCGCAATTGAGGCCGGCGGAGTGGTCGCGCAGCTCCCAGAGGATCTCGTCCATTTCGAACGCGGCCAGGATGGTTTCAATCAGCACGGTGGCGCGGACGCTGCCTTGCGGGACGCTGCAATAGTCCTGGGCGAAGACGAAGACGTCGTTCCAGAGCCGCGCTTCGAGATGACTTTCCATCTTCGGTAAGTAGAAGTAAGGCCCAGCGCCTTTATCGAGCAGGGCCTGGGCGTTGTGGAAGAAGTAGAGGCCGAAGTCGAAGAGGGAGCCGGACATCGGCGCGCCGGCCACCAGGAAGTGCTTCTCCACCAGATGCCAGCCGCGCGGGCGGACGATCAGCACGGCGGGCTTGTCGTTCAGTTGGTAGACCTTGCCTTCGGGGCTGGTGAAGCCGATGGTGCCGCGGATGGCGTCGCGCAGATTGATCTGGCCTTGGACGGCGTTGTACCAGGTGGGCGAGTTCGAGTCCTCGAAGTCAGCCATGAAGGTGGGAGCGCCGCAGTTGAGGGCGTTGATGACCATCTTGCGGTCCACGGGGCCGGTGATCTCGACGCGCCGGTCGGCGAGCGCGGGGGGGATGGGCGCCACCGTCCAGTCGGACTCGCGGATGGAGCGAGTGCTTTCGAGGAAGTCCGGCAGTGCGCCGGCTTCGAGTTCAGCCCGGCGTTCGTCGCGCTTGGCGAGGAGTTCCCGGCGGCGAGGTCCGAAGCGGGTTTCGAGAGCGACGAGGAAGGCGATGGCCTCCGGCGAGAGAATCGACTCGAAACCGGGCTCGAGTGGCGCGACGATCTGGTAAGTCATTGGAACGGATTCTACTTTAGCGTGGGACCCTCGTGCAAAGGCCCGCCAGCGTCAAGGCCCGATTGTGAGGCGGTTTGCGGCTATGTTAATTTGAGTATTCAGGCTCCGGCGACTTCGGTCGATCTGGGGCGTAAGGAATTCCCATGGCCTACGTAATCGCAGAACCTTGCATTGGAACCAAAGACACCGCTTGCGTCGACGCCTGCCCGGTCGATTGCATTCACCCCAAGAAGGACGAAGCTGCTTTCGGTGACTCCGAAATGCTGTACATCGACCCGGTGGAATGCATTGATTGCGGCGCCTGCGTTCCGGTTTGTCCGGTGTCGGCGATTTTCGCGGCGGATGACCTTCCCGAAAAGTGGAACGACTTTACGGGCAAGAACGCCGCGTTCTACGGCCGCTAAGTCCTTCGTCCGCCCAAACTTCGCTCGCGCCGTCCCAAGATCGACGATCGATGGCGCGAACCGACTGTGCACTGGTACGTCTAATCTTTAGGGGAGGCGGTAACGCCAATTCCCCCATTGTCGCCAACTCCTTTGGTGAGTAAAATTTAAGAGAGACCCCGTGCACCGTCCCCCGATTTTCCTCGCGCTCGCTCTGCTCGCCGCGCCCGCCCGGGCCGACGTGCGGACTGTTTCCTCGCTAGTCAACAGGAATTGCGTTGGCTGCCATAATCAGAAGCTGCAATCCGGCGACGTCAATTTGAGCGGCAAGCTCGACTTCGACGGTGATCGCGAGTTGTGGGAACGCGTGACAGCGAAGCTGAAGTCCGGCGAGATGCCGCCCCCCGGCGCTCCCAAGCCGCCCGCGGCCGAGATCACCACGGTGACGAAGTGGCTGGAGGGCGAATTCCTCCGGCAGGATCGCGCCACCAAGCCCGATGCGGGCCGTTCCACCGCGCGCCGTTTGAATCGCAACGAATACAACAATACGGTGCGCGATCTGCTGGGCGTGGACATCCGCCCGACAGAAAACTTTCCGGCGGACGAATCGGCTTTTGGCTTCGACAACATCGGCGAAGCCTTGAACCTGTCGCCGGTGCTGCTGGAGAAATACGTCGACGCCGCCGAGCGCGTGGTGCGGGCGGCGATCTTCGGCCCCGAGAAGATGAAGCCGTCGAACATCCACTATTCGGCGCCGGTGCGGCTGAACGATCTGCTGACGAACTCGACCGCGTCCAAGCCCCTCACGCCGAAGGATCTCGAGAGCTACGACCTCAGTGGCTTGAGCATGCGCCATGCGGCGCACTTCCTCCACCGCTTCCCGGTGGATGCCGAATACAACTTCCGCCTGGTGTTGAACGGCCACCGTCCGAATCAGAGCGAACCGGTGCGGCCCGCTTTCTGGATCGACGGCGTGATGATCAAGGAGTGGACGGTGGATGCGACGGATCTGGAGGGCCAGATCGTCGAAGTGCGCGTGCCGGTGAAGGCGGGCGAGCATCTGCTCTCGATGTCGTACCTGAAGAACTACCACGGGCTGCCGGCGAAGTATAACGGCCCCGAGCCCTCGCAGCGTCCGCCGGAGCCGCTGATTACGACTCGCGGCAAGCTCACCGAAAAAGACATTGAGACGCTGCGCAAGTACGGCACCAAGATCAAGACGGACCGCATTGAGACGCGCATCGACAACCGTTGGGAGTCGCTCGACATCGGCGGGCCGTTCAACCAGACCATGGGGCCATCGAAAGACAGCGTGGCGCGCGTGTTCGTCTGTCAGGCTAAGACGGCGGCCTGCGCGCAGACCATCATCTCCACCTTCGCCGGCAAGGCGTTCCGCCGCCCGGTGACGGCGGCCGAAGTGGCTCCGTTCGTGGGCTTCTACAAGCTGGCCCGCGAGCACGGCGATTCATTTGAAGAAGGCATCGCCACGGCGCTCGAAGCCGTGCTGGTGTCGCCGAATTTCCTGTTTCGCATTGAGCGGAACCGGCCGGAGGTAAAGACGGTGGCGGGCGCCGATGCGCCCGTAAACGGCTACGAACTGGCGACTCGCCTTTCCTACTTCCTCTGGAGCAGCACGCCGGACGCCGAGTTGCTGCGGCTGGCCGCCGGTGACCAGTTGCGCAAGCCGGCGGTGCTGGCGGCGCAGGTGCAGCGGATGCTGCGCGATCCCCGGTCGATGGCGCTGGTGGAGAACTTCGCCGGCCAGTGGCTCCAGTTCAAGAACATCGACGTGATGAAGCCGGACCCCGAGCGCTTCAAGGACTTCGACGAGAGCCTGCGCTATTCCATGCGCAAAGAAACCGAGCTCTTCCTGCACAACATCGTCAGCAATGACGGGAGCCTGCTCGACATCCTGGATGCCGACTACACCTTCCTCAATGAGCGATTGGCCCGCTTCTACGGCATCCCGAACATCACCGGGCCGCAGTTCCGTCGCGTGGACATGAGCAAGACCGAGCGCGGCGGGGGCATCCTGGCGCACGGGAGCATTCTGACCATCTCGTCTTACTCGACGCGGACGTCGCCAGTGCTGCGCGGCAAGTGGATTCTGGAGAATCTGCTGAACGCGCCACCGCCACCGCCTCCGCCGGCCGTTCCGGCGCTCGACGATACGAAGGTAGGCGAGTCGGCCTCGCTGCGGACGCAGATGGAAGCACATCGCAAGAATCCCGCTTGCGCCTCCTGCCATTCGCGCATGGACCCGCTGGGCTTTGGTCTGGAGAACTTCGACGCCGTCGGCGGCTGGCGCACCATGGACGGCAAAATCCCGGTGGACGCTTCCGGCACCCTTCCCGGCAACCGCATCTTCCACGGACCCGTCGAACTGAAGAAGATGCTGCGCGAAGATCGCGCGGCGTTCGTCCGGGGCATGACCGACAAGCTTTTCACGTATGCCTTAGGCCGCGGCCTCGAGCGCTACGACCGGGCTCTGGTGGCCGCTATCGCCGACCGCATGCCCGCCAAGAACTACCGCTTCTCGCAGTTGGTGCTGGAAGTGGTGAACAGCTATCCGTTCCAGATGCGGCGCAGCGCCGTCTTATCCGCCAGTTCAGCCCAATCCAGTTCAGGAGCAAAGAAACCATGACGTATCTCACGGGCAAGCATCTTTCCCGGCGCACGCTGTTGGGCGGTGCGATCGGGTTGCCGCTGCTGGACGCGATGCGTCCGGCGATGGCGGCGCCGGCGAAGTCCGGAGCGCAGGCGCAGCGGCTGGTGGTGGTCTATGTGCCGAACGGCATCATCATGAACCAGTGGTCGCCCGAGGGGAAAGGGGCGGACTTCACCTTCTCCCGCATCCTGAAGCCGCTCGAGCCGTTTAAGCAGGATCTGAACATCATCGCCAACCTCACCAATCCCGCAGCCGGTAAGGCCAAGGGCGGCGGGCATGCGAAGGCGTCCGGCAGCTTCCTGTCCGCCGCGCAGCCCAAGTACACCATGGGCGCCGACGTGCACGCCGGCATCACGTTTGACCAGGTGGCGGCCAGGAAGTTCGCGTCCGAGACGCGCGTGGCGTCCTTGCAGTTGGGCTGCGAAGACTCGCGCATGGTGGGCAATTGCGACACCGGTTCCAGTTGCGCCTACACCAACAGCTTGTCCTGGAAAGACGCCGACACACCGATGATGGTGGAAGTGAATCCGCGCTCGGTGTTCGAGCGCCTGTTCGGCAACGTCGATCCCAGCCTTTCGCCCGAAGTGCGGGCACGCCGCGCGCTGTATCGCCGCAGCATTCTGGACCAGTCGCGCGATAGCACGCAGCGTTTGGCCGCCACCCTCGGCGCCTCCGATCGCCGCAAGATCGACGAGTATCTGACGTCCATTCGCGAGGTGGAGAAGCGGATTCAACTCGCCGAGCAGGACACGCAAGTACCGCCGGTGGAGAAGCCGTCCGGGATTCCGTTCCAGTTCGTCGACTACGTAAAGCTGATGTTCGACCTGCAGGCGATCGCTTTCCAGAGCGATCTGACGCGCGTCTCCACGATGATGATCGGCCGTGAAGGCAGCGTCCGCACGTACCCGGAAATCGGCGTGCCCGATCCGCATCATCCGCTGACGCACCATCGCGGGCATCCGGACTTCATCGAGAAAGTCACCAAGATCAACTGCTTCCACGTCGAACTGTTCGCCTACTTCCTGGGCAAACTGAAAGCGACGCCGGACGGCGACGGCAGCCTGCTCGATCACTCCACGATCATGTACGGCGCAGGCATCAGCGATGGCAACGCGCACTCCTATGTGAATCTGCCGCTGCTGGTGGCCGGCCGGGCCGGTGGGCAGCGCGGCGGACGCTTCGTCCAGGCGCCGGAACTGACGCCGGTCTCGAACCTGTTCGTTGACATGCTGGATCGCGTGGGCGCGACCACCGAGTCCTTTGGCGACAGCACCGGCCGCCTGGACTTAAACGCCTAGGGCTGACTCAGCTGACCCTGCTAGCACCACTTCGCCGTCATCCGGAAACGCAAGTTAACACCCATCGGGCTTGTATTTCCAGGTGACGGAGGAGCAATCTGGGGATAAGCACGCATTCGCGAAAGGATTTCCTTGATGTACTTGGTGAAGCGAAGCGTCGTCTTTCTCCTGGTGGCCAGCACCATGGCTGCGGCCACGGTCAAGGCGATCACGGTATTTCAACGGGATAACTCGAATCAACCGCTTCCCCGGCTTGTCGGCGGGCATGCAGTCTACTATGACCGTGAGGCTTCCACGGTTTCCTGGTATCTCCTCGATGGATCCCCCCGGGGTGAAGTGAAGCTATCTCTACCGGACACTGCGAAAATCAACGTGGTCGACGTAACCGCTCGGAAGGATGGCGTGATCGCCGTGGCGGCGACGGCTATGAGTGAAGATCAAGCCAAGTCTGGTGCCGTGGTGTTTTGGATCGGCCCCCACGGAAAGATTGAACGCACGGTCCGAACGACGCCCTTCGTTCCCATTCGCCTTATGTTTGCGCCGAACGGCCATCTATGGGCCGTCGGCATGGTTAAGGATTCCTCTTACCGGGAGACACCTCGTCACGACATACTCTGGGAATTCGACGGTGACGGTCAGTTCGTCCGCAGTACATTTCCCGTCGACTCCATCACCGCAGTGGGACATCCCGCGCAGCAAGCGCTCTTGGCCACCAATGGCTCAACGCTCGGGTTCTATTCGCCCCTGGCTAACGAATACATCGAGACCGACGGGGCCGGCGCCGTTCTCAGCCGCACCCGCGTCTCCCCGGCCTGGACCAAGGCCACCATCATCGCCGGACTCGCTCTCACCGCTAACGGCAACGTCTATTTGGGCGGCTCCCAGGGCGGACAACCGGTCCTCTACCGTCTCGACCGACGCCAAGCCCAATTCGTCCCCGTCGAGATCCCGCCCGTTAACGGGCCGGTGAAGGTGACCACGCTGCTCGGCGCTGACGGCAACGACCTGCTCTTTTACGCCAAACCGTCGGGCGCCATTCGCATCTCACTCGATTAAGCCGAGCGAGCCTACAGCAGCAACGACTCAACTCGGCGGGCATGCACCATGTCGTCGCACGGCGACCAGCCAAACAACGTGAACCGCCCGTCCTGCGAGGCCACCATCGCCAGCGCGTCCCGCTGGTCATGCGTGAACTGCGCGGCCGAGATGTGTCGCGTGCCACCCAGTTGCGCCGGCTCCACCACCGCCGGCACGGAGCCTTCAATCGGCTCAGTCAGCGTGATCTGATTCACCTGCGGCGAGCCGCGACGGCGAATGATCTTGGCGCCGAAGGCCAGCACTTCGAAGTGTTCGTTCAGAATCGTGGCCCCGTCGGCGGCGGTGAGCCCGGCTACGCAATCGATGTCCTGCTGGACGGCCTGGGTGCGATACGGCGGATGAATGGCGTAGGGGGACGGGGCGAGGATCGAGTCGCGCCAAGCATCCGACGCACTGGGCACCAACAGCAACGTGCCTCCGCGGCCATGTCCGCGCATCGACACCGCGAGCTGAATCAGCGTGCCTGAAGTCTGCTCGGCGCGGAACTGCGACTCGAGGCCGAGTAGCGGCGTCAGCATACTGGGGCAATCGGGGACGGAGGCCGCCCGCTGGTCAATGACCTTGATCTGGTCGCCTTCGATCACCGCGACGTTGATGAACTTGCCAGCCGCTTCGCCGCGGCTGTACTTGATCACCAGCAGACCGGGCGCAATGATCTCCACCGCCAGGCAAAAGGGCGGCAGCTTGTGCAGGGTGCCCCAGATTGTCAGATCCTGATCGGACGAGCCCGGCCAGACGCCGAGATGAATCCCGGGCCGGTCCACCGCCGGCGCGATCCGAGTCAGCGAAACCGGCGTCAGCGTTAGCGAGCGTTCGAACAACAAGGGCGCTTGAGCGACTTCCGGCGGCAGGATCACCAGCGACACCTTCGGTGAATGACCTTCCTCCCGCCGCAGACTGGCCCAAAAAGCCAAATCGAGCAGTGTCTCGAGCGTGTCCACGCTGGCCCGTGGCGTTTTTGCCGTCAGGCGTTCGAAATAACGATGAATGCGCTCCGCCGCCGCACGGGCCACCGGATTCGCGGGATGGGTCATGTCTCCAGTGTCGACGATGGACCCAGGACGATACAATGAACGGCGCCATGACGCGCCGTGACCTGTTTCATTCCGCCGCCGCTGCGGTGGTCGCTCTCACCGCCGAAGACAGCTTGTTGGCCCAGGCCCGGGCACAGGCGAAGCCGCTCAACCTGAAGATCACCGACTTGAAAACGTTCATCGTCAATCGGGGCGGCAAGAACTCCAACAACTATGTCTTCGTGAAGATCTACACCAACCAGGGCCTCACTGGCTTAGGCGAAGGTTCGGTCACCAGCAAGGAAGCCACGATGGCTGTGGCGATCGAAGAGCACAAGCGCTACCTGGTGGGCCGCGACCCTTGCGACATCGAAATGCACTGGCAGGCCATGTACCGCTGGCCCCGTTGGCGCGGCGGGCCGATTCTCAATTCCGCGATCAGCGCCGTGGAGATCGCCCTGTGGGACATCCTGGGCCAAGCCGTCGGACAGCCGATCTGGAAGCTGCTCGGCGGCAAGGCGCGCGATCGCGTGCAGATGTACGTCCACGCCGGTGGCGACACGCCGCAGAAGATGTCCGAGAGCTGGCTACAAGCCAAGCAGGAAGGCTGGACCGGCTGTAAGGCCGCCTTCATCACCACCCAGGGCGACGTCATCGAGCCCGTGCGCTCGGTCAACGAGGGGATCGCGAACCTCAAGGCGGTGCGCCAGGCCGTTGGGCCGGACTTCCGTATTTGCATCGACCTGCATGGCAAAACCACGCCGCCCATGGCCGTCGACTTCTGCCGGCGCGCCGAAGAGTACGGCCCTTACTTCGTGGAAGAGGCGACGCAGATCGAGGATCTGGACGAACTCGCCCACCTGCGGCAAAACACGCGGATTCCGTTGGCCACCGGCGAGCGCCTCTTCACCAAGTACGGCTTTGCGCCCCTCTGCGCGCGGCATCTGGTCGACTACGTGCAGCCCGACGTCGTGCACTGCGGCGGCATTCTCGAGATGAAGAAGATCGCGACGATAGCCGAGGCCTATCGCATCGAGTTTGCGCCGCACAATCCGCAAAGCGATGTCAGTACGCTCGCCTCGCTACACGTCGACTTCTCGACGCCGAATTTCGGCATTCAGGAGATCACGCATCGCGGCAACGAGCAGTACTGGAAAGACCTCTTCTACGGCGGCGGCCCGACCTATGAAAAGGGCTTTGCGCTGCCTCCGGACCGGCCTGGTTTGGGGATCGACCTGGACGAGAAAGTCGCTGCCAAACGCCCCTACCAGCCGCATACGCGCCAGCAACTGCGCTTCCCCGATGGCGGGATTGCCGATCACTAAATTTTGGGCGGAGAACATCGGATAGAATCGCCTCGTGCCATCTCGCCGTAAGTTTCTCCAGACTGCCGCTGCCTCGGTTGGCCTCGCGGCTGACCCGCCGATTCCGATCATCGACACGCACATTCATCTGTTTGACCCGACGCGTCCGGCGGGAGTCCCCTGGCCGCCCAAGACCAACACCGTCCTCTACAAGCCGGCCCTGCCGGACCGCTATAAAAAGCTGACGGCCGGCATGAACGTCGTCGGCGCGATCAAGGTAGAGGCGAGCCCCTGGTTCGCCGACAACCAGTGGGTGCTGGACGTGATCGCCAAGGAACCCATCATGGTGGGCTTCGTCGGCAATCTTGAGCCGGGGAAGGCGGAGTTCCCGGGACAGCTCGAGAAACTGGCGGCGAGCAAGCTCTTCCGCGGCATCCGCTACGCCTACCTCTGGGATCGTGACCTGCGCGCCGATCTGGCGAAGCCGGCCTTCCTGAACGACCTCGGGCGCCTGGCGAAGGCCGATCTGGTGCTCGACACCGCCAATCAGTCCATCCGGCTGCTCGAAGACACCCTCCGCATTGCTGACCGTCATCCCACGCTGCGCATCGTGGTGGATCATCTGGCGAACATCCGCTTGAAGCCGGGCGAGCAGGCGGCCTACGAAAAGCTGCTGCGCGAATTCGGCCCGCGCAAGCAGATCGCCGTGAAACTGTCCGAAGTGCTGCATCGGCAGAAGGAGCCCGACAAGCCCTCCACCGCCAGCCTGCTGGACCCCATCTATGGCGTGTTCGGCGAGGACCGCGTGCTCTACGGCAGTGACTGGCCCAACAGTGATACGGCCGGAACGTACGCCCAGGGCCTGGCTACCGTGCAGGCCTACTTCGCGCCCAAGAGCCGCGCGGCGAAAGAGAAGTTCTTCTGGCGCAACTCGGTCGGCGTCTACAAGTGGGTGAAGCGCGCGCCGAATCAGCCGGGCTGAGCGTTACTGTCCGCCGGCGCTCACCACGGGAAGTTGACCGCCGCGAATCCATTCGAGGATCGTTTGATACTCGGGGCTGCCGGTGCGACCGGGCCACCGCTCGCCGCCATTGTGCGAGGTCCGGAAGACGTCACCGTCGGAGGTGACGCCCGGTAGCAAAGGCTTGCGCAGCACCGGGCTTTCGGTCGGGTCCGCCAGCGTTACTTTGCGCGCCACGGACTGGTAATTGGCGCGCACATCCGGCTTCAGCGGGAAGCGCGCGTTCGACGCATGGCACATGATGCAGGACCGGCCATCGGCGGCCGGGCGTTCGAGGATCGGCTGGATCCGCTCGCGAAAATAAGCAAAGTCCAGCAGAGCTTCGGGCTCGAGCGCCGGCTCCCGCTTGTCCAACAACGCGCGGGTCACCAGACGCGTGCGCGCCGAAGGCGACTGATTCACCTGAACCAGCGCTGCCTGAATGGTGGGCAGACGATGCAGCCGCGCATGCTTGCGGGTGAGGTCGAGTGCGGCGGCCTGCACCTGCGGGTCATGGCTCAACAGGCTGACGCGGACAAACTCCTGCACGAACTCAAGCCCCAGAATGTTGGCATCGGCGGGGATCTCGAAGCGCGGCGGGCTATAGGCGTTCACCAGCTCAAGGCGGAAGGCGACGCGGCCGGGGTCCAGCGAGTCGAGCAGCAGGCGCTGAGCAGGGCCGCGGGCGTTGCCCAGGAACTGACCCGTCATCGCCGCGAGGTTCGGATTGACGACGTAACGCTCGACGACCACTTCAATGGCGGCCTGACGCAGAGCCGGATCCGGTGAGGCCATCGCCGCCAGGACCTGCGTGCGCATCAGCGGGCCATCGGCGAGGCGGGGAAAGACCGCCGCGGCCGCGACGACCTCGGCCGTGGGCTGCGCGCGTAGCAGCGAGTCCATGGCGGCTTGCAGGTCGATGTCGCGGGTGAGGCTGTCGCCGGGCTCGAGGCTCGCGAGCAATGGCAGCACCAGCGACAGAACACGCGGGTCACGGGCCGTCAGCAAGCGTGAGAGCAGGGCGGGCATCGCCGCCGGATAACGGCCCTCACGGCTCAACGTCAGGCGCCCGCGTCCGCCAGGACCGTAGGCTTCGCGCAGCGCCAGACTATGGTCGAGCGGCAACTCGAGCAGCGCGAGCGCAAAGTCCGGCGAAAGGACGTCGCTGAGTGCCGTACCCGCGCGGAGCGCCGCAGCGGTCAATTCCGGGTCGCGCCCATCCACACAGGCGAGGATGGCCTTCTCGAGCTCGTGTCCGTCATCGGCCAGGAGTTGCGGCGCTTCCATGTCGTTGCCGACGCGGGGCCGGGTGGGGAAGCCCTCCACCGAGACGACAGTTGCCATCGCCTGGAGCACGCGCAGCCGAACGGTGCGCGAGCCTTCGCGCAAGGTGCGGGCAAGCAGCGTGGCCTGCCTCTGGCTATCCGTCCGCAGAGCTGCTTCCACGCGAGCCGCGTCCGCCGGTTGGCGGATCGCGCGCTGCCATTCGCGCAGCATGCCGAGGTTCTCATCCAGGGAGGCGGCCAAAGGCTCGATGGCGGTGGGGTCATCGGCGAGGCGGGCCAGCAGCCGCCGCTGTTCCGCGTCGCGATCCGGTGAGCGCCAGACGTCGGGCCGGCTGCTGAGTTGGATCGGCGGCGTGACGGTGGCCGGCTGCCGGCGATAGAGCTCGCTCAAAGCCATCACCGCAAATTGGGTTTCGCGAAATGGCGTATCGAAGCCCTTGTCGACGGGGATGCCTTTCCAACTGCCATCCGGACGTTGCGCGGCGAGCAGCGTCCTGGTCAATCGCTCCACCGCCGGTCCGCGGTGGCCAGCCACGGCGAGCGCATAGAGCACGTGATAACTGACGAAATCAGCCGCCGGCGCCTTCGCGTCGAACGTCAAGGCGAAGCGGCCATCGGCTTGCTGCTGTGCGAGAAGCTGCGCGATCGCTCCCGCCGTCGGCCGGCCGAGCTCGGCCAGCGCGATCAGGCGCCAGGCGGCGTCAATGTTGTTGGCCGGCGCCGCGGTCGTCAGCAGGTTGGCGACGCAGGCCGTCTGCCGGGGCCAGATGGGATTGGCCGGTTCAAGCCGCGCGGCGAGTTGGAACGTGCGCCAGGACTGCCAGGCAATCTCAAAGCCGCTCACTTCCGGACGCGCGCCATCGGCCTCCGGACGCAATTGGTGGCATTCATCGCTCAGCAGCAGAAAGCGAGCGGCGCCCAGAATCAGGTCGCGGTCGGCGTCCACCGGTTGGCCTGTCGCTTCGCGATGCGCGGACCAAAGCAAAGGGAGTCGGCTCGACACCGTGCGCGCCGAATAGATCACGCGTGCCCAGTTCACCCCAGGATGGCCATAGAGCGGGCGCGGATTCTCGCGCAGACGTCCGGCGACGGCGGCCAGTGCCGGCGCATCATGCACCGGATAGCCGTTCTTCATCGCCGTCAGATAGGCGCGAGTGGTGAACTGCGTGATGTGGCACGCGATGCAGGCGCGTGCCTCCGGGTGCTGCGTTTGTCCGGCGCGCTCGATGGCGCCATGGCGAGGCTGGTTCTGCAGCCAGCTATCGGCGGACCGAATCAGCCAGGACATGCCGGCAGCCACCGCCCGTTCGGGGTCCACGCCGTTCGGCGTCTCGAGGAGCTCGTAATTCAGGTCGCCGGGCGCCGACGCGCTGATCTCGTACGTCTGCCCGCGCCGCACCAACCCGGCGCGGAAGGCGCGCTGGCCAGGATGGGTTTGCGTGTTCTCCGGAATGTAAGAACCGAGTTCGTCAAAGCCGGCGACGGTGATGTCAGCCGGCAACTCGCCGTAAGCGCGGTGCACGGAAACATGAAGCACGCCGTCCTTCGGCGCAGTGAAGCGGACCGGCTCAGCGGCGACAAGCCAGCCAGTTCCGCAGAGAATCGCGATCCACCGCATGCCTTAGTCTGCGGCAAACGCGACTTAGGCGTCAAGATTTAGGCAACTGGCGCATCATCTGTTTGATATGGCCCACCGCATAGCCCCAGCCCGCTTTCAGGTTCGGGTCATTCGGGAACTTAGGGACGTGGTCCGGATGGATGAGGCGCGGATAGTGCGTGGCATGCAGCGCGCGCAGGCAGGCAAACATGTCGTTGTCTCCGGCATCAATGAAGGTTTCGGTGTACTTCTCGCGCGGCACCTGCATCAGGACATTGCGGAAGTGCACGTGGTTGATCTGGTCGCGCTGGCCGAACCATTGGATCGTCTCGATGACGTTGTAGCCCATCTCGCGGGTGACGCCCGTGTCCAACGTAATGCCATTCGCCGGACTCTTGACGATCTCGCAAACGCGCTTCAGCCCGTCGACGGAGCCCAACACCTGCTCCACGCCGCGGTACTTTGGCGGCGGCGGATCGTTCGGATGCACCGCCAGTCGGACGCCCGCTCGCTCGGCCACCGGCACCACGGCCTTGAGGAACTTCTCGTAACGGGGCCAGACCTCGGCCGCCGTATGTGTGCCCACATCCGGCAGTACCGGCAGGTTGCGGCTACGCGCATAGTCGTGCGCCGCCATCACTGTATCGCCGCGCCCCTTCTGTTCGTAGTAGCCGCCCATCGCGCGCAGGACGTACCAGTTGTATTCGACGACGGGAATGCCGACTTTGCCGGCCACGCGGATGGACTCGCATACCTTCTCGATGTCGGCGTTCGCGCCCGGCTTGCCGAGAATCGCGTCGCGGAAGTCGTGCAGCATCAGGTTGCCGATCTTCAGGCCGTGGGCCGCCACCTTCTGCTGCAGTTGGCGAAGGTCGGCCTCTTTCCAGGGAGCCGCGGCCGTGTCGCCGGGCCGGGGAACCACGCGTCCCTCGGTGTTGTAGGTCGGCGCGCCCGGCCCGCCGGTGGTCACCCACTCCACACCCAGTTGCACCATGTAGCGAAGCGTATCGTCGTCCATCGCGCCGCCCGGCATCGTGAGTTTCATCAGGCCGGTGAGCGGAGCGCTTTCCAGCGGAGCCGTGAGGGCCAAGCCCCCGGCGAGGAAGGTGCGTCGCGAAAACATCGCCGCGATCCTATCATTGAATCCATGCGATGGGTAATGGCTCTGTGGGCGATGGCCGCAACGGCGCAGGTGAATCCGCAAGCGATTCATCAATGGCGGCAAGGGCGAGAGAAGGAGATCTTGCGCGAGTATCAACGCCTGCTCGAGATCCCCAACCGGGCGAATGACACGGCCAACATCCGCCGCAACGCCGACCTCATTCTGGCCATGATGCGGGAACGCGGCATCGACTCCCGCTTGTTGGAAGTGCCCAACGTCCCGCCCGTCGTACTCGGCGAACTGAAGACGCCCGGTGCGCAGCGCACCCTGATCTTCTACGCCCATTACGACGGCCAACCGGTGGACCCCCGTGAATGGACCTCGCCGCCCTGGACGCCCGTCGTCCGCGACCTGCAGGGAAAAACGGTGGACTGGCAGGCCGCCCCCAAGATCGATCCCGAATGGCGCTTCTATGCCCGCTCCGCCTCGGACGATAAGGCGCCCATCGTAGCCATCCTGGCGGCGCTCGACGCGATGAAGGCTCTCGGTATTGCGCGGCGCGCGAACCTTAAGTTCTTCTTCGAGGGCGAGGAAGAGGCGGGGTCACCGCACCTGCTGCAGTTTGCGCAGAAGTACAAGGACCAACTCGCGGGTGATGTTTGGCTTATCTGCGATGGCCCCGTGCATCAGAATCGCGCGCCCTCGGTCTACTTCGGCGTCCGCGGCGTGACGGGCGTGGAACTGACCGTCTACGGCCCGAAGCGCGAACTGCACAGTGGCCATTACGGCAACTGGGC
This sequence comes from Bryobacteraceae bacterium, assembly GCA_044226365.1. GTDB lineage: Bacteria > Acidobacteriota > Terriglobia > Bryobacterales > Bryobacteraceae > JALHNI01. The sequence goes on from JBGAHE010000027.1 coordinate 28,061, forward strand.
GCCGAATCCCGCCATGATGCTCTCGCGTCTGCTGGCCACGATGACGGATGGCGAGGGCAAGGTGCTGGTGAAAGGTTTCTACGACGATGTGGTGCCGCTCAGTGCCGCGGAGAAGAAAGCGCTGTTGGCGGTGCCGGGCGTCGACGAACAGTTGCGCGAAGAACTCGGCCTCGCCGCGACCGACGGCAACAACGCGAGTCTGGTGGAACGAATCATGTTGCCGAGCCTGAATATCCGCGGTCTAGAGAGTGCCGGCACCGGGGCGGTGGCGCGCAACGTGGTGCCCGCGAAAGCCATGGCCTCGCTCGATCTGCGGCTGGTCAAGGGCAACGATCATCAGCGGCAGGCGGAGAAGTTGCGCGCGCACATCCGCGACCAGGGCTACTTCGTGGTGGATCATGAGCCCACCGACGCCGAGCGCAAGCAACACACCAAGATCGCCAGGATGGTCTGGCGGGACGGCTACAACGCCGTGCGCACCTCCATGGACCTCCCCATCTCGCGCGAAGTAATCGCGACGCTGAAACAGATTCATCCGGACCTGGTGCTGATGCCGTCACTGGGGGGCAGCGTGCCGCTCTGGGTGTTTGAGCAGGAACTGCGCACGCCGATGATCGGTGTGCCGATCGCCAATCACGACAACAGCCAGCACAGCTTTAACGAGAACTTGCGGCTCGCCAATCTTTGGCAGGGGATCGTGACGATGACGGCACTGCTAGCCATGCCCTGACGCGCTACCAGATCGTGTCTTCCCGCACCCGTGGCGCCTTCGGCAGCGGGCCGCAGACGTCCAGCACGTGCGGCGGCGGAAAAAGAAACTTCAGCGCCATGGGCAACCGGTGCGCCCAGGCGCGTTCGTTGTGCATCGCGCCGGCGTCCTCGCAGTAGAAGAGGTCCTCGCCCTGGCGCCAACCGCGCGCGAGCAGTTCATCTCGCAACTGACGGGTCTGATGGACCGTCTGCACGTACGCCCTGCCCTCCCGCGTGCCGATGTCGAGCCAGACCCGCGTGCGGCGCCGATGGATATTGGCTCGCAACCGCTGCAGCATGATCTTGCGATCCCACCACAGCGACGGCGACATGATGGCCAGTCGGCCGAAGACGTGCGGCGAGCGGAAGCCCAGGTAGAGCGTCACCAGGCCGCCCAGCGAACTGCCGCCGAGCGCGGTGTGGCAGGCATCGGGCTGCGTGCGATATTCGCGATCGATCCACGGCTTCAACTCTTCCACAATCAGACGGCTATAGAGCTTGGCGAGCCCGCCCCGCCGCGAGCGCAGATCGACGGTGGGCGTGTACTCGTCGATGCGCTGCGGGCCGGCATGGTCAATCCCCACGATGATCAGCGGCTCGATCTCGCCCGAACGGATCAGCGCATCAGCGGTGGATTGCACGTGCCAGATCTCACCCGGCACAAACGCGCGATGGCTTTCAAAGAGATTCTGCCCGTCGTGCAGGTAGAGCACCGGATACCGGGCCTCGGTCTCGTCATAGCCGGGAGGGGTGTAGATGGTGATCTGCCGTTCGGCGAGAAACTGCGATTTCCAGCCCGGGACGGCGCGTAGCATGCCCAAGACACTAGTGTAAATGCATACGCTAAACTCAAGAAGTAGACCCTTTTCCATGCATCCCAAAACCATTGAAGGTGAGCTGAATGGCGCCGGACTGCGCTTCGCGATCATCGTGAGCCGGTTCAACAGCCTCATCACCGACCGACTGCTCGGCGGCGCCCTGGACACCCTGGCGCGGTCCGGCGTGCGCTCTGAAGATCTTGAAATTGTTCGCGTTCCGGGCGCCTATGAGATGCCCCTGGTGGTCCGCGAAATCGCTAAACAAGGCCGGCACGACGGCATCCTGACGCTGGGCTGCGTGATCCGCGGCGACACCTCGCACTTCGACTACGTGGCGGGCGAATCCGCCAAGGTGGGGGCCGCCGCGCTCGAGGCCGGAATTCCCGTCGCCTTCGGCGTGTTGACCACCAATACGTTGGAGCAAGCGATGGATCGCGCCGGAGGCAAGAGCGGCAACAAAGGCTCCGACGCCGCCCTGACCGCCATCGAAATGGCGAATCTCCTCAAGAAGCTGCGCGCCTAATGCCGGGCCGCAGTAAATCACGCGAACGCGCCCTGCAAGTCCTCTTCTCCTGGGATCAGCGCAAACTGGACGTCTCCGACGCCCTCGACGCCTTCTACACGACGCTGTACTCGTCTGAAGATCTTCCCGAAGTTCGCATGGAGCGAGATCGCTTCATGGAGGCCCTGGTGTACGGCACCATCGATCAGCGGGAGCGCATCGATGAGACCATCACCAGGCACTCGCAGAACTGGCGCCTCGAACGGATGCCCTCGGTAGACCGGAACATCCTCCGCGTCGCGACTTACGAGTTGATGCGTGGCGAGAGTGCTTCCGCTATCGTGATCGACGAAGCCATCGAACTCGCCCGCCGCTTCTCCGGTGATGAGAGTATCGGCTTTATCAATGGCGTGCTCGACGCCGTGGCCAAGAGCATTGAAGCCGATCAGCCCGCTCCGCGTGCCGCGGAAAAAGCGAAATGAACTTACGCGCGGTTTCGACGGTGACCGTCAGCCACGCGTTCATCGACATCAGTCAGGGCGCTGTACCGGCCCTGGTGCCGTTCTTCGTCTCCGAACGTAAGTACACTTACGCCGCGGCGGCGAGCCTCGTGTTCGCGGCCAATGTCGTCTCCTCCGTCATTCAGCCCTGGTTCGGCCACATGGCTGATCGCAGGAATTCGCCCTGGTTACTGCCGGCGGGTCTGCTGGTCGGCGCGATTGGCTTGGCGCTGGCCGGATGGTCGCCCAGTTATCCGATGGCGCTGCTCGCGATGATGCTGGCCGGGTCCGGCATTGCGGCTTTTCACCCGGAAGCCGCGCGCCTGGTGATGCTTTCGGCGGGCGATAAGCACGCCACGGGTATGAGTTGGTTTGCGGTGGGGGGCAATGCCGGCTTCGCGCTGGGTCCCTTTTTAGCCACGCAGGCGATGGTCGCCTTCGGTTTGGGCGGCGTCGCCTGGTTACTCGCGCCGGCGATCCTGATGGCTGGCTTGCTGCTGTCGCAGTTAGGCTACCTGGAGCGCGTGGCGAGCGAACGTCAGGCTCATCGGAAGCGGACCGGCGCCGGCGGTGTGGACCGTTGGAGCGCCTTCTGGCGGCTCAGCGGCTGTGTCGCGGCCCGGTCCACCGTGTCGTTCGGCATTTACACCTTCCTGCCTATCTTCTGGATCGAGGTCTTGCACCAGTCCAAGTCCGCCGGCGGCACGGCGCTTTCGATCTTACTGGCGGCGGGCGCCGTGGGCACCCTGCTTGGCGGCCAGATGGCCGACCGCTGGAGCCGCAAGCGCGTCATCGTGATCGCCTTCGCCTTACTCGGGCCGACCATCTGGTTACTGCAGCAGGTCCGCGATGTCACCTTGGCCACGCTGTTACTCATCCCGCTCGGCATCGCCCTGTTTATTCACTTCAGTGTGATGGTGGTGCTGGGGCAGGAGTATCTGCCGAATCGTGTCGGCACGGCTTCGGGCATTACGATTGGCCTGGCGACCACGGTGGGCGGGGTCGCTTCGCCCTTACTCGGCTGGCTCGCCGATCACTCATCGATTGAGAACATGTTTTTGGCAGTCGCCGGAATTCCGCTCGTGGGTCTGGCCATCGCCCTCACGCTGCCCGAAATTCATAAGCGGCCCCCCACGGAGCATGAGGAGATGGAGCGGCTGGCCGCTCAACAAGGCGAATGATCGTTGCCCGAAAACTGACGAAGACTTACGGCGATTACACCGCCGTCGACGCGCTCGATCTCGAGATTGAGGCTGGTTCCATTTGCGCCTTCCTGGGGCCCAATGGCGCCGGTAAGTCGACGGCCGTCAAGATGCTGACCGGTCTCCTCGCGCCTACGTCGGGTTCGGCGACCGTGGCCGGCGTTCCTTGCTTTCCCGCCACCCCGGCCTTGTCGCGCGCCGTTGGCGTACTGCCGGAGACACTCGGACTGTTCGACTCGCTGACCATCGAGGAACACCTCACCCTGACCGGCGCCGTCTACGGCCTCGAAAAGGGCGAAACGGAACGTCGGACCTCAGAGTTACTCCAGGCGCTGGTGCTGGAAGACGGCCGCCGCACGTTCCTCGATGAGTGCTCCTACGGCATGCGCAAGAAGACGGCGCTCGCGATGGCGCTCCTGCCGAATCCGCGCGTACTGTTTCTTGACGAGCCCTTCGAAGGGCTGGACCCGGTCGTGTCGAAAACGATCCGCGACTTACTCGTGGCGATCGCCCCGCGCGGCGTCACGATCTTCATGACCTCGCACATCCTCTCGATCGTCGAAGAGATCGCGACGCAAGTGATGATGATTCGCGCCGGCCAAGTGGTCTTCGATTCCCGGCGCGATGGGCGTGATCGCTCCCTCGAATCCATTTACTTCGACTTAGTGGAGGCGCCGCGTATCGGCGATTGGTCATGGCTCGGCTCGTCCCAATCCTAGCGGCGCTGGCCAAGCTCAGTTGGCGCGAACTCCGCCGGTTCAACTCGCTCGGCTCGAGTAACTTCTTTCTCTTCGCCATGCTGATCTTCGGCCTTCAGCCAGCGAATGCCTTTTTACCTTTAGTCCTCGGGCTGATTCTGCTCTTCCCACTCAGCGCGGACCCCTTGGGGCGCATGCCGGCTGACCGTTTGAGGCTGTGGCCGCTCTCGAGCGCGGAACGCCTCGCTCTGCGCGCGGCGAGCCTGCTGATGAGTCCCATCGCCTGGATCACGCTCGGCCTGATGGGCTGGAGCCTGCGCGGGCATCTCAACTCTTTCGAACTGGGCTGGCGCTTTCTGGCCTTTGGCTCTGTTCTCTCGCTGCTCACTTATCTGTTCACCACGGTCCCGGCCCGCATGCCGCAGCTCAATTTGCTGCGCCTTTTCCGCGTTCCTCATGCGCCGCTGGCGGCGTTGATGGCCAAGAATGCGCGGGAGATGTTCAGCCTGCTCGATACCTATCTGGCCCTGGTGTTGACGGTGGCTGCGGTGGTCTACCGCATGCTGGCGAAGGACGTGCAATCCGACGCTCTCTTCGGCGTCAGCTTACTCATCGTCCTGGCGCTCAGCACCATGACGCAGGCCCTTTTCGCCCTCGACGGACCTGCTGGCATGGCCCGCTATCAGTTAATGCCGCTGCGCGGCTGGCAGATTCTGCTCACTAAGGACCTCCCGCTGCTCGCGCTCGCCGTCCTCAGTACGGCCTTACTCGCGCCGCTCGCCGCTTTTTCCGCCATGTTAGGTGCTCTTGCCGTGGGGCATCATGTCGCGGTCGTGAATTGGCGGCAGCAAAAACGCTGGCGTTTTGCCGCGGGCGCGTCGATTGAAACGAGCGTCATTCAGATTGTCGTGATGTTCGGCGCGGGCACCGTGGTGCACCGCGTGGACGCCCGGCTCGTAGCGGTGTCGCTCGCGGTGTGGGCTGCGTCGCTCGTTTGGTACGGCTACGTCTTCGAGCGCAACCGCGACTAAGAGTAGCGGAGCTCTTCGGGCTCGGCGTGGGTCTGGTCGGCGTTCGGCAGAAAGCTATTGGCGTGATCGAAGTGCCCGCGTTTCACGCTCAGCACCACGAAGCTATACCAGGGGCAGGAATTCTCGAGATCCGTCTGGGAGAAGTAAGCGTCACAATCGGGATGCGAATGAAAGATGCCGATCACCGAAAGCTTCTTCTCGCGCGCTTCCCGCTCCACGCGTAGGAGGTCCTCGGGACGGATCTCGTAGCGATCTTCCTGACCGCCCTCATAAGCATTCTCCAGCGCATGCGCGATCGTTACTTGCTTGTCGTCGCCGGTCATCGTCCCCAGCATCACGCCGCAGCACTCACGGGGATAGGTGGCCTGCGCGTGGTCCACCATCACTTGCCACGCCCACGGATCAACAATGATCATCAGCCGCAGTTTCGCACGTTCGCGGACTAATCCTTGTCGCTCGTGCGGAGAACCAGGCGCAAGGCCCAGTTCACCAGGCTCAACAGGATGGAGCCGAGCAGCGCCGAGACGAAGCTGTCGATGCGGAAACCGCTGACGAAGAACGTCGCAAACCAGATCAGCAGGGCGTTGATCACCAGCGAAAGCAGCCCCAGCGTCAGCAGGCGCAACGGGAAGGTCACCAGCTTGACAATAAAGCCGAGCGTGCCATTGATAAACCCGATGACGACAGCCGCGATCAGTGCGGTGACGAACGTGTTGACGTGAAATCCCGGGACAAAGTAAGCGACCACCAAGAGACTTAAGGCACTCGCCAGCCAACCCAGCAGGAGATTCAACATGCGCTCCATCATAGCGCGGTACGCTCGAAAGTGATGCGATTCCTGCTGTGGTTAACAGCCATTTCCCTATCGGCGCAAACCCGTACGTTAACGCTGAAACAGGCAGTGGACCTGGCTCTTGAACAGAACCCGGACGTCGTCCTGGCCCATCTGGATGAGGCGAAAGCGAATCAGGCGGTACGCGCCGCGCGTGACCCGTTCATTCCCAAAGTCTTCATGGGCAGCGGCCTCGCCTATACCTACGGATTCCCGATGAGCATCGACGGCTCGGCGCCCTCGGTGATCCAGGGCCGTGCCATCGCCACCATCTACGACAAAACCAAAAGCCTCAAAGTGGCCGAAGAACGCGAGAACGCCCGCGGCGCCAAGATCAGCGCCGAAGGCAAGCGCGAAGAGGTCGCCGAACGCGTGGCCCTCGCTTACCTCGATGCAGACCGTGCCGCTCGTCTCGCCCGCATTGCCGGCAAGCAGGCGGAAGCGTTGACGCAAGTGCTCGAAGCCACCAAAGCTCGCGTGTCCGAAGGACGGGCCATCCGTCTGGACGAGATGCGCGTCGAGGTCGATCGCGAACGCGCCAAAGAACGCGCCCGCCTGCTCGAAAGCGATGCCCGCTTTGCGCAGACTCAGTTGAGCCTGCTGGTGGGCGGCACCGCCGATGACCGCGTCGAGACCACCAGCGAACTCTCGCCTCTAACCGGCTTGCCCGAAAGCGAAGCCGGCGCCGTGAAACAGGCGCTCGAAAACTCGAACGAACTGAAGCGCCTGCAATCGAGCCTCTTGGCGCAGGGCTTCACCATTCAGTCCGAGCGCGCGGCGTTCCTGCCGAAGGTCGAGTTGGTGGCGCAGTACGGCCTCTTCGCCAAGTTCAACAACTTCGACCAGTACTTCAACCGCTTCCAGCGGAACAACGGACAGCTCGGCGTGTCGTTCCAATTGCCCCTGTTGCCCGGCACCGCCGCCTCGGCGGCGTCGGCGACCGCGCATGCGGAGTCCGCCCGCTTGCGGACCGAGGTGGGCCGGGTGCGCAACCGCACCAGTTACGAGACGCAGCGCGCCTTTCAAGCCGTCGTGAATGCGGAGCGCGCGCGCGACCTCGCGCGGATGGAGTTGGAGCTGCAGCGCGAGACCGTGGCCGTCACCCTGGCCAAACAAGAGGAAGGCCGCGCGACGCTCGCGGAGGTGGAACAGGCCCGCTTCACCGAAAATGAGCGCTGGATCTCCTACTACGACACCCAACATCAGCTCGAACGTGCGAAAGTTGGTCTTCTTCGCCTGTCCGGTACTTTACTGGCTGCCTTGCGATAGGGCATAAAGGAATGACATGTCTCACGTCCCCCTGATATTTGACGCTCATCTGGATCTCTCCATGAACGCGATGGAATGGAATCGCGACATACGGCTGCCGCAAGTGGAGATCCGGCGGCGTGAACTCGGCAAGAAGGATCTGCCGGATCGCACGCGGAATACGGTCTGCTTGCCGGAGATGCGCCGTGGCCGAATCGGCCTGTGCGTGGCCACGCAGATTGCGCGCTTCTCGGGGAGGTTCAGTTCGCTGCCGGGTTGGCAGAGTCCGGAGCAGGCATGGGCGCAGACGCAAGGTCAGCTCGCCTGGTACCGCGCCATGGAAGCGGCTGGCGAAATCGTGCAACTGCGGACCTGGCCCGAGGTGGAAGCGCACGCGAAGCTTTGGAAAGAGGCGACTCCCGAACAGACGGAGAAGCTGCCGATCGGCTATCTGCTGAGTCTGGAAGGCGCGGACTCGATCCTCAACTGGCGCACGCTCGAGAAGTCTCGTGAAGACGGCCTCATCGCCTTGGGCCCCGTGCATTACGGGCCCGGCATCTACGGCCACGGCACGGACGACGAAGGACCTCTCACCCCCAAAGGACGCGAGCTCCTCAAAGAGATGGAGCGCCTCGGCATTATTCTCGACATCACGCACCTGTGCGACGAGAGTTTCTGGGATGCTCTCGGCCACTATCAGGGACCGCTCTGGGCGAGCCATCACAACTGCCGCGCGCTCGCCAATTGGAACCGCCAGCTTGCCGACGACCAGATCAAGGCCATCATCGATCGCGGCGCCGTCATCGGCATGGCCTTCGACGCCATCATGATGGTGCACGGCTGGGTGCATAAGCGCTCCACCCCGCAGGACTTCCATCTCAAGATGGAGAAGATCTGCGAGCACATCGACCACATCTGCCAGATTGCGGGCAATGCCCGCCACGTCGGCATCGGCACCGATCTCGACGGCGGCTACGGCACCGAACAGACGCCGATGGATCTCGATAGCATCGCGGACCTCACCACTTTGGTTGCGCCTCTGCAAAAGCGCGGCTACACCGCCGAAGACATTGACGGCATCTACCAGGGGAACTTCCTGCGCTTCCTGCGCGAGCACCTGAAGTGAGGCCCTCCAGCGTCCGCTTCGCGGTGCTGGGCGTCGCCACGGCGAACGCCTTCATCCTCTATCTCGACCGCGTCTGCATGGGGGCGGTGGTCCAATCCGCCAGCTTCCAGCAGGAACTCGGCCTGGGCAAGGATGGAGTCGGCAATGTGCTCGCGGTCTTCTTCTTCGCTTATGCGCTCGGGCAGATGCCGGCCGGCTACCTGGCTGACCGGTTCGGACCGCGCCGCATGCTCGTCACGTATATCCTGGCGTGGTCGCTGTGCACCGCGCTTACCGGCTTCGTCGGTGGCCTGGCCTCGCTGATTGCCGTGAGGGTGGCTTGCGGACTCGCTGAGGCCGGCGCCTACCCGGCCAGCAGCCTGCTGGTCACCCGCTGGTTCCCCTTCATCCAACGGGGACGTGCGAACAGCGTCGTGGCCTTCGGTGGACGGATCGGCAATTCGCTCGCGCTCTGGCTCACGGCGAGTGCCATTGCCGCCCTCGGCTCCTGGCGACCGGTCTTGTGGATCTACGGCGCCATCGGCGTTGCACTCGCGGCCGCCACCTGGCTGATCTTCCGCGATCGGCCCGCCTCCCATCCCTGGGTAAACGCGGCGGAGCTCGACCTGATCAGCGTCAGCGCGCCACCTGTTAAGCCGCTCGCCCGCAAATCCCCGTGGCTGGCCCTGGTGCGGCATCCGGGACTCTGGTGCCTGAACCTCGGCACGATCGGCATGAACATCGGCTGGGCGTTCCTGATCACCTGGCTGCCCACCTACCTGCAGGAGGTCCGCGGGCTCGACCGCGTGACGGCCAGCCGCTATGTGTCGATCGCCCTCGCCTGCAGTCTCGGTGGCGGCCTGTTCGGCGGCTGGTGGTGCGACTTCCTCACGCGGCGCTTCGGACAAACCTGGGGCCGACGGCTGCCCTTCCTCACGGGCAGCTCCGTCGCCGTTACTGCCTATCTTCTGTGCCCGCACTTCGAAAGCGTCCTCGCCGTCGCCATCGCCTGCGCGATGGTCGCCTTCGCGACCGACAGCATGGGCCCCGCGGTGTGGACCCTCGCTCAAGACATTGGCGGCCAGCATGTCGCCACCACGCTTGCCTGGAGCAATATGTGGGGCAACTTCGGCGCTTCGGCCGTCGCCAAGCTGATTCCGTTCGTCCTCGGCACCAGCCTGCACTTCGCGGATTGGCGCGAAATCTTCTGGATCTGCGCCGGCGGCTTTGTCCTGCTGGGGACCTCGGCCCTCTTGGTCGACAGCGCGAAACCGCTGAAGGACTAGTTTTAGGCTATTGTGGGCGCATGGCCCCGATGAAGCCCATGTTTCTGCCCGCGGTGGAGCGGCACGCCGAGCCCAGCCCGTATCTGGACGCTATCCAGGCCATGAAAGCGGCGGGCAAAGAGTATCCGCAGATCTGGCACCTGTTCGCCTTTCGCCCGCAAGCGACGCAACATCTGGCACGCTTCACCCAGGAGGTGATGCGGGAGCCGGCGCCGCTCTCGCCGGGCCTTCGCGAGCTGATTGCAGCCTATACGTCGGCGCGCAATCATTGCCCGTTTTGAACGAACTCTCACGCCGCGGTCGCGGCGGAATTGCTGGGCGATGAGGCGCTGGTGCGGGCAGTCTGCGAGGACCTGGAGTCGTCGCCTTTGCCGCAGCCGGAGAAGGTTCTCTTTCGCTTCATTGACCAGGTGAATCACGATTCGCACCGGATCACCGCCGCAGACATGCAGCCGCTCTACGCGGCTGGCTACACGGACGAGCAGATCTACTACGCGGTCACCGTCTGCGCGTTGTTCAACTTCTACAACCGCTGGATCGATGCGACCGGCGTACCGGCCCTCTCGGAAGAAGCTCATCGCGAAGGCGGCAAGCGCAGCGCCACCTTCGGCTACGTCCGCAAATAGTCACCGGCGTTGATAGGATGGGCGTCACCATGAAGTCGATGATGCTCGCCATGCTGTTGATCGGCGCGGTTCAGGCCGCGGAGCCTTTTCGGGTGGAAGCCAATGTGGTGTACGGCATGTATTCCGGCGCCGCGTTGCTGCTGGACGTCTACCGGCCCGCCCAGCCGAACGGCTACGGCATCATCTATGTTTCGGGCAGCGGCTGGACGGCGCCCCTCGCCTATAACGCTCCGGAGCTGAAGTCGAACAGCCAGTCGCAGCTCTATGCCAAGGCCCTGGCGACGGCAGGCTATACGGTGTTTGCCGTAAACCATCGCGCACTGCCGCGCTTCCGTTATCCCGGTCCCGTTGAGGACGTCCAACGCGCGGTGCGCTTCATCCGCCATCACGCGGCCCGTTACGGCATCGCGGCGGACCGGATCGGTGCCTCGGGCGGCTCCTCCGGCGGACACCTGGTCAGCATGCTCGGCACCCAGGACGGTCGCGGACGTCCGCAGGACCCCGATCCCGTGGAGCGCGAAAGCGCCAAGGTGCAATGCGTAGTGGCTCGCGCGGCGCCGGTCGACTTTCTCACCGGTAACAACGGCATCTTTCTGCTCGGAATGGCGAAGCCATTACCGGAGGCGAAGGGCTCTGCGGAGTATCGCCTGCATGAAGAAGCGTCGCCGGTCACCTACATCACGCCCGACGATCCGCCGTTTCTGCTGATGCATGGCGACCAGGATGAGCAGGTCGCCTACGCGCAGTCCGAAGAGATGGAGGCCCGACTGAAGGCGGCCGGAGTCACGGTGAAGCTGCTGCGGATTGCCGGCGCCAGGCACGGCCCCACCTTCCCCGGTGCCGTCAATCCGCCGGACTATCTCGGCGAAATGGTGCGCTGGTTCGACGCGCACTTGAAGAAGTAGGGAACAATGACGATGAACTGGTCAAGACGCGCGCTGCTGGCCGCCCCGGCTCTGTTGCGGGCCGCGGCGCCCGTGCCCGTCAGGGCGATCACCAAAGGGCCTCGCTTCCATTGGTTCGGCTACTACGACAAGCAGCAATTCGATCCCACGTCGCGCTATGCCTTGGGCTGCGAAGGCACCTTCGAGCATCGTCTGAACAATGAGCGCGACACATTGCGCATCGGCCTGGTCGACACCGCGGACGGCGATCGCTGGACCGACCTGGGCGAGACGCGAGCCTGGAGCTGGCACCAGACTTGCATGCTCCAGTGGATTCCCAACTCGCGCGAAGAGATCATCTGGAACGACCGTCAAGGTGACGACTTCGTCGCGCACATCCTGAACGTCAAAACCGGCCAACGCCGCACCATCGGTTCCGCCGTCTACGCGCTCAGCCCGGATGGCGCCTGGGCCGTCGTGGCGGACTTCCGCCGCACGCGCTACCTCCGGCCGGAAACTGGCTACGCGGGCCTCGAAGATCCGAACCGCCACGTGCGGGCCCCCGAGAACTCCGGCATCTTTCGCATCGACCTCAAGACCGGCGCGCGCCGCCTGATTCTGCCCATCGCCGAAACCCTGCGCGTACCTCTGAAACAAGGCAGTTGGGAGGGCGCCCATCACTACTTCGACCATCTGCTGATTTCGCCGGATGGCCGGCGCATTGTCTTCCTCCAACGCTGGTCCACCGTCGGCGTCAAGGGCTTCCAAACGCGCATGTTCACCGTCAACCCGGACGGCAAAGACCTCTACCTGCTCGATCCTTACGGACGCACCTCGCACTTCAACTGGCGCGACCCGTCGCACCTGATTGTGTGGACCTGGCAGCCGGAGACCGGCGAGCACTTCTATCTCTTCAAGGACCGCACTGCGAACAAACAGGTACTCGCGCCCGACGTCCTAAAGCGCAACGGCCACATCAGCTATCTGAAAGGCGGCCGCTTCCTCGCCACCGACACCGCCCCCGACGCTGAACGCAAGCAGCATCCCGCCCTCTACGACTTCGAGACCGGCCGCCTGCACGAACTGGCCGCTTTCTACGCCGCGCCCGAATACACCGGCGTCTGGCGTTGCGATACCACGCCGCGCACGAGTCCCGATGGCCGCAAGATCGTTGTCGATTCGCCGCATGGCGGCAACGGACGACAGATGTACCTGTTCGATGTCAGCTCGATCACCGGTTAAACCGGCTTCGGATTCCGCTCTTCGAACTGGCGCTGATGCCAGTAGGGATAGGCCAATTTGACGTTGCTCGCCGCATCCAGCCGCGCCACCTGCTCCGGCGTCAGCGCCCAATCAGCGGCGCCGATATTCTGCTTCAACTGCTCTTCGTTGCGCGCGCCGACAATCAGGCTCGAAACCGTGGGCCGCCGCAGCAGCCAGTTCAACGCCACCTGCGGCACGGTCTTGCCGGTCTCAGCCGCTAGCGCATCCAGCACGTCGACCACGTTGTAAACGAGTTCGAGATCCGGCTGCGGACCCTTATCCGCCGTCTGATGCAGCCGGCTCTCTTCGGGCAGCGCCTGCCCGCGACGGATCTTCCCGCCCAGTCGGCCCCAGCCCAGCGGGCTCCACACCAGCGCGCCAATCTTCTGATCCAGGCCCAGCGGCATCAGTTCCCATTCGTAGTCGCGCCCGATCAGCGAATAGTAAACCTGATGCGCCGCATACTTGGCCCAGCCGTAACGCTCCGAAATCGAAAGCGACTTCATCAAATGCCAACCCGAAAAGTTGGAACACGCGAGATAGCGCACCTTCCCGCTGCGCACCAGTGTGTCGAGCGTGGAAAGCGTCTCCTCCAGCGGCGTCAGCGCGTCAAAACCGTGCAGGTGATAGATGTCGATGTAGTCAGTGCCCAGGCGCCGCAAGCTCGCTTCGCACGCCTGAATCAGGTGATGGCGGGAAGAGCCGACATCGTTCGGACCCGTACCCAGCCGGAAAGTCGCCTTGGTCGAAATCAGGACGTCGTGGCGACGACCCTCGAGCGCCTTTCCCAGAATCTCCTCCGAAAGGCCGTTCGAGTAGATATCCGCCGTATCGAACAGGTTAATGCCGGCATCGGTGCAAACATCCACCAGCCGCTTGGCTTCAGCGACGTCGGTCGCGCCCCACGCCTTGAAGAACTCGGTGCCGCCGCCAAAGGTAGCCGCACCAAAACAAAGAGCCGATACTTTGAGGCCGGAGTTGCCGAGGAGTCTGTATTCCATTCCTTCGAGGATCAGCCGGAACGCGGAGCCCTGTCAACGGATGCGACACTGGAAGTTCCCCGCTTTGTCGCCCTATCTCAAGGTTATCGGTGCGTCGGTTATCTGGGCCGGGTCCTGGTTAGCCGGTAGAATCGTTGCGCAACAAGCTTTGGCCCCGCTGCACGCCGCCAGTTGGCGCTTTTGCTTTGGCACACTCGGCCTGATGTTACTCGTACTGTATCGCCGCGAGCCCGTCCCACGCGGTAAAGTCTGGGTGCCGCTCACCCTGATGGCGATCACTGGCATCGTCATCTATAACATCTGCTTCTTTTATGGCTTGCGCTACATCCCGGCTGGGCGAGCGTCTTTGATCGTCGCCACCAATCCGTCCATGCTCTTACTGGCTGGCGCTTTCATGGGTGAACGACTTACCATCCGGCGATTGCTAGCCGTGGCGGTTGCCTTCACCGGTGCCTTACTGGCGCTCACACAAGGGGACTTCGCCGGTCTGGTCTCCGGCGGCTTCGGACTCGGCGACGTCATGATTGTCGGCTGCGTCTTCGGCTGGAGCGTCTACACGCTTGCCGGCCGCCCCGCCATGCGGAACTGCACGCCGCTCGCCGCCACAGCTTACTCCACCCTCTTGGGAACAGTGATCGTGCTTGTGCTGCACGCGCTCTTCTCACCGCCCGCCACCGCCGCGCCTTGGCCCTTCAAAGTCTACGTCGCGCTCGGATTTCTCGGTTTCCTCGGGACTGCCTTAGCCTTCCTCTGGTACCTCGATGCCGTCTACGCGCTGGGCGCCGCCCGCGCGGGAGCCTTTTTGAACATGGTCCCCGTCTTCGCGGTCGCCCTGTCGGCGATCTTCCAAGGTGAGCCCATCACTCCCTGGACACTGGCGGCGGCCGTCCTGGTCCCCGCCGGCATCTGGCTGATGAACTCTTAGGGCTTGGTCTTGTCCTTTACCTTTTCGGCGCCTTCTTTCACTTTGTCGGCGGCCTTATCGATCACCTTGTCGGCGGCGCGGCCCGTGGCCTTGGCGGCATCCTTCAAGTCATGACCGGCGTCCTGAATATCGTCCTTGGCTGAGCGTTCGCAGGAGGTGGCCAGCGCCAGGATGGTGGCGAAGGCGAGCATTTGAAATCGATTCTTCATGCCCTTTTGATAAGCAGGTGGCGGGCCAAACCACTTTCGCCCAGGAAATTGGCGTTTTTGACGGCCTCCGCAACGAACCCGGCGCAAGTTCTGCACTCCGCGAATCGATATGATGAAGGTCCGATGAAGCTATTTCTCACGCTGATCCTCGGAGCGGTGCTGGCCGCGGCGCAGCCGGCCACCTTGTTCCTGGTTCGCCATGCGGAGCGCGCCGGAGGCATGGAGAAGGACGTGCCGATCAGCGCGGCCGGCGAGGAGCGCGCTCAAGCTCTGGCGCGGGTGCTGGGTGAAGCGGGCATCACGACAGTCGTGGTCAGCGAGGCGAAACGTACCCAACAAACCGCCGCGCCGATCGCCGCCAAGCTCAAACTCACGCCCGTTCAGTTCAAGGGTGCCGAGTTTCCGCAACTGCTCGCCGTCGCCCGCGGGCTTCCTCCTGGCGCGAAGGCGCTCTTTGTTCGCCACTCCAACGAATTGGGGCCGCTGGTGGAGTCGCTGGGCGGGGGCAGGATCGCGCCTGTGCCGGATACGGAATTCGATCGCCTGCTGGTGATCACCCTGCTCGACGGGAAAGCCGTCGCCGTTTCTACGCTGCGTTACGGGCGCTGACGCGCCGGCGGTGCGCCCACGCCAAAGCGGAGAGCGCCGCCAAGCCCACACCCAAAGTGCCCGGCTCTGGCACGCCCGAGGTCACCGTCTCCATCATCACGATCGTCGCCGTCCCCTGGATTTGCGTCGGGCTGCCGAGCAGCGTCACGTCGGACCACAGCAGCACGTTGATCGGGTTGGTGCCACCCGGCTCGTAGGCCGTCCCGCCCTGATTCAGCACCAGATTCTCGAACAGATAGCCCAAGCCGAGATTGGTGAGCCGCAGGATGCCGGTCGTTTGTCCCGGGGGGCAGCAGTAGGGAATCAGCGAAGCGTCCGCCAGGGATTGTGCCACCGTGATCGAACTGCTCGCGGTACCGACATCGGCCAGGGCCGGGCCACTCTGGATGGTGCTGTGGACCAGGTCGAACGGCGTCGAAGTTCCCACCACGGCCAGTGTGTCGGCTAACAGCCATTGCAGCTGGAACGAATAGCCCGGGTAAGGGTCGAACAGCGGCGGCTGCGGTCCGCTAGGGGCGGAACTGGTGAACTGGATACCGATCTGCCGCGGGAAGCGCCCACTCGGGTCGATGCCCTGAATCGCGTTCATGAAGTCGCGCAGGTTGAACGAAATGAGGACCGAATCGCCGGTGCCGAGATAGAAGGGTTGATTCGTTACTTCAGTGGCAAAAAGGGCGGAAACGCTCGCCAAAAGCATCATCCACCGGCCAAAGTTCCTCATGACAACTCGATGCTAACAGAAACATTCGACTTTACAAGATTGTCAATCCCGCACTTTGATCTACCGGTACTAGCTCACACCGGGCCGGCGGGTGGCGCGGCCGCTTTGGCTGCCGCCCATAAGTGCAATGTTCGCGTCAGTTCCGCGCCGAAGAAAAAAATCTGGGCCGAATAGTACACCCAAACGATTACGACAATCACCGAACCGGCGGCCCCGTAGGCCGAACCGACGCCGGTCTTGCCCAGGTAAAGGCCGATCAGCGTTTTGCCCACCGTGAACAGAAACGCCGTCGCCAGGGCGCCCGTGCGCACCTCCGGCCAGGCGATCTTTTTGTCCGGCACGTACTTGAAGATCAATCCAAAGAGGATCGCAATGCCCAGCAGCGAGACGATGAAGTTGGCGCTGTTCAGCACCACCTCGGGGAGGGGAAGCAGGTCGCCGAAGAACTTGCCCGCCGCCGCCAGCGCCGCACTCAGCACCAGCGATACCAGCAGCAGAAAGCCGATCGCCAGCACCATCCCGAAGGAAAACACGCGCTGTCTTAACCAGGCCAGCACGCTTTCGTCCGGCGACGGCGGCACCTCCCAGATCGTGTTGAGCGCCGAACGCAGTTCCGTGAAGACGCCGGAGGCGCCGAAAAACAGCGTCAGGAGACCAATCAGTGACGCGATCAACCCGGAGGACGGCTCGCGCGCATGGTCAATCGTCGCCCTCACCGCTTCAGCGCCCTGCGGCCCGATCATCTCGCGCACCTGATTCAGGAGCTCCTCTTGCGCGGTGGAATGGCCAAACACCAGGGCCACCACGGCCACCACCAGGATCACTAGCGGCGCCATCGAAAGGATCGTATAGAACGCGAGCGCCGCTCCCAGCCGTGGCGCGTCGTGTCGATTCCACGAGAGAAACGTTTGCCAGAGAATCGGCCACAGGTTCCGCATCGGCCCTACCAGTTTATCGGGAGTGCGCTACAGCGTTTCGCGGTATTCGCCGAACACCGCGCGCAGCCGGTCCGAAATCTCGCCCACCGTCGCGTACGCCTCGGTCGCCGCCACGATGTGCGGCAGAAGATTGTCGGTGCCGCGCGCCGCCTGTTCCAAAGCGTCCAGCCGGGTCTCGACTTCGGATGCACTGCGGCTGGCGCGAACTTCCCGCAGGCGTTCCACTTGCTGCCGCTCGAGCGTCGGGTCCAGCTTGAAGATCGGGACCGAGGCGGCCTGCTCCTGCGCGAACTTGTTCACGCCCACAATCACCGTGGAGCCGGTCTCGATGCCCCGTTGATACTCGTACGCCGCGTTCTGAATTTCGCGCTGGATGAAGCCTTGCTCAATCGCCGGAATCGCGCCGCCCAAAGCGTCGATCCGCTCCAGATACACCCGCGCCGCAGCCTCGATTTCGTCGGTGAGCCGTTCCACGTAGTAGCTGCCGCCCAGCGGGTCCGGCTCGCGCACCACGCCGCTCTCGTAAGCAATCACCTGCTGCGTCCGCAAGGCCAGCAGCGCGCTATGGGCAGTCGGCAGCGAGAGCGCTTCATCCCGCGAATTCGTGTGCAGCGATTGCGTCCCGCCGAGCACGGCCGCCATGGCTTGCAAGGCCACCCGCACGACGTTGTTGTCGGGCTGCTGTGCGGTGAGCGTGGCGCCCGACGTCTGCGTGTGGAAGCGCAGCATCTGGCTCTTCGGATTCTTCGCGCCAAAGCGATCGCGCATCAGCAGAGCGTAAAGCCGACGGGCGGCGCGGAACTTGGCGATCTCCTCGAAGAAGTCATTGTGCGCGTTGAAAAAGAACGACAGGCGCGGCGCGAAGGTGTCCACTGGAAGCCCCGCGTCGATCGCGGCCTGAATATAGGCGATGGCGTTCGCCAGCGTAAAGGCGACCTCCTGCACCGCCGTCGACCCCGCCTCGCGGATGTGATAGCCCGAGATCGAAATCGTATTCCACTCCGGCACCTCATGGCCCGCCCAGGCGAAGATGTCCGTGATGACCCGCATCGCGTGGCGCGGCGGATAAATGTACGTGCCGCGGGCGATGTACTCCTTCAGAATGTCGTTCTGAATCGTGCCCGAGAGCTTGCGCTGCTCCGCTCCCTGTCGTCGCGCCACCAGCACGTAGAGCGACAGCAGAATCGCCGCCGTCGAGTTAATCGTCATCGACGTGGAGACTTTGTCCAGCGCGATGCCGCGGAACAGCACCTCCATGTCGGCCAGCGAGGAGATCGCCACCCCCACCCGGCCCACTTCGCCGGCCGCCATCGGGTGGTCCGCGTCGTAGCCCATCTGGGTTGGCAGGTCGAAGGCGACCGAAAGCCCGGTCGTCCCCTGTTTCAGAAGGTAGTGATAACGCTCGTTCGCCTCCTGGGCGGTGCCGAAGCCGGCGTATTGCCGCATCGTCCACAGCCGGGAGCGATACATGTCCGGATGAATCCCGCGAGTGTAGGGAAATTCGCCGGCGTTCATTTGGCGCGGTTAATCTTGCGGGCCCGGAAGAACGAGTAAAGGCCGTAGCCGGCCATCACCAGAAAGAAGAAAATCGAGGCGGCCAACAGGCCCAGCGAGCTCGGAGAGTCGTCGAAATCGTTCCATTTGCGGATCGTGGAGCCGGCGATCATCACCGCGAAGACGATGAAAACAAAGCCGATCATCTCGTTCCACATCACACGGAGCGGCTTGAGGACCCCCGGGATAACCGTACCCGCAAATTGCTTCACCAGGGTCCACATAAGAGACTGCTCTCATGCTATCAAAGTCTCCGCCGATAACTCAGGTAGGTGTGGAGGCCTTAGCGCGGATGAGTGGCAAGGTGCTAGCCTGAAGTGAGTGGGAGAGGGACGGAACCGCTCAGTGGAAAGGAACCCAACTTGGACGATCGCCTGAAAGAACTAATGCAGGAGTTGGGCAACGCGATCAACGAATCGCTGTCTGAGTCGGACCGTATCGCCAGCGCCATCGGCGACATCAAGCGGTCCGGTTACGACGTCTTTCTGGTCCTCGAGGCCACCATTGGCTTCAATAAGCGCGACGGTGAGACCGATTCCGAGGACGAAGCCGTCGAGTCAGAACGCACAACCTTTGAATCCGCCGGCATGGTGAAGTGGACCTCGCAGGACGCGAAGTTCCTCAAGTCGCTGCGCATCTCGATGGAAGAGGACCGCTAGAGCCTAGCGTTCCGGCGCCGGAATCCCGGCCGGCAAGCCCACCGGCATTGCCACCCGTTTCCAGATCTCTACCGTCGGCTGACCCTTCAGTTCAATCCGCCGTTTGAGAACATAGCGGGGGTGTTGTTTGCCGGCCAGCTTCAGCAGCATGGGCCCCGCCTGATCGCCTTCGCGCACCACCACCCACGTCTCATGCAAAAAAGCGTCGGGCCGGGCGACGGCCGCGAACCACGCGGGTCCGTTGCCATCGTGCAGCACTTCCTTTAGCGGAATGCCCGCGGCGGTAAAGATCCCCGCCTGATCGCCAAAGCCCGAGAGGATACCTTCGCCGCGATGGTAGTGCAGCTTCAGGTAGTTGGCGGCCTCGTAAGTCCACGCCCGCCGGTCCACCGAATTCACCTGTGCTTCCTTCCACGAGATCCAGTTGTCCGGCCGCGGATAAGCGAGCCAGGGAACTAGTGTGCCGCCCACCAAGGCCAAGGCCACCGGCCATTGCGCCCGCTCCGGCAAAGCCCCCGCGATCGCCCCGATCAGCACCGCCACCAGCGGCAGCGCCGCCAAACCGTAGCGAACGTTGTAATAGCTGTGCGGCCAGCGATCCGGCACGAAGATCGGCGTCCCGCTCCCGTGCATGCTGATGACGTAGAACAAGGGCGCCAGCGCCAGAAACAGCAGCCACCACTGGCGCTTCCAAAGCGCGGCGAAGATGCCCACCGACGCCACCCAGATCGTGGTCCAGCCCAGGTTGAAGCGCGCCGCCGCAAAGAAGTACTCGGCCGCCTTCGCCCAATCGCCATCGCCCGGATAGCGCTGCATCCCTTTGTCGAGAGCCGCCTGATAGATCCCCTTAGCGGAACCGTTGCCGCGGTAGAACTCGAGCGCATCGCCGAAAAAGAAGCCGTTGTGCATCAGCCAGTAGGCGGGCGGCGCCCCGGCAATGGCGCCAAAGACGATGACCGGGGCGATCTGGCGCTGTCCGAGAAAGACGGCGAGCGCGGCGAAAGGCACCAGGAACCAGCCCTCGTAGCGTGTCATCGTGGTGGCCGCCGCGGCGAAGGCCGCCGTCAGCAAGCCCAGCCGTGAGCCGGTTTGGGCGAACTGCACCAGCCCCCAGAACAGTGCCATGACGAAAGCGAACAGGACGGCTTCGGTCATCGCCGTCGATTGCAGATAAAGCAGATTCGGGTTCAGCGCAAAGATGCCTGTCGCGGCTAGCGCGGCGGCGTTGCCCATCAGGCGGCGCATCGCGGAGAACAGAAAGCAGCCGGCCGCTACAAAGCAGAGCCCGCTCGGAATCGCGCCGGCCAGGCCCGTGCTCCACAGGTGATTGAAACGGACAAAGGGCAGCATCAACAGATGCGGCACGGGCAGCCAGACGGTGCCGATCTGCTCGTAGCCGGGGGAGCGCGAGTCTATGATGCGGCGCGCGATGTTCAGGTGGGCCGTGGCGTCGCCATACCACAGCAGTTCGCCGCGCCGGTAGAAGAAGTAGATGGCGAGGACGGAGAGCGTGGCCAGACCGCAACCAACCAACAGCAGAGGCAGCGGATCGCCCGCCGCCTCCGCCTGGCGCTTGCGGCCCTTCTTAGAACCGCGTGAGGCTCTGGAACTCACGGAAACGATTGTCGATCTCGTCGCGGGTCAGGGTACGGAACCGGTCCACGCCGAACTGTTCGCAACAGAAACTGCCCATCACCGAACCGTAAATCACGGCGCGGCGGAGGACCTGCGGGTCGTAGTCCTTGCGGGCATCCAGACCTTCGGAGGCAATCGAGCCGAAGAAGCCGGCGGCAAAGCAGTCGCCGGCGCCGGTCGGGTCGAACACCTGCTCCAGCAGATAGCCGGGCGCCATGAAGATGCCGTGCGAATCGAACAGCAGCGCGCCGTACTCGCCGCGCTTGATCACCAGAATCTTCGGACCCATACCCATGATCACCGCCGCGGCGCGGCGCAGATTCTGCTCGCCCGAAAGCATCCGCGCTTCGCCGTCGTTGATGATCAGGCAATGCCAGCCGGCGATGGTCTTCAGCAAGTCCTCGCGGAAGTCGCTGATCCAGTAGTTCATCGTGTCGCCGCCGACGAAATGCGCGTTCGGCATTTGCTCGCGGACGCCGCGCTGCAAGGCGGGGACGATGTTGCCCAGCAGCAGGTAAGGGTCCTTCTTGTAGGATTCCGGCAGCTTCGGATTGAAGTCGGCGAAGACGTTCAGGTCAGTCTGCAACGTCTCGCGATCGTTCATGTCGGGCGTGTAGCGGCCGCGCCAGAAAAAGGTTTTGCCAGGGGCGCGTTCCAGCCCCTCCAGATCGATACCGCGAGAAGCGAGCAGATCCGTGTCGTGCTGCGCGAAGTCCTCGCCGACAACGCCGACAATCTTGACCGTGGTGAAATAGCTGGCCGCAAGGGCAATATAAGTGCACGCGCCGCCGAGCATCCGGTCGACCTTGCCATGCGGAGTCTCAACCCCGTCATAAGCGACGCTGCCTACTACTACAAGTGACATTCCCTCTATTGTCGGTGATTCAGCGGGTCAGCTGTTACAAGAATGCGCGCAGCAGCCGCGTTTGCACGTCCTTCAGCGAAGAGTGGGCCGCGTCAAGCTCAGAGATCTTCAGCTCCAGCGTCTTCAGCAACGCCGTTCGTTCGATCGCGCTCTTGAGCACCAGCAGCAACTGCGAATTGTCCCAGGGCTTTTCGAGGTACTGGTAAAGGCCCACGTCGTTGATGGCCTGGATGGCGCTCTGCTTATCGGCATGGCCCGTCAGCAGCACGCGCGCCGCCGCCGGATGCAGTTCCTTCGCCCGCCGCAACAGTTGGATGCCATTCACCTTCGGCATCAGGTAGTCACTCACCACCACGTCGGCCGGCTTGGTTTCGAGGTCCTTCATGGCCGCTTCCGGACTGGTGAAGCCCTCCACGTCCCATTCGGTTTCCAGCATCAGAAAGGCGCTGATGCTGGTGATCACCATGTCTTCGTCGTCCACCAGGACGATGCGGGGTGTTTGGCTCACGCGGAGATCTCCTTCGGGGCATTGGCGGACTGCCGCAGGGGCAACCGCAGAAAGAATGTCGTGCCTTGGCCTGGTTCGCTCTTGAACCAGATGCGGCCACCGTGATTATCGACAATGATGCGCCGGGCAATGTTCAAGCCCAGGCCCGTGCCGACGCCCACGGCTTTGGTGGTAAATCCGGCGCTGAAGATACGCGTCTGGTTCTCGAGCGGAATCCCTTGGCCGGTGTCGACGATCTCGATCAGGACGCCGTCGTCGTCCGGCTTGGTGCGCACGGTCACCGTACCTTCGTGCTCGATCGCCTGCACAGCGTTCATCAGCAGGTTCATGATCACCTGGCTCACCAGGGCCGGGTAGCACTGCACCGGTTCGAGCTCGGCGAACTGCGTCTCGATGATGACGCGGCGTTTGCACTCCGATTGCACCAGCTTGAGCGTATTGGCGATCAACTCGCCCAGGTCCACTTCGCGCAACTCGCTCTCATCCACGCGCGCGTAGGTCTTCAAGCCGCGGATGATCGTGGCAATGCGTTCGCAGGCCATGCGGTCCACGTCGAGCAGGCTCTCGATGAGCTTGATGGTCTTCAAGATGTTCGGCGGCGTGTTGAGCTCGGGCTTGCTGAGTTCGTCGAGCACCTTCGTGCAGGAACGGCGGATCACCTCGTTGTTCGAGAAGATGGCGCCGATCGGCGTGTTGATCTCGTGGACGATGCCAGCGGTTAGGCGCCCCAGAACCACCATGCGGTAGTTCTCTTCCATGCGCAGCACGGTGGAGCTCAATTGATTGCGCAGGTCTTCCGCTTCGGTCATGATTTGATCGCCTCGGTGAGTTGCCGGAAGCGCCGCACCAGCGTGGAGAAGATGGCGGCGGTGATTTCCATGTTGTCGGAGAGCAAGTCGAAGAAGTCGTCGCGGCTGATGCGCAGAAGGTGCGCGTCCTGCGAAGCGACGGCCTGGACGGGGAGCGGCTCGGAGTCAAACAGCGCCCACGCGCCCAGCACTTCGCCTTGCTGCGCGGTGTGCAACAGGCTGCCGTTGCTGTTCAGGTCGACATTGCCGTCGAGGATTACGTACAGCGAATCCTGCGCGGATTTGGGATCCAGAATCGTCTTGCCCGGGGCAAAGCGAACTTCCTTCGCGATCGAAGCGATGCGCGAAAGCTGCTCGGGCGAGAGGTTCTTCAGGAGATCGACGCCCTCCAGGGCGATGACCCGTTCGATGATGTTCAATTCGGCCATGTGGAATGCGCGCTTAGAGGGCGGCAAGCTGGGTGCTTACTTTGGTCGCCACGGCGCAAACCTCCTCTCCGGAATCATGCAGGCAGCGCACATCTTCCGCCAACTGTTTCATTTTCCATTCTCCAGCGGCGGCCATGGCGCAGCAGACGAGCCAGTTGTCGCCGGATTTCAGCAATTGCCGTAGCGCGTCTTCCACTTCCGGCATCTCCACGCCGTACAGTTCCTTGCCGCGTTGCAAGGCGTTCGATGAGTTGTCCAGCAGCGGCAGCACCACTTTCTTCAAATCGCGATCGAGCACCTGATCGAGAAACTCGAGCGCCGCGGTGTAGTTCTCGCCGGAGTTATGCTTCCGGACGGCCAGATAGGCCGAATAGATTTCGGCCGGCGGGAAGTGCAGGCCCAGCAGGCGGAAGAGCCGGGCGATCGTATCGCGCAGCCGGTCCTGCAGCGTCCGCGTCAGCAGGCTGCCCGTCTTGGTGTTGCCGTGCGACTTTTCGAAGGCCGCCAGCGTCGCGTTCATCTCGTAATAGAAACGGGCTTCGGCGTGGATCTGCGCGATCACGCTCTGAGTGCCGTAGTTCAGCTTCGGCTGCTCCTCACGCAGGCCGTTCAACGAGCGAAGGACGGTGGCGCGCAAGGTCAGGTCGCGGGCATTGATGGCGGCCACCAGCGCGTCGACCGAACGCTGGGTCGGGATGCGGCGCAGGACGCGGGGCAACTGCCGGCGGATGGCGACGGCGACCGACGGGTCGTTCATCAGGTCGGAGAGCGAGCCGGTGATCTTGTCCCCGAAGGCGGCCAGCGCGCGAACGGCATCGCCGCGGAAGCGCGAATGGGCCAGACGGCTCACCAGGGCTTCCACATAGCCCCGGCTTTGCAGATGGCCGGCCGACGCGACCGCCGCGCGAACCACCGCCGGGTCGGAATCCGCCAACAACTGATGCAGCGCGCTGGTGCCGGCATCGCCCCGGATGCGCACGGCGCTGGCGGCGAGGGCGCGGCGCTGCGGATCCTGGCTCGCGGTGGCTTGCGAAAGCCACTCATCGTTGAGCACGCGCCGGGCGCGTTCCGGATGGCGCAGCAAGCTATCGAGCGCGGCGCCGGACACCACAGGATTCTGATGATCGAGCAACTTGGCCACGTCGGCTTCCGGATCGCCGGACTGCGACAGCGCATAGGCGATCGCTTCGGGCACGGGGTCGCCGGTCGCCAGCTCCGCTTCGGCTCGCGCCTTGAGTTCGCCGCTCCCGGCTGCCATCGCGAGCTTGTAGAGCGGGCCGCGGACCAAGGGGGGCAAGTCAGCCGGCAGCTTCGCGATCAGCGGGGCCGGATCGTAGCCGGGGGCTTCGGATAGCAGCGAGAGGGCGTAGGCGGCTTGCCGCGGCTGGTCGCCGAGCGCCGTCTGCTCGAGCAAGCGCACGGTCTCGACATCGGTGACGGCGACGCGGACGTTTTCGAGGTCCAGCCGGCGTGAAGCCAGCCGATTGCGGACCGTCGTGACGTATTCCCGCTGCGCCAGCCAACTCAGGCCCATCCAGATGATGGTGAGCAGCAGGACGGCCAACGCCACCTCGCTCACGCCCATCTCCAGATAGTTCCCCAACAGAATGAGAATGGCGCCGCCCAGCCCGCGCGACAGCCGATCCACCACGACGTCGAGGAACGCCTTGACGCGATTGCGCAGGTCGATGGGGAGCGGCAAGTAAAGCAGTTCCATGCCGGTGCGGTTGAACGTGTAGCGCGTGGCGGCTTCCGCCAGCCGGGCGCCGGCGGTGGAAAAGACGCTCGGCGAGACGTAGGTCGCAATCGACGCCACAAACAACGTGATCGGCATGATCTGCAGCGTGCCGCCCACGCCGAAGCGGCTGGCGACGAACGAGGTGAGGAAGAGTTGCAGGAAGAAGGTCACCAGGTTGAGCCAGATGCCGAAGAACTGCCCGAGGAAGGCGGTGAGTTGCTTACCGGTGGGGTCGTTCTTGTTGGCTTCCTTGGCCATCGCCGAAAACTGGTACTCCACCATCACGTCGACGATGTAGGTGATCATGATGCTCAGCACGATCACTTGCAGGTGGCGGCTATCGCGCACCGAGCGCAGAATTTCTCCGAGGGAGAACTCGCCTTCGTGCTCGTCGGCGCCTTTGGCGTTTTCGAGGTTCACTTCCGGCAGGCGCAGAAGCAAGCGGAAGATGCCGTAAGTCATCAACACCATGCCCGCGCAAGGATAAAGCAGATTGCCCACCCCGACAATGCCCACCAGCCAGGCCGCGAACGTACCGCCGAAGGCCGCCCCCAACACCGAGCCCACGCCCAGGATGCCGTAGAGCCGCTTCGCTTCCCGCGAAGTGAAGACGTTGCCGGCCACCAGCCAGCCTTGGCTCACCAGCATGATGCTGAACAGGCTCACCCAGATGTTGAAGAAATAGTAGGTCCACATCTGGCCGGTTTTGAGTAGCGGAATCAAGCCCAGCAGCACGGTGACGCTGACAATGGTGGTGCCCAGCACCGCCGATTTCAGCGAAGAGCGAATGGCGATTTTCGTGTAGAAGTAGGCCAGGATGCCGCCAAACAGGGCAATCAGAATATAGAGGCCGGGTAACTTGTCGATGTCGAACTTAGCGAGGAAAAGACCGCGCGACGAAGCCTTCAGGATGTAGTAAGAGAACAGGACGCTCATCATGTAGAGCGCCATGTAGAAGGTTCGCCAGCCCTCTCCGGGCCGGACATCAAAAAGATTTCGCAGGTAGGAGGGCAATCGCCTTTCAATTTAGCATCCAAAGGCGTACGGATTCCGTATTCTCACCACGATGAACGGCACGATCCTGATCACCGGGGCGACCGGGTACATGGGCCGGCATCTGATTCCCCATCTGTTGGAGCGAGGTCATCGGGTGCGTGGGTTGGTGCGGCCCGGGTCCGAACGCAAACTGGTAGGCGGCGAGGCTGTGATGGGCGATGTGCTGCGTCCGGGGGACTACCTGCTCCAGCGCGGCGATACGCTGGTGCACTTGGCAGGGACGCCACATCCCGGACCGGGCAAAGGGCCGCAATTCCGCGCCTTCGACCTCCCGTCCATTTTGGCGGCGGCCCATGCTGCCGACCGCGCCGGGGTGGCCCACTTTGTCTACGTCAGCGTGGCGCATCCGGCGCCCGTCATGAAGGACTACATCGAAGTCCGCACCGCCGGCGAGGCGGAACTGGCGCGCCGACAATTGCCGCGGACAATTCTCCGCCCCTGGTACGTGCTGGGGCCGGGGCATTGGTGGCCGCACGCGCTGCGTCCGTTCTACTGGCTGGCGGAGCAGACGCCGGCCTATCGCGACGCCGCCCAGCGCCTGGGTCTGGTGACGATCCAGCAGATGATCGCCGCTCTGGTCCACGCCGTGGAGCATCCGGCTCAGGGCGTGCGCATCCTCGAGCCCCCGGGCATTCGTAAGATGGAGTTGTGACCGCCGCGAGCCAGCCACGTCGCCTTGCCGCGCGGGAGTTTCGCCTGATTGCCAAGGCTCTCGCCGATCCCAGGCGTTACGAGATCCTGCAGCACATCGCGCGGCAACCCTCCTGCCTGGGGTGCGCGGATCTGCTCGCGTCGTTCCCGATTACGCCCGCGACACTGTCGCATCACCTCAAAGAGCTTGAGACGGCCGGTCTGATCGAGTCTCATCGCGAGGGTAAGTTCATGCGGGCCAAGTTCTTACGCGACACCTGGGACGCCTATCTGGCGGAACTGAACGCCATTTCCGACACTCCTTAAAAGTGTCGAAAAATGTCGAATCCAAACGGAACGCACCTCATCAATTAGACAGTTGTCTAAATGTCAATCAAGGAGCTAGAGATGGGCAAGTTGAATGGTAAGGTCGCCGTGGTGACGGGTGCTTCGAAAGGCATCGGTGCCGCGATTGCGGAACATCTGGCGGCCGAAGGCGCCGCGGTGGTGGTGAATTACGCTTCCAGCAAGGGAGCGGCGGATGAAGTGGTGGGCCGCATCACCGCCAAGGGCGGCAAGGCGATCGCCGTTCAGGGCGACGTGTCGAAGCAGCCCGACATCACCAAGTTGTTCGACGAGACGAACAAGGCGTACGGCAAGGTGGACGTGCTGGTGAATAACGCCGGCATCTATGACTTCAAGCCCATCGGCCAGATCACGGCGGAGCACTTCCACAAGCAGTTCGACCTGAACGTGCTGGGCCTGTTGCTGACCACGCAGGAAGCGCTCAACCACATTGGGCCCGAGGGCGGCTCGATCATCAACATCAGCTCGATTGTGGGACCGATGCCGGCGCCGACCGGCTCGGTCTACAGCGCCACGAAGGCGGCGGTGGATGCGGTGACCGTCGCGCTAGCCGGCGAACTGGGTCCGCGGAAGATTCGTGTGAATTCGCTGAACCCCGGGATGGTGGAGACCGAAGGCTTGCATGCGGTGGGCTTTGCCGAGAGCGATTTCCGCAAGCATATTGAAGCCACCACGCCGCTGGGACGCATCGGCCAGCCGCGCGACATCGCCACGGCGGCCGTTTTCCTCGCTTCGGACGACTCCGGCTGGATTACGGGCCAGACGTTGATCGCGGCTGGCGGCGCCCGCCAGTAAGCTAACGGCCGGCGACCTCCACCCAATGGATCGTGCTGTCCTCAGCCGCTTGCACGTCGATCACGACGGAACGGGCCAGCGGCTGAGGCGCACGCCAAGCGGCAAACGGGCGATTCGGCGCCGGCTTAGCGACCGACGGGGTGGCCGCCGGCGAGCAGACCTCGCCATTCACCCGGACCTCGCCCACTTTCCCCTCAACTTCCAGACGCACCTCGGCGGCTCCTAACTTTGGGCCCACCGGAAGCCGAAACGCTGTCGCTTGACCGGCCTTCAGCCGACGCGGCAGAGCAACGCCGGCGACCTCGCCCGGGGCGTAAGTGTCCGAAAAGGTGTGAATGTGGCGGCGAGACAGGCCGGCCAAAGTCGCAAGTGAGCCCAACTGGACCAGTGCCTGTTGGCGATCTTCGGGTGCCTCCATCGCCGTTTCGCTGTCCATGTAGTTGAACAGATAAATGCGGTCGGCCCCGCGGGCCAACAGCGAAGCTGCCGCGCCGCGGACGGTTTCGATCGAATTGAACTGGATGGGCCGGTAGTCGTTGTAGGGCCGGACGATCAGCTCGAGGCCGGCGCCCAGCAGGACGTTAGCCGGCAGCAGGCGCTTCCATTGTTCGATCGGCATGTCCGGCTCGATCGTGTTCCAGAAGGGACAAGCCACCAGCAGGTCCAGCCAACCGCGGCGAGCCCACTCCACGCCATCGAGGCCCATCAGGTAACCGGTTTGCGGACGTGACGGAACGCGCACGCCGAGCTTGAGGCGGCGTCCGCGCTTCTTGCCCCATTCGTCGAGGAGTTTGCGCGTGCGCTCGACGAAGGCATTTAGCTTCCCGCGGCCTTCGTCCTCCTGACCTTCGCGCAACTGATGCGGAAAGCGCATCCAGTCGAGCTCGAGTCCGTCGAAGTCGTAACGGGCGCAGTATTCCTCGATCAGGCGAAACGAGTATTCGCGGACTTCGGCGCGGCCGAAGTCGAGGGCCCGGTCAGCGGAACTACGGAAGCGCCACGGGGCGCGCCGGAACTCGGGATGTTCGCGCCAGAAGGTGGAGTGCATGTAGCTGGCTTCGTCGTCCACGTTGTGCAGGTCGTTCATGCGCATGCTGATCCATGGCGAGAGTCCATGGCGGCGCGCGCGGGCGATCCACAGGGTGTAGGGATCGAGGCCCTGCTGATGCAATTGCCAGGCGGTGTGAATCCACTTGCGGGCTCCGGCGCGGGCGGCGGCCGGCGTGGAGTGCAGCAGCGGCTGATCGTCGGGGCCCTGCGGGTCATAGCCTTTCCAGATGGGGTCCCACACTTTGCTATCGAAGCTGGTGCGCATGGAGTTGGCGCTCAAAATCATCTCGCGCACTTGCGTGCCGGCGTATTGATCCATGAAGGCGGAGACGGTGTCGGCGTCGAGCTTCTGTCCGGCGCGCGTCGAAAAGAAGTGGCTATTGTCTTCGTTGAAGCTGAGTCCGGTGGAGGCTTTAGCCCCGGGCGCGGCGAGGGCGGCCAGCGGCAGTTGCAGGAGTTGACGGCGGGAAGGCATCTAACGACTCAGTTTAGCCGTGAGGATTGCCTGTCCCAGATGACGCTGCGTATGTTCCGCCAAATGCACGATCAGGCCGCACACGGTGGTGGGCAGTTGCTGCCGGCCGACAAAACGCGGCTCCAGATACGTGACCGGATCGATGCGCCGGACGAACGTTTCGCTCTCCATCAACTCCACGTCGAGGGTGCCCAGCAGTTCGGTGAGCGTGGCGCCGGGCGTGCTCTCGGACTTGAGCCGCGCGATCTGCTCTTCGGTCAGTTGCTCGCCGCGCAGATAGGTGGTGAGGCGGTTCACGCTACCGGCCAGGTGAGCCAAGTGGAAGCCCAGGGAAGGAATGCCATTGAGCTTCTTCCAAGGGTCGGTGACGCCGTCCGTATGCAGCACTAACTCCTCGCGGGTTTGGGTAAACGTGTAGCTCAGGTGCGCCGCCACGGGATGAAGACCCGCGATCGGGCCGCGCAGCCAGGGTTCAGGGGGCATGCCTTCAGGATCGCATTGCGCTATCGTGGCGCAGATGGACCTCACCTTCAACCACGCCATGATCTATACGCGCGACGTGCAGAAGTCGCTCGACTTCTATCACGGCGCGCTCGGCTTCGATGTCCTCCAGGAGTTCCGCGGAGGACCACGGTTGGTCTACGCGCGATTGCGCCCGTTGGGAAGCGAAGCCACCATCGCGCTACATCTGCTCGAGCCCGGCACCGAGCTCCGCACCGGGGGCGTCCGGCTCTACTTCGAGGTGGAGAGGCTGGAGGAGTTCTGCGCCGCGCTGGAAGCAAAGGGAATTCGCCTTACGAAGCCGCCCGCGCTGATGCCGTGGGGGTGGCGGCATGCCTATCTGGACGATCCGGACGGGCACGAAGTGAGTCTGTACTGGGCTGGTCCACAGCGCCTGGAACGGCAGTAAGTTTGGCCCGCCTGCTAAACTCAGAGTTTTAGCAACGCCGATCCGCCTTGGGATGTTCGGGAAGACGGTGAGAATCCGTCGCTGCCCCGCAACTGTAAGCGGCTGTTAGGATGCGCTTCGCGAAGCCACTGGTGAAAGCCGGGAAGGTAAGTGACTGGAAAAGGCGCGCCGCAAGTCAGGAGACCGGTCCCAGGCCTGAGTCCGCTGTGTTCCGAGGGGGAACTTGCCAGCTAAACCGCTCATGATCGGCGGCACGACGTCGCATGCCGGCAAGAGCTGGATGACGACGGCCATCTGCCGCCACCTTCGCCAACGAGGCTTTCGTGTGGCGCCGTTCAAGGCGCAGAACATGTCGAACAACTCCTATCCGTGCCCGGGCGGCGGGGAGATTGGGCGGGCTCAGGTGGCGCAGGCGGAGGCTTGCGGACTCGAGCCGCATCCGGACTTCAACCCGATTCTGCTGAAGCCGACTTCGGACCGGGGCAGTCAGGTGGTGTTGCATGGGCAGGTTTGGCAGGACTTGGCCGCCCGCGACTATTACACCCATTTCGACTATCTTTTCGGCGAAGTAATCAAGGCCTACGAACGGCTGGCCGCCCGCTACGACTACGTGGTGATGGAGGGCGCGGGCAGTATTGCCGAGCTGAACCTGAAGTCGCGTGATCTGGTGAATCTGAATCTGGCCCGCGCTGTTCAGGCGCCGGTGCTATTAGTCTCCGACATCGACCGCGGCGGCATTTTTGCCTCGATCATCGGCACGATCAACCTGCTCGAGCCCGCGGAACGCGACCTGGTACGCGCCTTCGCGGTGAATCGTTTTCGGGGAGATCCGACGTTATTTGAGGACGGTGTGCGCATGCTGGAAGAACGCTCCGGCAAGCCTTGCCTGGGCGTGTTTCGTTATCTGCGCGAGTACACGATCGATGAAGAGGACGGCGTGGCGGTGGAGGATCGCGGGGCTGCGACCGGCGACGTGGCGATTCTCAAGCTGCCTCGCATCTCGAACCTCACCGACTTTCGCTTGTTGCCTGATGCCGCCTGGATCAGCAAACCGGTGGAGCGTCAATTCGCCGCCGTCATTCTGCCGGGCACCAAGAGCACGCTGCCGGATCTGGCGTGGCTGCGAGCCCAAGGGCTCGACACGTGGATTCGCCAGCAGCAGGCCGGCGGCGCGCAGATCATCGGCATTTGCGGCGGTTACCAGATGCTGGGCGAAGAGATTCTGGATCCGGGGCAGGCCGATTCTGAGTGGGTGAGCGGCACAGGGCTGGGCCTGCTGCCGGTGCGCACGGTGATGGCACCCCAGAAGACGACGCGGACCGTGCAGGCGACAGCCCTGGGCGTGACTTTTCCGGCTTACGAGATTCACATGGGCGAATCGACTTCGCCAGCCGAACCCTTCGCCTCGGTGGAGGGCAGGCCGGAAGGCGCTCGCCGCGGCAACGTGGTGGGGACTTATCTACACGGCGCGCTCGAAGATCATCGCCTGTTGAGTGCTCTGCTGGGACGTCCGGTGGCTCCGCAGCCTTCGAAAGTCGAAGCCTATGATGGCTTAGCCCGCTGGTTTACCGATCACGCGAATCTACGCTTGTTTGAGGAGCAGTTCCTGTGACGGCGGGTACCGAACTGCTTTGCGCCGTGGCACTCGACCTAGCTTTGGGCGATCCGCGCTGGCTGCCGCACCCGGTTCGCGGCATGGGCTGGCTGATTGCGCGCCTGGAGCCGTGGTGCCGGCGGTTGCCGCTGCGCTGCGGTGGCGCTGTGCTGTGGCTGTTGGTGGTGGGGACGAGCGCTGGGTTGGTTTGGCTGACGTTGCCGTGGCTCGCGATCTTTTGGATCTGGACGTTTCTCTCGGTGCGCGACCTGGACTGGCACGCGATGCGCGTGATTGTGGCATTGCGCGATGGCGACCTGGAGCTTGCACGCGAACGGGTGGCGATGATCGTGGGGCGCGACACGGCGATGTTGAATGAACGCGAGATTCTGCGGGCCACGGTGGAGTCCGTCGCGGAGAGTTTGGGTGACGGCATTGTGGGGCCGCTGTTCTATTTGGCGCTGGCCGGCCCGGCGGGCATGGCGGCGTTCAAGGCCATCAGCACGCTCGATTCGATGTGCGGCTATCGCAATGAGCGGTATCGCGACTTCGGTTGGGCGTCGGCGCGGCTGGACGATGTGGCGAACTTCCTCCCCGCTCGGCTCAGCGTGTTGCTGGTGACGGTGGCGGCGTGGTTACTGGGTTACGACGCGCGGCGCGCATGGCAGTGCGCGTGGCGCGATGGGCGGTCCCAGCCGAGCCCGAACTCGGGCTATCCGGAAGCGGCGGTGGCGGGAGCGCTGGGTGTGCAGTTGGGCGGTTTGAACTATTACCAGGGCGTCCCTTCGCGGAAAGCGGCGCTCGGCGACGGGGGGCGTCCGTTGTCGCTCGAGGCGGCGTTGGGCGCGCGGCGGTTGCTCTATGGCACGTCGGCGCTGGCGGTCCTGCTCACGTGGAGTGTTCAGCGATGAACATCACCCATGGCGGCAATGTTCATGGGCTGGCGCGGCGGCTGGGGTGTGGTCCGCAAGAGATTCTGGACTTCTCCGCCTCCATCAATCCGCTGGGCCTGGCGCCCGGCGTCCGCGAAGCCATGGTCGGGGCGATGGAAGGGATCGTGCAGTATCCCGAACCGCAGGCGACTCGCTTGAATGCCGCGCTGGCGGATGCCTGGCACGTCCCCGCCGAACTGGTGATGACCGGTAACGGCGCGACGGACCTGAT
Source organism: Bryobacteraceae bacterium (assembly GCA_044226365.1). Taxonomy (GTDB): domain Bacteria; phylum Acidobacteriota; class Terriglobia; order Bryobacterales; family Bryobacteraceae; genus JALHNI01. The sequence continues at coordinate 61,445 of JBGAHE010000027.1, forward strand.
TCACTTTCTGGCCCGCTGTGGCGCGCCCGGAGCGGATCCGGTGACGCTGCTGGTGCCCACCTTCAGCGAGTTTCACCGCGCATATCCGAATGCGGCCCTGGTCACTCAGCCCGCTCAGTTGCGCGGCTTCGCCGTCGTCACGCGGCCGAACAATCCGCTCGGCACGATGCTGCCGCTCGAAGCGATCGAGCGTTTGCTGCGGCAAGAGTGCTTCGTGTTGGTGGACGAGAGCTTCGTCGAGTTCACGGAGGCGCCATCGGCGCTCGAACTGGTTGAGCGCTACGAGCGCTTGCTGGTGCTGCGCTCGCTGACGAAGTTGCACGCCCTGCCCGGCTTGCGGATCGGCGCGCTGGTGGGGCAGGCAGTGCCCGCGCTACAGCTGCAGCGAGAGCCCTGGACGGTGAATACACTGGCGGAAGCGGCCGCGCTGGCTTCGCTGGCCGCCAATGAACATCATCAGCGCACCCGCGAATGGATTGCCGCCGAACGCTGCTGGTTCAGTCGTCAGTTGGCGGAAATCCCCGGCTTCACGCCAGCGCCGAGCGTGGCGAACTACTTTCTGGTCCGGATGGCGGACGATCCGCTGCCGCTGGTGGAGTGGCTCGCCGACCGGCGCGTGCTGGTGCGCGATTGCAGTGAAACTCCCGGCGTGGACGAGCCGGCCATTCGCTTGGCGGTGCGACTGCGTGCGGACCACGAACGTCTTTTGGCGCTGTTCAAGGAGTATCGATGCGCTTCATTCTGATCCTGCTGGCAACGACGCTGAGCGCGCAGCAACGCGTGGTTTCGGTGGCGCCGAGCGCCACGGAGATGCTCTACGCCCTGGGCTGGGGCGATCGCGTGGTAGGCGTCACTCAGTATTGCCACTATCCACCGGAAGTCCGGCAGAAGACGCAGATCGGCAGCTATCTGCGGCCGAGCCTGGAAGCCATGGTGGCGCTGAAGCCCGATCTGCTGATCCTGGATCCGACCACGACGAAGGTGACGCTGCCGGGCGTGCGGGTAGCGGCGATCGAGCGCGGTGACTTGGCGGGCATTGAGCGTTCCATCCAGACGATCGCGAAGGCCATGGGCGAACCCCAGCGAGCCGTACCGTTGGTGGAGCGGATGCGCCGCGAACTGGCGGCGATTCGTGGGCGCAATCAAGGGCGCGCCAGGCGCAAGACGATGTTCGTGGTGGGGCGCAATCCCGGCCATTTGACGGGCCTGATCGTAGTGGGCAAGGACTCGTATCTGAATGAGCTCATCGCCCTGGCCGGGGGCGCGAACATCTTTGCGGACTCGCCGTTGTCCTATCCCAAGGTCTCCACCGAGGAGATTCTGGCGCGGCAACCGGACGTGATCATCGACATGGGCGACATGGCTGATACAGACGCCGTGACGCCGGGGCATCTGGAACAGGTGCGCGCGCTCTATCGCAAGCTGCCGCAGGTGTCGGCGGTGAAGCAGGGGCGCGTGTTCGCGGTGGCGTCCGATATCTTTGTGGTGCCGGGGCCGCGCGTGGTGGATGCGGCGCGCGAGTTCGAACGGATGATTCAAGGGGGGAAATGATCTATCGCCTGACGCAGGCCGGCTTGAGCTACGGCGCCGCGCGCGTGCTGCGCGAGGTGTCCGTCGAGTTTTCGCGCCCCGAGTTTGTGGCGGTGCTGGGGCCGAATGGCGCGGGCAAATCGACCTTGTTGAACCTGATGGCGGGGCTGAAGCGGGGCGAAGGACGTTGCGAGTATCAGGGCCGCGAAGTGCTGGCCTGGCCTCGCCGTGAGTTTGCTCGCGAGGTGTCGTTCCTGCCGCAGAACGTGCAGATCAACTTTCCGTTCAGCGCGGAGGAGATCGTTCTGATGGGGCGCACGCCGCACGGGCGCGGCTGGAACGAGTCTCCGGCGGATCATGCCGCTGCGGCGCGAGCTATGGAACTCACCGACGCCTCGGGTTATCGGGCGCGCGATTTCGTCTCACTTTCCGGTGGCGAGCGGCAGCGCGTGATTCTGGCTGCCGCACTGGCGCAGTCACCTCGCGTGCTCCTGCTCGATGAGCCTTCCGCCTTTCTCGACTTGTCGCATCAGGTGGCGCTCTACCGTCTGCTGGGGCGCCTGCCGCGAGAAGAGAACATGCTGGTGGTCGCGGTGACGCATGACCTGAACCTGGCGGCGGCGCATGCCGACCGTCTGCTGATTCTCGATCGGGGCGAACTGGTGGCGGACGGCGCCCCTGGCGAAGTGCTGAGCGAAGCGTGCCTACGCCAGGTCTTCGGCGTGGATGCTGTCATCGGGCGCAATCGCGCCTCGCGGCCGGTGATTCTCTATGAGTAGGCCGCTGTGGCTCGTGCTGGGCTTGGCCGCCGTGCTCATCTGCGCGTTCGGCTTGCCTTTAGTTGGCTCCGCGGACGTCTCGTTGGCACGGGCCTGGGCCGGCCTCTCGCCGGACCGCGAGATTGTCTTCGGCATCCGTTTGCCGCGCGTGTTGCTGGGGTTGCTGGCGGGTGGCGCGTTGTCCGTAGCGGGTGTCCTTTGCCAGGCTTTGCTGCGCGATGCCTTGGCGACGCCTTACACGCTGGGAGTTTCCAGCGGGGCGTCGCTGGGAGCGGTCACCGCCATCTGTCTGGGTTGGGGTGAGGCGGGGGAGTTCAATGGCGTGTGGCTGGCGGGATTCATCGGCGCCTCAATTGCGGTGATCGGCGTGGTGAGCCTGGCGAGCGATGGCGGCCGGCTTTCGAGCTTCACGTTGCTGCTGGCCGGCGTCACACTCAACAGCATTTGTCTGGCCCTGATTCTCTTCTTGCAGACCATCTCGAGCTTCGGTAAGTCGTTGGTGATTGTGCGCTGGCTGATGGGCGGCATCGATACGGTGGAGTACACCACGTTGCTGTGGCTGACGGCGCTGCTGGTTCCGGTGATGGCGGCGGTGCTGTGGCGCGCGCGGGACTGGAATCTGCTGGCGATCGGCGAGGACTGGGCGATGGCGCGCGGCGTGCCGGCGCAACGCATGATCTGGTCAGGCTACTTCGCCATCTCCGTGCTCACCGGTCTGGTAACCGCACTCACCGGTCCCATCGGTTTCGTGGGCCTGATCGTGCCGCACGCGCTGCGCTTGAAGCTGGGCGCGGATCATCGGGTGATCCTGCCCGCGTCGTTCCTCTATGGCGCTGCGTTCCTGGCCCTTTCGGATACGGCCGCGCGCATGGTGCTGGCCCCGGCCGAGATCCCGGTGGGCGTACTGACGGCGCTGCTTGGCGGGCCGTTCTTCATTCTGCTGCTACGCTCGAAACGGAGAAGCACATGGCTCTAGTGTTAGTGGGCGGGGGCAGCCGCAGCGGCAAGAGTACCTATGCGCTGCAACTGGCGCGCCGGACGCCGGAGCCGCGCGCGTTTGTGGCGACGGCCCAGCCTTATGACGAGGAGATGCGCGAGCGGATTATCCGTCACCAAGCCGAGCGGGCCGATGAGTTCGCCACCTGCGAAGAGCCCTTCGACCTGGCTGGCGCCGTGCAGAATCTCGAGACGGTCCACAGCGCGATCGTCGTGGATTGCCTGACGTTGTGGCTCACCAACCTGCTGCTGCAGGACGAACGCTCGCTCGAACTGCGCGTCGCCGCGTTTTTGGCCGCGGCGACGGCTAGCCCGTCCACGATCATCGCCGTGACGAACGAAGTGGGCTGCGGGATCGTGCCGGAGAATGCGCTGGCGCGGCGTTTTCGCGATCTGCAGGGACGGCTGAATCAGGACGCGGCGCAAGTAGCCGCCGAGGTGTATTGGATGGTGTTCGGCTATCCGATGAAGGTGAAGTCATCTTGATTCGCTGTCTGGGCGCGCTTCAGTTTCTGACGATCCTGCCGATTCGCCGCTCCACGTGCGCCCCCGGCGAAGCGGCGGCCTGGTTCCCGCTGGTCGGCGCGCTGGTGGGGTTGGCCGCGGCGGGCGTGCAACACTACTTGCCCGCGCCGTGGAATGCGTTGGGAGCGGTGCTGTTGATGGTGCTGCTGACGGGGGCGTTGCACGAAGACGGCTTGGCTGATTGTGCCGATGCCTTCGGCGGCGGCCGCCATCCGGATCAGATCCGGCAAATTCTCAAAGACTCGCGCATCGGCACCTTCGGCGCGCTGGCGTTACTCTTCTCCGTCCTGTTGCGTTGGCAGGCCATCGCCGAGACGCGCAGCCATGCGCTGGAGGCGTTGGTGGCCGCCGGTGCGTTGAGCCGCGGCGCGCAGGTGGGACTCATTTGGATTGCGCGGCCCGCGGGTGAAGGTTCCGGCAAGCTGTTCGCGTTGTCGCTGAGTACGCCGCGCGCTTTGGTGGCGATCGGCCTCGCGGGTTTGTTGGCCGCGCCGCTCGGGGTGCTGGCTTTGCCCGCCCTGGTGGGCAGCGCGGGGCTGACGGTGCTCGCTCGCGACTACTTCGAGAGCCGCCTGGGAGGCGTGAGCGGCGATTGTTGCG